>JBBRCQ010000046.1:0-33723 GCA_038204725.1 Bacteroidales bacterium | reverse complement strand
GGTTGAAAAATTTATTAAATGTATCAATCCTAACTGTGTTACCAATCACGAAAATATACCGACTTATTTTACTGTTATTGATAAAGTTGCCATGAAATTGCAATGTCGCTATTGCGAAAAAACTACGGCTAAAGAAAATTTTAAATTCATTTAAATCAGTAGATATTTAGATGAGTCCAGTCTAAAAACTTATATTATTTGGCTTCTTGCCTATTGGTAGGCAGGAAGCCATATAATAGTGTGCCGAGCATGGCGAGTATATTTGACGGTGCAATTCCGTTATGGGGGCTATCAGTTGCCAACCATTAGCTTAAGACAAGGGTGTCCATTGTGATATATCCCGAAGTCCGGCGACAAATTTCCGGTCGGAGGAATACGAACATCATCAGGCACAAGTTGTAGGACAAGTTTGCTAAACAAAACGAAATCCAATAAACTGAGCGAATACAACAGTGTTAATGATGCTGATATATAGGAAGAAGGTTACTCGTCTTACCTCGGGAGATCTCTTACGTGTCAAAATAACATGTAAGCGACACGGTTGATGAAAGAGAAAATCAAAACAATCATTTCAAGAAACAATGGATGGGAAAATGAAAAACGAAAAGTAGTACTCCGTCAATATATCACAGGTTGGATATACTCCTTTAAATTAGCAGACATGAAAGGTTTGTTAAAAAGTACTGATGAATGGTATCGCAGGAGATTGCGGATGGTGATATGGAAAAAATGGAAACGAGTCAGGACAAGATTTAAGAATCTGATGAAACTCGGAATATCCCGTTTTCAATCCATTTTGTTTTCAAATACGAGGAAAAGCTACTGGCAAACAACCAAGAGTCCAATTATTTCAACCTCAATAAGTAACGAATCGCTACGACAGTCAGGGTAATTGTTTCCTCGACTTATTATCGCTCCGTTCGTGTGTAAATTAAGAAACCGCAGTATACCGAACGGTACGTAAGTTGGTTTGAGAGGACAGTGAGCGAATTAATCGCTCACTGTCCTCTCGATTTTTTATCAGGACAAATATTAATTGTTTATTAAAAATTTCACATAAACAAATCCATACAATGAGTCAACTCCTCCCGGTTTTCTATAATTCTGTCTGTTCAAATCTAAATCAATGATAGAGTACATTCAGCTGTCTCTTTGAATCTATATATAAAAATCAACAGATCTGTTAAAGGCACAAATAATTACACTAAGTGTTATTGTAATTAATGGGTATACATTTGTAAATGAACTAAAAAAAAACAAAATTGTTAATCCAATTTAGAAAATTATAAAGAACAAATTATGTGAATTATTAGTAGTTGAAATACTAACACATAGATTATATATAACTCATACATTTTCTTCTTAGTTGGGATAAGATATGATGCTTACAAAGAGACCTTAGAAAATCCTGATTTTGAGAATGTATCAGCTTCGGTGAGTTCTGTTAGTCCGGATGTTGGTCTATTGTACAATTTAAAGATAGGTAGAAAAAAGCATTTTTTCAGTTACCGTATGTATATTCCTCTTTATCCATATCCATTTATAAGTTCTGATATCTGGTCATTAAGTGATAATATGGTAAACCTTTCATTAGAATTAGGGATTGAAATCCTATTAAAATGAAATAATTCTGCAAAAAAATAAAAATTAAATCATTTAAAAAAAATAAACAAAATGGAAAAGCAAACTAAAGTTATAGAATATAATCTTGAAGCGAGTGAATTTAGCTGGGAAATAGCTCCAGGCAAAACAATTGAAGTATGGGGCTTTAATAAACAGCTTCCAGGTCCGGTATTAAAAGGAAACGTGGGAGATACTCTTGTTATTCACTTTGCAAATAATCTTAAAGAACCAACAATGATTCATTGGCATGGATTGCGTATTCCTGCTTCAATGGATGGCACTGGTGCTTCTCAAAAACCTGTTGAACCTGGTGAAATTTTTGAGTATCGTTTTATTGTACCTGATGCCGGAACATATTGGTATCATTCGCATTTCAATGAAACAGTACAATTGGAAAAAGGAATGTACGGTGCGTTAATAGTTGAAGAATTAACAGATACTGTTACTGATGGCGAAAAAGTATTGATGATTGATGACATGAAGCTGGATGAAGATAATAAATATAAAAAACCAGGGTGGTTTGTTCCCCGCATCATTGAAAGGCATGATGGTCGTCAGGGTGCCACACTGTTGATAAATGGCAAAGAAAATTCAAGGATAGATATACATGCTGGTCAGATAGAAAGATGGCGTTTTATAAATTCATCAAGCGCAGGATACTATGTGCTTTCTTTTGGTGGAAAAGAGTTTAAAATTATTGGTATTGATGGTGGATTGTTGGAACATCCTCAAACAGTATCTGAAATTTTAATAATTCCAGCATCGAGAATAGATATTGCAGTGGGACCTTTTAAAGAAGGGGAAACATTCCCGATAGAATCATTGCCCTATAAAAGAGGCACTTTTCTCAAAGAAAAACTTCAAAAATTTGCTACAGTAATTGTTGGAGAAATAAAAGCTTCAATTGCCGTTATTCCAGAATCATTAAGAAAGATTGAACCATTAGCAAATCAAAATGCTGAAATTACAAGAAAAGTAAAACTTTCTGAAAGTGCAAGTCTCAAAAACGGTGAAGACTTTTTTATAAACGATGCTGTTCATGTTAATGACAAACCAGTAAAAGTTGGTGATCTGCAGATTTGGGAATTATCAAATACCAGTATGATGGATCATCCGTTTCATCTACATGGCTTTTTTTTCCAGGTAATCGATATAAATGGTAAAACACCTGAATACATGGCATGGAGAGATACTGTAAATTTACCACCCACTAGCAAAATAAAAATTGCATGGATGCCCGATAATCGACCGGGAACATGGATGTATCATTGTCACATACTCGAACATCATGCAGCAGGAATGATGGCTACTTTCGAAGTAATTGATGGCAGTAAACCTTATGAGGAAAAGCCTCCAACTCATAGCCATCATAGCCACTGAAAATAAATAACTATGTATCATCTGGTACTTTATTCACTAAACAAATCTCATTTATCTTATGAAAGCATTAATTTACACCCATTACGGACCACCGGAAGTTCTTCAACTTAAAGAAGTAGAAAAACCTTTTCCAAAAGACAATGAAATTCTGTTAATAGTTAAATCTACAGCAGTCAATTCGGGTGATTGGCGGCTTCGCAAAGCCGAACCTTTTGGAGTTAGACTGTTTTTCGGTCTGTTGAAACCCAAAATAAATATACTCGGCAGCGTTTTTTCTGGCATAGTTGAAAGCGTTGGTAAAGATGTTAAGCTTTTCAAGTCTGGTGACGAAGTCTTTGGTCACACCGATATGCGATTTGGTGCTTATGCAGGATATATATGCTTACCCGAAAATGGAACGCTTGCTATAAAACCCATTAATATTACACATACTGAAGCGGCAGTTATTCCGTTTGGCGGAACTACTGCATTGCATTTTATTAGAAAAGCAACTGTTAAGCCCGGGCAAAAAGTGCTTATTAACGGAGCTTCGGGAGCCGTTGGCAGCACGGCTATTCAGCTTGCAAAATATTTTGGGGCAATTGTTACGGGAGTTTGCAGCACCACAAATATTGATTTGGTAAAATCCCTGGGAGCAGACCACGTAATAGATTATACCAAAGAAGTTTTTACCGCAAACGCTGAAACGTATGATATAGTTTTTGACACTGTAAATAAAATTTCGTATTCGAGTAGTTTAAAGTTGCTGAATAAAAACGGTCTGCTGATTTTAAGTTCTGCCGGAATGTCAGAGATGCTTCGGGGTTATTGGACTTCAATTACAAGCAGCAGAAAAGTAATAACAGGTTTAATTAATCATAATGCAGAAGCTATTAATTTCCTGAAAAAACTTATTGAAGCCGGTAAACTGAAACCAGTAATAGATAAAATCTATCCCTTAGAGCAGATGGTAGAAGCACACACCTATGTGGAAAAAGGTCACAAAAAAGGGAATGTTGGAATTACACTATAACACACACTCCTGAAATTATAATTAAAACTACATATTATGAAGCTGAATACAAAAATGCCCTCGCCATTAAAACCATTCTTCAAAAAAGAATTACAGAATGCTCGAACTGCTTTCGGACAAAACAATTTACAGCAAAGCTGGCAACATTTAGAAAGAGCCCACATTTTAGGTCAGCCTTATCCTTATCATCATTCTTTAGTGCATTGGAAAATGCTTGTATTTAGTATCAAAACCAAAAACATCCACGAAATCACAGGACAATTACCGCGCTTATTTTTTGGGGGAATACTATCTTTTTTAGATAAAATTCCCTTGGGCAATACAGGCGGAGCAAATGTTCCTGCTATGCAATTTATGGAAATACCAGAAGAATTGAAACAAATCATTAAACAATCAATGAAGGATAGACAATAATTATTACTGATCTTTATCAATCGCTAACAATTTTAATGCTGTAAAAAACAAATGAAATGTCCATATTCTAAAAAACTCAAAACAAGTTGAATATAAAATGACACACTTTTCTGAATACTCCCTAATCGCTTACTCGCTTACTCGCTTACTCTCTCTCTCGCACTCTCTCTCTCTCTCTCTCTCTCTCGCTCTCTCTCTCTCTCACTCACTCACTCACTCACTAAATTATTATTTAAACATACAACCTTTTATTATCTTTGTGTCTCTTTAGTATAAAATAATTGGATTTGGAAGTAAGTGTGGATTCGGTTTATGATTTAACGATAGAAGAACTTGAATTGCTTGAAGGATGTATTAAAAAAGATCGTCTCATACAAAAAAAGCTCTATTATAAATATTGCGATGCAATGTTTACTTTGGCGTACCGTATACTCAACGATCGTGATGAAGCCAATGATGTGCTACAGGATGCATTTATGCAAGTTTTCCAGAAAATTGAACAATTCAAAAAACAATCAACTTTAGGTGCTTGGATTAAAACCATAGTCATAAGAATAGCTATCAGGCACTTAAAAAGCCTAAAAATATTTGAAACCTATCAGCAGGAAAAACACGATACACATGATTTCAACGCCCATGACATCGATGGTAAAATTCTTGAAAAAGTGATACTTTCATTGTCTGATGGCTACCGGACAATTTTTATTCTCGCTGAAATTGAAGGGTATAAACATCGCGAAATTGCTGAAATGCTCAATATATCAGAAGGAACTTCTAAATCGCAACTGTTTAATGCAAAAAAAATACTGAGAGAAAAACTTAAAAACGAATGGCTATAATGGACACAAATAAAGATTGGTCAAATCTGCCTATTCATCAACCCGATTTGGATTTATGGGATAGGATAGATACTGAACTTGATTTGGAGAATGTTTCCGGTAATTTGGGGAAACTTCCCAAACATTCGGCTGGATTAAGCGTTTGGAATTCAATTAATAAAAAATTAATCTTTGAACACTATCTTCGTTATTTTTATATCGCTGGTATTGGTATTGCAGCAATTGTTTTGTTCTTCATATTTATGAATACTTCTGGTAATCATAGAAAATCCAATTCATCTAACAGAAGTAAAGTGAATGATCAAACCGAAAATCAAAACGTAATCAGCAAACAAAATATTTTGTCTAATGCTACTCCTTCCGATGTTTCAGATAAAAGAAATGCAAATTCTTTAGGAAAAAATTTAAAAAACAAAACATTATTTATAAAATTACCGAATGATAAATTGGAAAAAATAAATTCGATTCAAAATGAGCTTAAAGAAGCCGAAGAAATAAAATCCGGAAATAATATAAATCCAGGTAGCACCGTAAACCAACCCATCAAGCGACTTGTCATTGAAAATCAACAAAATCAAAATAATAAAGCAAATGATCATTTGCTTGTGTCAAATGTTTTAACTGATACGAATCAAACAGTTACAATGGATGATATTCATAAAGATCAGCATAATCAGCGTGTAATTAGTCCTGAGACGCTTAATGAAAATACTATTACAACTGCTGCAAAGGTGAAATCGGATACCAATCAAGATGCAAATAATATAATAACGATTGAAACAAATGGAATTGATCCTAGGAAAGTTCATCTTAAAGCAACCAATCAACCCGTTAAAAAAGGGATGTATACGATTGGAGCTGATTATACAATCAGTAAAATTTATAATCCTGACAGGTTTGCTTATGCTGACAATAAAACGATGGGTCAATATGGTATTACATTGAAATACAATTATTCGCACTGGTTTATTCAAACAGGTGTCAATTTCAGCAAGTTTTCTGATTACTTAAATTATAATTCTGACCAAAAATTAAATCAATTCAGGACTTATAATTATGTGGATTCTGTAATTTACAATCCTCAAGGAGCGATTATTCAATACATTACTCATCCTGTTACCTTTAATGATTCTGTATTGTTCCAGCAACTGATCAATGCAACCAAAAAATATTCATTGATGAATATCCCGCTCATGTTTGGCTATCAATATGGATATGGAAGATTTTCTCTCAGTTTAAAAGCTGGGATAATGTGTACTTTTATAATTTCAGAAAAAGAAACCATCCTTTTACCCGATATACAAAATGTTTCTGTATTAAAAGTGTATTCTGATATTACCTCCATTAGAAGAACCAATTGGGCCGGGGTTTTATCCGCTGAAATTGATTATCATATTAACAAAAGATGGGGAATTTCAATCGAACCAATGCTTCAGTATTATTTTAAACCAAATTATAATGAAATGGATATCAACAACAATATACATAATTCTTCACCTTATTTAATGGGTGTTAAAACCGGATTGTTCTATAAATTTAAGTAAATTCTAAAATGAGCCTACGAAAAATAAGTTTCATATTTATAATTGTATTGCTAATGATTAGTTCAGCATTTTCTCAGGTGAACATGAGTTGGGAATGGGTAAGAACTGCAGGTGGTTTGAAATCTCAAAAAGCAACCGCTATTGCACTTACAGCTAACAATGACGTAGTCGTTGCAGCTTCGTTTACAAGCGATCAAATTTCGCTGGGCACTAATAACCTAGTTTTAAGTAACAATGATTCATCAGGCTTTTCATCTAATTATTTTATTGCAAAATACAATCAAAACGGTCAGGTTCTGTGGGCGAAAAAAACATTTTGCAATGCAGCTACTTCTTCAAATAAACTGGTCACTGATAATAACGGGAATATTTATGTAACAGGATTTATCAGCAACAATAATTCAAGTGTAAATATTTCTTTTGATGGTGCCACAAATTATACACATACAGGAGGAAAATCTTTTTTGGTAAAATATTCGCCACAGGGCATTACGCAATGGGTTTTATTTGTTAAAAATAAATTCTGGGGATATGATACAATAGCTGATATAAAATGGGATGCTAAGACCAATTCTATTATTATGGGTGGTTATTGTCAGGGAGATACTGTTTCAATTGGAAGTAGTAATATTATTAATTCCGGTAATAATTTACATTCATCATTTATTGCAAAAGTTGATGTACTTCAAGGGAATGTTATATGGTTAAAAACAACAACCGGTAATTCATTCATCAATAAAATCAATAATATTACTATTGATTCGAGTGGAAATATTTACACTACCGCTTCGTTTTTAGGTAATTATTTAGTGCTTCCTTCAACTGATACTTTGATAAACAGTAATCCATCCACTGGAGCATTGCTCTATGATGGTTATTTTGCAAAATATGATAAAAATGGGATGCTGATATGGTTCAAAAAAACGATGTGTGCAACGAATGATGAATTTACAGCAATCTGTTGCAGAAATAACAATCGATTGGTAATTGGAGGTTATTGTAATTCATTGTTGAGCATTGATACGATATTGTTGAATGCAGGAAATTATATTTTAGAATATGATCTATTTGGAAATGCTATTAATGCTGAAAACTTTCCAGCCACCATTAAAACTTTAAATGCATTTAAAAATGGAACAGGTTTCGTAATAGCGGGTACATTTGTTACTGACAGCTTGGTTTTAGGCAATACTGTTTTAAATAAGTATGGAAATCCTGCTTCATTGAATTCTAATATTTTTATAACCCGTTCTGATCATTTTGGAACTTATAATGCTGCGATAAGTGCAGGAGGAATTTCATCAAGTGGAATAAATGAACTTGTAATAAGCGATTCAAATGAAGTTTATGTCTGTGGATCGTATAATCAACCCTCTGCTAATTTTGGAGCAATTCAATACAATGCTGTTGGAATTTCTGATTTGTTTCTGGCGAAACTTAATGCCGGCTTTTCGCCTCCCATACCCTTAAAATTTAATTTGGGAGGGACTGTTTTTGTAGGATTATTACCGGTTGATCACGCTATTGTTTATTTGTATGACACGGCTCAAAATTTTATTGATTCATGTCAGGTTGATACGCTGGGGTTTTATCAGTTTTATCAAAAATCAACCGGAAGCTTTAAAATAAGTGCAGAACTCACTTCCTCGTCTGTTTATTTTTATCAAAATTATAGAGTTACTTATTATCCCAACAAAATATCGTTTGCAGAGGCTGAAAGCATAATGTTGAATACTAACAGCTGGAGTAAGAATATTACATTGCAGATTGCAACTACTATTGATGAAGAAGTTGCCAATCATCAACTTCTGAAAAATTTGAAAGTGTATCCTAATCCTGCAAACCAAAATATCTGGATATCAATTAATAATCTATTATCTGAAGTTCTTACAATGGATATTCTTAATACAAATGGGCAATTGGTGTTTTCTCAAAAAATAAGTAGTTCAGCTTTTGAAAAGAGGTTCCATTTAAACATTGAATTATTCATACCGGGTTTATACATTGTCTTGATGAGAGACAATAAAGGAAATGTTGCAACTACCCGTTTTGTTAAATCAGAATAAATTCAACTTAATGAGTACAAAATCAAATAAATATTCAAAAAAAAGATGCACTCACTTATATTATTATGTAATTTTATCACCTTAAAAATTTTCATCAACATACAACCTTTTTTCGATTTAAAGTCTCTTTAATAAAAATTAAAATAAATAAAAATTGAATATCATGAAAAAGAAAATTTTACTTTTATGTTTTGCCTTATTTGGTTTGTTTTCAATACAAGCGCAAACGGCTTTCCTCGTCAGCGGATATGTTACAGACTCAAATGGTGTTGCAATAAACAATCATACTGTTTATATCATGTCAGATAGTGTAAATGCATTTATGTATGCAGCTACAACTACTACCAATGCAAACGGTTATTATTCTTTTGCAATTACAAATGTACCAATTTTAGGTCCGGGGTTTAACTTCTATATACATACTTACGATTGTAATGGTATTCCTCATTCATCAGTATTTACCAATGCCAACCCTCAAAATGTAGTAAATTTTATGATTTGTAACGGAACGCTTACAACCTGCAATGCATTCTATTCGTATGTATTAGCAAGTGGAAGCACAAATACGTATAATTTTCATGATTATTCTACCGGAAATCCAGTATCATGGTCATGGAATTTTGGAGATGGTGCAACTTCAACTTTACAAAATCCATCACATACATATAATGCAATTGGTTCTTTTGTGATTAGTTTAGCTATTACTACTGCCAGTAACTGCACTTCTGTATATTATGATTCTGTTTATGTTCAGTCAACTTCAAATACCTGTCATGCTAATTTTAATTATTATCAGGATTCATTGAATAATCATAAATATTATTTTTCAAATATTTCAACGACAACTTATCAGAATTTGCAAATTCAATATTTGTGGAATTTTGGCGATGGTTATACATCAACAAGTGTTAATCCTGACCACATATTTCCAACAACTGTTGCTGCAACTACCTATAATGTTTGTTTAACGATAAAAGTATTAAATTCTTCATCAGTTATTGAATGTCAGAGTACTACTTGTAAATCAGTTACTATTGCTAATACAAACACAAACACCTGCCATGCTAATTTTAATTATTATTCAGATTCTAATTCAACGATTAATACGATTCATTTTATTAATAGCTCAACATCATCTTACCCCAATTTACAAATTGTTTATTTATGGAATTTTGGAGATGGTGGTACTTCAACACTTCAACATCCGGTACATACATACCTGAATAATCCCGTAGCCGCAAGTTATAATGTTTGTTTAACCATCAAAGTTTTAAATTCTGCCAATGTCATTGAATGTCAGAATACATATTGTGTATATGTTACCATTGGTAATCCAACTACTGGCTGTCAGAATTCATTTACATTCGGACATCAGAATTTAGTATATAATTTTAACGGAAATATTAATTCAAGTAATCCAACAACATATAACTGGAGTTTCGGAGATGGTACTTCTGCAACCGGTCAAAATGTTACCCATACTTTTGCACAACCTTCCAGTGGAAGCAATGGATATCATGTATGTTTGATTACTGTTACCTCCAATAACAGCGGATCTTCATGCACCGATTCTAGCTGCCAGTTTATTTCTATTGCCAACACTACCGGAAATATAATTCATGGATTTGTTACTGCTGGTAATTATGATGTAAACGATGGTTATGTATTGTTATATATGGCAAATAACGCTACAATGTCTTATACTTTGATTGATACATTGTCATTAGATTCAATAGGATATTTTCACTATGAAAATTTAACGGTTCCTCCTGTTAATCCGGCATTTTTAATCAAAGCTGTAATCAACCCATCAGCTTCTTATTTTACTCAATATGCACCAACTTTTTATCTGCATGCCATCAACTGGTTCAATGCTACTGCCGTATTCCCATCAGCATCGTCAGTTTTTTACAATATAAATATGGTTCAACTTCCTGTTAATCCAATTACAGGAACTGGTACTTTAGGAGGAAATGTTTTCCAGGGTGGTTTTAAAAGCTTTGGAGATAGCCCATTATCAGGTGTAGAATTAATTTTAACGGATGAATATGATTCACCTTTAAAAATCAGTTATTCAAATACAAACGGGAATTTTAGTTTTTTAAATCTTCCTATGGGAAATTATAAATTACATGTTGAAATAGCCGGCGTTAATTATACACCTTATCTGGTTACTTTATCAGCTTCTAATCCTGGAATTAACAATATAACTGTTACTGTAAACACCACAGGTGCAATAATTACAGGAATTGAAAATAATTCAGACCATTCTTCATCCATCAGTGATATTTATCCAAATCCTGCTACATCTGAAGCCTTTTTAGAAATTCAAACTTCAAAAACAGAAGATGTTGTAATTTCTATTTATAATTATGCTGGTGTCAGATTATCTACTGCTGGGTATAAAGTAAATGGAAGTCAACGTGTCAATTTGAACCAAAATCATTTTACTACCGGAATTTACACTGTAAAGATTGAAGCTACCAATGGAATGAGCTCCGTAAGGAAACTAGTGATTGCAAAGTAATGTTTTGATAATGCTTTAACAAACAAAAAAGGCTTCTGAAAAGAAGCCTTTTTTGTTTTATGGAAACTATTTTTAATGAAGAGTGAAGAGTGAAGAGTGAAAAGTGAAAAGTGAAAAGTGAAAAGTGAATTGAGCTTTTAAGTCCGGAATACGGATTAAAATCCAACAAAACAAAAATCTATCAATCTTCCACTACTCAATCACCTCCCATTTTAGGGAAAGTAAGGGAGGGGTGGGCTCGGGAAAGTGAAAAGTATAAAGTGCAGTTATCAGTAAGATGATTTTTAAAATCACCCAATCACTAATTCGCTAAATCAACTTCTTTTGTGGAAAGTAATCCACAGGCTGCAAATATATCCAGTCCACGTGATTGGCGGATGCTTGTGAATAAACCTTTAGCTGTTAAAGCATCGCGGAAAGCTACAATATCTTTATCGGCAGTACCTGTAAAAGGAACATCAGGAATTGGATGAAAACGGATTAAATTAATACGGCATTTCAAACCGCTGAGGAGTCTTGATAGTTCTTTTAAATGTTCAGGCGTATCATTAATATCTTTAAACATAATATATTCAAATGAAATTCTGCGTTGTCCGTCCCAATTATATTTTTTAAGTGCATCCACTATAGATTTGATGGGGTATTTATTTTGTATGGGCATTAGTTTCCCGCGTTGTTCATCAAAAGGTGTATGCAAACTGATGGCTAAATGACATTGGCTTTTCTCAATAAATTGATGCATGGCGGGAATAATTCCAATAGATGAAACCGTTATGCGACGGGGACTCATTCCAAAACCCCATTCAGAAGTTAGGATTTCTATACTCTTCATTACTTCATCCAAGTTGTCGAATGGTTCACCCATTCCCATGTAAACAATATTGGTTACGCTGCTTTTTTCAGGCAAACTGCGAATTTGGTTGACAATTTCACCTGCAGTCAGTTGTTGCTGAAATCCCTGTTGACCTGTCATACAAAACAAACAGCCCATTTTACAGCCCACCTGCGACGATATGCAGAGTGTACTTCGGTTTTCGTCTGGAATAAAAGCAGCTTCAATAAAACGACCTTCACCGGCAGCATATAAATATTTTTTGGTCCCATCCTTTGATTTCTGTTCTTTTACGGGAATGCTCACACCTAATTCGTATTTCTCCTGTAATATTTCACGATTACGGATCGAAATATTGCTCATTCCTTCAATGGAAACAACATCTTTTTTGTACATCCAGTCAACAATTTGAGTTGCTGTAAATTTGGGTAAACCCAATTGGGCCACAATGGCTTGTATTTCTGTATTTGTTTTCCCGAATAATGATTCTTTTTGCATTCAAAAATGAATTTAATGGATGAAATAATAAGATATTGACTCTTTTGCAAAGGTACTACTTTTGATTGAAAGCTAAATCATCGTTTCAATAACTTCTTCTATTTTATTGCAAAATGACTATTTTTGCAAAACATAACAAACAGCCTCATGATTATTCTTGCACCATTGCACGGTTTTACCGATTATATTTTCCGTAATGTATACAGCCGGCACTATGAGGGTATTGATTTGGCAATAAGTCCTTTTATTTCACTTACACATTGCGATAAGGTAAATCCCCGTAAAGCAAAGGATGTTTTGCCGGCCAATAATGCAGCTATGCCAGTAATTCCGCAAATATTAGGTAAAGAAGCTGATTTGTTTATTCAAATGGCTGATTTTCTGAATGATTGGGGGTATGATCAGCTAAACTGGAATTTAGGTTGTCCGGTTAAAAGCATTGCCAATAATAAAAGAGGTTCAGGAATGCTGCCTTATCCTGATTTGTTGCGAACTATTCTTGATGCAATTATTCCGGCTATCAGCCAGCAACTTTCTTTAAAAATTCGTCTGGGATATCACAGCACAGATGAAATTTATAAACTCATTGCTGTTTTTAACGATTATCCGTTCAAAAACATTTGCATACATCCACGCATAGGTAAACAAATGTATGAAGGTGAGATACACCATGATGTAATGCAGGCTGTTATTGGTGAAATTAAGCATGAGATTGTATACAATGGCGATATTACCAACTTTGATGAATTTTGCAATATGCAACAAAAATATCCATCTGTCAGCCAATGGATGATAGGACGCGGTATTTTCAGCAATCCGCTTTTGCCTCATCAGATTAAAATGGGTAGGGTAGGTGCCAATTCAAATGAAGCAGAACGCTTTCGTTTGTTTATCAGCGATTTAATTCAGGAATTGAGCATCTATAAAACAGAATCGCAGACTGTAAATAAAATGAAAGATTTATGGCGTTTGTTGAGCGAAGGTTTTGAACAAAAAAGTCTGATTTTGAATCAAATTGTACATGTTCAAAGTATTATTGAGATGACAACAGTGAGCAATCTTGTTATTGATCATCAAAAACGAATATCTTCTAACTGATTTATATTGTTAGATCTATGAATGTTGAAAGTCATTTTAAATTTTATTAACAAGCTGATTTTGAAAAATAATCCTATCTTTGAAAACAAAATACAAACATTATGAACCTGAATGATTACTCCAAAAAGCTGCTCAATTATTTTTTGCAGGGGCTTTTGTATATAACACCTTTAGGGGCAACTATATTAATAATTTATTATACGATTAATTATATCGACAGTGGGGCCAATGATTTGCTTTATAGTATTTTATCGATACGGATACCTGGTTTAGGTATTTTATTAACGTTAACAGTGATCACTTTTATCGGGTATTTCGGGAAAAGTATTTTTGCAAAACCATTGATATCATTGATTGATGCTATGGTAGATAAAGTTCCAATCATAAAAGTTATTTACACTTCCACCAAAGATTTTATGTCAGCCTTTGTAGGACAGAAAAAGAAATTTAAAGAAGCTGTTTTGGTTAAGATGTATAATGATTCCGAAATTTATAAGCTGGGTTTTATCACTCAAAAAGATCTGACAAATATTGGCATTAAAGAAGGGCTTATTGCCGTTTATCTGCCTCATTCTTATAATATTTCAGGGAATCTGTTTATCGTTCCGGCAGCTAATGTAACACCTTTAACAGCATCTTCCACTGAAATCATGAAATTTGTGGTTTCCGGTGGAATTACTGATATTAATAAAATTAACAAAAATGAAGAAGCCTAAAATACTTATAACCAATGATGATAGTGTAGATGCACCAGGTATCAGAAAGTTGATTGCAATTATGCGTCAGATTGGCGATGTTATTGTGATGGCACCCGATAAACCTCAATCCGGTATGGGACATGCCATTACCGTTGCAACACCATTAAGGGTTAAACAAATTACTAAAGAAAAAAATTATGAAGAATACAGTTGCAATGGCACTCCGGTTGATTGTATCAAACTTGCCGAAAAAGCAATACTTCATGGTAAACCCGACTTGATTGTATCAGGGATTAATCATGGTTCCAATACTTCTGTAAATGTGATTTATTCCGGTACCATGGCAGCAGCTATCGAAGGAAGTATCGAAGGAGTTCCTTCCATTGGATTTTCATTAAACGACTATTCCTGGGATGCTGATTTTAGTCATGTGGATGAATATATAAAAATGATTTCACTGGAAGTACTCAAAAAAGGCTTACCCAAAGATACCTGCCTGAATGTTAATATTCCATCTTTAAACGGAAGTCTGATTAATCCGATTAAAGGGATTAAAATTTGTCGTCAGGCACGTGCCAATTGGAATGAAGTATTTGATGTACGTAAAGACCCGCACAACAGGGATTACTATTGGCTAACCGGAGTTTTTCATAGTGATGATATTGTAGAAGATACCGATCAGTGGGCACTTGAAAATGATTACATTGCCATTGTTCCATTGCATTTTGATTTAACTGCACACCAAAACATTAATACTTTAAGAGCTTATGACTGGACTATTTAAAAAAGATGATTATCTGTTTGGGGCGGTGATTGGAATTGTGTTTCCTATGATTTCAGTTTGTATTATATTTATCGTATTACAATTGATTGGCTTCAAGGATGTAGATCAATATATCAAATATTATCTGTTTTCTGTAGTAATTAATATACTTTTAATACGTTACTATTTATTAAACTTAAAATATGAGAAAACCGGTAAAGGAATGTTGTTGGTAACTTTCGTAGTACTTATAGCTTTTTTTATTTACTATTTTAAAAGATAAAATGTGCCATACTGGAAATTGTTTCAAATAGGAAATATTTTTTTTTGGCGAATTACAAGTGATCTATAAAAACTCATACTATACACATGAATTACTACTTTATTGCCGGTGAAGCTTCTGGGGATTTACATGCCTCCAATCTAATAAAAGAGTTGAAATATTTGGATGCCACTTCCACTTTCAGATGTTGGGGTGGCGATTTGATGCGTGAACAAGGAGGTGTATTGGTAAA
This sequence comes from Bacteroidales bacterium, assembly GCA_038204725.1. GTDB lineage: Bacteria > Bacteroidota > Bacteroidia > Bacteroidales > JACABE01 > JACABE01. The sequence goes on along the minus strand of JBBRCQ010000046.1, from coordinate 17,914 downwards.
ACATTACCGTGATCTTGCATTTATGGGTTTTGTTGAGGTAATTGCTAATTTAAGAACCATATTAAGCAACATCGATTTTTGCAAAAAAGATATTACGACTTTTCAACCGGATGCTATTGTATTGATTGATTATCCGGGCTTTAATCTTAGAATTGCCGAATGGGCGCATGAAAAAGGTATCAAAGTATTTTATTATATTTCGCCACAAGTATGGGCCTGGCATCAATCGAGAGTGAAGAAAATGAAAAAGGTGATTGACAGGCTTTTTGTGATACTTCCCTTTGAAAAAGAGTTCTTTCAATTACAGGGTATGGAGGTTGATTTTGTGGGTCATCCATTGCTGGATGCGATTGAAAATCATTCTATTGAAAAAGCAAATGGAAATGCTGTGGATGCTTTTGAAAAAAACACGAAAACAGATAAACCTGTCATTGCATTATTGCCGGGAAGTCGCAAGCAAGAAGTTAAATCAATGCTTCCGGTAATGATAGAGCTGACTAAAGATTATCCTCAATACAGGTTTGTGGTGGCCGGTGTCAATACTTTACAACATCATTTCTACAGTCAGATCATTAAAGATGAAGCTGTTGATATTGTATATGGTCAAACTTATAACTTGTTAAAGGTTGCTTATGCTGCTATTGTTACTTCCGGCACAGCAACGCTTGAAACAGCATTGTTGAATGTTCCACAGGTAGTTTGTTATAAGGGTAATGTAGTATCTTATTCTATTGCCAAAAGATTTTTAAAAGTAAAGTATATTTCGCTTGTTAATTTAATTATGGATAAGCCTGTAATTACTGAACTTATTCAAAATGAATTTAATATCCATTCTTTAAAAATAGAATTCGAAAGAATTACCCAAAATGAAAAATATAGAATACAACTCAATGATGCCTATCAGCTATTAAAATTACAATTAGGAGGAAGAGGAGCTTCTCATAAAACTGCTCAACTGATTTTAAAATACCTGAATCATCAAAAATAATACTTTTTCTACATGAATATAATAAAAATAATAGCCTTTATCTTTTTTTCAGTCATTGCTGTTCATTTGTTTGCTGCAGATTTTAATGTTCGGATTTTTTCACAATCCGATATAAAATCCGTTAGTATCACATCTCTTGTAGGAAAATATTCTATAAATGGGAATGATCAACTTATTGCAGTGATTGAAAAAAATGAAATGATATCCATAAATATTGAAAATAACAAGCTGAGAATAAAAAACAACAAGGAAGATCTTGGGCTGTTCAATACAATGGAAATAACCGGAAATGGATTAAAAAACATATTCAAGATAAAACCTTCCAACGTTGAATTGCACGAAAGAATTTATGATGATGATCTTGAAATTTCAATTGAAAATGGCTTGTTGAAAATTATTAACAATGTTGAAATTGAGCATTATGTAGCTGGAGTGGTTCAATCAGAAATACTGGGGAGTTGCGATTCTGTCGAGTTCTTTAAAATTCAGGCCATTATATCAAGAACTTATGCAATCAATAATATGATGAAACATTACAAGGAAGGATATAATTTATGTGATGATGTTCATTGTCAGGCCTATAAAAGCCGGTGTAATTATTTTCAGATTTTAATGGCAACTACCCTTACAGCCGGTGATGTAATTGTAGATAAAAATAATCGTATGATTTCCGCTGCTTTTTGTTCTAATTCAGGCGGCGAAACCATCAACTCTGAAGCTTTATGGTCAATTCCTACTTCATACCTGAAGGCTGTGGTTGACACTTTTTCCAATGGAATGCGCAATAGTGTGTGGGAGAAAAAAATGCCAGCAAGAGAGTGGCTTAATTATCTCAAAGATACCTATAATTATCCTGTTGATGATACTTCAATGCGTAGAAAAGCTTTTAATTTTGAACAGAATACACGAAAAATATATTTTCATGATAGCATTCCTTTAAAAGATATGCGAAAAACTCTTGAAGTTAAATCAACTTTTTTCTCAGTTAAAAAAGAAGGAGACTATGTGATACTTAAAGGGAAAGGTTACGGGCACGGTGTAGGGTTAAGTCAGGAAGGTGCTATAAAAATGGTGAGAAATCATTACAAAGCGCAACAAATCATAAAATTTTATTATTATGATGTTGATATTATTAACTATGAAACAATAAAGAAGATTGAGTGATGGTTGTTTGGGGATGGTGATTAGTTAAAGGTTGTTGGTCGGAAGTCAGAATTCGGAAGACCGAAGAAAGAAAAAAATACCGTCACTGAGCAAAGCCGAAATATGATTATTGATCGAAGTATGGTTACTAAAAGAACAAATTAAATTGAAAAGACCGGAGAGGAAAGTTTAGAACGATGCATGCAACGATTCTACAATTTCTTCTCCGGTCTTCCGTTTTTTTTCTTCCGACTCCTGTTTTCCGACTTTTTTTTCTTCTGACTTCGGTCTTCCGTCTTCCGACTTAACCTATTTTTCCAGTTCAGCGATCAACTCATCGGTTATTTCCAAATTGTGAAAAACATTGATTACATCATCATCATCTTCAATAACATCAATCAGTTTCATTACTCTTTTGGCAGCATCTACATCAATAGTTTCTGTAGTTTTTGGAATGCGTTCCAGTTCAGCACTTTCTGCTGCAATTTTTAATTCTTCCAGTTTTTTAACCATAGTACCAAAATCTTCCAGAGCGGTTGTAACGGTATAGTAGCCATCTTCCAGTGAAATATCTTCGGCACCGGCATCTATAAGATCCAGTTCAACTTCATCCAGGTTTAAATTGGCTTCCGGTATGGTAAAAATCCCTTTACGGTCAAACAAGAAGAGCAATGAACCATTGGTGCCCAGGGTGCCGTTGTATTTATTAAAATAAGAACGGATATTACTAACTGTACGCTGTAGATTATCTGTGGTACATTCGATAAAGATGGCGATGCCATGTGGTGCATAACATTCATAAGTGGTTTCAATAAAACTTGCAGAATCTTTGTCAGAAGCTTTGTTGATGGCTCTCTGAAGATTTTCTTTCGGCATATTCACCCCTTTGGCATTTGCTATCGACAATCGTAATCGAGGATTACTGTCGGGATCAGGTCCCCCTTCTTTAACAGCTACTGAAATTTCTTTTATGATTTTCGAAAATGCTTTGGATCGTTTAGAATCTAAAGCTCCTTTTTTTCGTTTGATAGTTGACCATTTACTATGTCCTGACATATTGTTGATTTTTATATAATTTTCTAAAGTTTTGGTAAAAGTAGTAAATTTTATAAAAATAAAAAAAAAGTGTCAAAAATAATTGACACTTTTTATATTAACTTAACTTATTGTGAGAAAAAATAGCTCTTCAACTAAAGCTATGTCTTTATTACCAGCCTGTAAGTGTAACTCCTATCATATAAGGATAAACTTCAGGACCTTTATTTTCTTTAAACATGGGGGTAATTGCATAACTGGCAAATAGATTTATTGGACCCCAGCCAATTCTTACTTCTGCATCCAGTTTGATTGGATTGAGATAAAAATCATTGTATATCTTATCTTTGTTTCTGTCGCCTCCTTCAAAATGAACTTGTTTCGAATGTGATCCGATTTTGTATCCAAATACACCACCCACTGCTAGATGAAATTGTTTCCAATGCTTTTTAGCGGTCTGGTATTCAAGAAAAACAGGTGCTCTAACCCAGCTTTCTACCAGTTTGCTTTTTGAGTAAGTACTGATAGCAGTATTGTGTATGCCATAAATGCTGCCAGAGTCCGGTAGAAGTACAACATTGTCGCTGAAACGGTAATTGTTCCATTGCAATCCTATACCAGATACTACACCCAATCTGTTGTTGATAATATTTCCATTGAGTTCAAAGAAATTCAGATTAACTCCAATCGATTTTGCATCGTTTAATTCTAAAAATTCATATTGAGCAGGAAGTGCAGTTCCAAAATCATTGTTTACAAATCCATTAAAGGCCAATTCGAAACCGGCCCAATGTCCTTTGAAACGATGCGTGTAAGGTTTGTCTCTGTCTTTTTTTTCAAAGATAAAATCTCCATTTTCATCCATTCCAAATATAAACCTTCGTTTTTTGGTTTTAATTATTTCAATGTCTTCATTTTCAATATCATTTATGGTGTCATTGGTAAGATCTGTATCTTCGTATCTATTTTTCTTCTTTATAATTTGAGGGTTTTTATTGTTTCCGAAATTATCATTATTAATATTAACTGTACTCAGAAGAAAAGTGTCTGGTTTGTTTGTGAAATTAATAGAACTAACACCTGTCATTTCTCCGGTTAATTTATTCTTTACGTTTATATTGGCTTTCGCAACACCACTCCCTTCGATATTCATACTCAATACCAATAATTCGTTTGCATTCATTTTAGATGCACCACTCAAATTTGCAGTATGATGCAATGCATTGCCTTTTAAAGTAAGTTTAGAAGCTCCTGAAATATCTGAGGTTAAATCGTTTACTTCTATGTTCAGGTCGATTTTTGAAGCTCCACTGACTATTATGTTCAATGATTCTGATTTTATCAGGTTTTGAGATTTTATCTTAGAAACTCCGCTGGCTTTTAAATATTCCAGATTTATACAGCTAATGTATATTTTTTCGTTATTCATCTGATTATCCGAAGCGTCCAATGAATTCCTTATGATAAGTATTCCATTTCTTACATTGAACCGGGTGTTCAGTTCATCCTCATCATCTTTTTCAATTTTAATGCTTTGAATAGTTCCCATTGTAATATAAACATTGGATAAACTTCCGGCGTCAATACCGGTAAAAGGAGGTAGTTGATATTCTTTTAAATTTTGATTGTTTTCCTGAGCAGAAACAGTAGTCGCAAATAATAAAAGTATTGCGATGATCCAGGCTGATTTTTTCATTTTTTTAAAGTATTTAATGTTTAAGAATTTGTCGATTTTTCAGTGTGACGGATATCCCTTTTGTTTTGTTACAAAATATTATTTACGACTTAATTTTTCTTCTATTGAAAGATAAGCATCTTTTGCATTCGCTCCCAATTCTTCAATTCTTGTATACCCCAGCACTGCAGCGTTCTTTAAAAATCCACCTGCTTCAGCCAGGGGTTGCTCTTTGAGTATATCTGCTGTCTTCTCTAAAAAGCTTGTCTTTTTAGGTTCAATAAACTGATCTGCAATACTACTGTCGGATTGATTTTCTGTTAAAGCCAGTAAATCATTGATAGCGGTGTAATAATTTCTTTTTGTTTCTTCTATTAAACCATGTTGGCCTAAGTTTGTAATTTGATTGGAGATGGATGCCAGTAACCGGATGTCATCTGTTTTGAGTTCAGAAGATGCCTTTTCCTGGATAGTATTGTTCTTGAAATTCAGTTTTTTATGTGTTGTTGATTGAGGTGTCAATGCGAATACAGGGGTTGTTTCAATAATATTCTGAATTTTTTTTGTTGGTTTTAAGGTTGCTTTTTCATTTGTATTTTTGTTGATGATTTCAGCTGTGGTTTTTGTAGGAAGTGCTTTGTTATTTGTATAGTAATAGTTTGCAACTCCGGCCATGATCAATAAAGAAGCTGCAACAGAAATAGTTTGGTAAAAAAGTTTTCTTGTGGACCCATAAAAAGCCGGAATTTTCTTTAGTTTCTTTTTGTTTTCAAAAACAATGGTTGAATCAGCCGAAAATTTTGATATTTGAAACAATCGATAATCATTTTCCAAATGAGGATGTTGCATCAAAAATGATTGCAATTGTTTTTTTTGCGAGCTATTTAAGTCTCCTTCGAGATCAGCAATAAAAAATTCATTATAATTAGATAAATTCACAGGAATGGATGCACTCAATGCAGGTTTTTTCAAACTTTCTTTAAAATCATATTTTACAGCTTCATCTTCCTTTAGTGTGATGATTTTAAATTGGTTAAATGCTGTTTTGGCAGCCGGGTTTTCTTCAAGAAAAGCAAGTAATGCTTCCTTTTCGCTTTGGTTAAGCGTTCCCTCGTGATAGTCGAGAATATAAATTTCGTAATTATCGTTGTTGATATTCATTTTTATAATACTCTTTCAAGTTCTCCGATGTAATTTTTTAAAAACAACCTGGCCCTGTAGATATATACTTTCACCTGTGATTCATTCAGTCCTGTGATTTCGCCGATTTCTTCGTAACTATAACCTTCATAGTCTCTTAAAAGTATCACAGACTTTTGAATTTCCGGTAGTTTTTCCAATGCTGCATCCAACACTTCTTTGAGATCAGAATAATGGTTTTCAGTCGTCATTTTATTCAGAAAGGCATCATCCAGTGTAGTTTGTTTTTTTTCTCTTCTGATTTGGTCAATCATAGTATGATATGCTGTTGTAAATAAATATGAACGTGCTTTTTCATACGTTATATCTGCTACTTTATCCCACATTTTGATGAAAGAATCCTGCACCACGTCTTTCGCTTTCTCTTCATCTTTAATATTTTTAAGGATAAAGCGATAAACGCCGTCGGCATAATCATCTACGCAGGTATTGTATTGAGTAGTTGTCATTCAGAATGTAATTATTTTCTCACAATTTTTTATAATCAGACGATGAAGGTAGGTATAAAGTTACAAAGGAAATAAAAAAATGTTCATTAATTTCATAAAGTAAAAAGCAAAATGTCGGAAGTCCGAAGTCGGAAGTTGAGCGAAGCGAAATCCCGAAAGCGAAGCGATTCGGGATCGGAAGCCGGAAGAAAAAAGAAGACGGAAGTTGGGCAAAGCGAAATTCCGAAAGCGAAGCGATTCGGGATCAGAAGACCGAAGAAAATGTAAAAAAGAAATTTACACCAAATACAGTATCAGTATCCCATTTTTTATTAAAACAAAAAAGCTTGCCCAAATCAATGAACAAGCTTTTTATATTAATCATTTATCAGCTTCTAGTAAGCAAACAAGGGGAATGGTTTCATCAGTTCGTTGACACGGTTTCTAACGGAAAGAATTACATTTTCGTTGTTTACATTTGAAATAACTTCATCAACCAGGTCTACAATTATGCCCATGTGTTCTTCTTTCAAGCCACGGGTGGTAATGGCAGGTGTTCCTACTCTTAAACCTGACGTCTGGAATGGAGAACGACTATCGAATGGAACCATGTTTTTGTTGATGGTGATATCTGCTTTTACCAAAGTGTTTTCAACAACTTTACCTGTAATTTCAGGGAATTTGCTTCTGAGGTCAATCAGCATCAGGTGATTATCAGTACCTCCGGAAATAACTTTATAGCCTTTAGCCATAAACATTTCCGACATTTTAGCGGCATTCTTTTTTACTTGTTGAATATAGGATAAGTAGCCATCTGAAAGTGCTTCCTGAAAAGCAACAGCTTTAGCAGCAATTACATGTTCCAGCGGACCTCCCTGGATACCAGGGAATACAGCAGAATCTAACATAGCTGACATCATTTTGGTTTCGCCTTTAGGCGTTTTAACACCCCATGGATTTTCAAAATCTTTTCCAATCAGTATAAGTCCACCACGAGGACCTCTTAAAGTTTTGTGAGTAGTAGTTGTAATAATGTGGCAATGTGGAACCGGGTTGTTTAGTAATCCTTTGGCAATTAAACCGGAAGGATGTGAAATGTCTGCCATTAAAATAGCTCCGATTTTATCGGCAATTGCACGCATACGGGCAAAATCCCAATCTCTTGAATAAGCAGAAGCACCTGCAATAATCAATTTAGGTCTTTCTCTCATGGCTGTTGCTTCCATGGTGTCATAATTAATCATGCCGGTTTCTTCGTCTAAACTGTAATCAACAGCTTTGTAAAGAATACCTGAAGAATTTACAGGAGAACCGTGTGAAAGATGACCACCATGAGATAAATTCAATCCCATAAAAGTATCACCTGGTTTTAAACATGCCAGCATAACAGCCATGTTCGCTTGTGCTCCTGAATGTGGTTGAACATTGGCCCACTCAGCACCAAAAAGTGCTTTGGCTCTGTCAATAGCCAGTTGTTCGGTCTGGTCAACAATTTGACAACCGCCATAATAACGTTTGCCGGGGTAACCCTCGGCATATTTGTTGGTTAAAACCGATCCCATAGCGTCGAGCACCTGTTGGCTGACAAAATTCTCGGAAGCAATAAGCTCCAGTCCATGCATTTGACGCTGACGTTCTTGTTCTATCAGCTCAAAAATCTGATTATCTCTTTGCATAATTTTTTGATAATTATTTTTTTAATGTATCTATGATTCAATACTGCAAAATTATAAATTTATTTGTGAGTAAACAAATTAAAACCAGTCGAGTTAAATAATTTAAAGGTATGGATTTTTTAAGTTTAGTTCAATAAATATAAATTAACACGACAGCTTGGGTCAAAGAGGTTCTGCTTCTAAAGTATAGTTAAAAACTTTATTTGTAATAAATTTTCAAACTAACATAAAATCCTTATTTTTGTACAAAACTAAATAAGTGTATACTGATGATAGCATTTGAAAAATTTACGCTGGATAACGGACTAAGAGTTCTGGTTCATAAAGATGAATCAACTCCAATAACAGCCGTAAACATTGTGTATAATGTGGGCTCCAGAGATGAACATCCTGATAAAACAGGATTTGCTCATTTATTTGAACATCTGATGTTTGGTGGTTCCAAAAATATTGCTGTTTTTGATGAACCGCTCGAAAGCGTCGGGGGCGAAAACAATGCTTTTACCAATAATGATATTACCAATTATTACCTTACCATTCCTCAACAAAATCTGGAAACGGCCTTCTGGCTCGAATCTGACAGGATGAACGAATTGGCTTTTTCTGAAAAAAGTCTTGAAGTGCAACGCAATGTGGTAGTTGAAGAATTTAAACAACGTTATCTGAATCAGCCTTACGGTGATGTATGGCTGTTGTTGCGTCCATTGGCATACCGGAATCATCCCTATCAATGGCCGACTATCGGGAAAGAAATTTCGCATATCGAAAATGCAACAATGGATGATGTAAAAACATTCTTTTATCGTTTTTATCGTCCTAACAATGCTGTAATGGTTGTGTCAGGAAATGTAGAAACGGATGAAATCAAACATTTGAGCGAAAAATGGTTTGGAGATATCCCTGCAGGACCAATGCAAGATAAAAATATTCCTGCAGAGCCATTACAAACAGACGAAAGAATACTGACAGTACAACGCGATGTGCCTTATGATGCCATTTATAAAACATACCATATATGCAAACGTACTGATAATGGTTATCATACCTTTGATTTAATATCGGATATACTTTCAAATGGTAAATCTTCGAGGTTTAACAATGAACTGATTAAAAAGCAAAAGTTGTTTAGTGAAGTACATGCTTACCTCACAGGTGATGTTGATAACGGTTTATTCGTGATATCAGGTAAATTGATCAAAGGGATCACCATGGAACAAGCCGAAACCGCCATTGATCAGGAAATTGAGAAACTAAAAGATATATTTGTAACAAAAGATGAACTGCAAAAAGTTAAAAATAAAGCAGAATCCTTAATGATTTTTTCGCAAATGAAGGCTGCTGATAAAGCCATGAATCTGGCTTATTACGAATTACTGGGGGATGCAAACATGATTAATTCCGAAATTGAAGATATCAGGAGTGTGACACAGGAACAGATTAAATTACTTGCCAATCAAGCATTTACAAAGAGTAATTGTTCGAAACTCTATTATTATGCAAAAAAATAAGAACAGCAGACACCAAAAGTGATTTTAATATTGTCTAGGAAGTAATAAATGATATCTGAAGAGGAAATAATAAGCGGATGCGTAAACGGCAATAAAAAGGCTCAGAAAGCCTTATATGACAAATACTCGAAGAAAATGCTCGGGGTTTGCATGAGGTATTTCAGAAATGTGGACGAAGCCGAAGATGCACTGCAGGAAGGTTTTATTAGAATATTTAATAGTATTGATAAATTTCGCAACGAAGGTTCTTTTGAAGGATGGATTCGCAGGATTATTGTAAATACAGCATTGAACTATTATAAAAGTAATTTAAAACATTATTATGCTGTAGATTATAATGATATTGAAGACATTGTTGAAGAAACAGAACAAGATTTCGATAATTTTTCAGTGGATGTGCTGCTAAAACTTATACAAACATTGCCAGAAGGATATCGATTGATTTTTAACATGTATGAAATTGAAGGTTACACTCACAAAGAAATAGGGGAGTTGTTGGGAATTTCAATCAATACTTCTAAATCACAATTGATGAAATCGAAAAAATATTTACAAAATAAACTACTTACTCAAAAAAAAATATAACACCAAATGGACCAGAAAAATAGCATAGGCGATTTGTTCAGAAAGGCTTTCAGCGATTTTGAAAGAAAGCCATCCGATCAGGTGTGGAAAAACATTGAAAAGGGTGTAAATCCAACTAATGTTCATAAAATCAATTATAATAAACCATTGAATTATTTTATAGGAAGTGCAGCTATCGTTGTAATTTCAATAATTTTATATTTCGTTTTGCCATCTGAACCACATCCTAACACGCTACCTCAAGCTGTAAATAATCAGGCAATTGTAAATAATCAACCCATAGCAATTGAAAATGAACAAAATACTGTTTTGCCAACTGAGATAAAATCAGAACATCCTAAAAATGAGGTGAAAGATCAGAACAATTTTAATACTCAGGATCATACAGCCAAAAGACAATCTATTCATGATTTGATTGCTCAGGCTGAAAAGAATAAAAGTGTAACAAATGACAACTCTCAGCACAATGATGTTAGTTCTACGGTTGTACCTAAAACAACAAATGTTGTTTCCGGTCAAAGTACTATTCAAAAACAACAAGTGAATAAAGGGAATGCAATTCTACCTGAAAACTTAACAATAACACCCATTAGTTTTTCTCCGGATCAAACAATTTGTAAAGGTGATAAAGTTAAATTAAGTGTAAATGGTGGTGTTTCATTTTTGTGGAGTACCGGCGAAAGAACACAATATATTATTGTAAATCCTTCAAAATCGACTGATTATAGTGTAATTGCCACTGATGAAAGCGGTATGCGGAAAACCGGACTCATTTCAATAACCACTGCCGACTGCAATGCTCCTTATATCCCGAATGCTTTTACACCCAATGGTGATGGAATTTCAGATGTGTTTAAAGTATATGGAAATGATATCACAAAATTTGAACTGATAATTATATCCCGTAGCGGACAAATTGTATATACTTCCAAAAATATCAACGAAGGATGGGATGGGAATAGTAAAGGAAGTCCGGCTTTAACGGGCATATATGTCTATACATTAAAATATACAAACGAACTCAATACAGAACAAATTATAACAGGTCATATAACGCTTATCAGATAATCTAATGAAATCAACTATAAATCGAAAAATTTCACCTGAAATACACTCTATCAATCCCGATTCATTCGGGATTGATAGTTTAATACCCTTAAAAAACAGGTTTGACAACGGCATTCCTTATTATCAAATTAATAAAGGAACACAAGATGTCCTTAAAATTGAATTTCTTTTTAAAGCCGGCACTTTCTGTCAGGAAGTTCCCTTTTCTGCATTTTCTGCCGTACAGTTATTAACCGAAGGAACGCTCAACTATACTGCTGAAAAAATTGCAGATACCTTTGATTTTTTCGGTGCTTATATCGAAAAAGAAATCGACAGGGATTTTGCTTCAGTTACAATTTATTGTTTAAATACATTGTTAGAAAAAATTCTTCCTTATGTTGAAGAAATTATTAAATGTCCTGTTTTTCCTGATGATGAAATTTCTATTTTTAAAGAAAGACAAAAAAGTCAGTTAACCATCAACAATCAGAAAGTTGATTTTGTTGCCAGAACAAAATTTACAGAACTTATTTTTGGTGCTTCCCATCCTTATGGCCAAAAAGCAGAAATAAAAGATATTGAAAATATTACATACGATCATATCCATGATTTTTATCAAAAATATTTTCATTCTGACAATTGCAATATCCTGATTTCAGGTATTATAAAAAACGATACGGTTGCATTGCTCGAAAAGTATTTCGGACAATCAAAATGGGGAATGACAAATGGTTCTATTCAATTGAAAGGCATTCCGGAAATTGATGCTCAGCTACAGATGAAAAACTTTATTGATAAAGAAGATGCCGTTCAATCAGCAATCAGAATTGGACGTGTTATGTTTTCGTTGAAAGATCCTGATTTTCATAAGTTCAAAATCGTAAACACTATATTGGGCGGTTATTTTGGATCAAGACTCATGAAAAACATTAGAGAAGACAAAGGATATACGTATGGAATAGGTTCAGGAATCATGCCATTGAAACATTCCGGTTATTTCTTTATCACTACAGAAGTCGGACAGGAATATACAGCACAAACCATCGATGAAATATATAAAGAGCTGAAACGACTCAGAGATGAACCGGTATCGGTTGAAGAGTTGTCGTTGGTGAAAACTTATAAAATGGGTGCGTTTATGAGAAGTATTGACGGTCCTTTCGCTATAGCCGATATTGTTAAACCTATGATTCAATTTGATTTATCTGATGATTATTATAAAAATTACTTAAAAACAATTCAAATAATAACGTCTGAAGATATTCTGTTAATTGCTAATAAATACTTACAAGACAATAATTTGTATGAGTTAATCGTTGGTAAAAAGTAAAATTTAAAGTTTAGTATACAACTTTTTTATAAATCAGATGTCTATTAATAGATGAAGAAAATTATTGTCATATTACTATTTTTTATTACTTCACAAAGTTTTGCTTTGTTACCACCAGTATTGCGTTGTATTTCGGTTCTTAATAACGGAAATATTAGTTTAAGCTGGACAATTCCTTCTGATATTACAGGGTTTGATAGTTATCATATATACAGAAGCACATCGTTATCGGGTGTCTTTATTAAGATTGACAGTATTAACAATGTAAATCAAACAACATATACTGACATAAATGTAAATGCAAATAATCAATCTTTTTTTTATTACATCCGATGTAAATCAACTCTGAATGTGTATACGTTTACTTCAGATACACTGCAAAGTATTCATTTAACTGTGATCAATACAGGAAGCGGTTTGGCCAATTTAACTTGGAATGCTATTCACACACCTTTACTCCCAACCACCTCTGCTTATTACCGGATTTATAGAAGCAATGCCCTTTTAATATCATGGACTTTTGTGGATTCTGTTCAGAATTTGCAATATAATGATACTGTAAAAGTTTGTCGTGATACAGTTGCTTATCGGATTGAGGTAAGTGATGCCTCTAATTGTATTTCAGTATCTTCGGTAGACAAAAAGTTATTTGAAGACCATATTGCTCCGCTAACCAATGGAATGGATACCGTAAGTATCAATTACAACAACGGTAAGGTTGTCTTGGGATGGACGCCAAGTCCATCTTTAGATACATGGGGTTATATAATTTGCCATGGTTCACCTTGCATCGCATTGGATACAGTATTTGGTCGTTTTAATACTTCTTATATTGATTCGCTGTTCGACCCTTGCTCAGCAACACAAACATACAGAATTGCTGCATTCGACAGTTGTTACAATACGAGTCTGTTTAGTGTTAATCACAAAACCATATTGTTGAACGGTCAATTAGATATTTGCGCGGATGAAATTTCATTCAACTGGACACCTTATATTAATCTGGATCCGGTATTAGAAGGGTATAAGATTTTTATGAGCATAAATGGAAGTGCTTTCAGTGTAATTTCTACATTGAATACTGCTACGCTCAATTATACTTTTAATAATTTAGTTGATAGCAGTAATTATTGTTTTTATATACAGGCATTTGAAAATACAGGACAGAAAACCTCTTCTTCCTGCCAAAAATGTTTTACAATCCGAAAACAATTGAATCCCGAATTTATATACCTTAGGACTGTTTCAGTAGTTTCGTCCAATCAAATTGAAATAAAAATATATACGGATCCTACGGTAGCTGTTTCTTCTTATCAGATTTATAAATCGAATGCTCCGGCTGGTTCCTTTGTAAAAATAGCAACATTGCCATTTACAGGCAGTTCAAATTACACTTATTCCGACTATTCGGTCAGTACTTCAAATTCATCCTATTATTATAAAGTAATCAGTACCGACAGTTGCGGTAATGTGGGAATAACCTCAAATACAGCCCATACCATATTGCTGACGGGCGAAGCTTTGGAAGGCTCCACCAATAAACTAACCTGGACTGATTATGGAGATTGGGCTGGTAATGTTAATTCATATTCTATTTACAGGTCAACAAATGTTAGTTTTTCTTTTGTGAAAATTGCTGAAGTTTCTTCTTCAACATTTCTTTATTTGGATGATGTTCAAGATTTTACAACAGGCAATGGCAAATTTAAATATTGTATAAAAGCGGACGAACAAGCCAATACGGTTTATAATTTTGTTGAAGAAAGCAATTCGAATGAGATTGAATTGCTCCAATCGCCGGATATGTATATTCCTAATGCGTTCGCACCCGCTGGTTTAAATAAAGTGTTTAAACCTGTGATGGCTTTTGTTAGCAACGAAAATTATATGATGCAAATTTACAATAGGTTTGGACAGCTCATATTTGACAATGATAATCCTGAAATAGGGTGGGATGGGACCTACAAAGGCGAAATTGTTTCGACCGGCGTATATGTATATCTAATTCGGTTTAGCAAACCCAATCATTCAATTGTGCAAAAAAAAGGGATCGTTACTATAGTGAATTAGTTTTAAATGAATAAGTTAAAAATAAAATTATTATTTTTATTCTCATTATAAAATTGTATTTTTGGCCTCGTTTATAACAAATAATCAAATTTTTAATGTTGACTCAATTGAAAGATATTTGTTAAATGTGTTGTATTAAGAGAAATAGTTTTTACTTTTCGCTTTTTTATCCTTACTTTTTTGCGTTGAAAGCACATTTTTTTTAAATCTGAGTAATCTTTTATTTTAATAATCTTTCCTTTTTTAGTATTTCTCCATAATTTAAAGCAGAACTGTCCCAAAGTATAATTTTGTGTTTTGTTTTTGTTGAAGTTGGATGTATTTTACCTTAAATTGATATATATCATCAAAAAAAATATTTTCACCAGATAGTTGTGCTTTGGATGATTATGCAAGTTATTTATTGGCAAGTAAATAAGAATTATTTTTATTGATTTTTATACATCATACATTCAAATTTATTGCTGCAATACACCATTTCATAATAAATAGTCTTAAGCCAAAGAATTTATAACATACATATTTTTAGATTATTATGTAATATGAATGGTAAAACTAAAAGATTTAGATTTTAACTGCAAAAAAAAAATAAAAATTATTAACTTAAATTTAATAAAAAAGAGTTTGTGGTTTAAATTTTTAATTATCTTTGTCTATTGAAAAGGACTATAAAATTTATTAACTACCATATTATCCTTTATATTTTTTATTTATTCACTAATTTTATTTCACAATGAAAAAAGTTTTACTTTTTGTATTTGCAGTAATGTTAACATTTTACGTTTCTGCTCAAACGATTGTTTTTCAGGAAAATTTCGAATTGCCTACTATTGGTTTGACGACCACGGCTGATTCTGGAGGATTTCCGACAACCAGTTTTCATGCATGGTCTGCTTCAACCAACCTGTTTAAATCAGGTGTTAAAGCAGATTCAAATGTAGTTCAAACCGGGAAAATTATTTATCTTACATCCGGTTCGTTTGCAACAACCGGCAACAGCTATGTTATTCTTGAGTTTGCTCAGATATGCAAGTTGTATGTTTCGGATGGAGGTACAGTAGAAGTTTCTATTGATGGAGGAACTACCTGGACAATTCTTACATTGGCTCAATACCTTGGTACAGGTAATATGCTTTCTAATGGTACCAAGTTTTGTGATAATTCATACAGCACCGATTGGGTAGCTGGTGTAAATGCAATTCCAACCAATGCTTGGTGGAAAAATGAAAAATTTGATATTTCATCTATTGCTGCCAATCAGGCGAATGTGAAAATCCGGTTTAAATATCTTGACAGTGGCAATCCCAGCGGATTAGGAAGATATGGATGGTTATTGGATGATATTAAAGTTACAGCCAGCCCTTCTGAATTAAATCCTCCTGTTATTACCATGATAGCTTATCCTACCGATACTGTTTATCACGGTGGACCTTATAATATTTCTGCTTATGTAAAAGATCCATCAGGTATTGATACTGTTTTTGTTATGTATAAAATAGGAAACGGTGCTTTTACACAATTGGGTATGGTGAAATCACCAACTATTGACAGTTTGTATTCTGCCGGAATTCCTTATGTAGGATATGGCAAAATAGTTACCTATAATATAACTGCGAAAGATGCCTCCAGTGCACATAATATGGTTAATAAACCATTGACCGGTTATTATTCTTTTTATACAAAATACAATTCAGGTGGTCCGGTTATTATTGGAACTACAACGACCAATCAACCTTATCCATTCAAATCTAATGCTGATTATACAAAAAGTGTATCTTTATACAAAGCCACCGATGTCAATAGATTTGGATTAATAACTCAATTGAAGTGGAACGTTTCAACTGCACAAGCAACTGTAAATATTCCTATAAAAATATATATCAAACAAATTCCAGCCACATCAATGACTGCTGACAGCTGGGATAATTTAATCAATGGTGCTGTTTTAGTGTATGATGGTACACAGTCATTTATAACAACTGGTTGGAAAACGATTGATCTTACGACTTCGTTTAATTACAATTCAGGTAGTTTGATGGTTTTGTGTGAAGCCAATAACGGTACAGCCGCTTTAGTGACACCATCGTTTCAGTATCATGCAGGAACAACCGGTACACATCAGTACTTTGCTTCAAGTACTATTTACACCGGTGTTTTAAGTACCTCCAGACCTAATATTACTATTGGTTTTGTAGCGGTTCCTTTACCTACACAAGATGCAGGGATTTCTCAGATTACTAATCCTATCGGTAGTGTTATTGCCGGAACTGCTTTTCCTTTGGATGTAAAAGTTAAAAACTTTGGAAGTTCATTGTTGACAAAAGCCAATGTTTTTTATACAGTTGATGGCGGTTCTCCGATTTCTATTGCATGGACAGGTAGTTTGCAAACAGACTCTTCAATAGTATATAATGTAGCATCGTTAAATTTAGCGGTTGGTA
This sequence comes from Bacteroidales bacterium, assembly GCA_038204725.1. Taxonomy (GTDB): domain Bacteria; phylum Bacteroidota; class Bacteroidia; order Bacteroidales; family JACABE01; genus JACABE01. Next base: position 785 of record JBBRCQ010000046.1, on the reverse strand, counting down.
TACATGCCTTAAAAGTATGGACAAACTTACCCAACGATAGTGCAGATCAAAACTATATGAATGATACTGCTAATTTTTCATTTTACGCTTGTGCAGGTCCTTTAAGTGGAACTTATACTGTAGGCGGTGTTGGAGCTAATTTCTCAACATTTGCAGATGTCTATACCGGGCTGTCGCAATGCGGAATCAGTGGTCCTGTAGTATTTAATATCAATGCAGGTATTTATTCTGATCAACTGACCATTCCGGAAGTTGCTGGTGCTTCGGCTATCAATACACTTACTTTTAAGTCGGCAACCAATGACAGTACTTCTGTAATCATGAATCATACATCTACATCTACTGCCAACTGGATTGTTAAATTGTTGGGAGCCGATTTTATTACGATTAAGAATATTAAATTTGCACCTGCCGATTCGTTGTACTCAACTGCAATTGTTATGACAAATGGTGCAACCAATAATAAACTGATAGGAAATTTATTTGTAGGCTATGGTGGAGTAGCAGTTTCTCAAACATTGATAACTGTTGAAGGTACAGTACTTGCCAATGCTTGGAACTTAATTCAGGGGAACTATCTGATTAAAGGATCCTATGGTATTTCAATAAAAGGAACTGCAGCCGTAAAATTAAAAAATACGATTGTTAAAAACAATACATTGGAAAATAATGCAGTATATGGTATTTATGCTCAATATGTTGATTCAACACTGATAGATTCAAATACAGTAAATTCGTCAGTTGTAAATACAGCCAGTAAATATGGTATTTATTTACAGAATGGA
>JBBRCQ010000045.1:0-34294 GCA_038204725.1 Bacteroidales bacterium | reverse complement strand
TAATTTTACCATGCTATTTGTAGTTAAAGTTTATATTAATTCTTTGTCAAATTAATTAACTGCAAATAGCACTTTTTTTTAATATCAATCATAAGGTAAACTTGATAAATATTAACACATAATTGTTTATAAATCAAATGATAATGAAGTTAACGCCTATGCGAAACTTCGGGATTGTTACTTTTTCATCAAGGAAAAAGTAAAAAATAAATAAAAAAGCGAATAATTAAAATACAACATTTTATCTTTTACATTACTTATTTCATTTATAGGAAAGCTACACTCCAGACTACCAACCTGATTTTTTAGTTTAAAATTCACCAAAAAGTTGTTCTAGCTCAATAAATTGCTTGACTTGATTCAATCATAATGTTGTTGCAGAAAAGGGTCTTTTTATTCATAGCTGTGTTTTATAAAGTAATTTTGTAATCTAAACTTTAAATAAAAAACACAATGTTATATACAAATTTAAAACACCTGGAATCAGCAGCAGAGCATGCTAAAATTATTAGTGAAAACAAAAATGTGATGGTAGTTTGTGGACGTATGGGTCCTATGTGTATTCCTGTATATGGAATAGCCGAAGAATTGGAAACCGGATATTCACATGTTAAATTTTGCGATATGGAATTTGACAATACCGAATCACACGTAATTCGTAGTTTACCGGAAGTAAAAGGATTTATGGGCATCCCATTTACCATTTATTATAAAAACGGCAAAGTAGTAAAAGCGACTTCAAGTATTCAAACGATAGATCAGGTTACCTCTATATTGAATCAGGAATTCGGTGAAGCTCAAAAATCCTGATCAAAATGCAAACGCAAAATCATTTTGATGTGATCGTACTCGGAGGAGGGCCTGCCGGACTTACGGCAGGCATCTACCTTTCGCGGGCAAAGCTGAGAACATTGATATTAAACGAAAGAACCGTTGGCGGACAAATGGTGTTAACTCACGAAATTGCCAATTATCCCGGGGTTGAGAACATCAATGGATATCAACTTTCAAATATCATGAAAAAACAAGCCAAATCCTTTGGTTGTGATATTAAAACAAATATCAAGATTAAAGATTTGATACTTGAAGGAGAAACAAAATCCATTGTTTTATCTGATAATACTGTATATACTTCAAATGCAGTAATTTTAACTCCGGGTGGAAGATCCAGAACGTTGAATGTGGAAGGTGAACAATTGTTTAAGGGTAAAGGTATTTCCTATTGTGCCACTTGTGATGGCGATTTTTTTACGGATAAAGAAATCGTTGTGGTGGGTGGTGGCAATTCTGCACTGGAAGAAACTGTTTCATTAACCAAATATGTTTCTAAAGCCACTATAATACATCAATTCGATCATTTTCAGGCGTTTCAGCATGCAGTTGACGAAGCCACCCATCATGAAAAAATCAATTTCATAATGGAAGCTGCCATTGTTGCTTTTCACGGATCCGAAAATCTGGAGAGTGTTGATTTCAAGAACCTGAATACCGGTGAAATAACTAATTTTAAAACGGATGGTGTTTTTATTTTTATCGGTTATGTGCCTAATACTGAATTTTTAAAAGACAGGATAAATTTGAACCAATGGGGCGAAATTATTGTTAATAGCGACATGGCAACAGATATTGAAGGTGTGTATGCAGCCGGTGACTCAATTGCCAAAAGATACAGGCAAATTACAACTTCTGTAGGTGAAGCAACTATTGCCGCAATGGCAGTTTCGGAGTATTTGCACAAAAAGAAAGTAAAAGAGCTAACAATCTAAATTACCATTTAGAAATCATATAAAATGATTACTATGAAGTATTCCAATGAAGATATGCATTAAAAGCGGAAAAAAATCAACCACTTTTCGGGTGTTAAACAAAAAGACTTTTTATTAAAACAAAACAATCAAAATAATGAATCCATTAAAATTTATAAATCATGAAAAAAAACATAGGTAATATCGACAGAATTATCAGAGTATTGATAGCTGTAGCAGTTATAATTTTATATTTTACGAATGTAATATCCGGGATAATTGCAATTATTTTACTCATCTTATCCGGTATTTTTATACTTACTGCATTTATAAGTATTTGTCCTATTTATATGGCATTGGGGATAAAAACAATTAAACAAAAGCGATAAAATAAGATTTTCACTTTTTTATTTTTTACATCAAAGCATCAGGTTAACCATACCTGGAATATTCTTACGAAGATCATAACCTGACGGATTGATAATCAGAACTTCTATATTTACAGCGAAGTAACAGAACATGTCGGGTTTGTCTCTTTTACATTTTGCATCAAGCATCATGCTATTCAAAAACGCAAACTCTTATTTCAGACTACACTAAATGAATAAATTTTTAAAAATACTTGTTGACAAAAGGATTGTTATACTTGCCATAACTGGAGCTACACTTTTTTATCTAATTTCGCAGTATCAAATTTCACTTTGGTACATTTTGTTGGCTGGTGCAATCACCGGTATTATTTTCGGGAAAGTTTTCTGTAGATGGATTTGCCCAATGGGACTTGTTATGGAATTATTAATGAGTATGAATCCTGATGGAAAAATAAAACAAATGTATCAATATCATAAATTAGGTTGCCCTATAGCATGGGTTTCGGGTTGGTTGAACAAATTTTCTTTATTTAAAATAAAATTAAATAAAGAGAGCTGTTTGTATTGCGGAGCCTGTGATAAGAAATGCTATATTGTAGCTATGGAACCTGTTAAATATAGTCTTTACAAACCTGATTCAACAAAACCGGGTGATAGTTACACCTGTTCAAAATGTTTAGCATGTGTAGCAGTTTGCCCAAATGGCAGTTTAACCTATAAAGTTTAATTAAAAATTTAATATAATATGATAAAAAATAGCAAAACAATTTTCCTGGGACTTTTATCAGTATGTTTATTCATTGGATTTAGTTCATTTGGTCAGAATCTAAGTGCAACTGATTTTCAGAAAAAAATGAATGTTCAGCCAAATGCGCAAATAGTAGATGTTCGTACTCCAAATGAGTTCAATCAAAACCATCTAAAAAATGCAATGAATGTAAACATCAATGATAATAATTTCTCAAACCTCATCAACAAACTGGATAAGAACAAGCCTGTTTTTGTATATTGCTTAAGTGGAAGCAGAAGTGCTTATGCTATCAAAATAATGCGTACACAGGGATTTAAAGTTTTATATGATCTTTCGGGTGGAATGATGCAATGGCGTGCTGCCGGTTTGCCTGAAACAACTGACAAAACCACAGCAAATGCTGAGATGAGCCAGGCTCAATTCAATAAACTACTCAATACAAATAAGATCGTTTTAGTTGATTTTTTTGCAGAATGGTGTAAACCATGCAAAGTTCAAACACCTATACTAAAAGAAATTGCAGGCGAAATGAAGGACAATGTGGAAGTAATAATGATAGATGCCGACAAAAACAAGAAGATAGCAAGTATTTATCAAATTAAGACAATACCAACCATCATGCTTTTTAAAAATTCCAAAATGATATACAGTAAACAAGGAGCACATACAAAATCTCAATTAAAGCAATTATTAAAAGATAATCTTTAATTATAAAAAATAGTCCAGAACGAAAAAACTAAATCTACAAATGGATAAGAACTTATTATACAATGATACTGATATTGAAATGATGAAAAATGCTGAAAATGCACTTTCAATGGGCAAAAACCGAATTGTTGAAATCAGGAATTATGCTAAATTAGCTGGATTTAAACGCATAGGAATTGCCAACTGTATCTCTTTACAAAAAGAAACCAACCAACTTAAAGAGATGTTAGCTTTTGATTTTGATGTTTTTACTGTAGATTGCAGATGTGGAAGATTAGCTGCAAGTGAGTATTTAGGCAATGAAGTTAAAGGAATAATGTGCAATCCCGCCGGTCAGGCTGAGTTTTTGGAAAAGAAGAATACAGAATTGAATATAGTTATGGGGTTATGCATTGGTCATGATATGGTATTTACTTCCAAATCAAAAGCACCATCAACTACTTTAATTGTTAAAGACAGAGCGCATAAATTCAATCCAATTGAAAGTTTCAACAAAAAATAATAATTCAATACTTATAGAGTTATAATCATATAAATGTAAATTCAATAATATCATGAGTGAATTCGATGCCCGTGCCCGTGAATGGGACAAAGATAAAATGCATACAGAACGCTCTGTTGCCATAGCCAATGCACTTCAAAATATGATATCGCTGACGCCTTCCATGAAAGCCTTAGAATATGGTGCCGGAACCGGTATTCTCAGCTTTCTGCTGAAAGATCAATTTGCAGAAATTACACTGATGGATAATTCCATTGAAATGATTAAGGTTTGCGAAGAAAAAGCTGACTATTTCAAAGCCAAACATATCATTCCACTTTTTTTAGATCTTGAACATAAGGATTTTGAAGGCAAGTTTGATATTATTTACAATCAAATGGTCATGCACCATGTAAATGATGTTGATGCTATGCTTGCTAAGTTTTATGCATTGCTGAATCAGGGTGGATACCTGGCAATTGCTGATTTATATCCCGAAGATGGCTCCTTTCACGGTCCGGATGTAAAGGTTCATTTAGGATTTGACCCTGACAAACTCACCGAAATGCTCAAACAAAAAGGATTTAATGCTATTGAATACAAAACTTGTTTTGAAATAAAGCGTGAATCCGGAGAGATCTTTCCCATATTTTTATTGGTTGCAAAAAAATAACAAAATCCATTAAAGATATACAAATTCAAAGTAGCATGTAAAATACGATTCATTTATTGTAATTTTACATCCAAAACTCTGAAAGTATGCATCCTAAAGAAAATCCTACTTATACTGATTTGTTCCTTTCTTTCTTCTGGATTGGACTCACTGCTTTTGGGGGGCTCGCCATGACCGCACATATCAGGAAACAGATTGTTGATAAACGAAAATGGCTGGATGGAAGCACATTCGATTCAGGATTGGCACTTTGTCAGGTGATTCCGGGAGCTGTTGTGATGCAGTTATCAGCATATATCGGACTAAAGATAAAAGGTGTTAAAGGAGCTGCAATAAGTTTTATAGGGTTTGGATTTCCTGCATTTTTAGTTATGTTTATTCTTGCTGTTATTTATAAACATTCAAAAAACATTGCAGGTGTAGAAGCTATTTTAAGCAGTCTCAGGGTAATCACAGTAGCCATTGTTGCCAATGCGGCTTATCTCTTTGGGAAAAAGAATTTACAAAATTTGAATGACTATGCGATTGCAATAATAGCTGTCATTCTATTCCTTTTTAAAATACATCCTGTCTTGGTATTGGTAATAGCATCGTTATTAGGATTGAGTTTCACGAATAAGAAACCGAATCAACCAGAAAAACGTATAATGTCTAAAACATTTAGTTTTTTTCTCCTGATATTACTATTGCTAAGTGTTAGTATGGGTATTTTGTTTTTTTTAAATAAAGAATATTTTACATTTGTTACCATGATGTTTCGTATCGACCTTTTTGCTTTTGGTGGCGGATTGGCGGCAATGCCGATAATGTATCATGAACTGGTTGATGTATACGGCTGGTTTGATAAGAAAACATTCATGGACGGGGTTATTCTCGGACAACTAACTCCCGGATCTATTATTATAGCGGCTACCTTTTTCGGTTATCTGCATTTTGGAATATTCGGAAGCTTGCTGGCTACTTTAGCTGTGTTCACACCTTCCTTCCTGGTACTAATGGGTATCATTCCTTACTTCGATAAACTTAGGTTACATCCGCAATTCAATAAAGTTATAAATGGCATTCTTTGCTCTTTTGTTGGACTATTGACTGTTATAACCTACACCTTTGCTGTTGGAATTCACTGGAATCCCGTCAACACACTTTTAACACTGTTTGCTTTTGTCCTGTTAATGCTGAGAGTAGATGTAATTTGGGTTGTTGTGGGAGGTGTTTTAATTTCATTGATACTATAATTTATTTTTTTTAACTTTTAGCTCCCGCAAGTATGAGTAATCGTAAATGTCTATAGTTGTATATTCTTTTTAAGTTTTTTTAAAAAACCGAAATTGAATGACATCACAAATTCATTCTTTTAGCAAATACCCTTCATTAAATATAATAAAATAGTACTTTTGCTGTGTAAAATTCTGGCTAAGCAATTTACAAACTATCAAAAAAACAACACAATGAATAAAAATGTAAAATGGGTTTGTCTTTTTCTTTTATTAACAATATTTATCTTTTCTGGTTGTAATTCAAAGAACAAAGAAGCCAATATAAAATCAAAGGACAAGCAACAAGCTAAAGTAGATGGTTTTGTGGCAATACCTTCTGTTCTTAATAATGAAATTTCGGTTTCCGGTTCTTTATTGCCTTTTGAAGAAGTAGCATTGATGAATGAAATTGCTGGCAGAGTGGTTCACATTAACTTACCTGAAGGTAAGTTTGTTAAAAAGGGGACTTTGCTAGTAAAACTTTTTGATGACGATTTACAGGCAAATCTCAAAAAATTACAAACCCAACTGGCTATTCAGGAAAAAATTTACAAGCGCCAAACTGAATTATTCAAAGCAAATGGTATCAGTCAATCCGATTATGACCAAAGCTATTTACAAGTTAATTCTTTAAAAGCCGATATTGAAATACAACACAGCCTGATTCGAAAAACAGAAATACTGGCACCATTCGATGGCACTATCGGTTTGCGTAATATAAGCGAGGGAGCTTATGTTTCAACCTCATCCCTTTTAGCTACTATTCGGATGGAGAATAAATTGAAATTGGATTTCAGCATACCCGAAAAATACAGCAGTGAGATAAAAGTCGGAATGAATGTAAAATTTACCATTAATGATATTGATAAACAATATGATGCAACAGTGATAGCCACTGAAGGTGGTATTGAAGAGAGGACCAGAAATTTTAAAATAAGAGCTTTGGTAAACAGTAAATCAGACCAATTAGTTCCAGGTGGATTTGCCACTGTTTTACTTAATTTGGGTAAAAACAAAACTGCAATTTTAATACCTACTCAGGCAATTATTCCAAATGAACGTAGTAAAAGTGTGATAATAGCTAAAAATGGCAAAGCTCATTTTGTTAATATAAAAACCGGAACAAGGGAAGCTTCAAATATTGAAATTACTGAAGGGATTCATCCGGGCGACACCATTGTCTTAAACGGTCTTTTATTCTTAAAGGAAGGTGCTGGATTGTTGTTTTCAAGTGTTAAAAACGACAGCTTATGATTATTTCGGATATTGCCTTAAAACGGCCGGTAGGTTCTGTTGTAATGAGCCTTATGATTATATTATTGGGTGTTGTTGGTTATAATTTTTTAGGTGTTCGTTTATATCCGGCAATTGATCCTCCGGTAATTACCGTACAAACATCCTATACAGGAGCGAATGCTGAAATAATTGAATCACAGATTACTGAACCACTCGAAAAATCTATCAATGGAATTGAAGGAGTAAAATCTATTTCTTCAACTTCTGCACTTGGGAGCAGTTCCATTACTGTAGAGTTTAACTTGAATGCCGATTTGGAAAAGGCTGCCAATGATGTAAGGGATAAGGTATCACAAGCAACAAGAACGCTACCACAGGATTTGGATGCACAACCTACTGTTAGAAAAGCAGATGCCAATAGCGATCCGATTATCATGTTGATAGTGCGCAGTACGTCAATGAATTCCATTGAATTAAGTGACTATGCCGAAAATGTGTTACTCGAAAAACTACAGACCATTCCGGGTGTAAGTTCCATAAATATTTATGGTCAACAAAAGCCAGCCATGCGATTATGGCTAAATCCCGAAAAAATGACAGCTTTGTCAATTACGGCTTCTGATGTAAGTGCTGCGCTAATTAAGGAAAATGTAGAAATGCCCGGGGGAAAAATCAGAGGAAATTCAACTGAATTGATTGTGAAAACTTTTGGTAGATTAACCACAGAATCAGATTTTAACAATCTGATATTGAAACAAACAAATAATCAGGTAATCCGATTTAGCGATATTGGTGAAGCCGTTTTGGGTCCTGAAAACGAAGAATCCGGAGCAAGTATTAATGGATCAACCGGTTTGGTTCTTGCATTAATTCCACTGCCTGGTGCCAACAGTATTGAGATTTCCGATGAATTTTACAAACGACTTGACCAAATCAGGACGATACTACCTAAAGGGGTTATGTTGGATATTGGACGTGATAAATCCATATTTGTAAGGCAATCCGTAAACGATGTTATTGAAACTTTAGCCATTGCTATCTTTTTGGTAGTACTGATCATCTTTTTGTTTTTCAGAAACTGGATTATTGCATTACGACCACTAATTGATATTCCGGTTTCGCTGATAGGAACTTTTTTTATCATGTATTTGCTGGATTATTCTGTGAATGTACTGACTTTGCTGGGTATTGTATTAGCCACCGGATTGGTGGTTGATGACGGGATTGTTGTTACGGAGAATATTTTCAAAAGGATAGAAAAAGGAATGGATAAATGGCAGGCTGCTTTTGAAGGTACCCGCGAAATATTTTTTGCTGTAATTTCTACTTCACTAACGTTGGCAATTGTATTTATACCGGTTGTTTTTTTGCAAGGTTTCACAGGCAGGTTATTCCGTGAATTTGGAATTGTGGTTGCATCTGCTGTACTTATTTCAGCTTTTGTTTCATTAACGCTTACTCCGGTATTGAATGTTTTCCTGGGTGGTTCTTCATCTCATCATTCTAAATTTTATTTATCTACAGAGCCTTTTTTCTTGAATTTAGAAAAAGGCTATCGTAGATTACTTAGCTATTTTATTTTAAGAAAATGGATTTCATTTTTAATTTTGGGCATTTGTGTTTTTTTGATAGTCTTAATTTTTAGTCAATTAAAATCTGAACTTGCACCAATGGAAGATCATAGTTTTGTGCGTACATCCATAACTGCTCCAGAAGGAACTGAATATAGCAATACGAAGGAAATATTAGATAAAATAGCCAGAAAACAATTGGATTCCATTTCTGATGCTCCTTTTGTTTTGGCTCGTTATGGTGGTGGATATTCAAATTCAGGCATCAATACTGGTTTTATCATTACTTTTCTGACAGACCCCAAAGATCGTAAAGTTTCTCAACAACAAGTTTATGACAAATTATCGAAAATGTATAAAGCAATGCCTGATGCACGTATTATTGCCAGTCAGGAAGCAACCATTTCAAGTTCGTCGGGCAGAGGTTTGCCTGTTCAATTTGTTATTCAGAATCTTGATTTCGGTAAAATAAAAGAGGTTTTACCTAAATTTCTGGATGAAGCTCAGAATAACCCTATATTCAGCGTTGTAGATGTTGATTTGAAATTTAATAAGCCCGAATTGAACATTACTGTGGATCGATTGAAAGCCACCAGCATGGGTGTTAGTGAAAAAGATATATCTGATGCTTTAAACTATGCTTACAGTGGAGGTAGAATCGGCTATTTTTTACGTAATAATAAACAGTATTCTGTTATTGCACAAGTAGATAAGGAAGACAGAAACAAAACTGCTGACATTTCTTCATTATATGTAAGAAATAACGCCGGAGCAATGATACAATTGGATAATCTGGTTAAGATTGAAGAAAATAGCAATCCTCCTTCTTTGTATCATTACAACCGTTATAAATCGGCCATTGTTTCCGCCAATCTTGCACCAGGCAAAACAATCGGAGAAGGAATAGAGGAAATGCAAAAAATAGCCGATAAGCTTCTCGATAAGTCTTTTAGTACTGATTTGGCTGGTTCATCCAGAGATTTTGCAGAAAGCGGTTCAAATATTTCATTTTCACTGGTTTTGGCATTGTTGCTGATTTATCTGATACTAGCCGCCCAGTTTGAAAGTTTCCGCGATCCGTTCATCATTATGCTTACAGTTCCTATGGCAGTTACTGGTGCTTTGCTTTCACTTTGGGTTTTCGGACAAACCCTGAATATCTTTTCAGAAATAGGGATGATACTTTTGATAGGAATCGTCACAAAAAATGGAATTTTAATTGTAGAATTTGCCAATCAGAAACTTAAAACAGGTTTAACCAAAAGAGTAGCAGCTTTTGAAGCTGCATCAGCTCGTTTCCGTCCTATTTTAATGACCTCATTGGCTACAATTTGCGGAGCTTTACCTATTGCGTTTGCCTTAGGTTCAGGTGCTCAAAGCAGGGTTTCATTAGGAATTGTAGTTGTGGGAGGTTTGCTATTTGCATTGGTTCTAACTTTATTTGTTATTCCAGTTACTTATATCGTGTTTTCAGGCAAGAAATCTGGAACTAAAAATCAGAAAATAATAATGAGATGAAACGAACATGTTTGCAATTAAACACAAACACCAATGATAATAGCAAACATGGAGTTCTCCCGATGAATCGGGACAAGGCAATCCGACTATTAAAATTAAAATTATTTACGGATGAAAACAAGATTAATAATATTTTTCCTAATGGTATTTTCTTTTGCGGAAGCTCAGAATCTAATTACCCTTGACGAAGCCATAAATATTGCATTAAAAAATAATTATGGCATACTCGTTGCCCGTAATGATGCAGATATTTCAAAGACTAACAATACCATGGGCAATGCAGGGATGTTGCCAAATGTATCGGTATTTGGAAGTGGAAATTATGAACTGAATAATGTAAAACAAAATTATTCAACGGGAGTTGAAACAAATTATAGCGGATTGTCATCCACATCCTTAAATGCAGGGACAGAACTTAGCTGGACATTATTTGATGGTGGTAAAATGTTTATCACCAAAAACAAATTGAATGAAATAGAAGCATTGGGTGAAATTCAATTTAAGGATAAGGTATTGCAAACCCAATATGATGTAATTGCAGCTTATTACGAGGTTGTAAGGCAAAAACAACAATTGATTTCTATCAAAGAAATCATCAATTACAATACGGAACTGGTTAAAATACTACAGATATCATACGACGGAGGTTCACTTTTGAAAACCAATCTATTGCAAGCTAAAATTGATTTGAATGTATATTTGGAAAATTCAATTAATCAGGAATTTACAATTGATGCAGCCAAAAAGAATTTAAACCAATTAATGAGTACAAATGTTGATGCTCAGTTTGAAGTAAGTGATTCCATTCCTCTCAATTACACGATTGATAAAGATGAATTAACCAAAAAATTATACACTTCCAATGCTACCATATTGGCGTTTCAGAAAGAAATTGATATTGCAAGACTGAATGCAAGTGAATACAACAGAATGCGCTATCCTCTCATCAATTTAAGAGCCGGATACTATCTTTCACATAGTGATAATCCTGCAAGTTCAATTATAAAAAGCACTTCTTATGGACCACAATTGGGAGGAAGCATTTCTATCCCACTATTCCAATCAGGCAATATTAACAGACAGGTTTCGATTGCCAAAATTCAAGTTGAAACAGCATCGTTTAATCTCGAAAATATAAAACTTCAGATCAATACTGATTTGCTGAATGCCATCAAAAGTTTCGAAAATCAACAACGTTTGCTGTTGATTGAAACAACCAATAACGAATTCACCAAAGAAAATCTGGAAATCAGTCTGCAAAGGATGAAACACGGACAGACTACTTCACTGGAAGTACATCAGGCTCAGGAAAACTATGTGCAATCTGCAACCCGGCTGATCAATTTTAAATTCAATTTGAAAATTGCTGAGACGAAATTGAAACAGTTGTTGGCAGAATTTTAAGAGATTTCTTCTGATTTTCGAATAGTTTTTCTCAATAAATGAGCTGATTAGTTCAATAAAAATTCGATATCTGCTTTATTAAGACTTTTAACAAATCCTTCTTCAGCTTGTATCAGGTTTTCGGCTAATTTTATTTTGCGTTCCTGCAATTCCATTATTTTTTCTTCAATGCTTTCTTTTGTGATGAATTTATAAATAAAAACATTGTTTTTTTGACCGATTCTATGGGTTCTGTCATAAGCCTGAGCTTCCGAAGCAGGATTCCACCATGGATCCAGCAGAAAAACATATTCAGCTGCCGTAAGATTTAAACCCACTCCACCGGCTTTTAACGAAAGCAGGAAAACAAGTTTTTCAGGATTGTTTTGAAACTGACTGACCTGTTCGGCTCTGTCTTTGGTTTGTCCGTCGAGATAGCAATAAGGGATATCAATACTTTCCAAATAATTTTTATACAGTTTCAAATGTTCGACAAACGAACTGAATATCAAAACTTTATTACCTTCCGAAACAATAGTATTCAGTAATTCCGTGGCAATATCGAATTTTCCTGAACTTTCGGCATAAGCTGCATCCATCAGTTTTGGATGATTGGCAGTTTGCCGCATACGCAACAAGCCTTCGAGCAAACACATTTTTACATTTGGTTTGTCATTATCCGCAATGTCCATAATCCTGGAACGGTATTCATTCTTTACCTTCTTATAGTTTTCCAATTGTTCCTGCGTCATATCGCAATATTGTACACTGATATATTTTTCGGGAAGATCTTTGGCCACTTTCGATTTTAGTCTTCTGAGAATAAACGGATTCAACATTTTTTGCAATCGTTGTATTTTTTCATCCGTATTAAATTCTTTCAGAAAGAACTGAATGCTTCCTAAAATATTTCGGTTTAAAAAATGCATTTGTGTCCAGATATCTGAAATTGAATTTTCAATGGGAGTACCTGTAAGCGTAAGATAATGGCTGGCATTGATTTGCATACATGCTTTCGAAATGTCAGAACCCGCATTCTTTATATATTGAGATTCGTCTAAAATGCAATAAGAAAATAACCTGGTCTGTAGGGTGTCAATATCGCCTCTCAAAATAGGGTAAGAAGTAATAATTAAATCATAATCAGAGAATTGCTCAAACGTTTCTTTGCGTTTTTTACCTGAATAGATTAAAATTTTTAAACCTGGACAAAAGCGCTGGGCTTCCAACTGCCAGTTATAAATTAACGATTTAGGAACTACCAGCAAACTGCATCCGCCCTGTTGCTCTTTCATCCATTGCAACAGACAAAGTGTCTGTATTGTTTTTCCCAATCCCATATCATCGGCCAGGCAACCACCCAACTTTAACTCATTTAAGAAACGCAGCCAATTATAACCTTCTAATTGATAATTACGCAATTCGCCTGTAAATCCATCCGGTAAAGTATAATTCCCAATTTTATCTGCTTCTAAAAACGACTTAAGTTTAGAAGTAAGTGTCAATTGCATACTACCTTTCTTTCCCAGCTCATCCAACATTACCAGATGATGTTTTGCAGCATACATGCCATCTTCCTTGAAAAAGCTGTATTTGCTCAAATAGTAATACTCCTCTATCCACGCTTCTGGAAAAATTGCAAATTCGCCATTGGGAAGCAATAATTCACGCTTATTTTGCTTGATCAGTTTAATAATGTCCTGAAGCCTGAAGGTGTAATTGCCAAACTGAACACTCCCTTTGATTTCAAACCAATCAATCGTTTCAGTTGCTTCTGCATTTATTGAAGTGGAACCGATAAAATATTTTTTCTCAGCCAACGATTTGGTTTCCTGACGAATATCAACTCCCAGATTTAGAAGTGTTTGATAATGACGATTGATCCAATCAATCCCTTGTTCAAACGGCATATATTGAGATTGCACTTTAAGTTGCAGACCCAGTTTGTTGATTTCTTCTACAATGGCATCTTCATCTACTTTTTTTCGTTCCACTCTATAAAACGTATACACATTGTTATTTTTCTCAAATTTTACGGTACTTCCATTGTGTCCACACTGAAACCTGAAATTACCATATTCAAAAAAGAGGGAAAAAGAAACTTTCTGATGTTGCGTTTTTTTGGATTTTTCTTCAAAGATGCTTAATTGTTGAGGATTTCCAATCATCTTCATTTCGAGAACAGTATTCAATTCGATAGATAAATCATCTATTGAAAACCCTTTGGCAACTACTCTTTTTCTATTATTTACCAACGATTTGATAAATGTTTGAAAATACTCTTCAGTATTCAATCCAGAAATATCCATGATACCGTTTTTAAAAAATGGCTTTAACGAGTTACCGTTCATTTCTTTTTCAAACTCGATAATGGTATTCTTTTTAAGGATTCTTGCAGGCTCGGTGGTAAGCAACTTACATCCGGTAATCCTGACTTCTTTATTTCCGTTTAAAATATTCAGATGATATTTTATATGATCCGTATACTCAAAATGATAATACACTTCTGGATTTCCATCTTCAAAATAAAGAGGTTCCCACAACGATGGTATATCTCTTTTCTTAAGGTAAAGTGGTTTATCCTCGATATTATCGTAAAATTTATTCTGATAGCTAAGAATATAATCCTGAATATATTTGCTGTATGCAAGTAAAGGTTCGTTAAACTTAGATTTAACAATGTATTTTTCGGCAAAACTATCCCATTTCTTTACAGAATAATCATTGATTTTATTAATAATAATATCAGGTTCAAGTTGCAGACAGGATTGAAGCAGGATTTTGTCATTTTCGTCCATTAAGTGAAGATAGTTGTGTTTATTTTTGGACGTTAACAATGTATAATTTACATGCATTTCTCCTCTTTGATCTATATCCACAATTACACATTTAGGCACTAAGCCTAAATACTTTTCTTCAGCTAATATATAGATAATGCGAGGGTTATTCATTTTTAAAAATGGGTTATTGAGTTAATTGGGTTATTATGCGTAGCATAGAAACGATCTGAAATTTCATACGAAGTACAGTTACTGAGCGAAGCCGACGCTATGCGACAGCCTAGTCCCGAGTTACAATTTCTTACGAGGTATGCTAAGCGATTACTTAGTCCTATTTACAATTTCTTACGAAGTTGTTGCTGAGCGGAGTCGAAATATGAATTAGAAATTGTTATTCGGGAAGTTAGAAATTGTTATTCGGGATAGAGTTATTTAACCAATCACCGTGTAAGAAAGATAATTTTTCGGGTGTCCGGTTTAAATATCAGAGAATTTTAATAAAAAAAACAGATACATTTAAGGTTAAATTTCTCTTACCATTTCTTGAGCGAGTTCGAGATCAAATGCGTTTACATCCCATTCCTCGTTCTCTTCTAATCCAACCCATTCAGCCATTTCAGCATATTCTGCATGCTTTTTATCAGCCAGAATATGCAAAAGGTTTTCGTAACCCCAGGGTCCACCACAATCTTCGGGAGGACAAGCCCCTTTTCCTGCCAGACAATCTGCAGTTTTGGTTTTTCCAGGTAATATCTTTTCCAGTGTTATCTTATGTTTCCAATCATCACCAAAATCGTAGATGTACACATATTTATCACCTTCGTTGGAAAATATTTTTGATAACTTTATTTTCTCAGCCATGATACTATCATCATCTGCTTCCTCGTCGTTGGTAATCATTGGAATTGAACCATATCCATCCGGAGAAAACATATACAGATGATAATCGAACCACCCAAATGCAGCCTGAATCACCTGATGAAACTGTTCAAAATTAAAAGTATCGGGTACAGTAACCCTGCGCCAAACCGGAGGTTGCTTTATATCCGCCAGTTGTATTTTAAATTGATAGATCATATTGTTCTTTTTTTATATTATTTGTTTGTTCGAATAAAAACAAAATCCAAAGAACAAAAATAAGCATAAAAAATAACCGATCAACTGCTTTTTTTAAAAAAAATCAATAAATATTTAACCCGGAAAATCGAATGCTTAAAGTCATCAGATGACTACTTTTTCAATTTCATTTTTATAATTATAATTATTCAACTATTCAACAGCAAGTCATCAGATGACTCAAAAAAGTTCAGTATCCGTTCAAAACCCTCAAATTATTCAATATTTAAAAAACAATACCATCTTGCTATAAAATTAATGTCCTACGGACAAAAAATACAAAAACATTTTACTTATATCTATTGATATTAAAGCCCTACGGGCTAAAAAGACGAATAATAGCTTATCAAATGCACAAATATTGCTTTTCTCCGTAGGAAATCAATATCAATAGAATAAATGAAGAATAGGTCATTAGAATTTCCCGTAGAGAATTAACTTTTTAAGGTCCTACGGGCTAAAAAAACGAATAATAGCTTATCAAATGCACAAATATTGCTTTTCTCCGTAGGAAATCAATATCAATAGAATAAATGAAGAATAGGTCATTAGAATTTTCCGTAGGGAATTAACTTTTTAAGGTCCTACGGGCTAAAAAAGACGAATAATAGCTTATCAACTTTACTAATATTGCTTTTCTCCGTAGGAGATTAATATCAATAGAATAAATGAAGAATAGGTCATTAGAATTTCCTGTAGGGAATTAACTTTTTAAAACAGTTTTCTCTATCGCCCTTTCGCCTCTTTGCCCTTTCGCTTCTTCGCTCTCTCTCCCTTTCGCTCCCTCACCCTATCGCCTCTTCGCTCCTTCGCCCATTCGCCCTTTCGCTCTTTCGCTCTCTCACCTCTTCATTTCCTTATTCTTTCACAAACTTCCCACTGACAATTTCTCCATTATTGCTTACCATTTTATAATAATATATTCCTGATTGAAAGGTTACTGTATTGATAGTATTTTGACGAGAAGTACAATGCTGTTGCAATACAGATTGTCCTAAAGAATTGAAAATAGTGAGCTGAAAATCTTCATCAGAAGTTGTTTCAAAAGTGATAATATCTCTGGCAGGATTGGGATACACCTTTAAATTATTTATCTTGTCATTTCCGGCAATTGAAAGGCTATTCCCAAAATTGATATTGTCGATATTAATACTACCACCCTGATTAGAAATATAATTGAACTTGATAACAGCACTTTGTTGGTTGGCATAATTATTTAAATCGATAATTTCTTTTCTCCATTGATCAACGGTAGGAATAAAAAAACAAGCCTGTATGGTCAAAGGATTCAAAATCGGAACCGAATCTGTTGCAAGATCTGCTCCACCTTTTTTAAACAAAGTTGTAAATGTAGTTCCACAATCTGTAGAAATTAATATTTCAAGGGTATCCGCAAAAAATGTTTCACTGGCAACATAAGGTGGTGTTTATTTATGGTAGTTGTATGCGATATCAAAAGACATTTTTGGATTTAATACAGAGGTAAGATCCATTACAGGGGATAAAAAGCTTTCTACATCTCCAACTGAATAAAACAATAAAGCTGTATTAAAAGAACCTATCGAAGCAGTTCCTGTTTTAAATACCTGAGTATCCTGATACCATTCGAAAAGGCTTCCTGTTTTTGGAAATGCCCAGTTATCATAATTGCCATCGAATCCTTCAGAAAGAGGAAAAGCAGTACCCTGATCCTCAATTTTAAAGGTTTTTGACAATTGATTATTCGTGATTATGCTATCGGCAAACTGAGTATTAATCGTTCCTATGCTAACATCCAATGATTGACTTCCTGTAATAGCCGTTAGTTGAGGCAAAGTAACCAATACATATTCGTAAGGGCCGATATTCCCTGTCCAGTTGAATGAACCATTGGTACTGTTTAACTGGTAATTTAAGTTAAAAGAGGTAACAGGAGTGCTTCCCAGATTTCTTACATAAACCTGTGGTGTTATCATAGGATTACATAACCGCTCAGCCAGATCAATTTCAAAAATATCCAGATCATATAAAGCTGTAGTTGGATTGTTGAAAAAGGGTATACAGGGACTGGTAAAAGAGCTGTTTGGAATGGTATGACCAACACCTGCAACCGAAATTACATTTACAATTGCATTGTTCTTTTTAAGAATATCATGTATTTTGTCGATCGTATATTGGTAAACAACATCATCTGCACCATACGTAATATAAATTGGAACTTTTGGAGTATTGGTATAATTAAAATACATCCCTACACCCGGTATTAAGTTCATCGCATCATCCAATCCCTGTATAGCTGGTGTATTCAGCAACAACCCATAAAATTGCACTGGATGATCCATACCATATTTTAAGGCACTTCTACCACCCAAAGAAAAGCCCTGTAATATTACTTTATTGGTATCAATTTTATAATTTTGTTCTGCATATTCAATACTTTTCTGAATGATTGCTTCATCACCGACAGGAGTGGAAAAATCTGAATTCGCATCATCGCCGCCATCAGGACATATAAAAATAGTATTGGGAAATACTGTATTCCAATTCAGCGAATTGATCAAAGCATTTCTGTAGTTATTGCTATTATCTCCCAATCCATGCAAGCAAATCATTAATTGATAATTTGCTGTTGAATCGTAATTTAACGGCACATAACAGGATAATGTTCTGTTTTGACTATTAAATAATACTTCATCGGTAAAACTTCCTGTAATTTGTGCATTGGAATTAAATGTAAACAATGCAATTGCTGTTAAAAGTAAAAATAGATTTTTCAAAATTGTCGTTTTTATAAATGTTTCTTTATTATTTTAATGAATGATTAATATTCAAAATGCAAATCTAAGCTAACTTAATAGATTACAAAAATCATTAGCCTATTAAATTACAAAAATGTGACGGATGAAGTAAATCGACAATATAAATTATTAAAAACATGCTACATACAAAATAATTATAAAAAAGTTTTTGTGATAGATTTGTGGTAGGTTGGATTCTTATTTTAATGATTGCATGGTTAGGAATGATTGCACAATATTTATAAATCAAACTAAATCTGTTTCTTAACTGTTAGTTTTCAAAATTTTACAGTCTTAATTAAAAAAACAATGTAATAATGTGTAAATTTGCAGCCTCTTACAAAAATCAAAATATTTTGATACTCAACTAAATTATAAATTGTAAATAGCAACTGTATCAAGGCCAGGAGAGATGAACTCATTTAAATTCAGCCACAATTGCTGATAATTATTAATTTCTGAATAAGTGCACCAAGTACTTACATTTGCCTTGATCTGCATTAATTTATAAAGACTATGATCGAATTTGGATTCATGATGAACATTTCTATAGGAATTACTCTTTTGGCAATGATTGCTATATGTTATGTTCCACTAAAATACAAAGCAAATCTGGCTGCAATTACAATAGCAGCCAACGCTATCCTCACTTCCTGGCTTGCTTTTCCTGCCCTTTACGGGAATATTGTCGATTATTCCATCTATGCAGGTGCATTGATGGGATACATTCCGGTTCGTATCGATGGGTTGGCAGCCTGGTTTATACTTATCATCAATTTTACATCCATTACAGGCATCGTATACGGGGGTGGCTATTTAAAAACCTATACCAATGCGAATTCCAAACTTAATCTACATTGGATTTTATTTATGCTGTTCCAGCTTTCGATGATATGGGTATGTATGTTGCAACACGGACTCGCATTTCTGATTGCATGGGAAGTAATGTCGCTTTCCTCTATGTTGCTGGTGATTTTCGATCATCATAACCCAAGAACCATCAAAGCCGGCCTCAATTACCTGGTTCAGATGCATATCAGCGTTGTATTTCTGACCATAGGCTTTATATGGGTTTATTTTCAAACCGGTTCTTTTAGTTTCGATGCATTTCATACTTTTTTCGGTAGTAACACAAACATCTGGTTATTCCTGATCTTCTTTATCGGCTTTGGTTTCAAGGCTGGCTTTATTCCATTTCATAGCTGGTTGCCGCATGCACATCCTGCAGCGCCTTCCCATGTATCGGGTGTAATGTCAGGAGTCATTGTAAAATTAGGAATTTATGGCATTCTCAGAATCATCACTTTTTTGAAATCTGATTTTTTATTGCTGGGGGAAATCGTTCTCACGGTTGCTGTTTTAACAGGATTGTATGGCATTTTAAATGCAGCCATTCATCGTGATTTTAAAAGAATGCTGGCTTATTGTACCATCGAAAACATTGGAATTATTGGTATTGGTATCGGCATTGGTATGATGGGACTGGGTAATGGCTCTCCACTGCTTTATTATCTCGGTTTTGGCGGAGCATTGCTACATGTGCTGAATCATTCTTTATTTAAATCCTTGCTTTTTTATTCGGCTGGTTCGGTTTACCAGCAAACCCACACCCGAGATATGGAAAAACTGGGCGGCTTGATCAGATACATGCCTAAAACAGCCTCTATTTTTTTGATTGGAGCCATTGCCATTGGCGGCATTCCTCCTTTCAACGGTTTTGTATCTGAATTTGTAATCTATAGTGGATTGCTCGAAGGCATGAAATCAAGCAGTTTAAGTCAATTGAGCCTGCTCATATTAACTTTTGCTGGACTCAGTATCATCGGAGGTATCTCTATCTTAACTTTTACAAAAACCTTTGGCACCATTTTTCTGGGCAACGAAAGAGAAAAGCTTGCACATCCACCTCAGGAAGTTTCTTCACGTATGCTGATCCCTCAATACTTTATTATTGCAACCATGTTGAGCGTAGCTTTTTTCCCGCATATATACATGAATGCCATCAGCAACATTTTGCAGGCCATGATTGCTTCGCGCATAGGATTCGAACCGGTTGGTTTTAACAATTATGCTACAATTATTTCAAATATAAGCATCTATTCTGCAGTATTTATAGGTATTGCAGCCATCAGCTGGGGAATACGCGCATTTGTGGTCAAACGTAAAACACAGACCATACAGCCTACCTGGGGATGTGGATATGTTGGAACTGCACAAAAAGCACAATATACAGGCAAATCATTTTCAAAACCACTCAGTAAAGTCCTCAACTTTATGCTGATTGAGAAAAAACAATATTCGGAACTAAAACAAGGAGAAATTTTTCCTGCCAAAAGAAATTATGCATCTGTTTATCTCGATTTTTTTGAACATTTTTTTATCAATACCTTTACAAGGCGCCTGATGTATGCAACCAATTATTTTAAATTCATACAGAATGGAAGAATACAAACGTATGTTATTTATGGTATTGTATTTATTATTGCTATTTTTGTGCTTACAGCTTTAAACATTTTTAAATGATTATAATAAAAGCATTTTTAGTAATTCTGCTCATTGCATTGATCCTCATTCCTTTTTCAACTGTAAAAGGAAAAGGTATTGTTGTATTTACAGCTATTTTACTAAATGCTTTGCTTTCATCCTATTATGCAGTACAAACACTTTTAGGCACTACCTTTGAGTTTATGCTTCCGGGAAGTTTAATAACCGGTTTGATACCATTGCGTATTGATGCATTATCAGGATGGTTTCTGCTCATTATCAATTTTGTATTTTTAACAGGTGGTTTTTACGGATTGTTTTACATGAAAGCTTACAAAGGACAAAAAAACAATATGAGCCTGCATGCATTTGCATTTATTGGCCTGTATGCTGCACTTATCAGTATTTGTGTGATACAAAACAGTTTTGCATTCCTGATAGCATGGGAAATAATGGCACTTTCGGCTTTTCTTACGGTAATTTTCGAACATGAAAAAACAGCCACTGTCAAAGCCGGAATGAACTATCTGATTCAATCTCATGCCTCCATCGTATTTTTGATGCTGGGATTTATCTGGGTCTCGTTCAAAACAGGGAGTTATGATTTTAACACAATAACGACTTATGCAAGTGGGAATCATGGTTCTTCCGCAGCTATTCTCTTGTTTATGATTTTCTTTATCGGCTTTGCCATCAAAGCCGGGTTTGTTCCTTTTCATACCTGGCTTCCTTATGCACATCCGGCAGCACCTGCACATATTTCAGGCATTATGTCGGGAGTAATGATAAAAATAGGCATCTTTGGCATCCTCCGTATGCTACTGTTAATAAAACCTGATTATACCACAGTTGGTTATTTCATACTTTTTATTTCTGTTATTTCAGGACTCTATGGTGTGATGCTGGCCATCATTCAGCACAATCTGAAAAAATTGCTTGCTTATCACAGCATTGAAAATATAGGAATAATTGGTATGGGTATTGGCATTGGCTGTATTGGCCTGGGTGCAGGAAATCAGATAATTGCAAGTTTAGGTTTTGCAGGCGCATTGTTGCATATATGGAACCATGCATTGTTCAAATCATTGTTGTTTTATACTGCCGGTATCGTATATCAGGCAACACATACAATGGATGTTGAGCATTTAGGCGGTTTGATAAAAAAAATGCCACAAACGGCTTTGCTTTTCCTTATTGCAGCCATTGCCATTTCAGGAATCCCACCATTTAACGGTTTTATTTCGGAATTCCTTATTTATAGCGGATTGTACCATTGGATACAGAATGCCACCCTCTTTTCGATGATTGTTATTTTATTTACGATTTTAGGATTGGTTTTGATTGGAGGACTTGCAATGTTGTGTTTTACAAAAGCTTTTGGTGTGGTATTTTTAGGGAATCCAAGGCACGAATTTCATCATGAAATAAAAGAACCTCCATTTATTCAATTGCTGCCACTTTACCTCATTGCGTTTTTTATTGTGTTTATTGGCTTGTATCCCATGTTGTTCATTCATTTGCTTTCACAACCTGTATTGTTGTTTACTACGAATCTGTTTCCTGCAACCAACACTTTCCAATGGAATACATTTGAAGTACTGCAACCCATCAGCCGGGCGATGTGGGGATTGGTGCTATTAATTATCATTGTCTTTATTCTCAAAAAATTCATTGTCAGTAAACGGAAAGTAAGCATTGAGCCCACCTGGGGTTGTGCTTACATAGCACCCTCTACAAAAATCCAATACACTGCCAATTCTTTTGTAAGACCTTACCGTAAGCTTTTCCAACCTTTTTTGTTATTATTTAAAAACAACAAAGAGATTACAGGAATTTTTCCCGGTAAAGCACATTACATCACGCAACCATACGACAAAATTGAAAAATGGCTGATCGACAGTCCTATCAGGGCATTCAAATCTTTTTTAGGGCGTTTTCTGTTTCTACAAAATGGGAAATTACAATTTTATATCTTATATGGAATCATTTTTATTGTATCAGTAATTTGTATTCCATTGTTTTATGAAAAAATTATATTATTTATTGCGTTTTTAAAACAACTTTAACCATGCTGAGTTTTATACTAATTTTAATAGCAGCTGTTTTTTTTACGGGTATTATTGTCCGCACCAAAAGCCTTGCTTCTGGACGAAAAGGTCCGGAAATACTACAACCCATCAAAGATGTGATCCGTCTTTTCAAAAAAGGTGCAGTTTACAGCCAAACCACCAGTTTTATTTTTCAGATTGCACCCACCATTTATTTTTCGTCGGTGGTAATGGCTATGATGGTAGTTCCATTTGGTCAGTCAAAAGGGTTTATCAGTTTCAACGGCGACTTTATTTTCTTTGCATATATATTGGCATTGGGAAAATTCTTCAGCATTATTGCTGCTATGGATACAGGAAGTAGTTTCGAAGGCATGGGTGCCAGCCGCGAAGCACTCTACTCCATGTTTGCAGAACCTGCGTTTTTTATTCTCATGGGTTCACTGGCTTTGCTTACCGGACATACCTCTTTTCAGGGAATTTTTTCGGCATTGCATATAGGGTCTTATATTACTTATGCATTGGCAACACTGGCAACTTTTGTATTGCTTATGATTGCCATGATCGAAAACAGCCGCATGCCCATTGACGATCCCAAAACCCACCTTGAATTGACCATGATACACGAGGTTATGATTCTGGATAATAGTGGCTTTGATCTTGGTTTGATACTAACAACCGGCTATCTTAAATTTGCTATTTATGGTGCATTGATAGTGAATCTGTTTATTGGCGCAATCCCATACGGCTATACCATTCCTTTGTTTTTTATCATTCAGTTTTCGATGGCAATTGTCATTGGATTGATAGAATCTTTCATGGCACGTTTCAGGATGGGACATAATGCTCAGTTTATTTTTGCACTGACATCTGTAAGTTTGCTGATATTTTTCGGCGCATTGTTAATTTTGGGGAAATTCATTTAAGTTAGAAACATGCAATATCTATGTTTTGAACAGATATCAAAAAAATTATGAAACGAGCAATTAGAAAAAAATCTCACACACGAAAATGATTATAATGGTCTCGCTATTTGCGAGAGCTAAATTTGAATAGAATTAATAAACTTTAAAATGTAAAAATTACCATTTCAGTAATTTAATAGTATATAAACAGATGAAAACAATAGTAGTTAAAGATACAGAAGTTTCAGTAATTCAGATTAACAACGCAGATTATATTTGTATAACGGATATGTTAAAAGCTAAAGATGGTTCTTTTTTTGTAACTGATTGGTTACGAAACAGAAATACATTAGAATACATTGGAATTTGGGAACAAGTATATAATTCCAATTTTAATTATGGCGAATTCGCCATAATTAAAAATAATGCCGGGCTTAATAGCTTTAAAATAAGCGTTAAAGAATTTTCAGCTAGAACTAATGCAATTGAAATACAAGCTAAAGCGGGTCGTTATGGTGGTACTTACGCCCACAAAGATATTGCTTTTGAATTTGCAATGTGGATAAGTCCTGCTTTTAAAATTTATATTGTAAAAGAGTTTCAGCGACTCAAAGAAGAGGAACAGAAACTACTGGGTTGGTCAGCAAAACGAGAACTAACTAAAATAAATTATCATATTCATACTGATGCAATTAAGCAAAATCTGATTCCTGCTGAATTAACGCCTGAACAAATTTCATTTGTATATGCTAACGAAGCTGATGTTTTAAATGTTGCATTATTTGGTATTACTGCCAAACAATGGCGTGATTCAAATTCTGATTTAAATGGAAATATACGCGATTATGCAACTATCAATGAGTTGATTTGTCTGTCAAATATGGAAAGTATAAATGCTGTTCTAATTAATTAAGGAGTTGCCCAAAAAGAACGATTGCTAAAGTTAAATTTTATAGCCATTCAACAAATGAAAATATTGCAAGAAGTTGAATACCGCAAATTACTAAAATAATATATTCGTCTGACCTATAAAGACATGATTTAAAACATAAAAAAATGATAGATGTATTGTTGATAACATTTCTGATTACACTGTTCTATATGGCTATAGCCAATAGAATGCTTACGTATGTAAAAGTACTGGCATTACAGGGTGTACTGCTTTTCTTTGTAGTTTTCCTTCAACTCAACGAAATCAGTACATGGAACCTTGTTTTAATTCTTTTGGAAACCATTATCTTTAAATCGATTGCCGTACCGGTTTTTCTGGCATATATTCTTAAGCGAAACCATATCACCCGGGAAGCGGAACCGTTTTTACCTAATTTTGTATCTTTGATTATTATTACGATTATTGTAGTGGCTACCATTTTACTAGCCAACAGCATTCAGGATACGCATTTAGACAAAATATTTTTCGTAGTAGCACTTTCCACACTTTTTACAGGACTTTACTTTATTGCAACCCGTCGGAAAATCATCACGCATGTGATGGGTTACCTGATTATAGAAAATGGCGTTTTTGTATTGTCACTAGCTGTTGGAAACGAAATGCCCATGCTTGTAAACCTTGGTATTATGCTTGATATTTTTGCCAGTGTGCTGATTTTGGGTATTTTCTTAAACAAAATCGGAGATGTATTTAAAAATATCGACGTGAACCAACTCAGCAATTTGAAAGATTATTAAACCGACTAATTGAACAACACATGACACTCATTTATCTGATATTAGCTTTTTCAATAGCAATTGCTCTTTTTATAAACAGGAACAAAACAGTAAATTTATCGCTGCTTGTCTTATTTACGCTCCTTCAATGGGTATTTACGATGTATGTATGTTTTCATTTTCGTAATACGGAACTCGAATATTTTACTTTCGATGCATTGGGAATTCTTTTGCTCCTCACATTAAGCATCATAACCATTCCGGCTGTCATTCACAGTTTGATTTATATAAAGGAAAACAAAGACACTTCCGAATCGCGCGGTATTTATTTTGCAGCCATTGTTGGATTGATAACTGCAATTGGAGCCGGATATCTTTCCAATCATATTGCGGTTACCTGGATTTTCACTGAACTTACCACACTTTGTGCTTCAGCCTTGATTTACCATCACCGCAACAAACTTGCACTAGAAGGCACCTGGAAATACATTTTTATTTGCGCTATCAGTATTACTTTTATTTTTATTGGAATTTTATTTTTAAGTCTTTCATTGTTACATGCAGGTTCTTCTGACCTTTCTTTTAAGAATCTTTTAGCTAATAGTGATAAACTTAACCCTTTCTGGTTACGCTTATCCTTCCTTTTTATCTTTACAGGATTTACTGCAAAGTTGGGATTAGTCCCCATGTACACAGCAGGGATTGATGCCAAGGACAAAGCACCTGGACCTGCTTCGGCTTTACTTTCGAGTGTTTTGATGAATTTAGGATTTATAGGCATTTTCCGGATGTACATTGTTTTGGCAAATACCCCTTTGCATCATTGGGCAAACCTTGTCATCAGCATAGCTGCATTTTTATCCATATTTGTAGCCACTGTCTATATGGTTAAAGTAAAAAATATTAAGCGAATGTTTGCCTATTCAAGCATAGAACATACAGGTCTTGTTATGCTTGGCATTGCAGCAGGTGGCATCGGGTATTATGCGGCTATCCTACATATAGTGTTGCATGCTTTTGTTAAATCAAGCCTCTTCTTTCAATACAATCAATTGTATAGAGTATTTCAAACTAAAAACATTTACCAGATTGGCAATTATTTCAAATACAATACCACCGGGGCAATGGTGCTGCTATTAGGTTTTATAAGTGCTGCAGCCATGCCTCCTTCGGGTTTGTTTGTGAGTGAGTTTTTGATTTTCAAAGCAATGTTCGAAGCCAATCAGATGATAATTCTTGTAGCCGTGCTGTTACTGCTTACCATGATAATATGGGCTTTTGGGAAAAATATCTTCAAAATTCTCTTTATCCCTGCAATTGGTTTCGACGAAAAAATAGTTCCTGTTATCAATCCATGGGAATCTGCAACACAGTTTATACTATTGGCCGGAGCCGTCTATTTAGGATTAAATCCACCCCACGAATTTGTTGAGTTAATCAAGGAAAGTATAATGCAATTACCAATTTAAAAATCATGAACTATACTACAATAGTAAACAACCAAACGATAGCTGTTTCTTTAATACCGGAAATAACCTACAACTCGTTTTTTGAGTTAAACACAGTATTTATCATCGACCATCCCGAAAGGCATTGTGTAAACTATTTTGGATATAAAACGGATGATAAAATAAAACTCATTTGTTGTATTGCTGATGACAACCTACATGAAATCTATGTTTCATCCTGTTTGGTTGAACAGACCGCAACCATCATTTCTTTTACTTCCATCCTTTTATGTTTCGAAAAATTTGAAAGAGAGATTCATGAAAATTTCGGGATCAATTTCACAGGACATCCATGGTTAAAACCTTTACGGTATGCTACAAACCGTTTTGATCCATCAAAAACAATTGCAAATTACCCGTTTTACTCCATCGACAGTGAAGAGTTGCACGAAGTAGGCGTTGGACCTATTCATGCCGGAATTATAGAACCGGGGCATTTTAGGTTTATCTGCAACGGTGAACAAATTTTACATTTGGAAATACAGTTGGGTTATCAACACAGAGGCATTGAACAACTCATGCTGGAAAAGAAAAATTTATTGCAAAAAGTGAGCATAGCAGAAAGCATTGCCGGTGACACTGTTGTTGGTCATACCACTGCATTTTCACACGCTTGGGAAAGCTTATGCGGATTTAAAGCTTCTAGAGATGTTGAATTTTCGCGCACCTTGGCACTCGAATTAGAAAGAATTGCCATACATACCGGCGATCTGAGTGCAGTTTGTGGTGATGTAGCGTATCAATTAGGAAGTTCTGTATTTGGGAGACTAAGAACTCCCATAATAAATTTTATGCAGGAATGGGGTGGAAATCGTTTATCAAAAGGCTTGATAAGACCCGGGAAAAATCAATTCCCATTTACTCAGGCATTGGCCGACCGCCTCAAAGTGGTGTTGAATACCTTTGAACCCGATTTTTTTGAAATGTGCAGTCAGTTATTTAAACTGCCCAGCGCCTCCTCCCGTTTCGAAAGAACAGGCGTGGTTGCTTATGAGGATGTATTGTCAATTGGAACAGTAGGTATGTCGGCACGTATGAGCGGACTGAACAGAGACATCAGAACTTCTCACCCTTTCAGCCTCTATCCTGAGTTGCAGCATGAGCCGATACTCAAACGGCATGGTGATGTATATTCCCGAGTTCAGATCCGTAAAACAGAAGTAAAACAATCCATTGAATACATTCGCAAACTGTTAGCGCATGTTCCGGAATATAGTCAAACAGAAAATATACTAAAAACGCCACAGACCGATTCTTTCGCAATTTCACTCGTTGAAGGCTGGCGGGGCGAAATATGTCATTGTGCAATTACCGGTGCAAATGGGGAACTATTGATATACAAAATCAAAGATCCGTCTTTTCATAACTGGATGGCATTGGCAATGTCTGTGAGAAATAATGAGATTTCAGACTTTCCAATTTGTAATAAGAGTTTTAATTTGTCCTACAGCGGACACGATTTATAAATATCAGGAGAAAAAATTATGCTCAATAATCTAAAAATAATATACCATCAGGGAAAACAATTTATTCCGGATGTAACAACAGCCATAGTGCCCGGCATATTCAGGGGACGGCCTGTTATCAGCCTTGAAAAAATGGATGAAGAAAAATTAATGGATATCTGTCCGGTGAATGCAATTACTGCTCATCCTGTTGCTATAGATTTAGGCAAATGCAGTTTTTGCGGTGAATGTGCCCTTCAGTTTCCTGACAAAATCAAATTTACCACTGATTACAAAATCGCCACCAATGAGCGGGAACGATTGATTGTAAAAGAAGGTGAAGACCATGCTGTAGAAGTGAATCCTGAAACAGTTCGCAATGAAATCCACAGTGTATTCGGAAAATCCCTGAAACTAAGACAGGTTAGTGCAGGAGGTGACAATAGCTGCGAATGGGAACTCAATGCATCCAATAACGTACAATTCGACATCAGCCGTTTTGGGATAGAATTTGTGGCTTCACCACGACATGCCGATGGAATTGTAATTACAGGACCCATCACCCGAAACATGGCTGCATCTGTACAAATTTGTTATGATGCCATTCCGGAACCCAAAATAATTGTACTTGTTGGCACAGATGCCATCAGTGGTGGAATCTTTGCTGATAGTCCAGCCATCGACCGGAGTTTTCTTGAAAAACATACGGTTGATTTATACATTCCCGGAAATCCGGCGCATCCATTGAGTATTGTAAATGGCTTGCTGGATTTGACGAGAAAGAAATAGCAAACGAAATTTAAGACTTTAATACAAAAATCCAAATAAATATAAGGGTATAACATTTTTATATCCGTATTCAATATCATCATTTACAATAAAAGCATTATCTATCGCTTTGATTTGTTTCTGTGTTTTATTTTTCCCTCCGATTTCAAATGTATATTTACCATCTGCAAAAAAATCACCATTATTGGCATATTCTACATTATATAGATTTGAAATCTGATGCATAAAAAATGTTTCTCTGATTGCTCCTATATTTGAATTGTTTGTGGATAATGCATAGGATAAATTCGTATTATTCAGATATATTTTTTCAGGTTTATTCATCAATGCAATACCTTGTTTGTCAGCATAAAGCAATGAAAGAATTTCTGCTTTCTGAAGAAAATACAGATACCTTATAATAGTTTCCCTTGAAACTCCAACTTTTTGACTTAATTCAGAAATATTTGGTTTATAAGGAACTATACCCGATAAAATATAGATTAATTTTTTTAAACTCACTACCGATTTATAATCTATCCCATAAACTGAAGGCAAGTCGGTTTCCAGAACCTGATTGAAAATATTAATTAACCGTTGGTGATAATAAACCTTATCGGATTTTGAAAAAGGATATACTCCATTCATTAAGTATTCTTTAAAATACTTTATGGGGAATTTTAGTTTTGTAACAATTTCATTGGTAATATCGTTCGTTTTATAAACAATATCTTCAAGTGTATATTTAGGTATTTTTATACCGTAATTTAAATCAACAAATTCGCGAACAGACATTCCATGTAAATGATAATGCAGAGCTCTTCTGCTTAAATCTGCATTCCCTTTGTATATTTCCAAAGCAGCAGAACCAGTAAAAACAATTTGTAATTCACTGTATCTGTCATATATGTTTTTTATTTCCTGCGACCATGTATTATATTTATGAACTTCGTCCAATACAATGCATTTGCCTCCAATTTTCACAAAAGAGTCTACCAAATCACTAAGTGTATTTGCTGCAAAATATAATTCATCCAAACTTACGTATAAAACAGATTCTGATAAAGGATATTTGATAGCAGATAACTGCAACAATAGTGTTGTTTTCCCAACACCTCTTGCTCCGGTAATGCCTATCAATCTTTGATTCCAATCAAATTCTGATAAGGCATATCTCGAAAAATCCATATTAACTGAATTTATCTTTTGACTTGATATTTGAAAGAATGATTCCATATTTGCAATTTTAATATTGCAAATATACAATATTTTTGCAATATCTGTATATCATTATTTATTTTATTATGCAATGTCTATATTGCAAAATAAAAAAATACAAACTTTTTACGGTTTCTTATAAACCATTCCATAGATATTTCAGGATTTTTTAATAATAAGGAACCTTATTACCTTATTTAAAACATAAATTAAATAATAATATACATGAAAAAAAGAAAACAAAACAAATCAAAAATTGTTACTACAACAGAATTCCAAAAACTTCTGTTGAAAGCACTCACCTGGTCGGATCAGGAATATACTGATTTTTTAAAGGGTAAAAAACATTTTAATCAATTCAGGAGTTTATGATAGTAACGGATAACGGCGAATTTAACCTCAATAAAAACCTCGTATTTTTATCAAATTTAAAATTGTCAACAAATTTATGTTGGTAAATTTTGTTATATAAAAAATTAATGCTAATTTTGCACTCCCTTTTTAAAAAAGGTATCATAGCGAAAAAGAAATATTTAAACAAACAAATGGATACATTAAGTTATAAAACAGTATCAGCAAACAAGGAAACCGTGACAAAAGCATGGATTCTGATAGATGCTGAAAATGAAGTTTTGGGTCGCCTGGCATCAAAAGTTGCCAATGTTTTAAGAGGCAAAAACAAACCCAGCTTTACACCTCATGTTGACTGTGGTGATAATGTAGTAATCGTGAATGCAGAAAAAATTAAACTTACCGGCAAGAAAATGACCGACAAAGTTTATGTGCGCCATACCGGCTATCCCGGTGGACAACGTTTTGCATCTCCTAAAGAATTACTTGCCCGTAAGCCAATTTCGGTGATTGAAAAAGCAGTAAAAGGCATGTTACCTAAAAACACTTTGGGTAGTGCTATTTTCAGGAATTTACATGTGTATGCAGGTGCAGAACATATTCATCAGGCACAAAACCCAACAGAAACCAAATTAAATACATTAAAGTAACATGGAAATTATCAATACAATAGGAAGAAGAAAAACCGCTGTTGCACGTATTTACATGAAACCGGGAAGTGGCGTAATTACTATCAACAATAGAGATTACAAAGAATATTTCAATACCGGTACATTACAATATATCGTAACTCAACCATTTGAAGTCTTAGGAAATCAGGGAAGTTACGACATCAAAGCAAATCTTGACGGAGGCGGCATTACCGGACAGGCAGAAGCCATCCGTTTAGCAATTTCCCGTGCTTTATGCGTTGTTGATGCTGAAAACCGTCCTGCTTTAAAAGCAAAAGGATTAATGAAAAGAGATCCTAGAATGGTTGAACGTAAAAAACCAGGCCAGAAAAAAGCCCGTAAAAAATTCCAATTCAGTAAACGTTAAGACTTGTATAGAACAGTTTAGTATCTAAATTATCAAGACTCCCGCAAAGGACTACTTGATAATTGTCTTTAGTGAATGTAAACATTAAAAAAATTAATTAAATGTCAAGAACAAATTTCGACCAGTTATTAGATGCAGGTGTACATTTTGGTCACCTGAAAAGAAAATGGAATCCTAAAATGAGTCCTTATATCTTTATGGAACGCAATGGCATCCACATCATCGACCTACATAAAACCGTTGCTAAAATTGACGAAGCTGCTACCGCTTTGAAACAAATTGCAAAATCAGGTAAAAAAATACTTTTTGTAGCAACCAAAAAACAAGCAAAAGAAATCGTTGCAGAACAGGTAAAAAGAGTAAACATGCCCTACGTAACCGAACGTTGGCCGGGAGGTATGTTAACCAACTTTGCTACCATCCGCAAAGCCGTTAAAAAAATGTCGTCTATCGACCGTTTAATGACTGACAAATCTTTTACTGATATCTCAAAAAGAGAAAGATTGCAAATCAGCCGCGAAAGAGCAAAATTAGAAAAAAACTTAGGAAGTATTTCTGATTTGAATCGTTTGCCTTCTGCACTTTTTATTATTGACATCAACAAAGAACACATCGCTGTTTCAGAAGCTAAAAGATTAAATATCCCTACTTTTGCAATGGTTGATACCAATACAAATCCTGATTTAATCGACTTCCCTATTCCTGCAAATGATGATGCTTCAAAATCAATCAATGTAATACTCGAAGCCATCGTAAATGCTATTGAAGAAGGTTTGAACGAAAGAAAATTCGACAAGGACAAAAAAGCAACCGAAGAAGCTGATGACACTACAGAAGATTCATTTGATGCTAAACCTATTCATTCATTAGACGGTATTGATGATGACGAAAGTGCAGCCGAAGCAAAAAGAAACCTTGCTAAGAAAATGAAAGAAGAAGAAGGTGCAACAATGGGCAGCAATGATCCTACCAAAAGACCACGCAAACCAATTGTAAAACCCACTACTTTAAAGAAAAAACCTACAACTAAATAAATTTAAAAACTTTATAACTCAATATAAAATGGCTATTACTGCAGCAGAAGTAAACAAACTAAGACAAATGACAGGTGCCGGCATGATGGATTGCAAAAACGCTCTTGTTGAAAATGACGGTGATATAGATAAAGCTATTGATTTCCTCAGAAAAAAAGGTCAGAAATTAGCCAGCAAAAGAGCTGACAGAGATGCAAACGAAGGCGTTGTGATTGCTAAAACCAACACAGACAAAACCTTTGCAGCTGTTATCATGATCAATTGCGAAACTGATTTTGTTGCAAAAACTGATTTATTCATTAACTTTTGCCAATCTGTTATGGAATTGGCAATTGAAAAAATGCCAAAATCTGAAGAAGAACTTAAAGGTTTACAAATCAACGGAACCAGCATTGCTGATTTATTGATCGAACAAACCGGAAAAACAGGCGAAAAAGTTGAATTGGCACATTATCACTTTATCGATAGTGCAATCAATTTTGCATACAATCACCAGGGTTCACGTTTAGCTACCATTGTTGGTTTCAACAAAGCCTGCGACGAAACATTGGGTAAAGATATTGCTATGCAAATTGCCTCTATGGCTCCGGTTGCTATTAACAAAGACAGCGTTTCTGCCGAAGTTATTGAAAAAGAACTGGAAATCTACAGAGACCTGATCCGTCAGGAAGGTAAACCTGAAACCATGGTTGAACAAATTGCCCAGGGAAAATTAAATAAATTTTTCAAAGACAGCACCTTGTTAAACCAGGATTTCATCAAAGAAGGCAAAAAAAGCGTTGAACAACACATCAAAGAAATGGATGCCGACTTAAAAGTTACCGCTTTCAAAAGACTCATATTAGGTGCCTAATTAAAACACCTTTACTTATAAAAAAAAGCTGCCTGAAATTCAGGCAGCTTTTTTTTTGATGCGAACATCCTTTAGTTTCGGGACAAACACTAATGGAAATAGCAAACATAAAGTAGTTCTGCTAATGAATTGGAACAATGCACACTACCATTAATTTTACAAAATGAATTCTTATTATTTTAAAATAATATTATAATCTAACCAAAAAGATTTATTTTTCATTATTTTTTGATCATATATATTCGAATTATCCATTTTTGGAAGTTTCTTTATAACAGATTCACCAGATTCTATTTCTCCAATAACTTTATATTCTAAATATTTTTTTGAAACACTAAGGGGCTTGTTTTGATTATAATAATAAATGCCCTCACCAAATTCGAATTTTATATATGATAATATCATTTTATTTATTTTATTAGGATTGTACATAATTATTATATCTTTTTTTAAATGGATATAATAATTGGGTATTCCGGAGCAAACTGTACACCCCATTCCGGAACAAACTGTACACCTGATTCCGGAGCAAACTGTACACCCGATTCCGGAGCAAACTGTACACCCGATTCCGGAGCAAACTGTACAGGTCATTCCGGAGCAAACTG
>JBBRCQ010000044.1:0-35313 GCA_038204725.1 Bacteroidales bacterium | reverse complement strand
CTTTGGTCTGTCGTGATAGTCATTCTTAGAAAATTGTTGAATAATCTACTAAGGTAGTGATTATCAACGACATGACCAAATTTATTTTAACTTATTTTACTGAATATCAGAAATTTATTTAATTATTTAACGGAGTATTGTACAAGATAATAAAAATATGTAACTTAATGATGTCAACCTGACGATTAACTTCAAGTACTCCACTTACTCAAGGCACTCTTTGTATTCCTATTTGCAATTGCAGCTTTTTGAAAAGTGAATATTGGTATTTGGCAATAATTCAACAATGGCATTTTGTTTATCTTCATTGATTAAAACCACTCTTAAATCCAGTATTTTTAAAGTATTTTTCAGGTTGGATATTTCTATAGGAAACACATCCATCGCTGTACTCCAAAGGTCTAATTTTTCAAGATTGATCAGATTCCCTATTTCCGGAGGGAGTATGTAAATATCGTTCTGATTGGCAATCAGTTCTGTGAGATTTGTTAAAGCACCTATCGTAGAAGGGAAATCAATAATTTTATTTTTTGAGACATTCAGCTTTTGCAAATTGGTAAGATTCCCAATTTCAGGAGGAATCTGTTGGATTTTGTTTTTCGCCAGATTTAATTCCTGCAAATTGTACAATCCAAATAACGCTTTTGGTATCGTTTTTAATTTTTGTTTACTCAAATCGAGGCGATAAACTTTCTCAGGATTTTTAAGGGCTTCACTCAGTGAAGTATATATGGGTTGTTGTTCCAGCTGATTAGGTGAAAGCAATTGTGCAGCTGCAGAAAAATGCATGAATAGTATGACTGCAACGATAAAAATCTTTTGCATTTTTTATTGATTTAACAGGCTTATAGTTGTCAGTTTATCTTTATTTAACTGTACAACCAATTCATCTAAATTGCTGAAACGTTGTTCGTCTCTGATTTTATCAACGAAATATACTTTTATATATTGTCCGTAAATATTCGTGTCAAAATCAAACAAATGGGCCTCTATCGATAGTTTGTTGATATTCAGGGTTGGGCGTATGCCGATATTGAGCATGCCGTTGTAAATATGATGGTTCCATTCTGCCTTAATTGCGTATACGCCGAGTGCCGGTATCAGTTTAAAATCGTTTTCCAGATCAATATTGGCAGTAGGATAACCGATCGTTTGTCCGATTTGATTGCCCATGACCACTTTACCCGAAAGTTCATAATGATATCCTAATAAACGATTGGCCAATTGAATATTCCCTTTATCAAGGGCTTCTCTTATTTTTGTGGAACTTACAGTGATTCCATCAATATCTTTAACTTCAACCTGTTCGATATCAAATTTAAACTCTTCGCTCAATGCTGAAAGAAGGTTGAAATTGTTGGTTTCCTTGTTGCCGAAACGATTGTTGTAACCAAGTATCAATGCTTTGATATGAAGTGCGTTTACAAGAAAATCTTTCACAAATTCTTCAGTGGTTTTTTTTGAAAATTCTTTGGTAAAAGGGAGAAAAACGAGATGATCAATCCCCGCATTTTCGATGAACTGAATTTTTTCCTGATAGGAATTGATGAATTTTAATTTATAGGAATCGTTTTGCAACACCATGCGCGGATGGGTATCGAATGTAATAACAATGGATTCTCCATTATTTTCTCGTGCTTTAGCTATTAATTGCACAAATATCTGTTGATGACCAATATGAACCCCATCAAACATACCAATAGTTACAACAGGAAACTGAATATTGGGAAGGTTAAATATGCTGTTATATATTTTCACGCTATTATTTTTTTTAATGAATAATCATCTGTTTTGAATGAAATCCAGAATCATTTAATGTTTCACAATGTTTGATATCGTTTTCGCTAATTCTTGTTTTTGAATTTTTTCTATGTAATTCAAAGGTACAAAATGATGATCTGTTGATCATCTTATCTAATGAATTATAAACCTGTGATTTAATTTTTATAATAATTATTTTCAAGCTAAGTGAGTATACAAGACGCAAGAAGTGTCAAAATTATAAAAAATATCTAAGAACTTTTGATTATAGTTGCAAATAAAATAGTATTTTCGCAGTTGTATTTTTAAAACATTTGATTAAAATAAAAGTTTAGTTATGTCAATGAATAATAAAGGCAGAATTTCTCAGATTATTGGGGCTGTAATCGACGTTACTTTTGAACAGGAAAGCAGTATTCCTAATATTTACGATGCACTCGAAATCACCAAAGAGAATGGAGAAGTAATCGTATTGGAATGTCAGCAGGATATCGGAGAAAATACAATCAGAACCATTGCAATGGATTCAACCGATGGATTGCGAAGAGGAATGGATGTAATATCCACCGGGCAGCCAATTTCAATGCCTGTTGGTGACGATATCAATGGCAGATTATTCAATGTAATTGGAAAAGCAATTGATGGTATTGGTGATGTAACCACTGAAAAAAAGTATCCAATTCACAGGGATCCACCTACGTTTGAAAATTTATCGACTACAAAAGAAATTTTATATACTGGTGTAAAGGTAATAGATTTAATTGAACCTTATGCCAAAGGTGGAAAAATCGGTTTGTTTGGTGGTGCAGGTGTAGGTAAAACTGTAATTATTCAGGAGCTTATAAATAATATAGCTAAACGTTACAGTGGTTTTTCTGTATTTGCAGGCGTAGGAGAACGTACCCGTGAAGGCAATGATTTACTTCGCGAAATGATAGAATCCGGTTTGGTAAATTATGGTGACGAGTTTAAAAAGAGTATGGAAGAAGGCGGATGGGATTTGTCAAAAGTTGATCCGGTTCAGTTGAAATCCAGCTTACTTACGATGGTTTTCGGACAAATGAACGAACCACCGGGAGCGCGTGCCCGTGTTGCCTTATCCGGTTTAACACTGGCAGAATATTTCCGCGATGGAGATGAAACTTCAGGTGGTAGAGATATTTTATTCTTTATTGATAATATTTTCCGTTTTACGCAGGCGGGTTCTGAAGTTTCGGCTTTATTGGGACGTATGCCTTCTGCCGTTGGTTACCAACCCACACTGGCTACCGAAATGGGGATTATGCAGGAAAGGATTACCTCTACCAAAAGAGGATCCATTACTTCAGTACAAGCAGTGTATGTGCCTGCCGACGATTTAACCGATCCGGCACCGGCCACAACCTTTGCACATTTAGATGCCACTACAGTATTAGACCGTAAAATTGCCGAATTAGGAATTTATCCTGCCGTTAATCCTCTGGAATCAACTTCTAGAATTTTATCACCTGATATTATCGGAGAAGAACACTATAAATGCGCTCAACGGGTAAAAGAAATTTTGCAACGCTATAAAGAATTACAGGATATTATTGCCATCTTAGGGATGGACGAACTCTCGGAAGAAGATAAACTGGCCGTTCATCGTGCCAGACGTGTACAGCGTTTTTTATCTCAACCTTTCTTTGTTGCTGAACAATTTACAGGACTAAAAGGTGTATTCGTTTCAATTGAAGATACCATCAAAGGTTTCAATATGATTATGGATGGTGAAGTGGACGAATATCCCGAAGCTGCTTTCAACCTGGTAGGAACCATTGAAGATGCCATTGAAAAAGGGAAGAAAATTCTTGCTGAATCAAATTAAGTTGAAAGTTAATTAGTTGTATTTCCCATTCTTATTTGCGAATAAAGATTAACTTTAATTATAAAATGAATTAAAATATTAAAACCATGACCATCGAAATCATTACACCGGATGAAACCATTTTTACAGGAACTGCCAAATTGGTTCAATTTCCGGGTATTGACGGTTCATTTGAAGTACTCAACAATCATGCTGCAATGATTTCAGTATTGAAAAAAGGGAAAATTAAAGTTGAGGATGAAACAAATCAGATACTTTTTTTTGAAGTAAACGGTGGTGTGGTTGAAATTTTGAAAAACCATATTTTAGTATTAGCTGAATAAATTTAAAACCCATATAATTAATGAGAACTTCGGTTCTCATTTTTTTTTATCAAATCCATGGAAAAGGAAATTAAATTAAAAACCTGTCCCTCTTGTGAAAATGAATTTGAATGCTCTCATAGCATTGATTGCTGGTGCACAAAATATTCCATCAGCGAAAGCAACAAAGAATACATTGCTCTACATTACAATGATTGCTTATGCGAAAAGTGTCTGATAAAATTCGCTGATTTAAAAACAGATTCAAAAAATAGATTTTAAAAATTATAATTTTGCAGTTTCAACTTTAATATTTATCTTTGCAATCGCTTTTACAAAAGGTATCGTGGCCGAGCGGCTAGGCACCGGTCTGCAAAACCGACTACAGCGGTTCGAATCCGCTCGATACCTCACTATTACCGTTATTATTTTAATGAATAATAACGGTATTTTTTTTATAATGTATAATTTAGAAGTGATAGGTATCATATATGAATTCAGGACTTTAGAACCTAACTTATGCCTTCAGTTTATCGCCTACTGATAATAAAATCCTGTAAAAGTTAAAAATGCTATGGATTTTTAACAATCTTTAAAATCTGTTTTTAAAACCTGTTTGTTATAATTTATATCTTTGCATTAAATTTAAAATTTAAAAACCATGATTAATCTGGAAGAAAATAAATTCAATACCATTCAAGGTAATTTAGATGGTAGTATTGATACTACACGAACCTTTATTACAGGAGTGTTTACATGGATGTTTCTGGCCTTAACAGTAACAGCCATTACAGCTTATATCTTTGCCTCCGATCCTGAACTCATCGGGCTGCTAGTAAAAGAAACCGGCATGTCAACTTTAGGATATGTAGTTATGTTCGCACCTTTGGGTTTTGTATTATTAATGGGGATGGGTTTTGCCCGTTTATCAGCAGGACTTATTACATTATTGTTTGCTGTATTTGCCGTATTGATGGGCATGAGTTTAAGCTTTATATTTCTGGCTTATACCTTAGGCTCTATTTATACAACTTTTGCAATTACAGCCGGGATGTTCGGTATTATGGCATTTACAGGTTATACTACCAAAACCGATTTAACCAAATTCGGATCTCTCATGATAATGGCTTTGGTCGGTATCATTATCGCAAGCATCGTTAATCTATTTATGCGAAGCAGCATGATGGAATACATCATCAGCTTTATCGGTGTATTGGTGTTTACTGGGTTAACAGCCTATGATGTTCAGAAACTCAAAAGAATCGGTGAAGGTGCCGTATATGGTGCTGAATCTACCAAAAAATTAATGATAATGGGTGCTTTAACCCTTTATCTTGATTTTATCAATTTGTTTTTGTTTTTACTACGTTTCTTAGGAAATCGTAAATAAAAAGGACTAACTAAGATCATAAGGGATTATGGTCGTAAGGGAAAGATACTAACGCTAAAAAAATTGAATATGCAACTTACCGTTAATATACCATATGAGCAATTGATTAATATTCTTAGGCACTTGCCTGCAAACCAACTTGCTAAAATTAAATCTGATTTAAAGAATACATTGATAATATCTGAAAATGAAAAATCAGATTTTCAAAAATTTCTTTTAAATGGACCTGTTATGTCAGATAATCAATACATTGCATTTAAAGAAAACAGAAAATCTTTCAATCAATGGAGATGCAAATAATTTGTTTGGATACATCTGTGTTGATTGACTACTTTCGTAAAACGAACAAGTCAAAATCATTCTTTTATGAATTAACAAAGGAGTATGATTTATTTGCTGTATCTGCTATAACTGAATATGAAATTTATTGTGGAAGCAATATAGAGCAGGATTTGTTTTGGGACAATTTTTTTAATAAGATTGTTACTTTACCATATAATTCTGAAGCAAACCGTGTGACTATAACAATTGAAAGGGATTTAAAAGGGAAAAATAAATCCATTGACATACCCGATTTAATGATTGCAGGAACGGCAATTGCAAATAACATGAAATTAGCTACACTGAATGTAAAACACTTCGAACGTATTGGTGGATTAGAGCTCATTAAAAGAGTATAAGGAAATCAAATATTAAGAAAATTAATAAAAAGAATATTTTATGAAGAAAGCATACGTATTTCCCGGACAGGGAGCACAATTTGTTGGTATGGGCAAAGATTTATATGATAACAATGCCGAAGCCAAAGCCATGTTTGAAAAAGCCAACGATATTCTTGGTTTCCGTATTACTGATCTTATGTTTGCGGGAACACCTGAAGATCTTGTTCAGACGAAAGTAACACAACCCGCAATTTTCCTACATTCTGTGATATTAGCTCATACATTGGGCGAAAGTTTTAAACCCGACATGGTGGCAGGTCATTCTTTAGGAGAGTTTTCGGCATTGGTTGCTAACAAAACCCTTACTTTTGAAGATGGCTTGCGATTGGTTGCCAAACGTGCCAACGCAATGCAAAAAGCATGTGAAAAAGAACCTTCTACCATGGCTGCCATCCTTGGTCTGGATGATAAAATTGTAGAAGAAGTTTGTGCTTCTATCGATGAAATCGTAGTTCCAGCCAATTATAACAGCCCAGGACAATTGGTGATATCGGGTTCAATCAAAGGTATTGAAATTGCCTGCGAAAAAATGAAAGCTGCCGGTGC
This sequence comes from Bacteroidales bacterium, assembly GCA_038204725.1. Classification (GTDB taxonomy): domain Bacteria; phylum Bacteroidota; class Bacteroidia; order Bacteroidales; family JACABE01; genus JACABE01. Next base: position 28,746 of record JBBRCQ010000044.1, on the reverse strand, counting down.
TAAACGTGCTTTACCTCTAAAAGTTGGTGGTGCTTTCCATTCACCTTTAATGGAACCAGCCCGCATAGAACTGGCTGAAGCTATTAATTCTACTACATTTAGCCAGCCTATTTGTCCGGTATACCAGAATGTAAACGCCAAACCCGTTACCATCCCTGATGAAATCAAACAAAATTTAATTGCACAATTGACTTCGCCGGTGCGTTGGACACAAATTGCCGAAAACATGATAGCAGATGGTGGCAGCAGTTTTACCGAAGTAGGACCCGGAACCGTATTGCAGGGTTTGATCAAAAAGGTGAAAGCAGATGTAGAAACCATGAGTGCTTAATCTAAAAAACTTTATCTTATTAACCCCCTTTTGCTTAAAGAACAAAAGGGGGTTTGTTTTTATGCACAGTTAATTTCAAAAAAAAGAAAATATTTAGGTATATTTATTAAATATAGTTTGCTTTTGTTGTAATTAAATGTTAATGCTCATCCTTAAAAGTAAGCTGTATGAAAAAAATACTTTTACTAAGCGTTTTATTATTTGCTGTTTTAATAATAAAGGCAAATCCAATCATTCATTCGTCTTTTCTAATCACCGAACTTTATTTTGATAGTAATGACAAATGGACCATGGAATTACTTATCAAAGACCAGATTATCAATCTTGATAATTATAAATTGATTACTTCTACAGGAGAATTTCATTTTAAAAATGGAATAACTGTTAACCCGAATGACATTATTCTCATTACAATCGACAGTATGCAAACGCCTTTAACACTCAATAGATCAGGAGATTTTATTCAGATAAAATGGTTTACGAATAGTCAATGGTTTGATGATGGTATTCCTTTGCGATATGGGAATATAACAAACGCAGCTGTAAGCCCTCCACTTATTGGACAATCCATTGAATTATTGATTATTAACGGCACTTTTCCTGCTTATAGCGGGTTTGCGTATATTAAAAGCAAGACTCCTGATTTGGGAAGTATCAATGTGAATACATCAAATTGTATGGGAAACTTAAATGGATTTGTTTATGATATCAACAACAATCCTGTTGCTTTTGATTCTGTAAGAATCATCAATTGGCCTCAAACCAATAGTTTTTCAAATAAAATATGGTTTGATGCAACAGGATATTTTAATCAGGAAATGTATGCAAGAAATTATACAATCCAAATTTATTATCCTAAAACTTCTTCCATTCCCTGTTTCGATACAATTATAAGCATCGAACTTGATTCAACGGTTTCTTGTATTTTCCATATAAATAATTATGTTTCCAGCATCAGTGAACAGAATAGCAAAATAAATACAACGCTTTCAAACTTTCCCAATCCTTTTACCACTTCTACCAATATCTTAATAAATATATCTGATTCAAAGAATGCTTCGAAAGCAATCCTCAAGTTTTTCAATAGTGTGGGAGAAATTGTCCGTATCATCCCTGTTGATGGTTATGCTGTCAGTACAGCTGCTTATAGCATTCCATTCTCTATTCAGGATATGCATGAATTTACTTCAGGGACGTATTATTATGTGCTGGAATTAAATGGTGAGAAACTGGCTTCTAACAAAATGACATTGATAAAATGACATTAAAAACATTCTTAAGTTCCATCCTTCTTTTATTTTCATTCGGTCAAATATATACTCAAAATCTCGAGTTTTATCGGGAAGATATTTCTTTTGAAATCAAAGACCGGCATTTTTATGTAGACGGAATTTACTATTTCTGCAATGTTGGAAACGACAGTATAAATAGCTTATTGTTTTATCCATTCCCAATTGACAGTGCTTACGGCGAAGTTGATTCAATTTATATTACATCAATGGCTGATTCATCCAATGTTATTCTTGATGTCAGTCAATCGGGTGCAAATTTTTTTGTAAGCATGAAGCCTTACGGCAGCAATAAATTCAAAATTTCTTACCGGCAAAAATTATCAGGAGGGAAAGCTGAGTATATATTGTTAACTACACAGCAGTGGGGAAAGCCATTTGAACAGGTAAATTACAAATTGACACTTCCTGAGGATAGTAAGCTTCTTTCTTTATCCTACTCTGCTGATTCAACCTATACAATCCATCATAAAGTAATTTATCTTTGGCACAAGGAAAAATTTATGCCGGATAAAAATATGATCATCAAATTGAATCATTTCTGATGAAGTTTTTCTTTTACTTTCTTAAAGAGAATTTAAAACAATGTCTTTTTGAAAATTACTTTCTATTAAATCATTTTATGCTTCATTTTGAGAGCTTTAAATAATATTTACGTTTTTTTAACTTACAACAAAAATATATATTATATTTGTCATCAATCTTCAGCATAAATTTATATGGGTTCTGATTTGTGTTGAAAACAATTTTTCAGGACTCATTGTAACAATATAAATAGAAAAAACATGGCAGTACAAAAAGATTTAGATAACCTTTATACCGTATTGGATAAAATTTTCCGATACAGTTTAGGCGAAAAAGGTGGCTATAGTTGTGCAAGATTCGATGGTAATAATGCATTGACCATCGAAGAAGCACAATTAAAAAAACATCAGTTTATTGTGGATTGGTGTAATATTAAAGAAGGCACTAAAGTTCTGGATATGGGTTGTGGTTGGGGTGCATTTATTGATTATTTAAACAAAATGGGTGCTGAAACCTACGGTGTGGTGTTAGCTAAAGGACAATCAGATGCATGCATAAAAAACGGACTGAATGTTAAGCACATGAATTCCAAAGATATAACACCTGAAACGTTCGGGAAATTTGATGTGGTAACTGCCATGGGTAGCCCTGAACATTTGTGCTCTATTGAGGAATATAGAGAAGGTAAGCAGGTAGAAGTGTATAATACTTATATGAAACAAGTTGCTGACTTATTACCGATAGGTGGCCGTTTTTATTGTCAATCTATGGTTTTTGGGCCCAACATGGTAAATTTTGAAAATATACGGTTTAACGAAACCGATATCTACAAAAAAGAATTTACAGATGAAGAATTGGTGGATATCATCACCCAGGTATTTCCGGGATCGTGGCTTCCTTATGGAAAAGAAGGACTTATAAATCCTGCTTCGAAATACTTTAAAGTATTATCCGTCGATAGCGGCAGGTTAGATTATTTGGAAACCATTAATAAATGGTCAACAGCTTTTCTTAAATTTAATCTTAGAAAGTATTTATATTATGTTTCGCTGAGTCCAAGGTATGTATCCAGCAAAGCTTTCCGTGATTTTTTAAGAAGATGGAGAACAGGTGCCAATACAGCACTTTTCAAAAAAGAAATGTTCGAACATTATCGAATTGTATTTGAAAAAGTGAGCAATTAATACTTGTAGCTTTTCATTTCGGCTATATATTCAATACCTTCGCATTAAATGTATATTTTTATTACTATACAGAAAAGAAGTATTCAGTAAGCATAGGCTTTGATCTACTCCTGACTTTGACAATTTTATTTTGCTTATTTTAAATTTGTCAATTTATCAATAGTATATAAATTTTGCGCCACCCTTATGGGTGGCGCATAGTCAAAATCAGGTTTTCCTTTTCTCTTTCTTAGCTGCAGGAAACAAAATATTGTTCAGTATCAACCGGTAACCTGATGAATTGGGGAAGAGATTCAAATCGGTAGGAGGGTCGCCTACAAGATGCTCATAATCTTCCGGATCGTGACCACCATAAAAAGTCCAGGTACCTTTGCCAAAGTCGCCATGAATGTAACGGGCTTCGTTCAATGCTTTGTTTTCGCCCATAATCAGCACATTCGACTTTATAAATTGTTTTCTGAATGCCGTGGTTTGACCCATAAATCCTTTAATGACCATTTCATGATTCTGACACAACATCGAAGGCACCCAATCCCATTTGGCTGAAAAATCAAACAACGTAAAGAAATCTTTGTCTTGTCCAATTCTTCCTCGTGTTTGGGTAGCATCGATGGAAGAAATTTCATATTCATACGGATTGGTGACCAGTGTGAAATCCTTGAAAGCAAAGCAATTGTCATAATCCAATTGCTTGTCAGCATTGGGACTCATTGGATCTCCGTCGAACATTACATCACAGATATCTGTATGATCTGCAGCTAAAGCCACATCATAACTATCAGGCGCAGAACACATAGAAAAAAGATATCCACCTCCTGCTACAAAATCTCTAATTTTTTTGGCAACAGCCAGTTTTAGCTGAGATACCTTTTGAAATCCATATTTTCGTGCACATTCTTCCGAAATCTTCACTTCATTCTGATACCATTCAGCATTGCGGTAATTAGCCCAAAATTTGCCGTATTGTCCCGTAAAATCTTCATGATGCAGATGCAACCAATCGTACAATGGCAAAACACCATTCATGATATCCTCATCGTAAATAACTTCATAGGGAATTTCTGAATATTTAAGTACCAACGTCACAGCATCATCCCAGGGTTGCTTGTTTTTTGGAGAATAGACGGCGATCTTGGGTGCTTTGTGTAACTTCACTTCGTCCATATTTGCTTCAGGATCCGCTATTTGTTGAAGAATAGCTGTACTTTGTACATCAGCAATTACCTGATACGAAATGCCTCTGATTTTTAATTCTTTTTCAAATAATTCATTGAATTTAAACATAAAACTACCGCCACGATAATTCAACAGCCAGCTTGCTTCTACATCATGCTCCAACACCCAATACGTTAAACCATAAGCTTTCAAATGGTTTTTTTGGGTATTATCCATTGGAATAAGTATATAAGCTGCGTTGAGCGATATACTTATCAAGAGTAAAATAAAGGAAAATAAGATTCTTTTGTACATTTTTTAAGAATTAATTTTTCATAACCTGTAATTGCAACAAATATAAAACGCAATATTATAACTGTTTCATATAATTGTTGTTCAAAAATTATTTCAATTTTTTAATTAAAAAGGTACATCATCTGTCATATCATTCATTTTAGAAGGCATAGTCCTTGTAACAAGTTCATTGTCAAATCCATTGTTAGGACTGATATAATCTTGGGTATCAAATTCTGTACTGTCGTCATCTGCAAATTTCGCAAAAGTGCTTATAAATCTCAATCTTACTTCATCGGTTGCTCCATTACGGTGCTTTGCAATGATAATGTCAGCCATCCCACGGGTATCACCTTTTTCGTCCTGGTCGATTTTATAATAATCGGGACGATAGATAAACATTACAATATCGGCATCCTGTTCAATGGCACCCGACTCACGTAAATCGGATAAAATTGGCTTTTTGGTTCCTCCACGGGTTTCTACAGCACGGCTTAATTGCGACAAAGCCAATACAGGAATTCTGAGCTCTTTGGCAAGTGCTTTTAATTGTCTGGAAATCATACTGATTTCCTGCTCTCTGTTGCCTTTTGCTTCTGCAGAACCTTGCATCAACTGCAAATAATCAATAAATATCATCGAAATATCATGCTTTTGCTTTAACCTACGACATTTTGCACGCAATTCAAAAATTGTAAGCGCTGGCGTATCATCAATATACAAAGGCGCATCAATCAATGAAGTGACTTTGGTATTTAACTGTGCCCATTCATAATCCTGTAGATTCCCTTTTTTCAATTTATCGGAGGTAAGTTGCGATTCGCTGGAAATCAAACGCATCACCAATTCCACTGCAGACATTTCTAAAGAGAAAAAAGCAACTGCTTTCTTAAAGTCAACCGCAATATTTCTAGCCATTGTTAAAGCAAAAGCAGTTTTTCCCATGGATGGACGCGCTGCTAAGATAATTAAATTTGCTTTTTGCCATCCCGAAGTAACCCTGTCTAATTTGGTAAAACCTGATGGTACACCACTCAATCCGTTTTCGTGTTCTTTTACAGCTTCAATTTCTTTGATGGCTTCTCTAATAATAGATTGCATATCAGAATAATCGCTCCTGAAATTCTTTTCTCCGATCGACAATAAGCTGCTTTCGGTTTTGTCGAGCAATTCGAGTACATCCGTTGTGTCTTCATAAGCATCGTATTCAATCTCCGAAGCTATTTTGATCAGTTCCCGCTGAATGTATTTTTGAGAGATGATACGGGAGTGAAATTCGATGTTGGCTGCAGATGCTACCCTGTTGGTTAATTGAGTGATATAATAAGCACCTCCTACAAATTCAAGTTCTCCTTGGGTTTTCAATTCATTGGTTACCGTCAGGATGTCAACAGGATGCGAATTGGCAAACAAACGACAAATAGAGGCGTAAATTTTCTGATGTTGTTCTTTGTAAAAAAACTCAGATTTTAAAATATCAATTACCGAATTAAGTGCATCCTGTTCAAGCATAAGGGCGCCGAGTACTGCCTCTTCAAGGTCAACAGCCTGTGGTTGCAAACGCCCCTGTTGGGCTAATGAGTGAATGGCAGCCAGACTTTGGGCTGTTTTTTTTCGTTTATAATCTTTTGGGATTGTGTTTTCTTCCATTTGTCAAAATTACAAAAATAAGTTGAATGCAAAAATAAACCAATCAAAGTATATTTAATAAATTAATTTGTTATTTTCTAAATCTATTTTCCAAACAGTTTGTTACTTTTGCACTTACATAAATAAAAATAATATGAACTCATCTTTTTATGATTTTAATGGCAACAAAATTCATTATACAACAGAAGGCCAAGGTGATGTAGTTGTTTTGCTACATGGTTTCTTAGAATCTCTATTGATTTGGAAAGATTTCTCTCATGAATTGTCCGGCAACTTCACCGTCGTTTGTATCGATTTACCCGGACACGGGAAAAGTGAATGCATCGGGAGTGTTCATTCAATGGACAAGGTTGCAGAGGTAGTAAAAGGGATTACAGATTATTTAAAAATTTCATCCTTTGTTTTAATCGGCCATTCGATGGGTGGTTATGTGAGTTTGCAGTTTGCCGATATGTATCCTGATATGATCAAAGGATTGGGTTTGTTTCATTCGCAGGCTTTGGCTGATACCGAAGAAGCAAAAATAAAGCGTGAACGAACCTGTGAAATCGTAAAACAAAACCGTAAAGGATTTATCAGTGAATTTATCCCTGATTTATTTGCGCCTGAAAATGTAGAGAAATTTGATGCTGAAATCCGCATCCTTCAATCGCAGGTTAAGGATATGACAGCAGAAGCCATTATTGCAGCTCTCAATGGAATGAAAATAAGAGAAGATAAATTGAGTGTGTTGATAGGTTTGAATGCTCCCATCCTCTTTATTTTAGGTAAAAAGGATAGCAGAGTGAATATGCAGCAAGCCATGGCGCAGGCAATGCTTCCCGGCCATTCCGAAGTTTTATTGCTGGATGTGGGTCACATGGGTTATATTGAATCACGAGACGAAACACTATTTACGATAAAGGCTTTTGCAGAGAAATGTTTTGCGCTTTCAAAAAAGGAACTGTAACTTAAAAACTGAATCATTCAATAGAGGGGATAATAAAAGAAACAAAATATGGTAAAATTAGGAATCATTGGAGGTTCGGGTTTGGAAAAATTAAACCTGTTCGCTGATTATAAAACAATTGACGTTACTACCCATTATGGAGCGCCCAGTTCTGCGATTATTACAGGTAAAATCGGTGAAATTGAAGTTGCAATCATTTCACGGCATGGTAATCAACACAGTATACCGCCTTCACAGGTGAACAACCGTGCCAATATTATGGCATTAAAGGATATGGGATGCACACATATCATAGCTACCACTGCTTGCGGAAGTCTGAAAGAAGAAATCAAACCCGGTGACATGGTGGTACCCGATCAATTCATTGATTTTACAAGATTCAGATCCATCACTTTTTTCGATAAGTTTGAACCGGATCATATGGCGCATACACCCATGGCGGATCCGTTTGACAAGGAATTAAGTCAACTGATTATCGCCATTGCTTCTGAATTAAAGTTTAAAATCCATCACAGTGGTACAATTATAACTATTGAAGGACCCAGATTCTCAACACGGGCCGAATCCAGAATGTTCATCAACTGGGGTGCAGATCTGATCAACATGAGCACCGCTCCTGAAGCCATCTTAGCCAACGAAGCCCAAATTCCTTATGCTGCTATTGCCCTTAGTACCGACTATGATTGTTGGAAATCCGATATAGAAGCCGTTTCATGGGAAGGCGTAATGGAAGTTTTTAATAAAAACGTGAACAATGTAACCCGGTTGTTGGTTGAAATCATACAGCGGTTAAGTTATTGGGACGTTTGTTAGAATAACCTAAATTCATCAAAAATGAAACTTCACAAATATAAAATATCAGGAAATATTGTAGACGTTGTAAATAAAAGAATTTACAAAGGTACTGTTAGTGTGGAAAACGGGAAAATTACTGCGCTGAAAGAAGAGGATGTCATTGAATCACAATATATACTTCCTGGATTGATTGACGCTCACGTGCATATCGAAAGTTCCATGATCATCCCTTCTGAATTTGCAAGATTGGCTGTTGTACACGGTACGGTTGCCACCGTTTCCGATCCACATGAAATTGGCAATGTGCTTGGTATAGAAGGTGTGAATTTTATGATAGAAAATGGCAATAAAGTGCCTTTTAAGTTTTATTTTGGAGCTCCTTCCTGTGTTCCGGCTACTCCTTTCGAAACTTCCGGAGCTTCCATTGGGGTTGAAGAAATAGAAGAACTGATGGCAAAACCCGAAATTAAATATTTATCTGAAATGATGAATTTCCCGGGTGTTTTATCAGGAGAAACAGAAGTGATGCAAAAACTGGCAATAGCACAAAAATACAATAAACCGGTGGATGGACATGCTCCCGGCTTAACAGGCAATGACGCTGCTAAATATGTTGCCGCCGGTATTACTACCGATCATGAATGTTTTAAACTGGAAGAAGCCATTGACAAAATCAACAGTGGGATGTCGATTCTGATTCGTGAAGGGAGCGCTGCCAAAAATTTTGAAGCATTGATCGGTTTGCTCAGCACACATCCCGATCAGGTGATGTTTTGTTCGGACGATAAACATCCCAATGATTTGATTATTGGGCATATCAATCAATTGGTCCAAAGAGCCATTGCTAAAGGTCACGACCCCATTACGGTTTTAAGAGCCTGCACACTGATCCCGGTGAAACATTATAATTTAGAAGTGGGACTGTTGCAGCTGAATGATGCTGCCGATTTAATAATTGTTGACAACCTGCAGGATTTCAATGTGAAGCAGACCTATATCAATGGCTTTAAAGTAGCCGAAAATGGCACTACTTTTTTAAAATCAGTAAAGGAAAAAACACCCAACATTTTTAAGGCCACCGAAATTGCCGAAGATGATTTAAAAGTAGTGCGTAAAAGCGAAAAAATAAAAGTGATTAAAGCCCTTGAAGGACAGTTGATCACTGAAAGTCTGACTGTATCCCCTAAAATTGATAATAATTTCATCGTCAGTGATGTTGAAAACGATATATTGAAAATAGTGGTTTTGAATCGCTATCAACAGGCAACACCTGCGATGGCTTTTATCAATGGTTTTCAACTAAAAAAAGGCGCATTGGCATCTACAGTTGCTCACGACAGCCATAATATTATTGCTGTGGGTACTAACGACAAAGATATTGCAACGGCTATCAATCTTGTAATTCAATCCAGTGGTGGAATTGCACTTGTGAATGAAAACGAAAGATACCATTTACCGCTTGCTGTTGCCGGTTTAATGTCGGAAGAAGATGGCTTTGAAGTAGCCCAAAATTACAATGCAATCAATATAAAGGTTAAAGAATTTGGGAGTGTTCTCAATTCACCTTATATGACATTGTCGTTCATGGCATTGCTCGTAATACCTGAATTAAAACTAAGTGATAAAGGATTGTTTGATGGCAATAACTTTAAATTTACAACCCTGGAAGTTTAGAAGTACCCAAAGTCTGCTAAGTACACCTTTTATAATGTATTGGCTCTGATTTTTATAAATTCCTTTCATATTTAACATATATATCTATTTACATTTATTACATTTGCAAAAAAAAACAATGCCGAAAATAGATATTGAACAATTAGAATTAGCTGCATCCCGATTGAAAGCCATTGCTCATCCCATGAGAATCGCATTAATAGGCTTATTGCAGGTAACTGATAAACTTAATGTAACTGATATCTATGGCAAACTCAACATTGAACAGGCAACAGCTTCTCACCATTTGAATATCCTAAAAAACAATGGCATACTGACTTGTAAAAGAGAAGGGAAAATGATTTATTATTCATTGAAAACGAATACATTGACGAAGATGCTCGAATGCATCAATAAGTGTAACAATGATTAATAATGGTTTCCGGAGGAAAGTAATCCGATCATTTTGAGGGGAGCATGTTGAATTGAGGAAAGAGAGATTACATACTTTCTTTGATTTCAATCAAGAAATTTTTGATTTTCTCAAGTGATTTCACGATTTCATGCTGGTCCACTGTTTCTGTTTTGTTTTCATTCAACTTATCTTTAGCACCTTGTAGTGTAAATCCCCTTTCTTTAACAAGATGATAGATCAGATGAAAATTGTCGATATCTTGCTGGGTAAAAAAGCGGGTTCCTTTTTGGTTTTTATGCGGTTTGATAATTTCAAATTCTTTTTCCCAAAAGCGAATCAGCGAGGTGTTTACATTGAACATCGCAGCCACTTCTCCTATAGAAAAGTATACTTTTTCGATCAACTGATTTTTTTTTACGGGCATAACTTTAAAAGATTTCTTTTTTAAACCAAACTATCTAATCCGACCATTGAATGCTGGCATCCAACAATGTGATCAATAACGATACAATAATATAATTTCAACTTTAACAATACTGATTCATTTGTTCATTAAACGATGTACCCGCTGAGTTTTAATACATCAGTAGCTCTAAAGGATGCTGAAGATGAAATCCTTATTTATTGCGGACCATAAAAGTGCGTAATGAAAATGTATTGCTTTAGCGCATCAAAATTAAGCAAAAAATTGGGATATAGGACAAGGGGAAAATAAATAATCTCGCATTCTTGATTTCAGAGTGATGGTCTCACTCTGAGTGAGGCAATCGTGTTTGTTAAGAGTGATAGTCTCACTCCCAGTGAGGCTATCACTTACTTAATAAATGCCTGGTATATTCCTTAAGTGTTTTGCCTTTTGTAGAATGGATGTTGCCGGTTGTTTAATTCCAGTTGAAATTTTTTTTTGCCCGTTAGGGCATAAATGTAAATAGAAAAAATCATACAATATGTTTTTTTGTCCGTAGGACATTAAAAATTATAGCTTTTAAATACATGATAAATTCCCTTCGAGTAAAAATCATTATCGGGATTTATTTTCTATTGATATTATTCTCCTCCGGAGAAATATTCATTTCCTATTTTGTTTTTAAATCCGATCGAACATCGTAATATCTCATTCGATATAAATAGTATCTCGATCGACCTAAATAGTATCACGATCGACCTGAAAAGTATCTCGATCGACCTAAAAGCTGTCGCTTTGCGGCGAGCAATTGTAGCTAGTGGACTGAGCAAAAGCTCAGCACCCAATAATTCCCAATTCAAAAGAACTAATTATTTCTATTCTATTCATAATTAGCAATTCAAAAAAGTTTTCAACTGAATTACCACTTTTTATTATTTTTTATATAAATTGCTTTTTGATTGTATAAATTTGTAAAAAAATAACACACTGTATATTGCCACAAGCCGCAATTTATGAAGGCTTTAATCAGTTTTGATGGGTGTATTTATAATTGAACACAATGTGCAAATGAACAGTAAAAAAACAAACAATCAAACAAAATAAAAATGAAAGACTTTAACAGTTCTTGATAATCGATCGCAATTGTTAAAAAAATTAAGTGGAGACCAGCAACCACTTCAGCCCGTGGAGAATGATCCAACGGCTAAAATAAACGGGGCGTAACCTGAAAAGCCTTATGAGTAGGGCAAATTTAAAATCAAAAAAAAATGAAAAAGATTAATTTTCTTATGCTGTTTTTAACAGTAGTATTCTTTGCGCTGTACCTGGTATCTTGTACAAACAGCCAAAAAAATGATAATCCGGAGGTAAAGGCAATGTCAAAAGAAGATAGTTTGGATTATGGCAAATATCTTGTAACCACAATGGGTTGCAACGACTGTCATTCTCCGAAAAAAATGGAAGAGAACAAACCGGTAATAATTTCCGATTTGATGTTATCAGGCTATCCTTCTGACAGAAAAATTGTTAAATTTAATGATCAAATGATCAAAGAAGGATTTGTTATGTTTTATCCCGATTTTACAGCTGCTGCCGGTCCCTGGGGTGTTTCATTTGCTGCAAATATTTCATCGGATCAAACGGGCATTGGCAACTGGACAGAAGAGCAATTCAAAAAATCGTTAACGCAAGGTAAATATAAAGGAATCGATAATTCCCGAATGTTGATGCCACCCATGCCATGGGAAAACTTTGTCAATCTGAAGGATACGGATGTCCATGCAATATTCAGCTACTTAAAAAGTATTAAACCCGTAAATAACGTAGTTCCTCCAATTGTTATGCCTGATGATATGTAAAATGATGACTTGTTAAATGTCAAAGAGATTGGGATGAGGTTTTGTGCTTTTTTGTGAGGTAAATGGTATAAAAAAGAAAGGTATTTGATGATTCGCTCCTTGTAAAAAAAAGGTATTTCCGACAATACCATTAGAAAATATTGTCTATGCTGAAACATGGAGCGGTGGGTATATCCTTAAAATAAAAAACGCTGTAAATAAGAATTTACAGCGTTAAATATAATATACTGTGACTCCGAAGGGATTCCCACTCTTGCATTTTTTTGCAGTAAATTTCATTACATTATTGAATATCAATCTTTTATATTTATTCTATATGCAATCTAATGTAAATTTTTGCTATCAAATGTGTTAAATGTTGTACCACTTGTTGTACCTATCATTATTTTTTGTATATTTGTATTCACTTTAAATTCAATAAATCATGGCAACAATCAAAGTCATTTTAAAAGAAAATAAGAAGGATGCTAATGATGAAATCCCTCTTTATTTGCGGATCATTAAAGATCGTAAAGCAAAGTTTATTTCTTTAGGCATCAAAATTAAGCAAAAAGATTGGAACGAGGCACAAAGTATTGTAAAAAAATCTCATCCAAATGCAGGAAGGTTAAATAACTTCATTGCCCATAAGATAGCTGAAGCCCAGGGTTTATCTTTAGAGATGGAAACCGAATCAAAATATGTAGAACCTAAATCAATAAAGCAAGCCATTTTAGGTAAAACAGGAATTAAGTTTTCTGATTATTCAGTTGCTTTTATGGCAAGGGTAAAGTCCGACCAAACAGTCGGAACCTATAAGAGATACGAGGCCACTTTATCTAAACTCAAAGCCTATATTAAAAAATCAGATTTTACATTAACTGATTTAACGCCAGATTTTTTAGAGAAGTATGAAAAATACATGAGAGATAAATTACTTAATAAAACCAATACAATCAATTCAAATTTTAAAGTGATACGACGTATTATCAATGATGCAATTAATCATGATCAATTGCCATATGATAAAAACCCATTTCTAAAATATAAATTGAAAAATGCAAAAACCAATATTGATTTTCTAACAGAAGCAGAATTAACATCAATAGAAAATTTAGAGCTGGTACCAGGTTCAGCAAAATTTCATCACCGTAATTTATATGTTTTCGCAGCTTATGCCGGTGGTTTGAGAATAGGGGATTTATTAACCTTAAAATGGATCAGCTTTGATGGTGAACGTTTATTGATAAACACCAAGAAAACAGCATCAACAGTCTCAATTAAATTACCTAATAAAGCCCTTGATATTATTGAGATTTACCAGAGATTGGATACAGAAGACGGTGATTATATTTTCCCATTTTTGAAAAACAATGTAGATGTGAAAAATCCTGATGCCCTGCATAAATTTATTTCCTCCGCCACAGCTTATACCAATACCGATTTAAAGGATATTGCAAAGGCAGTTGATATTAAAAAGAATATTCATTTCCACACCTCCCGCCACACATTTGCCACCAGAGCATTAAGAAAAGGTATGCGTATTGAATACGTTTCCAAGCTGCTGGGACACGCCTCCATCAAAACCACACAAATATATGCCACCATAGTTAATGGCGACCTCGACACAGCTATGGAGCTTCTCAATTAAAATACTGAGCTACTCTTTTGGGTAGCTTTTTATGCCCATTAATTTAATTTAGAATCATTCTAAATAACATATTTTGCAATTCACACTCTTAGTGACAGGCATTTCTTTTCCCTATCCTTCCCACCCTGACCAGATTTTATGCTAAAATCTGAATACAACATCCCCCCCTTTATATATAGCTTTACCCCTAATTGCATCCCTTTGCATTTATTTTCTTTATTTTACATCTTCCTTATCCTTTTTTTTTCTACATTTGTCGCTAATTAGCTACCATTATCAATTAATTATTGAATACAGACATTACAGCTGCAGTCTTCTTTTTAGTTCGTTAAATCTATATTCGATTGTAAATTTTTATTATTTCTAATTTCAATATCTCAACTAACTAACAGCTATCAATATGGCTTTCAACGAAAATACAAGAGTAAAAATCCCTGCTATTCTGCATCTTTGCAGAATGGGTTATCAGTACATTTCTTTAGTGGATGCTAAAAGAGACGAAGCTACCAATATTTTCACAACACTATTTTCTGAAAGTATCAGCCGCATCAATCCTGACATTGAAGCTGATGAAATCAAGAAAACCTTTGATAATATTTCACTAGCTTTAGATAATGAAGATTTAGGCCAGGCTTTTTATAAAATGCTTACCACATCTTCCGGTACCAGATTAATTGATTTCAAAGACTTCAGCAATAATTCTTTTCATGTAGTTACTGAACTGACTTATAAAAACGGTGAAGATGAGTTCCGTCCCGACATAACCCTGCTGATCAATGGGATGCCCTTGGCTTTTATTGAAGTAAAAAAGCCCAACAACAGAGAAGGTATTTTAGCTGAGAGAGATAGAATTAATAGACGTTTCAGCAACAATAAATTCCGCAAGTTTGTAAATATTTCACAGATTCTAGTATTCTCCAACAATATGGAGTATGATACCGAATCTATCGTCCCTATCCAGGGAGCATTCTACGACACCACATCCTACCGGAAAGCGAATTTCAACTGTTTTAGGGAAGAGGGTCAATTGGATGTATCCTTACTTTTAAAACCTGAAGACGAAAATATTGAGAATTTAGTATTGTTAGACAACAATTTGTCAACCATTAAATTTTCACCTGAATTTATCACCAACAAGGATCCACACAATCCGACCAACCGCATCCTGACTTCTTTGTTCAGCAAAGACAGACTGGCAATGTTATTGAAATACAGCATTGCTTTCGTTGTAGGAGAAAATGGAATTGAAAAGCACATCATGCGATACCAGCAGCTTTTTGCTACCAAAGCCATTGAAGCCACCATTGACAAAGGCATCAAAAAAGGCATTATCTGGCATACCCAGGGCAGCGGGAAAACTGCATTGGCTTTCTACAACGTTCATTATCTGACAGATTTCTTCCAACATAAGCATATAATACCCAAATTCTATTTTATTGTAGATCGTATTGATTTGATGAACCAGGCAAAACGGGAGTTCTCAAGTCGGGGTTTGTTAGTTCATACCGTCAATTCAAGGGAAGAATTGCTGAGTGATTTCAAAATAAAAGGGGCTTTCCACAATCTTTCAGGCAAAAGGGAAATAACTGTAGTCAATATTCAGAAATTCAAGGATGAAACCGATTTGTTAAGGTCCAATGATTATGACATCAGCACACAAAGGATTTATTTTTTGGATGAAGTACACCGCAGTTACAATCCAAGTGGCAGCTTTCTGGCAAATCTTTTCAATTCAGACCGCAGCGCCATATTGATTGGTTTAACCGGTACGCCTTTGATAGGTAAAGACAGACGTTCAAAAGATACCTTTGGTGATTATATCCACAAATACTATTACAATGCCTCTATAGCCGATGGTTACACCCTAAAACTGATACGTGAAGGCATTGAAACCAATTACAAAATGCAATTGGAAAAAGCTTTGAAAGAAGTGGAGATTTTAAAAGGGGATGCCGACAAAAGATACATCTTTTCCCATGATAAGTTTGTGGAACCCATGCTCGATTATATTGTGTCGGATTTCCTGAAAAGCAGAATACGCTTTGGCGATCATACCATTGGAGCCATGGTGGTTTGCGATTCTTCCAATCAGGCTGAAAAATTGTTTTCGTTTTTCAATGCGAAATATAACGGCAAAGCTACTGCAGAAATGCTTGAACCGCTGATTGATTATTCCATTGCAGCTGAAGCCGATGTGGAATATGCCAATTTCAGGATGAAACACAAAAAGCATTTGACAGCTTCATTGATTTTGCATGATGCAGGCTCTAAAGACACCCGCAAAGAGGACGTGGAAGCATTCAAGGAAGGCAAAATTGATTTTCTTTTTGTTTACAACATGCTGCTCACCGGCTTTGATGCCAAGCGACTCAAGAAACTATATATCGCCCGGTTGATCAAGAGCCACAATCTATTGCAGACACTTACACGGGTCAATCGTCCTTACAAAGACTTTAGATACGGTTTTGTAGTTGATTTTGCCGACATCCGTTCAGAGTTTGATGCCACCAACAAAGCCTATTTTGAAGAATTGCAGATGGAGTTAGGCGACGAAATGGATACCTATTCCAACCTTTTCAAATCAAAAGAGGAAATTGAAGCGGAAATCAAGGAAATCAAGGAAAAATTATTTCATTACAACTTGCTGAATGCCGAAGTTTTTTCTCAGCAAATTACACAGATCCAGGACCGGAAAACGGTATTGGAGATCAAGAAAGTGCTGGAGAATGCAAAAAATCTATACAATATCATCCGAACCATCGGACATTTTGATTTGCTGGAAAAGGTAGATTTTAAGAAGCTGAACGAATTATACAACGAAGCGGCCCGCCATCTCGAATTGCTGAACCTAAAAGATGCTTTGCAAAACAGCGTGGACACAACCAATTTGCTCAATGTGGCATTGGAAAATGTGCTGTTTATGTTCCGCAAGGTTTCGGAAGAGGAATTGGTGATAGCTGACCAGCTCAAGGACATGCTTCGCAAAACCCGTGAAGCCATGGCTGCAAATTTCGACAAGAACGATCCAGCTTTTATTTCGCTCTACGACGAACTAAAACGACTATTCAACAAGAAGAACTTGGATGAAATATCACAGGAAGAAATGAAAAACAACATCGGTTCCTTGCAGCAGATTTTCGACAAGGTAACGGAACTCAACCGCAAAAATAACTTGCTAAAGGCTAAATACGAAAGCGATGCCAAATATGCACGCGTTCATAAACGAATACTCGAAAAAGGAACGATCACAAAACGTGAAAGCGAAATTTGCGATACGCTCAACAACATAAAAATACAAGCCGACGACAAAGTGCTGCTGAATTCAAACATCCTGAATAACGAAAGTTATTTTGAAAAATTGATGCTGCAGATGGTTATCGGTAATTTTCAAAATGCAAATATTGCATTAGAGCCTGAATCAGCCAAATACATCAACGGCTGTGTGGTAAAAGAATATATGAACGAATTTCAAGGAATATATACATGGTAATACAGGATTTTACAGCACAAACAAAAGAATTAATCGACAATCTGAAAGGGGTTTGTGCTTCCTATGGTTTGGGAAATGATGGTAATGAATTCAAAATCATTACCCAGGTATTTTTGTACAAATTTATGAACGATAAGTTTGGCTATGAAGTAAAAGAACTCGACAAAAAACTCAAAAATGCAGAGAACTGGGAACAACTGATTGCTGATTATACCGACAGTGAGTACGAGATGCTTTTGATGCGGATGAATCCCGACAGTGCCAAACTCAAGCGGCAACACTTTCTTTCCAATCTGCACAACAAGCAAAATCAAGAGGAATTTGCCAAATTCTTCGACGACACTTTACGGGACATTGCCATTTTTAACAATGACATTTTCTCTGTAAAAACCGGTACCGGTGCAAAAATTGTTTTGTTCGACGAGTTGAGCAATTATATTTCCGACAGTTCGCAACGTGACGATTTTTGTCGTGCCCTCATCAATCAATTGGTGAACTTCAGCTTTGAAAAAATCTTCAGCCAGAAATTCGATTTCTTCTCCACCATTTTTGAATACCTCATTAAAGATTACAACAAAGACGGTGGCGGTAAATATGCCGAATATTACACACCACATGCCGTTTCCAAGATCATGGCTTCCATTCTGGTGGATAGTCCTGTTAGCAATGTTACTTGTTGTGACCCTGCAGCAGGTTCGGGAACTTTGCTGATGAATCTGGCACATGCAATTGGCGAAGATCGCTGTACCATCTATTCACAGGACATTTCGCAAAAGTCGTCCAGCATGTTGCGATTGAATCTGATATTGAACAACCTGGTGCATTCCATACAGAACATTATACAGGGGAACACCATACTTTTACCTTATCATAAAACAGGCGATAAACTGATGCAATTCGATTACATTGTGAGCAATCCGCCCTTCAAGCTCGATTTTAGCGATTATGTGGCAGATTTGGATAGCAAACAGAACAACGAACGTTTTTTTGCAGGCATTCCCAATGTACCTAACAAGGATAAAGACAAGATGTCTATCTATCTGCTATTTATCCAGCACATCATGTATTCGTTAAATGCTTCAGGCAAGGCAGCCATAGTGGTTCCAACAGGCTTTATTACGGCTCAGAGCGGTATCGAAAAAAAAATACGCGAAAAACTCATTAATGAAAAAATGTTGCGTGGAGTGGTTTCCATGCCCAGCAATATCTTTGCCACTACCGGCACCAATGTTTCAGTGCTGTTTATCGACAAAGCGAACAAAAAGGGTGACATTGTGCTGATGGATGCTTCCAAATTAGGAACTACCGTTAAGGAAGGCAAAAACCAAAAAACCTTGCTTTCTCCTGAAGAGGAACAACGGATTATTGATACTTTCAACAAACACGAAGCTGTTGAGGATTTCACGGTAGTGGTATCTTACGACCAAATTAAAGAGAAAAACTATTCCTTTAGTGCAGGGCAATATTTTGAGGTAAAAATTGAATACACAGATATTAGTCCCGAAGAATTTACAGCCAAAATGAATACTTACACAACCCATCTTAATAGTCTTTTTGCCGAATCTTCCGCATTGGAAGTGGAAATTAAAAAACAGTTGGGAGCATTGAAGTTATGAGAAGTTACAAACTGAAAGAGTTATTGACCATAAAAAATGGCAAAGACCATAAAGAATTAAAAAATGGTAACATCCCTATATATGGGAGTGGCGGTATAATGCGATATGGTGACCGTGAAATTTATAGTAACGAGAGCATTCTGCTTCCAAGGAAAGGCACTTTATCTAACATACAATATGTGAATAAGCCTTTTTGGACAGTTGATACTATTTACTATTCTATAATCAACAAAGAACTTGCAAACCCATTTTACCTTTTCAACTTCTTAAAATCTCTTGATTTAAGTAAGTTAAATACAGGTACTGGTGTTCCAAGTATGACCTTTGATTCATATTATAACTTAGATATTCACTTACCACAATTAGAAACCCAACAAAAAATCGCCTCCGTCCTTTCCACTTTAGATTCCAAAATTGAACTCAACAACCGCATCAATGCTGAATTAGAAGCCATGGCAAAAACGCTTTACGATTATTGGTTTGTGCAGTTTGATTTTCCAGTAGTTAATGAAGACGGCTCCCTGAGCAAGGTCGAAGGCTATAAAAGCAGTAGTGGTAAAATGCAATGGAATGAGGAATTGAAAAGGGAAATTCCGGAGGGGTGGAATGTGAAACCTTTAGGAAAAATCGAAAGCAACATTGTTACTGGGAAAACACCAATCACTACTAATCTTGAATTTTACAAAGGAGAGGTGCCTTTTATTACTATCGGTGATATTAGAGGTAACATGCATGTAGTTAATACTGAAAACACATTAAGTAAAGAAGGTGCAAATTCTCAAACTAACAAATATATTCCTAAAGGCTCATTATGTGTAACTTGTATTGCATCTCCTGGGTTAATAGGATTTGCCACTAAAAATTCTCAAACAAATCAACAAATAAATTCAATAATTTTTCATAATGATGAAAATAAAAACTATCTCTATTTTGCTTTGAATGATTATTTTAAATTTTCAAAAGGTGCTAAAACTGGTAATACTTTTGCCAATATGAATAAAGGCGATTTCGAATCAATAAATCTAATTTATCCTCCAAAAGAATTGTTATTGTTTTTTGAAAAAATAACAAAGCCCTTTGTTGATAATATATTAATTCATTTAGAAGCAAACCAACAACTCTCCTCCCTCCGCGATTGGCTATTACCCATGCTAATGAACGGGCAAGTAAAAGTGGGGGATGTGGAAGAAGAAACTTTATTGATGGCAGCGGAGCCGGATAGTGAATATAAATAATTAATTAAAATATGAATAATAAAGAACTGTTGCAATTTATAATTATTCCATTAGCAATATTGCTTATTACTTGGTTAGCAAATTATTTTTATAGAAATTTAATTCTAATTCGTCCGAGATTACATTTAAAAATAGGTAAAACTTTATATCAACAAGCTTTTCTTGGTTTAGAAGATGGGAGACATCATTTAATTTGGAGGCATGAATGTGTTTTGAAAAACAACTCAGAATATCCTGCCTATGAAATTGAAATATATGAAGCACACAACAAAAACGCAAATAGTATTATTGATAACTTTGATGAAATTAAAAGAGAAATACCAATTAATTCACACTTAGCAAGTCATGAAACTAAAGAATTTATTATAAAAAAAGAGTATACTACTGAACCTGATGAATTATTAAATTTTATTATTGAAGATGGTAATAAAGTCTATTTACCCGGTTTGAAAATTTCAAATCCTCAAATCTATTTTAAACCAAAAGAGTTTGATGATATAAAACTAATAGTAAAATATAAAAATTCTAAAGGTAAATTATATTATACCAAAGTAAGTAAAAAGAATAAGATTGAAAAAAATACTTATCATTTTTTTAGGTCCTATTGGTTCTATAATATTTCTAAATAACTTTAAACTTTATTTAAAATATGAAAAATCAAAACATTGTTGAATACCTGGAATACTTTATAGGTCTTGAAAACCCACAGTATGCAGTTTTATTAAGAGGGAAATGGGGTTGTGGTAAAACTTTTTTTATAAAGAAATGTATTGCAAAATGGACTAAATCCGATATAAGTGTAGATGATAATTTGTTTTATAAACCTATATATATTAGTCTAAATGGTATTTCAAAAATTGAAACTATAAATAAAAAAATTAAAACTTCTATTCATCCAATATTATATTCAAAAGGTGTAAAGGTTGCAAAAAAAGTTATTACAGGTTTATTAAAAACTTGTGTAAATATTAATTTTAATTCTGATAAAGACAATGATTCTGACGGCAGTTTTGAGTTTAATTTAGATTCTTTATCATTTTTATTAGAAAACAACAATGAAATTAAAGGTAAGAAAATATTAATATTTGATGACGTCGAAAGATGTAAAATAAGTATCGATGAATTATTTGGATACTTTAATAATTTTGTTGAACATTCAAATTGCAAAGTAATTTTAATAGGTGACGAGGAAAGAATAAAACCTGAAGAAAATATCCATTCAGTTAGTTCAAAATTCCCTTTAATAGAAATAAAGGAAAAACTTATTGGTCAATCGTTTGAGATAGAAAGTGATATAGAAGATGCTATCAATCATTTCATTAAAGAAACAGAAAAAGTCAACAAAAATATAGATTTAAATGAATACAAAGTATTAATAATTGATTTGTTCAATATTTCTGAAATTAATAATTTAAGAATTTTAAAACAATCATTATATGATTTGTGTCGATTTTCAACATTTAGAGATCCTTTATTAAAAAGAAGAGATAATTTTAATGAATTCGAACGAAACCTGACTTCATATTTCATTTTAACATATTTGGAGTTCAAGTCAGGTAAAATTGAATTGTCTTATTTCCAAAATCCTTATGTAAACAATATTTCAATAAATACCGGTAAAACTGAATTTGACAAGAAATATGAATTATTCATTATAGAAAAAAAATTATCAAAATCTAATAATGTTATCCAAGTTTCATATATTTTGGATTTTATTAAATATGGTAAATTTGACTTTAATTATTTTAATAATCAATTACAGTATAATATTTTCTTTAGAAATAATGAATTAGCTCCATGGGAAAAATTATGGAACTGGTATTCTTTATCAGACTATGAATTTAAAATAAATTTAAAAATATTATGGTCTCAACTATATAAAACCAAATTTGAAGATTTGGGTATTTTATTCCATGTTGCAGGTATTATTATTGATTTAGTTGATAGAGAAATAGTAAAAATTGATAAGTCAATAATAGAAGCTAAGACCAAAGCGAATATCAATAAAATATTTAAAATTGCAGCTGTTTCTAATATTTCACTTCCAAACTTGTTTAACGAAGCTGCTTATGGCAAGGGATATTTAGCATATAAAAGCCATGAATTTATTGAATTATATCAATATTATTTAAGCAAAGTTCAAAATCATCAAAAAACAGAGAAATCTTTATATTTAAAAAGTGTTTTTTATAATATTGACAGTTCAAATATTGATCTGATTTATGAAAAAATTGGCAATGTTTTACCGGATCATTCAACTACTTATTTGAATTCACCAATGCTAAGTTTAATTAGTGGGAAGAAAGTTGGTAAGAATATATTAAAATTAGATTCTGGCACAATTAATCAATTTAGGTCATTTTTAATTTATAGATTTTCACCTGAGAATAATTATGTAAATGCATCATTACAGGATTATCATTTGAAAGAAAAAGATTTTTTGATAGAATTAAATAATTTTTTAAAA
This sequence comes from Bacteroidales bacterium, assembly GCA_038204725.1. GTDB lineage: Bacteria > Bacteroidota > Bacteroidia > Bacteroidales > JACABE01 > JACABE01. The sequence goes on along the minus strand of JBBRCQ010000044.1, from coordinate 5,803 downwards.
GAAAATCTTCCCAAACGCAAAATATTAAAAAAATATGCAATTCAATTAGTTATTTCATATTTGGAGAATGTTATACAAAAAATTAATGATAAGCTAGACCAATTAACAAGTGATAATAATATTCTTGCTAATAATTAGTAAATTGAATGAAATTATTCCCTAATTTATATATTAATCAAACTCAAAAAACAAATCAAATTTCAAAATTTACCTATGTTTCAAAATAATTTATTTAATCAAGCTTTTGACTTTCTGTGTAGTTTAGAAGGTATTACTCCAGAAATTATTAAAAATCATTGGCAGCCAAATATTAACAAACCAGATAGTTTTAATTTTTTATTTGAAAGATTTTGTAAATCAGCTCAAAATCAACAAATGTATCCTAATGTTATAGGTGGTAGTATCGGTGGTATTGAGTCTTTAAATAAAATTTTGTATAATTTTAACCCATTTGAAGTATCTAAAATTTATAAAAAAAATGATAACTTAAAATTATTTGAATTAATCATAAAGGAATTGAATCCAATTGGAAAAAAAGCAAAGATGTAAAAGGATTGTGGCCAAAATTTACAAATGCTGTTATTGATAGTGCTCATTTTCTTTCTTCTTATAAAACAATTGAGAGTTTTTATTCATTTATTGAAAAATTCTATAATGATCCATATACAAAGAACTTATTACCAATTCATATAGCTTTAAATATAAGAGGGTTTAGTATTGCTTTATCAGCAGATTTTTTAAAGGAAATCGGTTATGTAAATTATGGAAAACCAGATGTACATCTTAAAGATATCTTAATCGCAGCAAATATTATAAATGAAAAAGATAAATTTAAGTTCAGAACAGATTATTATTGTTTAGATATCATTGATAAAATTGCTTCTGAAGTGGGTATTACTTCTTATGCTGTTGACAAAACATTATGGCTAATCGGCAGTGGTAATTTTTATAAAAATAATATTAATAAAGGGAACAATAAGAAACACTTTATTAATTTTATAAAAGGTATTAATTGATTTTAATTTTTCAAGACATTTCAGCTTTCTTTTATTAACAAGGCTTTAAACCACTTCATTTGCTTATTCGTATTATATAGTATTTAAATTTAATAAAATCTAAAAAAAATGGACAGACTAACAAAAGATTTTCAAAGTAAGTTTCAAGATCATTGTATTTTTGATAAAACTGTTTTTGAAAACATTGATCCGAAAGTAAAACTGCATGATGAAACTAAAAAAAATCCACTCAGCAGCGCAGCAGCATGTTTAAATGTATTGGGCTCAATAATGCATCAACCCGGAGAATTGATGAACTTTTTAAATCATTTTGGGTTGGAAATAGAAAAACTATATGAATTTCCAACGAATTCAAATGTTGGAGAACGTATTTATGCCGACAAAGGCTATGTAATTTTCGAATGGGTGGGTCCACAAAAATCTCCAATCAACGAAAAAGGTGGTGGTCGTGGATTTCAAAGAACAAGTGTGGATGCTTATGTAATTGCTAAAATTAAAGGAAAAATAACCCAATTATTAATTGAATGGAAATTCACTGAAGGCTTATCAAGACCTTTGGCACTTGAAAAATTTTCTGGTCTAAAGGGATTAGAAAGATTGAATCGCTATTCAAGTATATTACTACCATTCCGCAAGAAAGACGATTTCCCGTTTAATTTCACTGAAGAAAAAGGCTTAGGCTTATCTGATTTTTCAGCCGACCATCTTTACCAGCTATTAAGAATGACATTATTAGCTAAAATGACTACACCTATTCAAATTGGTGATTTTAGAGTTGAAGATTATCGCATTGTTCATTTATCCCATTCAATGAACAAAGAAATCGAAATTTTACATGAAAAATATGTTGAATTCAGCCCTGGTTTAAAAAAATATGCCGGCAAAAAACTATATGAGGTCTGGAATGAGATATTATCACCCTACGAAAGAGAAAGATTTAAGTGTGGTCATTGGGATGAAGCAATAAAGGATATAAAGGATGAGAAATTAAGAGAATACCTTACAAAAAGATACTAAAAAAAACAGAGCTTCCTCTTGAAAAAATAAGAGTTTTTTGTACCGTAAGGTATTTAACAAAATATTAATTATTAAAATTTAATCATTATGGAAATCAAACAAGATACTATTACAATTAAGGAATTGATTGAATTAAAAAAGAGTAATATGATAAGCGTTAATCCTGAGTACCAAAGAGGTGCTGTTTGGAATGATCCACAACAGAAAAAATTGATTGATTCAGTATTAAGAAATTATGCACTACCACTTATTTATTTACATCTTAAAAAGAAGGATGTTGCGGGTATGCATAGTGAAAGTTTAGAAATAATTGATGGTCAGCAAAGAATAAATGCTCTTTATAAATTTAGTGAAGGTGCTTTGAAATTATTTGATCCGATTAAAGATGATAAAGAAGCAAGATTTCCTAACTTTATTAAACAAACAAACTGTGATTGGGCAAGTTGCGATTTTTTATCTTTACCTGATGAGTTAAAGAATAAATTTAATGAAACAATTTTATTTGTGGCTTATGTAACAACTGATGTTGAAGATGAAGCTAGAGATTTGTTTATTAGATTACAAGCAGGATTACCATTAAATGCACAGGAAAAAAGAGATGCATGGCCAGGTGGATACACTGAATTTGTTTTGAAATTTGGAGGGAAAAAAGAAATTGTTAGATATCCAGGACATGAATTTTTTCAAAAATTAGTCAGTTCACCTTCAACGGATAGAGGAAGTGTAAGAACACTTTGTGCTCAATTAGGTATGTTGTATTTCGAAAATGCAACCAAAAGGAATTGGCTTGATATTGGAACCCAATCAATTGATGATTATTACTATACAAATCTTGATTTTAATATTGAGAATCCTAAAGTGACCAGATTAGCAAAAATTCTGGATTATTTGGTTGAATTATTGATAAATAAATTTGGCCCAAAACTAAAAGTTCATGAAGTAATCCACTTGGTTCTTCTAGTTGATAGCTTGATTGATGACTATACCATTAGTTGGAAATCTTCATTTGCTGAAGCATTTTTGAATTTCAGAGAAAAAGCAAATATCGATAAAAGAAATCAATCAGGCGATTTTTGGTTCAAATATGTAGTTTACACACAAACTCAAGCTTCTAATCCCAAATCAATTGCAATCAGACATAAATTTTTTACCGAAAAGATGTTTGAATTTTTAAAACCTGTTTTAAAGGATAAAACCCGTTTACATGGTCAAATAGAAAGAGAAATAATATACTACAGAGATAAAAGAATTTGCGCTGTTTGCGAAACTGAAATAAAATGGGATGATTTGGAAATTCATCATGTATTAGAACATCAACATGGTGGCTCTACTTCAATAGAAAATGCAGTAGCTGTTCACAAATCATGTCATCCAAAAGGCAAAGATGCTGAATCCTTTTATAAGAAATGGCTCACTGAAAAGGCAGAATTTGATTCACAAAATCTTGATAAATCTGATTTTGAATTCTCAAAACCATTAAGTCCTGCTAGGCAAAAATTATTGGATTATGCAGAAAAATATTCGTTTTAAATGATATTAACTTATACCTTTATTAATAATCACGTAGATAAATATTAGGTAAATAAAATAGAACAATCCATACTATTAGTAACGTGGTTGTTAATTTTAATACTTTCTCTAATTTAAAGGTAGTTTATTATTACTTTTGCATCATGAATACTGAAGTAAATATCAATACGAATATCCTTACCTGGGCATTATCCCGGGCAGGCTATGAATTGCATGAATTTACTGAAAAATTACCTAACCTGATTAAATGGATAGACGGTACAAAAAAGCCCACCGTTAAGCAATTAGAAGAATTTTCTAAAAAAGTACATTTACCTTTTGGCTATTTCTTTCTTAATGAACCTCCGCAAGAAAAATTACCCATTCCGTTTTTCAGAACAAATAATACACAGGCAACACAGGTCAGTATCAATGTTTATGACACCATATTATTGATGCAACAAAGGCAGGATTGGTTAAGAGATTATTTGAGAGAAAATGAGTTTGATGTCTTGCCTTTCGTTAGTAAATATAAGAACACAAACAATGTAAATGAAATTGTTGCAGACATTAGAAATACGCTGAATTTACCCGAAAACTGGGCAAGTCAGTTCAGAACATTGGAAGAAGCACTTAATCATTTAATTAAGCATATTGAGGACAAAGGTATCATTACAGTTTTTAATGGAGTAGTTGAGAATAATACAAAACGCCCCATAAAAGTTGATGAATGTCGTGGTTTTGTATTGGTAGATGAAATGGCTCCTTTTATGTTCATCAACAATGCCGATGGCAAAGCAGCACAATTATTTACCATTGTTCACGAATTGGCACATATCTGGACCGGTCACAGTGCCGGCTTCGATTTCAGAAACCTTCAGCCTGCCGACAATCCAATTGAAATTCTTTGTGATAAGATTGCAGCAGAATTCTTAGTCCCTCAGATTTTGTTTAATGAATTTTGGGACAAAAATCCTAATATAAAAAATGCTGGCAGGTATTTCAAAGTCAGTGAAATAGTCATTGCTCGTAGGGCTTTAGATACAGGAAAGATAAACAGAGAACAGTTTTTTGCTTTTTACAATGAATACATAAGCCGTGAATTTACAAAAAAAGAAAATCAAGGTAGCGGTGGTAATTTCTATGCTACAACTACAAAAAGATTAAGCTTAACCTTTGCTGCTCATATTAACAATGCTGTAAAATCCGGAGATCTTTTATATCGGGATGCTTATAAATTGACCAGTTTAAAAGGCGATACTTTCCAAACCTATTTCACCAAACACTTTTAACTATCATGGCGATATATATTATTGATAGTAATTTCTTTATACAAGCACACCGTGATACATATCCATTAGATGTCGCATTTAGTTTCTGGAACAAGGTTAAACAACTTGCAGTAGAAGGAAAGATAATAAGTATAGATAAAGTTAAAAGCGAAATTTATGATAATCATGAAGATGCTTTAAAAACCTGGTGTATTGATAATTTACCCCCAGGCTTTTTCAAAGACTCTAGCCAAGTAATGTATGCTTATGCTCAGGTTTCAGCATGGGCAATTTCTAGAAATACACATTACTTGCCAAATGCAATAAATGAGTTCTTAGATGCAGATGAAGCCGATGCCTTTCTCGTAGCTTATGCTTTAGCTGATAAAGAAAACAGAATAATTGTAACGCATGAAACCAGTGCACCAAACAAAAAAAACAAAATAAAAATCCCTGAAGCCTGCAATGCATTAAATATCAGGTATATCAAAACAATCGATATGTTTAGGCAATTAGGCGAATCTTTTTAGATAAATTTCTCAATTATTTTTCCTTTCCTTTCTTCCATTTGTAGTTTTTTGCTTAGTTTTACAAAAAAAAGCTATGAGTAATGAACTTGAAGATAAAGAGATAAAGAACCTCTGTGAACTTTACATTTCTGAAATAAACGGTAATTACGCTATTATTGATTTATATTCTGAAGAAAAATTTCATATCTCCAATTTAACTATACAAGAGATAATGGATAATTTAGCTAAAGATATTACTAATGCTACAAGAATTTTTTATTTATCTAAGTTAAGAAATCGAATTGTAGAATTAACACCCATAGATGAAATTGAAAATTTACTGATTATTCCGGTGAAAGTGAACACCCCATTCCGGTTCAAAGTGAACAGTTAAAATTCAGATGATTTCTGTGGTTAAAATTAGACAAATAAATTAATTTAAATTGATTATTTTTTCATTTTTTTTCTCATAGATTCTCCC
>JBBRCQ010000043.1:0-36111 GCA_038204725.1 Bacteroidales bacterium | reverse complement strand
ATATAATATTGATTATAAAACAAGAAAAATAAAAAATCAAAGTCAGGAAGAAATATAAAAGGCCATAATTCAGTAATTCAGCAAATAATCTATTTCACCCTTTGGGGTCATGATTAAAAAGTTAATTCCCTACGGGAAATTTCGATGTCACAATCTGTTTGTAATCTATTGATATTGATCTCCTACGGAGAAAAGAGATATTAGTGTGGCTGATAAGATTATTTTCCTCTTTTTAGCCCATAGGGCTTTAATGTCAATAGAAGTAAGTGAATAATCATAATATTTTTGTCCGTAGGACATTAACATGCTAACCAGTTTGTATTTTTAAGAATTTGATGAAAGATAAGTTTTAAACCAATTGATTAAAAGAGTTAATTCCCCACGGAAAATTCTGATGTCACGATCTGCTTATAAGCTATTGATCTCCTAACGGAGAAGATTATTAATGTGAATGGGCTTGCATCGTTCGATGAAAATTAAATCAACATTCAACCACTTTGTGGTTGGAAAATCATTCTTTACTATTTTACCCTGCATTTCATACAGGGCTATTCATATTGAATCCCTTCAGGATTAAAAATGTATTAAATTGAACTATTTACTTATAATTGCCGAAAAAAATCAAAAAGCCCGAAGGGTTGTAATGATTATAGCAAACGAAAGAAAATTATATCAAAACCCCGAAGGGATGACTCTAGTAGGTGAAATGAAAAATAAATCTCTTGTCTTTGACAATGCGCCACCCATATTGAGCAGTGCAAATTTTATATAATATTGATAAATTTACAGTTATAAAACAAGCAAAATAGAACTGTCAAAGTCAGGAGGAACGAATGGACACATTTAAATATAAATATCCTAAGCAACTAAGTAATGAAAACAATAAAATGTCGTATTTTTAAATTTTAATTTTCTCTTTTGAAATCGTATAAATGTAAAAAATTATATCTATTCAATTCAAATTTTAGTCTTGTAAATTATCCAATTTACTTTACTACGAAGGAGGACCGACCTTCTAGAATTTACGTTACAAAATAAATAAAAAAGCGAATAATTAAAACACGGCATTTCATCTTTCACATTACTTACCTATTTAAGCAGCATGTATAATCTGTATTATTAAAGCTAAAGATTAATTCTTTTTTCTGTAAAGACCAACCGCCATTAGAAGCACTACAATTGCATAAATAGCAAGCGAAAATATTTCATGTAATATATCAGCAAATCCGGAACCTTTCAACAAAACCATCCGCATCACCTTTATAAAATATGCAACAGGATTGATAATATTCACTTTCTGAGCCCATACCGGCATACTTTCAACCGGTGTAAACAAACCGCTCATCATTATAAATATCACCATAAAAAACCATGCTATAAACATAGCTTGTTGTTGTGTATTGGTGAGGGTTGAGATTAACAATCCCAAAGCAAGAACAACCAGAATATAAACAGCAGCTACAGCAAAAACGACACCAACGTTTCCCAATACAGGCAATGCAAATACAATTTTTGCCAACAGCAAACCAAAAGCCAGTTCAAACATGGCTATTACCCAGAATGGAATTAGCTTTCCAGCAATAAACTGATATTTGTGAATAGGTGTTACATTGATTTGTTCGATGGTTCCTAATTCTTTTTCGCGTACAACGTTCATTGACGAAAGGAACATCCCGATGATGGTTATTAATAGCACCAGTATACCTGGTACCATATACGTTTTATAATCCAATTGAGGATTGTACCAATAAGATGTTGTGGTTTGTATGGGCATTTCAAGCCGTGTGCCATAGGTTTCAATCAATACATTGCGATTAAAGTCTTTGATGATTGAAAAAGTATAGGCATTAATGAGGCCGGCTGCACTGCCATTGATGGCATTGATGGTAATCTGCAGTTTGGCTTTGTCATCACGTATCAAATCACGTTCAAAATGATCCGGAATTTGAAGTATCATATCCGCTTTGTTCACTTTGAGGTCGTTCTCGGCTATTTTATAAACATCCGAATAATTTACAATGGTATAAAAACCTGAAGCTTTAAATTTACTGATCAGCGATCGCGACATCGACGATTGATCCCTATCAGTAATGTGAAGCTTGATATTTTTCATCTCAAAGGTAGCCGCATACGAAAGTATCAGTAATTGCATTACAGGCATTACAAAAATAATCGGCAACATTGTTTTGTTACGAAATATTTGGATAAACTCTTTTTGTAAAAGGTATAGTATTGTTTTCATCCGTAAATAATTTAAATTTTAATGGTCGGATGGAACTCCTTGTTAATAATTTTCATTCGTATTTATGTTTAATTTGAAAACATGTTCGTTTCATCTTGAAATATTAATCCAGTCTTACTTTAAATCTTTTTATACTCAATCCTATAAATACAAGTGCCATGAGTGCAATAATCAGGGTTTCCTTCCATATATAAGCAATGCCAACACCTTTGAGCATTATGGCTTTAATGATTATAATAAACCAACGCGGAGGTATAATATGACTGATCCATTGCAACAAAGGTGGCATATTTTCTATAGGAAATATAAATCCTGAAAGCAAAATAGTAGGCAATAACAGACCAAACATCGAAAGCAACATAGCGGTTTGTTGTGTATTGGTAACAGTGGAAATAAAAATCCCTAACGATAACGCCATGACGATAAAAAGAAGACATTCGCCCATCAATAAAAACAAATTCCCCTGCACAGGCATTCCAAATACTGTAAAACCCAATATTAAAATAATAATTGCAATTATAAACGAAATAAAAATATAAGGAATTACTTTCCCGATGACAATCTGTATAGGCTTGAGAGGAGATACCAACAGCACTTCCATGGTTCCCTGTTCTTTTTCGCGGGTAATTGAAATAGATGTCATCATGGCCGATATCAACATCAACAAAACAGTAATGGTACCGGGTACAAACATAAAAACACCTTTCAACTCTTCGTTGTACAACATTTTTACCTCAGTTTCTATTTGCATAGGAAGTTGCTGATGCTGCATTAATTCCAATTGATAATTATTGATGATTGAAGTAGTGTAATTACTTAGCAAACTCGCTGTATTGGGATCGGATGCATCGGCAATAATCTGAATTGCTGCTTTTTTTTCTTTTTCAAGTTTTTGAGCAAAATCATTCTCAAATACAATGACTTCTTTAATTTTACCTTTGCGAAAGCTTTCTTCAATCTGGCTGTAACTGCTAAGGTTTTTTTCTAACTTAAAATAACCCGACGATAAAATTTTATGGGTGATTTGTTGTGTTACAACATCTTTGGAATTATCCAGAATGGCAATACCAGCATTGTTGATTTCGTTGGTAATGGCAAAACCGAACAACATTATCTGTACAAGAGGCATCCCGAACAAAATAGCCATGGTTCGGTAATCTCTGAATATATGGTAAAACTCTTTGATGACAAATCCCTTGAATCGCTTCATTTATTTGTGTTTGTAGAGTCCGAAATCCGAAGACCGAAGACCGAAGTTAAAAATTAATTCCTATAATCTAATAAATAATTACCTGACAACCAACCACCTAATAACTAATTTCCTATTTTCTTTACCTTGCCAATTTCAAAAATACTTCATCCATATTATTTGCCTTAAATGTTTTCATTAAAGCTTCAGGGGTATCGATGGCTGCAATTTTTCCATCCACCATTATCGAAATCCTGTTACAGTATTCTGCTTCGTCCATATAGTGAGTGGTTACAAAAACAGTAATCCCACTTTCAGCTGCTTCGTATATCATATCCCAAAACTGACGGCGTGTGATGGGATCCACACCAGCCGTAGGTTCATCCAGAAAAACTATTTTCGGTTGATGAAAAATGGCAACGGAAAAAGCCAGCTTTTGCCTCCATCCCAATGGCAAATCTTTAATCAACGAGTCTTTTATTGCAGTAAGATTTAATTTTTCAAGCAATTGAAGGGTTCTTTCTTTAATTTCTTGACGGGACAATCCATAAATCCCACCATAAAAACGAATATTTTCAACTACCGTTAAATCTTCATACAGCGAAAATTTCTGGCTCATGTAACCAATGTTCTTTTTAATCTTTTCAGTCTCACTATAGCCATCAAAACCGGCAACATTGACTTCCCCCGAGGTAGGCTCCCACAAACCACACAATATTTTAATGGCTGTAGTTTTTCCAGCCCCATTAGCACCCAGGAATCCAAAGATTTCACCTTTGTAAACTTCAAATGTCAAATGATCGTTTGCAATAAAATTGCCAAACTTTTTTACTAAATTTTTTACTTTAATAACTGCTTCTGCCATTCTAATTTTATTTTGACATTAACCTTATAAAACCATCTTCAATAGTAGGCTCAATTTGCCTGATTACGACAGATTGATGCGATTTGCTTTCCAGATATGCTACAATGTCGCTCTCACCTCCTACACGTAAGGTTAGATGTATGCTTTGCCCAAAAAGATGAGTACTTTCAGCATTTTTCCACACACGCAAATCTTTCAACAAAGAATACATTTCATCTGCCTTTACTGCAAAAAGTGTTTTATCAAATCCTTTGATAATATTTCCGGGTGTATCGGTAGAAAGTATATTTCCGTTTTGCATCAGACTCACTCTGTCGCACAGACTGGCTTCGTCCATATACGAAGTGGAAACAATGATTGTAATCCCACTTTCCTTCAATCTTTTCAGCATTTCCCAGAACTCTTTCCGCGAAACAACATCTACACCTGTTGTGGGTTCATCCAGCACCAATATTTCAGGTTTGTGAATAAGGGCACAGCAAAGTGCAAGCTTTTGTTTCATCCCACCGGAGAGCTTTCCAGCCAGACGCTTTTTAAAGGGTTCAATTTGCACATAGATATCCTTGATTAAATCATAGTTTTCGGAAATTGTCGTTCCAAAAATAGTAGCAAAGAAACTGAGATTTTCCTCCACCGACAAATCCTGGTACAACGAAAACCTACCGGGCATGTATCCGGTTATATTTCTGATTTCCTTATATCCTTTCACCACGTCATAGCCTGCTACACTTGCTGTTCCTTCGTCAGGCAACAGTAAGGTTGTCAATACCCTGAAAAGCGTAGTTTTTCCGGCACCATCAGGCCCTATAAAACCAAACAACTCCCCTTTGTTGATTTCAAAACTCAGGTTGTTGATGGCAGTAATGTCACCGTACTTTTTAGTTATATTCTTAACCGATATTGCTATTTCTGGCATACTTTTTTTTATTTGCTTTTAGAATGAAGACAGAAGAAACTCAATTACTCCTGGTCCAATACGTAGTTCTGCCCAATCCCATCCACGATTTTCCGATATATCCCCTTAGTTTTAATTTGTTTTTTTCATCAAACCCTATTGTCCCACTATAGGTTTTCCCGGTTTTTACATCATACACTGTGCCATCTTCCCATGCATCAGTACCATTGAATTTGAATCCATTTACAAGATTTAACCCTATAATTGAACGATCTTTCAATTTTGGATCCGGATTGTACTTATCTTTCTTTGGTTTGCCGGTTTCTTTATCGTTGGGATCTTTCAGCCATACTATTTTACCGTAATATGTATCGCCTGTTTTAAAAATCTCCACTTTAGCTTCGTTATTTTCAGTAAACCATTTTCCGGTAATATCATCTGCTTTTTTGTTTTGTGCAAAAGCAGAAAAGCACATTAAAAAACTAAATGCAACTACTAAGAATTTTACTTTTCTCATTGATTAAAATTATAAACAATTGTTCAATTTTATTATTCATCTTCGGTCTTCACAACCTATCAGCAAGCAGGCAACTTCCGACTTCCGACTAAAAAACCACCTCTCCCGGCATCCCAATTTTAAGTGTACCATCGTTGACAACGAGTATTTTTACGGCATAAACCAGATTAACCCTTTCCTTTTTGGTTTGAATGATTTTGGGTGTAAATTCAGCAGACACCGATATCCAGCTTATAACTCCATCAAAGGATGTATTTTCTTTTTCGTTTTTATCGACCAACACTTTACATTTTTCACCAATTTTAAGTTGTGGTAATTGGTCGCCGCTAACATACACTTTTAAAACCATCGTTTTAAGATTGGCTGTTTTATACAAAGGTTTACCAAAAGCAGTAACTTCGCCTTGTTCGGCATACTTAACCAAAACTGTACCCCCGGTTTCATCCATAAGATAAGATTTATGAATGGAAGAGGCTATCTGTTCTATCTGCTTTTCAATGCCTGCAATTTCATTAAGAACACCGCTATTCTGTGTTTGAACAGAACTAATTTGCTTGTTGATCACATCAATGCCACCTACAACATCATCCAACTGTTTTTGAGTGGCAGCTCCATCTGCATGCATCTTTACAATTCTTTCCTTATCAGTTTCCAGATTTTGTTTTTGTTGTTTAAAGACCTCAATCTGAGCTGTAATATTTTTAATTTTAGAAGAAACAGCCTCTTTTTGATCAGCTAATTGTTGCTTTTTCAGGAATAAATCAGTAGTATCTATAAAACCATAGCATGTGCCCGGCTGTAGAATTTGGCCTTCCTCAATTGTAAAATCCATTAATTTTCCACTGGCCTGAGCCGAAACAATTACTTCGGTAGCTTCAAAGTTGCCGTACGCATCGGATTTGTCATTCCCATTTTTACAGGATATCACTGCAAAAGCTAATAATATGAGTAATCTGTATTTAATTTTCATTTGTATCTGTTTAATTTAAATATTCATAAACTGTTTTTATGCTGATTTTTATCATAAGTACCCAAGTACTCTATGCACTCCAACTACTTACAACTTTCCTAAATTTACCATATAATCGAATCTTGCCTTTACCAATTGGATTTTATGCACTTCATAATTGATTTTCGATTGTGTTTCTGCATTAACATCGTTCAAATAATCAGAGGAAGTGATGTATCCATTATCGAATTGTGCGGATGAATTTTTAGTGATTTTTGTTTTTAATTGAATGATTTCTAAATCTTTTAGTATCAATTCGGTAAATTTTTCTATCTCTGCTACATCTTTTTGATAGGCTATTTTGATATTTTTTTGATAGGTATCCCGTGAAAAATGAAGCAAGTCTTTTTGCAATGCAATGATCTTTTTATCATTTCTGGTTTGATTCCAGTTCCATAAGTTCCAGGTTAATTTTGCACCCACCATATAAAATGACTGAAAATCATCGGACAACATATTCAACCCCGGTCTTCCATATCCTAGTTGCCCGAAACCATATATTTTCGGCATCAATTTAGAGGAAAGTACAGTTGTAGTTGCAGTTAATTTGTTAGTATTCAATTCAAAACTTTTCAACTCTGGTCTTAAATTTTCAAAAGTGCCGGTGTTGATAGCAATTTCAGGTAATGGAAGTATTGAATTTTCAATAATTTCAATCCCGCACAATTCATTCAGCATTTGAATATTCACTGATTTACCTGATTTAATTTCAATGATCAACTGATCCATTTTAAGAATCTCAGCTTTCAAATGATCGGCATTGCTTTCATTTACAACTCCATATTTTACACCCGATGCTATTTTAAGGAGTTTGTTTTTAATGTCTTTTTTTGAAACTTCCAGTAAATCAATGTTCTGTTGTAAAATTAAGATGTTGAAATAAAACAGATTCACCCTTTCTTTCAACTTATACAGTTCTATTTCCAGATTTTGTTGTTCGTTTTGAGTACTGAAATTTTCAAGTTTTTTTTGTCCGGAAACCATTCCTCCATCCCAAATCAGCTGATTTACATCCAGTGTAGCTTTGTACATGTCTCTGGAAGCTTCTGGGATTTTCACAAAAGGAATATTAACAGGTATTTTCGTAACATCCGACTGATAACTCATTTGTCCGTTTATGCTTACTTGCGGGAGGTAGTTTGTATTCAGGCATTTGATTTTCAATTCACCAATGTTTTGAATACTTTCCTTTTGTTTGGACAATGGGTAATTTTCAACAGCTTTTTGATAACATAATTGTATATCTATGTTTTGTGCATTTACGTGCATCGTAAATAACCAGCTTACAATCAAAATAAAACGCTTCATATTTTATTGAATTTTAAGTGAATGGATAATAAACCAGCTTACTTCTTTTTTGCGTTCTTCTAAAAATGCATTGTATTTCTCCGCATCGTTTTCAAAAAGGATGATCTGCATCAATGGTCTTGCGGCAAATGGAAAAACGCAAAGCGCTATAATATTAATGATAAGATGTTTGGGATTTATCGGTCTTATTTTCCCTTCTTCCATATCTTTTTGAATTCCTTGCAATACGATGGAAGGTTTCAATCCTAATTTATCGAACATCTCAACAATTTTATCAGGATTCCGGTTGATTTCTGTAAGTACAAAATTCGGTAATTGTGGTATTTTAGTCAATACATTTAAATAGTTCTCCACAAACCCTTCTATTTTTTCTTCAAAAGAAACATCTGATGACATATGTTCAACTATATGTGGAATAAATTGCTGAAAAGCACTGTTAAAAATGGCTTCAAACAACTTATCCTTGCTACGGAAATAATAATGCAACAAAGCTTTGTTCATTCCCGCTTCATCTGCAATTTCCTGCATACGTGCACCATCATATCCTTTTCTGAAAAATACATTTTTGGCTGCATTTAAAATAAGTTGCTCTGTATCTGTTTCCTGCGTACTCATTTGAATTTTATTAATTGGTTTAATCACATAGTTTAACCAAACGGCTAAATTAATATATTTTTGAACAATAATCTTACAATTAAAAAATAATGTTTGATTAATTGATTAATAAAAGCGAAAATACAAGCAAAAACATATTAAAATACTATGTATCAATAATATAAAAAAAATTTCTAAATCATTAAAAAGGTAAATCGATTTAGATTCCTAAATCCATCTATATTCCTACGTTATATTTATATGAAATGTTTAAAAAAATAAATTACTTTTCATCGGATTTAAAAAATAAATGTAATTTTGAAAGATATTATTTGAAAGCAAAATAAGCATGAAATTAGCTGAAAATCAACAGAAAACAGAACAAGATTATTTAATATTACCGGATATTGCAAGCAACAGTCAGATAGAGAAAATTCCTACTAAAATATTTACAGATTATAAAGAAGCTGAGAAACATATTGCACATGAGATTGCTGCTTTAATCATTCAAAAGAAAAAAGAAAACAAACCGGCTATTCTTGGATTAGCTACAGGCTCAACACCCACTAAAATATACAAAGAGCTCGTTAGAATGCACAATGAAGAAGGATTAAGTTTCGAAAATGTTGTAACTTTTAATCTTGATGAATATTACCCCATGCATCCGGATGCACTGCAAAGTTATGACAGATTCATGAGAGAGCACTTGTTTAACCATATAAACATCAACCCTGAGAACATTCATATTCCCAATGGCAGCATTCCAAAAAATAAAATCGTTGAATATTGCAGCAACTATGAAAAGAAGATTGCATCCTATGGAGGGATAGATCTTCAGATTCTAGGTATTGGCAGAAATGGACATATTGGTTTTAACGAACCTGGCGCAGCAGTGGATTCACCAACCAGATCCATTACGTTGGCATACACTACCTTAAAAGACGCTGCCGGTGATTTTTATGGAGAAGCCAATGTGCCGCGAAGAGCCATTACGGTAGGTATTTCTGCAATTATGGAAGCGAAGCGAATATTATTAATTGCTTTAGGCGAAGGAAAATCTAAAATCATTAAAGCGGCTATTGAAGGTGAGGTTACGAACCAAATTCCTGCATCCTATTTACAAAATCATAGCAATGTAATCGCTATTTTGGACAATGCTTCCTGTTCTGATTTAATAAGGGTGGAAGCTCCATGGTTATTTAATCCCTGCGACTGGAGCAATGAAAAGCTTGTAAGAAAAGCTGTTTTATGGTTATGTTTGAAAGTTAAAAAACCTGTTCTTAAACTCACCGACAAAGATTATAGCGAAAACGGTATGCTGGATCTGTTGGCTGACGAAGATGCTGCAAGTAAAATAAACATAAAAATATTCAACGATTTGCAACATACCATCACCGGATGGCCGGGTGGAAAACCGGATGCTGATGATACCAATAGGCCTGAGCGTGCAAATCCCTTTCCAAAAAGAGTATTGATATTCAGCCCACATCCTGATGATGATGTAATTTCGATGGGAGGAACACTGATGCGTCTTGTTGAACAAGGACATGAAGTAAATACTGCCTATCAAACTTCAGGATGTATTGCCGTTCATGATGATGATGTATTGAGATATCTGGATTTTGTTAAAGATTTTGGCAATGAATATGATATCAACAAAGCATTTATCGGAGATTTTTATAAAAACATAAGAGATACCATAACCCGGAAAATTCCCGGCGACACCGATACCCATGAAGTACAACTGATAAAGACTTTGGTAAGAAGGAGTGAAGCAAAAGCAGCCTGTAGATTTGTAGGTATAAAACCCGAAAATGTCTTTTTTCTGGATATGCCTTTTTATGATACGGGTGCTGTTGTAAAAAAAGAATTGAGTGAAAAAGATGTAGAAATTATCGTAGAAATGCTAGAAAGAATAAAGCCACATCAAATCTATGCTGCTGGTGATCTTTCCGACCCCCATGGCACACACAGGGTTTGTTTGGATGCTATTTTTAAAGCACTCAATCATTTAAAAAACGAATCCTGGATAAAAGATTGTTATTTATGGCTTTACAGAGGTGCCTGGCAGGAATGGAACATTGCTGACGTTGACATGGCCGTTCCTGTAAGTCCTGATGAACTTTCAAAGAAAAGAGAAGCCATTTTTAAACATCAGTCTCAAAAAGACAAAGCACTTTTTCCCGGTTTCGACGACAGAGAATTCTGGCAAAGAGCAGAAGAAAGAAACCGTAAAACTGCACTCTTGTATAACCAGCTAGGAATGGCAGAATACGAAGCTTTTGAAGCATTTGTAAGGCATAAAATATTGTAATCTTAAAAGCTTATTTAACTCTCAAAGGGAGAAATAAGTTTATTTAAATATAAACAAATCTCTCCCTTCAATGAAGTACAACGTTTGCTAATTGGTTTTACATTTCAGTAAGTATCAGTATCTTTTTATTAAAATCAGCAGCAGCGTTGATAACAGCTTTAAAAACTTCATATTCTGAAATGGAATATTTCATTTTTGAATAATATTCTAACATATCCACTTCCAATATTTCACCCTTTAGACTTGCTTTTGAGATAAATGCTGCAGATGGGAAATCGCCGTCATTTATATGTACATTCATATTTAAGTCAGTGAGATTTGAAACTTTATATCCTTTTGGCAGATGAATGATAATTTTCCTGTAATAATGTCTGTTATGATTATGAACGACTTCCAGTTTTCTTTCTTTATTTTCATTATAAAGTTCTGCCTGAGGCCCAATCATTTCACCTATTTTTATCAATACATTTGAACCTGCCTTTTCAATAAAGCCGGCATTTTCAATATCGCAACTGATTATCAAAGGTTTAACATAAAAATCTTCCGGTTCTGTATTTTTTACTTTAACATTCTCAGTTTTTGCGGTTTCAATACTTAAAGCGGCAAAATGCTTTAAAATATCTTTTTTCTGATCAGCATCCATAAGCTTATAAAAAGGTTGTATTTCAGAAGCAGAATAACCGGTAAGTACTCTTCTGAGATCAGATTTGGTATTGGTTAATTCCTCTGTTAGTTTTACTTCTAAAAAAATACTATCTCCACTTTCGTGATAAGTAGGAAATGAAATAAGTTTGGTTTCAGGAATATAAGATTCAATATCCGACACTTTTGTTCTTTTAAAAAACAAACCATAATTATCAATAAAATCTTCAGGAATCAAACCTAAACGAAATGCCCAATGATCGGGAATCATATATTTTTTGATTTCCGGAAAATAGATGAGATTATCATCGAGACTATTCCATGCATCGAAATTTTTATCAAACACTTTGTTGCTTTTATCACAGGTAAATAAAGGTTGTGCATCTATATCCATTTCTTTGAAAATATTGATATAAAGTCGAATCAATCCCGTTGAATTTGCATATTTATTAGTGGTAATTTTATCGATAGCAACAAATTCTTCGCCGCTTTTTTTGATAAAATTAATATGTGTTTTTATGAACAATTCAACTTTTCTGATTTTTTCCTCTGCAGATAATTTATTACTGATTTTCATTTCAGAAATGAATGATTTTAGTGCCTTATTTTCTGATTTTTCCAATGTGTTTAAATTATCATAATAGGTTTGTGCAGCTTCGTTAAAAGTATAAAACCTGGTTCTGTTTTTGGAATAATTATAACATACTACATACTCAACTCTTTGCAAATTTGACTTATATAACGAATACGGCTCTGATTCCAAAGCCGGGATAAAATCCGAAGAAAGTGTATATACTCTTTTTTCCAGGGTTTCAAGTAAAGTATCTTTCATCTCTTTTAAATTATTGTAAGTTTTAGTAACCATACGTAAATTTTGAGGTAATGAAATGATTATGCTTACATTAAACTTTGGGATGGATGATTGAACATAATACCCGCTATACAACGAAGGAGATGTTTTTATAATATAATAATAATCAATAATCCCGTCAACCGCCACACCTTCTATGGCAAATATTTTATAATCGCCTTTACTTTCCAGATTTTCTAAAGTCTTGATATTATGCTTATCAACTTCCGTAATTTTATTATCCTTAGAAATAAATCTGGCTTTAATTTCAATCAGTTCATTGGCATCTTCCATACTTAAATAAATCTGATTATTGTCGTCTATTTCTGCCTGATTATAAACTTTAATCGTTTTATGAAAAATTTCATTGCATTCCAGATTACCTTTATCGTTATAAAAGAAATCAAGAATTCTACTTTCGTTGAGAATTACAGATCCGTTTTTCTTAAATTTTTCATCCTCGCTGGCAGATAACGTTTGAATTTTTTTAAAATCATAGGGCAAATATTGACTTTTTTGTGATTTCACAATTTGAACCGTCAATAAAATAATTAATAAAATAATAGCTTTTTTCATACTTCAGTTTTTCTAATTTAAATTATACAATCATTTTAGGAATGGTGAATATTTTTTCAATAATAAACAGTTTGATTTTTAAGTTTATTATTTAATACTTTTTGATTTTTTGAGAACTATGGATTGATTACCGGCTTTATCCAATGTTTTGATTGTGCTATTCCATAAAGGAATTTTCGATAAATCGAGCAAAATGAAATTATTGTATAATTCTTTTTCCAGCACAATCTGATTGTTATTTTTAGTATATTTTATTTTAATGCCAAAATCGGGCGTTTCGACAAAAGTATCTGACGGAACACTCTCAATTTCATACCCTTCAGGAATATCTAATACATATTTGAAAAATAAATGCTCTTTATATTTCCAAAAAATACCACATTGCCTGCCTTCATATTTAGCAGATTTATAATAAGGTATCTTATCAATATTTAAATTAATAAATATTTTATCGTTCATAGAAATAACATAATTCGGAATTGAATATTTATAGGCTATATAACCATTGCTATCAGGAGAATCAATATTTTCAATTATTAAAGTATCCAATATAAATTTATTGTTCCCTTTGCTGAAGAAATCAGTAAAAAAAGTTTTTTGCTTATCATAAGAAAGTTTTCTGAATATACCACCGATTGTATATTGATTATATCCATAAAGATCGATAAATCCATTTCCTGTGAGCTTATGGTTATCCACTTTTAAATTCATAAAATGGATTAAATTACTTTTTGACTTATCAACTTCCGGGATTTTCATTATATTAAATGCAGTATCGTTGTATCCAATCATGACTTCTTTTCCCTGAATAAAAGTTGTTGGAAAATCCATTGAAATAAAGTCATCGGTTGGATCGAGGAAATAAAAAGTACCATCTTGTCCTATATAAGTTACTATCATATGATTGTCGACGGGCTTACCTGGAATATCATCTCTTTTATAAGGCAAATGCGTGGTTCCAACCCAAGTAAGATAGCTGGTAATTTTTGCGAGGCTGAGCATTTCTTTTAATAAATTTGCCTTGCCTTTACAATCTCCATATCTTTTTGTAAAAACATCCTGAGAATTAGCCGGTGTGAAACTCGAATATCCATCTTCAAATGCAATATAGCTGATATTTCTTTGTGACCAGCAATAAATTTTCTCAACTTTATCTTTCTCAGTATCATCATTATTTATCAATGAATCAACGATAAATTGCATTTCTGGCAACACTTCATTTTTACAGTTATTAACCATTTTACGGTACCAGGCATAAAGATTTTGATGTCCGTCCATCATTTTTACTGTTTTGCCATTTTCATCTACATATTCTGAAATGCCAAGCATAAGTGTAGGGATATAGGATTTGATAGCGGGACCGTCATCTTCAATTTTGAGTTTGGGAAGTTTTTGAGCTTTCCACTGGTAAATCGTCTTTTTACCTTTTTTAGTCTGCGAAAAACGAATGACTGAAACATCATCACCTATCACTTTCCAAACTATTTTTACCTTATCCGGAACAACAAGACGAATAACCATATCTTCGACAGGTGTACTCCCATTTGTAAAAAAATAGCTTCCCCATAGCCAGGGTTCATTATACTCAAGTGTATAGTTAAAAACCGTTTTAGCACCTTCTATTAAACCGGGGAAAATAAACTTTTTAAATTTACTATCGTCATAGAAAATACCTGAACTACTTTCTCTATAATCTTCTATTTCCTTAACATCCATCCTTTTGTACTTATTATTATCCGGAACAAGGGTAAAAGCCTCAGATTCCAATAATTTAACAAAATAAGAATGACCAACCTGATTTGTACTTAAAGCACCTGATCGATTACTTAATAAAATAGATTCTTCTTTGCAGTTTTCTGCAATAACAGGTTTATTGTTTTTAATTGAAACTGCCAAATCCTTTGTAATTGAAATCGAAACAGCATCGTCATCAGGATACATTGATCTGTAAAATTCTATTCCGTTATCAACTTGCCCGACAAGGTTAACTGAAATGATGATAGTGGAAATAATAAAGGAAACACATTTTTTCACAATAGATAATTTTTAGAGATTGTAATTTAAATCAGACAAAAAAGGTCAAACTTTACAATTTTATTTCATTTAAGATCTCTCCAAAATGATAATTCATGATTTTAAATTTTTTGCCATTTTTATCATAGTATACTGATTGTCCATGAAGTTCATCATTTACATAATGCTCTTCTACTTCTAATTTGCCATTCGCATAAAAAACCTTGCGATATCCTGAATTATCACCTTTTGAATATTCTATTTCTGATATCAAAACCCCTTGTTGATTCCATTCACGAAAAACGCCTTCGATTTGATCATCTTTATAGTTTTTTTCTTGCCTTTTATTTCCATTGGCAAAATAGAGAATCATTTTTCCATTCCGTTCTCCGTTATTAAAACTAATATCTGCAGCTTTTGAACCATTTTGAAAATAGGCAATCAGTTTCCCATTTTCTTTGTTAATAGGTTTTTCATCCGTAATCTTTCCATCTTTCTCTTTATAACTATAGGATACAGGTATTGAATTTTGGTATAAAATCTGAAATGCAAATTGTCCGTCCATTGTGAAATATTTTGCATGCCCAAATCGTTCACCATCTTCATAATTGAATACAATTTCGGGCTTCCCATTTGGATAATAATAAATCATTTTTTCAGTTCTCCCGTTTTGATATTTGGTTTCAATATTTAATTCTCCTTTTTCATTAAAATCTTTGCTGAGACCTTCTTCATCACCGTATTTATAAAAAGTACTGCTTTTTAAGACGCCATTATCAAAATACCAATTTTGCAAACCATCTCTTCGTCCATTAAGATAAAAGCCTTCAAACGTTTTGATACCTTTACCATTGAAACTTACTACAGTATCTTTCCAATGACCCGACAAGAATAAAGCCTTTAATGCAAGTGTTCCATTTAAATTTTTACGTTTAATCATGCCATTTCCATTGATCAAACTATCCTGTGAATAGATAACACCATTGGTATCAATCATTTCATTAGAAATCAAAAAACCATTTTCGTAAAAAGATGCAATTGTTTTTTTACCAAAATAATTAAATTCTTCCTGAAAACCATTTTGTTTGTCATTTAGATAATTCTTTTTTTCGCTAATATTCCCATTATTATAATAAGTGTACCAATATCCTTCCATATTGTCTTTGCCATAATACCCTTCTTGTTTAAGCGTTCCGTCTCTATAAAACGACTGATAAAGCCCGTTTTTATCATCTTCTTTATATTCACAGTAAGTACTGATATTCCCGTTTTTATAATAATTCTTTACATTCCCTTCATATTCACCTTTTTCATAATTCTCTTCATAAATCAATATTCCATTTTCATCGTATTTTTTCCACAAACCTTCTTTTAAACCGTTTTTGAGTTTGCCTAGCAGTGTAACTTTTCCATCAGCCGAGAACAATTTAAATTCGACAATCCCCCTTTTTTCGGGGAATTTTCCAATTTCTTTCTTTTCTTTGTTGTAACATGTAATTTCAGTTAACAACTCATTTTTAAATGTATAGGTATATAAAAGATCACCATACTTATTATAATATTTCGACTCTCCGTTTTGTTTACCGTTTAGTGAATAATTATCCTGCTGTTCAATAACGCCATTGGAATAATATGATTTCCATAAGCCTACTTTGCGCCCTTTTTCATCATAAGCACCTTCATTTTTAAGCTGTTTATTGAAAAAGTAATTTTTCCAGTATCCCGTTTTAAAATTATCTTTATAATTACCTTCAGCGTAAATATTACCATTAAGAAAATATTCTATGTATTTCCCATTTGCCAGACCGTTTATGTATGGAACTTCCATATCTATATTACCGTTAGCAAAATATCGTTTAAAATTTCCATCTTTTTTGCCGGCCTTATATTCTGTTTGACTATATATTTGCCCTTGTGAGAAATATTCATTGTAAACACCTTCTATCAATCCATTTTTATAAGATGCATTTTCGGAGATTACACCAGAAAAATTATATTCTGCATATTCCCCATCCCGTTTATCTTTTTTTAAATTAATCTTTATTTTGATTTCTCCATTTTCATGATTTTTTGTTGAAAACCCATCCAATTCATCATTTTTATACTGCAAATCCTCGTTCAGTTGTCCATTATTATAATATGATTTCCAATTTCCTTGCTTCAGATTTTTTTCAAAGACCCCAAACGTTTCAATTCCTCCCAGTTGATTGATATAATTCCAATTTCCTGTTTTTTCGGGAGTTTTACTATTATTCATTTCCCCAAAAGAATATAATCTTTCATTATCATTAAAAAAATATTTTATTTTATCTTTTTTCTCATTTTCAATACTTAACTGATACATTCTCTTTTTGGACACATAAGCTGCTCCCCAATCCTTAAATTTCTTTACTTTTGATTTATTTTTTTCTATAAACGATTTTATTTTTTCATTTTCTAAACCCGAAAACAGATAATAACTAAATTCTTCAAAGTAATTTTCTTCCATTACAGACTTAAAAAAAGGAAGGTAAAATTCATTGTAAATCCCTTTGGGCGTATCGTATTGCTTTAAGTTTTCAAAAACCAATTGATCCTGCTTGATGATAATATTTGTTATCTTTGAATTAACCTTATATTTTTTATTGAGTGCAAAATTTGATTTTATAAGGGTTTCTATTTCATCAAAGCATGAATTGTCATAGATTTCAGGAAATGAAAATTTTTCTTTTTCCATTTCTTCATTCAATTCTCCATTAAACATATTTTCCATTGTTTCGAGTGCAGCTTTGCCTCTTTTTGATCCTGGACTGATAATAACACACATATTGAAAGCTAAAATTGCAGGAACCAATTTTCCCCTTTTTAGATTAATATACCCTAATAAATTATGACTTGATTGATGAAATACATTGAGTTTTAAAGATTTGAATAGTAATTCTTCAGCTTTATCCAACTGATCACTTTTATAATAAACCAAAGCTAAATTATAACAGAGTTGATAGTTGTAGGGAAATTCTTTAATCGCTTTATTATATATTTCAATAGCCTCAGAAGATCTTTTGGCATCGTCGAGGCAATTTCCCAACAAACAATAAAGTTGTGCCTTATTATTGATCAAATAGCTGTTTTTTAGCATACTGAATGCAAGATCGACGGCTTCCGAATATTTTTCACTTCCGGCTAAGGCCATACCATATTCATATAAACTTATCGCATAATTGGTATCGTTTTGGGGAATTGATTTAAAAACATCAATGGCTTCATCATACTTTTTATTTTCATACAAATCAATCCCTTTTTTAATTAAATCTCCCGAATTAATAATTTTAAGATTTTTAGGAGTTTGTGCAGTTAATTTTATTATTATCCCTAAAACTAACATCAAAAATACAATGCTTTTTCTCATTCCAAAATAAGTTAAATTTATAAATATCCAATTAATTTTTATCTAAGAACTGCAAATATATAAAAATAAATTAGTTTACAAATATTTAACGCTTTAAAAAACAAAGTTTTTAGATAAGAACGCAAAAATGGTTGATTAGCAAAAACAAACAGGTATTTCCCTTTTTCCAATTAATTTTTGAAAAGGTCCAAATTTTAAAATATTTTATTTTGAAAAATCTGAACTTTACATACAACTTTTTGAAGATAAATATTGTTTTATAAAATTCATCAAGTTGAATATTAATATAATTTCAACTTTTTTAAAAAATATGTTTATGCAAGTCAGGCAGTTGACTTTTTGGATTTAGTTTTTTAAGTCAAACAGAGACTTTTTAAAACAAACCAAT
The DNA here is from genome assembly GCA_038204725.1 of Bacteroidales bacterium. Taxonomy (GTDB): domain Bacteria; phylum Bacteroidota; class Bacteroidia; order Bacteroidales; family JACABE01; genus JACABE01. Next base: position 17,321 of record JBBRCQ010000043.1, on the reverse strand, counting down.
TCAATGCCGATGCATATCAGCTTAATGAATATAAAAAAATATTCAACATCTTATAAAATTCGTTATGAAATCAATTATATTTTCAATTTTTTTATTTTGCACATTACAAGCAGTAAGCCAGGAGAAATGGCAAAATAAAGTCAACAGTTTCAGTATACACCAAGGTGTTGTGTTACAAAAAGCCGATAGTAACGGTTGGATGGTTGCCACAAACACCAAATCATTTACCACAGGCGAAACCAGAAGCCAGTTTGTATTGATTCGTTACGATAAATGCGGGAAAATACGATGGACGTACAGATATGGAGTAGATACTGCTTCCATTACAATGACGGACATGATAACTGACCAGGCAGGAAACATTGCACTTACAGGTTATTATTCTGCACCTGACGATTTAATTTATGCCGGCAAATCATTTATGATGAAGCTTTCATCTATCGGAGACCTGATCTGGATAAAAGTATTTAATAATTGGGGCAATGAATATATTTATTCAATTGGACAAACCAATGATGGAGCCTATTTTATATTTTCAAACCACGACAAATTGGGAGGACTTATGCCTTACAATGGTATAACCAAAGTAAGTTCAACCGGAAATCTGATCTGGCATAAACGCTATGCTGACAATCCCATCTGGGGTTCTGCTATTAAAACGTCTGATGGAGGCATACTGATAAGAAGTGGTAACCTGATTTATAAAACGAATACCAATGGAAATGTAGTATGGTCCAATTCTTATGAAAACATTCGTTATACTGGCAAACCCATTGAAGCAGGCAATCAATACATATTTGCATCTTATCCTGCTTCTGCTGATAGCGTTTGTTATTTATTATCGCTTAAAACAGATGGAACTTTTAACTGGATATCTCCATCTTTTAAATCATCTACCATAAAATCATTAAAAAAGCTGAGCAACGGAAATTTATTGGCAACCGCAACCATTCAGTCTACTCATACTACATCCTTAAAAATTGGAATAACAGAATTTACAGGTAACGGAACCTTCATCCAACAGCAAATAATTGATGCGTCTACACAACAATTGGCTACCTATGGCAATGATATCATAGAGCTGGATAATCATTCACTAATATATGCCGGACTTGAAAGATCCGGTTCTCACGACAACCTTCTGCTTCTAAAAAGCAGTGAATTTACAGATTTTTCATGTGCACAAACCAACAGCAGCCCGATTTTACCTCAGCAACAAATAAACATTACGACTGCTTTTGTTTCTTCCCTTGACGTTCCTATTGATGCATTTAACCCTATTGTTACGAAAACCGCAATGAACACAGAAATGACAACGAATTGCCTGATTCCTGACAACAATAGTATCAATTTGGGAAATGACGTTACATTGTGTCAATCTCAGAGCTTGGTCTTACATGCAGGTTTAGGAACTGCTTATCAATACATCTGGTCAAACGGTGCTACCTCTGAATCCATAACCGTTCATCAGCCGGGCACCTATTGGGTAAAAGCATTTATCTGCGATACCATTTCCGATACCATTATGGTGAATTATGTTACACCATTGACATTGGATTACAAAATATCTCCTTTGATAACAAATCCATATTCACCTGTTCGCTTTGAGAATTTTACACATGGATATACTCATTTAGTCTGGCAAACAGGTGATGATCATATTTATACTACTGATTTTTTTCTACATCAATATATCAATGGCGGCATATATTTCCCTACACTTACGATTACGGATCAATATGGTTGTGTATACAGTTCACAGTTAAAAGTTATTGTAAATGAAGTTACATTTTACATTCCCAATAGTTTTTCGCCCAATGGCGATGGAATTAATGATGTATTTGTCCCTAAATATACCGGAATTGAAAACTTTATAATATATATTTACAACCGCTGGGGCGAGCAAATTTTCACCACTACCAACAAGGGATGGGATGGAAAACTAAGATACACTGTAGAAGCATCACAAGGGGTTTATGCTTACAAAATACTCATAAAAGATATATTCGGTAAAGATAGCATCAGAAGTGGAAATTTTACGTTGTTCCGATAACAAACGGGTTGTATTCTAATTTTTAAAATTCAACTATAATTCCAATGGTCGGCAAAACGTTACCCGAATAATCATTTATTTTCCTCAATGTATATTTTGCAGGATCATTGGGATCGATAGCAATATTTCCATCAACATCCAAATTGGAATAAATGGGTTGTTGCTCAGACTGATAGGCTAATACATTCTGTATATCTAGGTAAAAATTCAATGACCATTTTTTAAAAAAGTATTGTTTATCAATTCTTAGGTCGAGTTGATTAAAATCGTTCAATCTTTCAGTATTAAAAGCATTATAATTAAGGTACCCTCTGCCCCTTGAATCCCATATTTCGCGTTTTGCAGATTGAACAAAATCTATTGGAGTATAGGGAGCTCCACCCACAAAACGCCATTTTATGCCCACATCCCAATTTCTACCTAAATCTCTTTTTAAGGTGATATTTAAAATGTGCTTGTTGTCCCAGGCAGACGGTATATATTGATCATTCTTTTCTTTAAATTCACTTCTTACAAAAGTATAAGAAAGAATAAAGTTGAACCCTTTTAAATCAACATTCCGGTAGTAGATCTCCATCCCGTAGGCCCGCCCTTCGGAAGTGGAGGTAACTTCTTCGTCGCCAAAAGTACCATAATCGGCACCTTTGCTTGCAATAGATACCGAATCATTCACCGAAAAAGGATAATTCCGGTACCACTTATAAAATCCTTCGAGCGTCAATTTTGATTTTTCTGTAAATAAATAATCTATACCGGTAACAAAGTGATCGACAGAAATATAGGTTATATTGTTTTGTTTATTCACTAATTCACCCGAATTATTGCGGAATCCAAGGGTTGTATAGGTTGGTCTTTGATAATACCTTCCGGTATTTGCATTTACAAACAATTTCTCAGTCAAAGCATAAGAAACCGATAGACGTGGCGAAAACTGCTTAAATAGATTTGACATCGCTTTATCGTAACTGTTTGCATCCATTCTTACACCCAAAGAAACGGTTAATCGGTCGCTTACAAATGATTTGCTGATTTGACCAAATGCATTCCATGCCAATAGATCCAACTTTGAATTGTAATCGATTGTTATCAGCGTATCTTTTACAAATAGTTTTTGCAAAGTGCTGTTTGTATAACGATTGTATTCAATTCCCATTCCAAAATTAATCTTATAATTCACTGTTTGTTTGTTCCTTTCAAACCTGAATTTGTTTTCGATTTCATCCGATGCATAATCCAGTATTTTTGATTTTGAAGCATCATTGTCAGTATATTTATAGGAAATATTTCTCAGCATATTTCTGCTCAACACATAAGTATCGTAGGAATCGGTTCTGTAATGTTTATAAACACCTCCAACCGCATAATTCCATTGTTCAAAAACAGGCAAATAACCTAAAATGTATTTTTGATTTTCGTCAGGGTTTTTAATCCCGGTATTCAATTTAAACTGGTCAATGGCTCCTATCCCAATAATTGTCAATTCATTTTTTAAATCAAACTTTGTTTTAGATTTCCACTGAAAATCGTTGTAAGTTGGTAAAAATGGCAAACCAATGGCACTAAATAAAAATTGAAGATACGATCTACGTGCAGAGAAAATAAAAGAAGTTTTTTTATGGATGGACCCATCAATGGTTAACGCCAAATCAGAAGCACCCACAGAAGCTTTAAATTTAAGATTATCGGGATTTCCATCCACTAATCGCATATCTAATATTGAGCTTAATGCATTCCCTTTATTGGCGGGAAAAGCACCTGAATAAAATTCAATTTCTCTTATAAAATCAACATTTACAATTCCTATAGGACCACCGGATGCACCCTGTGTGGCAAAATGATTAAGGTTAGGGATTTCAATCCCATCCAAATAAAACCTGTTTTCGCTCGATCCGCCTCCTCTTACAATAATATCATTCCTGAATGCAGGCGTAGAAGCAACTCCCGGCAACGATTGCAATACTTTTGAAATATCACGGTTACCACCCGGACTCTTTTCAATTTCTGCAATGCCTATACTTTTCATCGATAGTGGACTTTCTTCATCCCGTCTGAAGATGGTTGATTTTATTTCAACTTCAGCTAAATTGATTTTAACTTCATTCAGCGATATATCCAGGTATTGGGTTTTCCCACCTGTTATCAAAAACTCTGTAGAGATAAAATTTTCATACCCAATTGCTGATGCCGCTAATTTTAAATACCCTGGTTTTATATTGACAAACAGGAAATTACCATCCAAATCAGAAGAAACACCTGTATTTGTTCCGTAAATAATAAGGGTAGCAAACGGAATAGATTCATTGTTTTTTGAATTATAAATTCTACCTTTTATGGTTCCATTTTGAGCATAAACAACGAATGTATTCGTAAAAAATAGTAAAATTGAAAGTAAAATTTGAAATATGGGGTGGATTTTTCTCATAAATAACATTTTTGTAATAAAATCTCAACAAATGATGCAAATAAACAACAAATATTTAATAAATGTTCATTTGTTTAAATCGCTGAATAACAATAAACTGTAAAAAATACAATAATTTTATTTAAAAAAAATAATAATTTTATTAAAATAAGTTAAAAATAATTTGATTTCACATCAAAAAATGCTTATCATTGTATTATCATTCGAGATAAAAATAAAATATAAAAGAAATTAAATAGAATAGAATAGAATAGAATAGAATAAGAGAAAATAAAAAATAAAAACACGTTAAGGATATTATATTAACCCTATATAAAACCCAATTACAATTATCAACATTTATTCATTTAACTTAACTTTCTATGAGAAAATTTACATTTCTACTTGCCGCCCTTTTGTTTATGGGAATGCAAGTAATTCAAGCACAAAGAGTTATCACTGGAAGGGTAACAAGTGCAGAAGATGGAACTAGTATTCCCGGGGTCCAGATTGTGATTAAAGGAACATTATTTGGCACTACCACCGATATTGATGGAAAATATCGAATAACTGTTCCAGATAAATCAGAAGTTTTGGTTTTTACTTTCGTGGGGATGAAATCTCAGGAAGTGAGAATTGGAGCCAGAAACACTATAGATGTAGTATTGGCTGCAGATGTTATGAATCTCGAGGCTGTAGTTGTTACAGCCATTGGTATTAAGAAACAGGAAAAAAATCTCGGGTACTCAGCTACTCAGATTAACGCTGACGAAATCATGAAATCCCGCGACAGAAGCCCGATGAATGCTTTGCAGGGCAAAGTCGCAGGGGTAAATATCTCTAGCGCTTCTTCCAGCCCAGGTGCATCAACCAGGGTTATCTCCAGAGGATTTTCTTCGTTAACCGGCAGCAACCAGGCATTATATGTTGTAGATGGAGTACCTATCAATAACTCAGCTATTGGAAGTACCGATTTAAATGGAGGTACTGACTTTGGAAACAGAGGCAATGACATCAATCCTGACGATATCGAAAGCATTTCCTTTTTGAAAGGCTCTTCAGCTACTATTCTTTATGGATCCAGAGCTGCCAATGGTGTAATTGTTATAACAACCAAAAAAGGGAAAGATACACGCCTGGGGATTAAGAAAAAGGGAGTGGACATTACCTATACTTCCACTTTCTTTGCAGAAACACCTTTACGTTTACCAACATATCAGAACCAATTCGGTGAAGGATTCAACGGCACTCCCGATTTAATTGAAAATACAAGCTGGGGAGCAAAATTCGACGGCGTAAACCGGGTTTGGGGGCATACAGTCAACAATCAGCAACAAATCAAACCGTATGTTGCATTACCTAATAACGTTAGAGATTTCTTTGATGTAGGAACTACTTTTGACAATTCAATTTCAATATCCAATGCCAATGATAAATCAAGCTATTTCTTTTCTTATTCCAATTTAAAATCCGATGGTATCTTCCCTACAGATGCTGACAGTTATAAAAGAAATACACTTTCTTTAAGAGGAACTGCAAAGTTAGACAACAATTTTGAAAGTTCCGGTTCCATATCCTATATCAAGAAAAGAAGTAAATTTGTTCCAACCGGTCAGGATCAGTCTGTTTACGATAATATCATGCAAACGCCCAGAGACATCAGCATTATTGACCAGAAAGACTACAACAGTACATTTTATAATTTAGACAATTATTACAATGGTTATGCTGCAAACCCATACTATGTTTTAAATGAGCATGGTAACGATTTTAATGAAGACCGGGTTTTTGGCAACATTGGACTGGATTATAAATTTACAGATTGGATCATTGCATCCTGGAAAATAGGTTCAGATGTATCAAATACCCAAATAAAAGAATGGAGAGCTATTACAAATTATGTAAGAAATGATTACAGCGATGATCCGGGAAGAGTTTCAGACCAAACTTATTTTAACCGTGAATTCAACAGTGATTTAATATTAAGTGTTATCCGAAATATTTCAGAAAACCTTGAATTTAGCGGATTGGTAGGATGGAATGTGAATCAGAGAAACACGAAAACACTTACTACCAGAGTTATAGGTTTAGACATTCCTTTTTTTTACAACCTGTCAAATAGTTCAGCCACACCTTCTGTTAGCGATGCAGAAACGATGAGAAGACTTTATGGTGTATACCTGAGTGCTGATTTTAATTTTAAAAAGTTTTTAAACGTACAGATCAATGCAAGAAATGACTGGTCATCTACATTACCTGAAGAAAACCGTAGTTTCTTCTATCCGGGAGTAAATCTTTCATTCATATTTACAGAATTGTTCCCTGATATTACTAACATTGTTCCTTTTGGAAAAATCAGAATGGGTTGGGCACAGGTTGGTAATGATGCCAATCCTTATCTCATTTTTAATTCGTTTACACAGTCTAATTATGCTGACGGTTATCGTGAATTGGACTGGCCATTGGGTGGTATCAATGCACTAACCGTTGGAAATACGATTGGAAATCCCAAATTAAAACCTGAAATAACTTCAGAATTTGAAATCGGAACAGATTTACGTTTTTTCAATAACCGATTGGGAATTGATTTTACGTATTACAACAAAGTAACTACCGACTTAATTTACCCAGTGCCATTAGCCTATTCCAGTGGTTATAGATTCCAGACACTCAACTTAGGGAAGATATCTAACAAAGGTATCGAACTGATGGTTAAAATCACTCCAGTCAAAAAAACAAATTTCAGATGGGACTTAACTGTTAATTTCTCTACAAACAAAAATGAATTGGTAGAATTAAATGAGGAACTAACTAAAGTGGATTTAGGTGGAACCAGCCGTTTAGGTTTTGTTGCAATTCCCGGACAACCTTTAGGAATGTATGAAGGTGCAGTAGCATTAACAGATGGCCTCGGCCATATAGTTGTAGACGGCAGTGGATTACCTGTAGCTAATCCTGAAAATCAAATTCTGGGAAGTTCTCAATACGATTGGATGTCAGGTATTTCCAATACATTAACTTACAAAAACCTGTCATTGTCATTTTCATTTGATATCCGCCAGGGTGGTTTGATGTATTCACGTACCAAAGAAATGATGTATTTTACTGGAACAGCACCGGCAACAACCTTCAACGATCGTCAGCCATTTATAATCCCCAATTCTGTTCAGGCAATATATGATGCAAATGGTGCTATCACAGGTTATACTGAAAACACTACAGCAATTTCTCATGAATCCGCAACTTTGTATCAATATTATGACCAGACGAGAGGTGCCGGAAACTTTGCCCGCGAATGGTTAATTGACAAATCGTTTGTAAAACTCCGTGAAGTAGTATTAACTTTTACTTTTCCAAAAAAATGGCTGGCAAAATCTCCTTTTGGGGATGCTTCATTTAGTCTTATTGGACGCAACTTACTGCTTTTTACTCCTGAGGACAATCATTTCATCGACCCTGAGCTGACCACATTTGGAAATGACCTGAATGCTGATTATGGCGAATTTAGTGCAGCTCCTACTACCAGAAGTTTCGGTGCAAGTTTACGTTTTACTTTTTAATCATTTAAAATACATAAAAATGAAAAATATATTCAAAAACAAAAAATGGATGCTTCTCATATTAGTATTTGCATTTACAGGGTGTGAGAAAGATTTCATGGATGTAAACCATGATCCCAGTCGGTCTGCTGAATCTACTGTTCAGTTGACTTTTCCTGCAGGTGTTGGCTCATCTGCCTATGTAATTGGAGGATATTATCAGTTACTGGGCGGTTTTTGGTCACAACACTGGACACAAGCTATCGGTGCTCCGCAATGGAGAGAAATTGATTCCTATAATCTTCAAACCAGCGATTTTGATGTTCGTCAATGGGGCGAATTGTATTCAGGTGCTTTAACCGATTACAAATATGTGAGAGATCTTGCAAGAACTGAACAAAACTGGAGCTATTATTTAATGGCCACAGCCATGCAGGCATATACCTATCAGGTACTTGTTGATTTATACGATAAAATCCCATTCACCGAAGCACTTCTGGGTGCCGAAGGCAATCTGACTCCAAAATACGACAACGGATCAGTAGTTTATGATGGTTTAATCGTGATGTTAAACGAAGCATTAAGTCACGATTTCAAAACCTTCAAAAGCGCTACCAATCCTACTGCAACTGCTGTAGAACCCGGTACCGATGACATTATTTTCGCAGGCGACATGGACAACTGGGAAAGATTTGCAAATACACTGAAATTGAAAATTTATTTACGTCAGGTTTATGCCCGTCCTGCTGTTGCTTCAGCCGGCATTCAGGCAATGTATACTGCGAATGCCAACTTCATGAATACTGATGCTAAATTTGCAATTTTTGCCAGCGAACAGAACAAACGGAATCCTACTTACGAAACCTTTATTGACCGGTTAAGCGGGAACATTTCTATGAGTAATACCATTTTTTCGATACTGGATAGTGTTGCAGATCCTCGTTTGCCTTTATTAATTAACAAAAATAAATTAGCAACACCGGTATATAAAACTCTTGTTCAGGGTGATTATTTCAATACCAGCTTCCCTACCGGAGCAAACATTGCAAATTTATCTACGCCTGTATTAGGACCCGTAGATGCTGTTTATTTCTTTAGTGAAGCCGAAAGCTACTTTCTTCAGGCTGAAGCCATTGAAAAATATAGTTTAACCGGAAACTCTAAAACTATGTATGAAAACGGTATCAATGCAGCATTCACCAGACTGGGAGCCACTGGAGCAGCAGCACTTTATGCAACAGGTCAACCTTATGAATATACCGGTACTTCTGAAGAAAAACTGGAAAAAATAATCGTTCAAAAATGGATTGCCATGACCAATAACCAGGGTATAGAAGCTTTTTTCGAACACAACAGAACCCATTATCCAAAAGAAAGCACTGTTCCTGGAAATTCACCACTTTATATTCCTGGTCAATTTACACTTTCAGTGAACAGTGCAACCGGAAATCTCTATCCCAAACGATTATTGTTTACCGAATCAGAACGCAGAAGAAACCCAAATACACCTGCATTGGAATCCATTAACAAAAGAGTATGGTGGGATGTAAAACCGTAATTATAAAAACTTAAAAAACATTACTATGAAAAAAATTAATTTAATATTTATAATAATCCTTTTACTTTCAGTTTCTATAATGAGCTGCAAAAAGGATTCAAAGGATGTTTCTTCTATTACAACATATCCGGAGTTAACATTATTGGGTGATCAGTTTATGACCATTGCCTTGGGTTCAACATATACAGAACCCGGAGTAACTGCAACCATTGGAGGAGCTTCAGTACCTTTTACTACAACCGGAACTGTAGACCCTTCTGTTGCAGGCGTATATATTATTACTTACACAGCAACCAATTCCGAAGACTTTTCACAATCCGCCAAGAGATATGTTGGAGTAATTGCAGCTGATGCCGCTGCCAACAATTTAAGCGGAAACTGGAAAAGAACAAATGGCGTAATGACAACATGGACAAAATCGCCAACCTATAATGGGCTATATGAAACCAATAATGTTGGTGGCGTGGATCCGGTTTCAAACCCTGCCTTTACTTATCCTGTTAGAGTCTTTAATACGAAAGACAGCACTTTGGTTGTCCCATTACAGGCTAATCCACTTGGAGGCGAACTCTATTGCACAAGCGTATCTTACAAACCCTCTGTTGGATTAGGCCAGATAAAATGGATCGTCATGGGTAGTGGTTATGGAACCGGTGTACGTACATTCAACAAACAATAATTCATTTAAAAATAAATCCTATGAAAAATAAAATAATTTTTAGCCTGCTGTTTCTATTTACTTTAGCAATAGCATTATCTTGCCAAAAAGATGATAAATGGAAAGATTTTCAAAAATTTGACGAATCCTATCCATTAAACGGTCAATACAGTGTTACATGGTCATTAAATGGAGCTGTACAAGGAGATCCTACCATATTATCTGTTTACAATACTGCGGATCATCAAGGAATCTGGATTGACGATAACCTTCATTTCTGGCAATTTAAAGTAAAAGCCAATGTAAGTGGCAATAACTTTTCAGTAACCAAAGGTGTTGACGAAATTTGGGATGACTCCACCACCATCACCAATGGATCTATTGTAGATGGAAATTTTTCAATGAATGTGGAATGGGTTTCTTCTGCGGGTGATGTTTATGTTTGCAAAGGTAAACTTCAGACAGGTTTCGAAGAATAAAGCATAACTTATTCATTATAAAGGTAAAAAGGCTGTCATATTTTTTTGACAGCCTTTTTTGTAACTTTTTTTTATTTGCTTTCGTCATAAGATCATAATTCAAAAAAATTACAATAAAACCTTTAAATGATTTATACCATGAAAACAAAAATTTTAACCTTCTTATTATTCTGCTTATTGGGAAGTTTTAACCTAATAGCAGGAAATGACGAAGTCAATTTCAAACAAACTGTTATTTCAAAAATCACTTACCCCGATTTTGCAAAAGCTGAAAAATTAGAAGCCGATGTTTATGTAAGTTTCACAGTAAATAAAAATGGAGAAATTACAGTTAATCAAGCCAATGCACTGTATCCTGATTTTATGGATTATGTTAAAACAGAGCTGAAAAAGATAAAAGTAAATACCGAAAATGAAGTAATAGGGAAAACCTATTTTTATAAATTTACCTTTAAATACCAGGAATAAATTTTATAACATTCAATACATCGTTACTTGTTATTCTGTTGAGTTGAGAATAATAAGTAACGATTTTTAATTTTAGAAGAATAAGAAACCAGATGAGTCTCCTCTTTCACCTTCCACACTATCCATTACTTTTCTTACCCCCTTTCTTTCGGAAAAGGGGCAAGGGGGATAGGCTGATATTACGGTTTCTTTTTCTTCAACCATAATTTACTTCCCACCTCAACCTGAGCACCTTCTTCCATATTGTTTTTACGATACAAATGTTTTAGCTTTATACCGTACATTTGAGAAATATCAAACATTGTTTCATTGGCTTTTACAACATGAAATTCTACAGATCCTTTACGCCGTTTGGGTTGGATGTATACCTTCTCTCCTTCTTTCAATCGATAATCTTTGGAAAAATCATTGTACCGATAAAGTTCAACGGGCTTCATTTCAAAATCTAAAGCAATTTTCAGAAAACTGTCGTCTTTTTTAACCAGGATAAATTTAATATGATTGTTTAAGAAGACGATTCGATTATTGTTACCAATAGAAACAGCTCCAAAATCTTCAGCATCATTTTTAGTTTGAATATTTTTTAATAATTGAACAACGTTTTCCGAAGGATAAGCACTATCTAATTCAAACAATCTATTATCTTCTATGATTTTGATCAATAGCTGAGGATACTTTGGATTGGTAGCATAGCCTGCATCTTTCAGGCCTTGCGCCCAGGCTCGATAATCATTTATATTTAAAGAAAATAACAACGCATACCTTGCTCTCAAACTTAAAAAAGCCGAATGATCTTTATAAGATTCTAAAACAGCATTATATACCCTGAAACAATCATCTTTGCCATCATCATCTTTAAAATATTTACCTCCTTGCCAGTCGTTGGTGCATTTGATCCCGAAATGATTATTTGCATGAATGGCTAATTCGCTATTTCCGTTGGCCGATTCTAAAATCCCTTGTGCCAGCGTTATACTGGCTGGTATCCTGAAATTTTTCATGTTCTGAACAGCAATATCTTTATAGGCATCTATGTATTCTTTTATCGTAATGCGTTTTATTTCGTTTTGAGCATTGATGCCTTGAAAAGAGCAGAAAAAAAGCATTAAAATTAATGCATGTATATATTTCATCTGTATATTTGTTTAAATTAATTTTACCACAAAGTCAATAAGACACAAAGTTGAAAAGAAGAAATAAAAAATAGAGCAAAGTTTACAAAATGATTCTTAGTGTCTTTGTGTCTTTTGTGCCTTTGTGGCAAAACCTTTTTTAGTTAAAAAAGTATTTCCCGATATTTAAATACAAAAGTATAATTTTGCAGACTCAAATTCAGCAAAACTGAATTTGTTTTTGCACAAAGTAATGTTATAAAAAACACACATAAAAAATTGTAATTATGATGATTATAAAAAAATATTTTCCAACCATCACTTCAGAACAATTGGAGTTGTTTGAAAAATTAATTCCTTTATACACCGAATGGAATGCAAAAATCAATGTAATTTCGAGAAAAGACATAGAGAATCTGACCATTAACCATATTCTTCACTCACTGGCCATCGCAAAAGTGATCAATTTCAGAAATGGAAGTTCCATTTTGGATGTTGGAACAGGTGGTGGTTTACCGGGAATTCCGCTAGCCATACTCTTTCCTGAATGCAATTTCCATCTTATCGATTGCATCGGTAAAAAAATTACAGTTGTAGAAGCTATTGTTGCTGAATTGGGACTTAAAAACGTTACCGCCCAAAAAATAAGAGCCGAAGAACTGCATGCCACTTATGATTTTATTATCAGCAGAGCGGTTGCCAAATTACCTGAATTTTATGAATGGGTGAACAGCAAAATCTCAAAAAACCAGAAAAACGAACGGTTAAACGGTATCATCTACCTCAAAGGTGGCGATTTAACAGAAGAACTTTCAGGTATTACCCACAAACATAAAATTTTTGACATCAAAGACTTTTTTGAAGAAGCGTATTTTGAAACCAAAAAGGTAGTATATATTTATTAATCAGCCCATCCTAAATCCTTCCCGAAGGGAAGCACTTAAAAGAAGCAATAAATATTGATGCACTTAAACACAATATAAACTATTTCATTTAATTTATAAACTGTGAGATTTTTATAATGATTTGATTTTTTTTAATTTAAATTAAAGCAAATCTGACAGGTATGTTAATAAAAAAAAGCATTATGACGAACAAATACACAAAAATAATCTTAAAACCCGGCAAAGAAAGATCATTGCAACGTTTTCATCCATGGATATTCTCAGGAGCCATTGAAGCCATCACCAAAGAATTAACCGACGGAGAAATTGTAGAGGTATTTGATTCGGGAAAGAAATACATCGCTACTGGTCATTATCAGGAAGAAGGAAGTATTACGGTTAGGATTTTTTCATTTGAACAAGCTAATATCGACGAGGATTTCTGGAAAAACAAAATCCAAAAAGCCATACATCTGAGAAAAACACTGGGTTTGTTCAACAACAACAGTACCAATGCATTCAGATTGGTACATGGAGAAGGCGATTCAATGCCGGGACTTATTATTGATTTATACGACGGCAATGCAGTGATTCAATTCCATTCGTTCGGTATGTTTTTATTGAAAGACACTTTTGTAACAGTGCTTAAAGAATTATTGGGAAATCAGTTAAAAAGCATCTATAACAAAAGCGAAGCTACACTTGCCAAAGGGGAAATCAAAGAAAACAAAAACGGATATTTGTTCAATGAAAAAACTTCGGAAATTATCATAAATGAATATGACAATCAATTTATTGTAGATATTGAAGAAGGACAAAAAACAGGTTTTTTTATCGACCAACGAGAAAACCGGAAATTACTCGAAAAATACTGTGCTGATAAAAAAGTTTTAAACGTATTTGGCTATACGGGTGGGTTTTCAGTATCTGCTTTAAAAGGTGGAGCTAAAATGGTTCACAGTGTGGACAGTTCGCAAAAAGCAATAGATTTGACAAATAAAAATATTGCACTTAATTTCGGATCTTCTGACCGGCATGAATCTTTTGCTACCGATGCTTTTGAATTTCTTGAGAAAATGGACACCGACTATGATGTAATTGTGCTGGATCCTCCTGCATTTGCCAAACATTTGCATTTACGTGAAAAAGGGCTGAAAGGCTATCGGAACATCAATAATAAGGTGATCCATAAAATAAAAAAAGGTGGAATTCTATTTACTTTTTCATGCTCTCAGGCTATTTCAACTGATGATTTCAGAACAATGGTATTTACAGCTGCCGCACAGGCCAAAAGAGAAGTAAGAATACTACATCAGTTATCGCAAGGACCTGATCACCCAATCAATATTTATCATCCGGAAAGTGAATATCTGAAAGGGTTGGTGTTGGTTATTGATTAATAAGTCGGAAGTCGGAAGTCAGAAGTAAAAAAAACCGGACACTGAGCGAAGTCGAAGTGTTGGTTATTGATTAAATAAGTCGGAAGACGGAAGACGGAACTTTTCTATTTTTCTAAAATTATAAATAATTGGTGTATTTCAATACTCCTAATAACCAACTTCCACTGTTTATCGTAGCGTCCTCACTGTTTATCGTAGCGTCCCGCTACGATTTCATTAAACTACACGATTTCATTAAAATCTTTCTATTAAGCCTCATTGTTATTTAGAATCATAATAAATTTAACTATTTTTAACAAACATTGCATTTTGTTATTTTAATAGTCTCAGAAGTCAGAAGACGGAGGACGGAAAACGGAAGTCGGAACTTTTCTATTTTTCTAAAATTTTAAATAATTAGTGTATTTCAATACTACTAATTACCAACTTCCAGCTTCCAGCTACGGACACAAATCCCCGACTTTAGCCATAGCTTCTTCATGACCCAGGCTTGCGGCCATTTTTAAATCGTCGCAGCTTCCTTTGCTGTCTTTTTGCATACTTTTAATGGCGCCGCGCATGTAATAAGCTTCACCGTCCTGCTTTATTTTAATCGCTTCATTCAGATCATCCATGGCAAAATCGTATCTTTTCTGATACATATAAACTTTTGCCCGGCCTTTTAAAGCATCCACATTTTTAGGATTGATAATCAGAATTCTTTTGAAATCAGACATTGCAGGAACTGCTTTATTCATTTTAACATACAATTCAGCACGTTGTAGCAAAGCATCTTCGTTGGTACGGTCAGCATTAATCACTTTCGAATAATCCTTCATGGCTGCATCATTGTTACCCAAAACAGCATTGCAATAGGCTTTATTCACATAAACTGCAGGTGTTGAAACCTTTAGCTCAATGGTCAGGCGTGTATAATCTGCCAATGCTTCACTGTATTTTTTGATTTGAAAATAAGCGTTTCCTCTTTCAACTAGAATTTCTTTTAGCTGATAATTTAAAGCTATTAATTTCGTTAAATCATTTATTGCCAGGGTTGGATTTCCTTTTTCCCAGTTAAGCTTTGCTCTTTCGTGATAGGCTGCTTCATAATCCGTTTTTAATTCAATGGATCTTGTAAAGTCTTTTTGGGCTTCAGTATATTTTTTTAATTGGGCATACACTTTCCCTCTTCCAAAATACAAAACTGCATTGGACTTATCATATTCTATTGATTTATTGTAATCAGCAATCGATTTATCATAATCTTTGCTTTCATCGTACATCATAGCACGTTTTTGGTAAACAGCCGCAAAATTGGGTTTAATTGCAATGGTTTTATTAAAATCACTCAAAGCTGCTTTGTAATCCTTTTGGCTTAAATAATAGCTACCTCTGTAATAATATACCAGATAGTAATCTTTGTTTTTCGTAATAGATGTATTATAATCTGCTAATGCTTCGGCATTTTTGCCCAATGCAAAATAACAATTGCCTCTGTCAGCATAAGCTTCGTAATAAAAGGGACTTTTGACGATTATTTTATTAAAAAGCAAAATGGCTTCATTGTGTTTGTTTTGACGCATCAGTTCAACTGCATCACCGTACATAACAGCCGAAGATTGTGCAAAACCATGTTGAAAGAACAATATAAAGCCTACTATTGAAATAAAACTTTTAATTTTTAGCATTGTTAAGTATTTTTGTAAAAAATTTAAAATATGATGCAAGATGATATTGCAAAAATAAGGAAAGATTATAAAAGATTTCAATTAATTGAAAGCAATCTTGAGTCTGATCCCTTCAAACAATTCGGGAAATGGATGAATGAGGCCATAGCAGCCGAAGTGGAAGAGCTTACCGCAATGACGCTTGCCACTATTTCCACCAAAGGATTTCCTTCGGCACGCATGGTTTTATTAAAAGGTTTCGACGATAAAGGATTTACTTTTTTCACCAACTACGAAAGCCGCAAAGGCAATCACATCAAAAACAATCCAAATGTAGCCTTGGTCTTCTATTGGAAAGAGCTGGAAAGACAAGTTCGCATTGAAGGTGAAGCAGTAAAGGTTTCAGATAAAGAATCAGATGCATATTTCGCAAGCCGACCTTTCGAAAGCCAGGTGAGTGCCTGTATTTCTGAACAAAGCACTACTATTCCCGACCGGAATTATATTGAAATGCTGTATCAGATATTTGTAAAAAAACATAGAGATAATCCGATCAAACGTCCTGACAACTGGGGCGGATATCGTGTAATCCCAAAAAGAATTGAGTTCTGGCAAGGAAGAGAAAACCGCCTCCACGACCGGATTAAGTATTGCAATAAAGACGGTAAGCACTGGAAAATAAAAAGAATTGCGCCTTGAGTTTACCCGGAGAGATGGTTTCACTTGTTTATTTTTCCAGGAGTGATAGTTTCACTTGTTTATTTTTAGTCTAAACAAAGCTATTATACAACTATTTAGAAAGAAGAGAAACTATCACTCAACTATCACTTAAGTAATGAAAACAATATAATGACATATTTTTAAATTTTCATTTTCTTATAATTGAAATCCTATAAACGTAACAAAATAAAATTTAAAAGTTATTCACTAAAAAACTGCATCCATTCAATTCAAATTTTGTCTTGTAAATTATTAAGCTCGCTTTGCTACGAAGAAGGATCGACATTCTAGAATTTACGTTACAAAACAAGCATTTAAAATAGCGGTGGGACTGGCAAGCAATACAGAAATATCCAAGTTGTTATCAATAATACGAAGAGAAATTTATCATGGATATTCTTTG
>JBBRCQ010000042.1:0-36328 GCA_038204725.1 Bacteroidales bacterium | reverse complement strand
GGGGCAAGCATTGTTTTTAACGATGTAGAAAAAAGTATCTTAGAAAATAACCTCTTTGGGGTTGACCTGAACGAAGAAAGCGTTGAAATTGCAAAGCTATCGTTGTGGTTACGCACTGCTCAACCCAACCGCAAACTCAACGACCTGAACAGCAATATAAAATGCGGGAATTCTCTGATTGACGACCCTGCCATTGCCGGTGATAAGGCTTTTAACTGGGAAAAAGAATTTCCTCAGGTATTCGGCTATAAAAAAGAACACGAAATTATTAAAACGGAGATAGACCAAACGCTCGATTACCTGAAACTCATCAAAGAGCAATCGCTCGAAGCAAAAGCCAAGGCCGAACAAGCCATTGTACTTTCAAAAGAGGCCGCTGAATTATCTCAAAAAGTATACGGGTATGCCCAAAAATTGGAAGATATTTCGGAATCAGATGCATTGTATGGTATTGGTAAAGGTGGTTTTGATGTGGTGATAGGGAATCCTCCTTATGTACCAACAGAATACATAAGCGAGAAAGAAAAATCATTCTTGGGCGCTAATTATATTTCTGCATTTGGAAGAATCAATTTATACCCAATTTTCTACGAAAAGGGTCTCTCTATCATCAAGGAAAAAGGATTGCTGAGTTTTATTACGCCATATACTATTCTGAAAAATCAATATTATAAAGAAGCGCGTAAATATATCCTCAATAACTCCAAAGTTATTGAAATAATAGATTTTAAAGGAAATGCGGTTTTTCAAGATGCTGCTGTAGATTCAATTATATTGATTCTTAAAAAAGAAGTTTCAGATAAATATCGTTATAAACAGATATCAAATATCATTTCATTTGAGAATCAACAGTACAATGAAGACTTTTACAGTATTGCAGAGATACTTGAAAATGAAGATTTTTCTATGCTTAATTCGCAAAATGACTTTTTTATTAAAAGAGTTATTAAAAATAAAATTCCATTAAAAAACATATTGAACTTTAATCAAGGAATAATAACTGATGCGAACAGCAAATTCCTTACTTTTGAAAAAACTGAATTTACTAAAAACTTGATAACTGGTAGTGATTTCAATAGATACAGTCTTAATCAATCCAATACATTGATTAATTATGATGTATCTAAATTACATAGACCAAGAAAAAAAGAAATTTTCGAAGTTTCAGAAAAAATACTTTTAAGACAAACGGGTTCGTATCCAATTTGTACATTAGATACAGCTCAATTTTATACTTTAGATACAGTCCACAATGGATTATTGATTGATAATGCTTATTCATTAAAATTTCTACTTGCGCTTTTAAATTCTAAGTTTTTAAAATTCTTATATCAAACACAAATAAATGAAGTTGGTAAAGTTTTTGCTCAAGTAAAAATTATTTACATCGATCCATTGCCAATACCTATGGTGTCTCAAATTAGTCAACAATCCTTCATTGAAAAAGCAGATCTTATGCTAACCCTCAACAAAGAACTACAACAAGCATCTCAGAAATTACAACGCGCCATAAAACGTGATTTTGATTTAGTTGATTTATCCACCAAACTACAAAACTGGTACACGCTTACTTTTAAAGAATTTATTACTGAATTGGGTAAAAAGAAAATAAAGCTCTCCAAAAAAGATGAATTTGAATGGGAGGATATTTTTCTACAAGAACAATCCAAAGCACTGGAAATAAAAACCAAAATCGAATCCACCGATAAAGAAATAGACCGCATGGTGTATACCTTATACGCATTAACCGATGAAGAAATTAAGATAGTGGAGGCATCTGCATAACATGAAAAGATAATGTCATTACAGCATAATTTCGGAATAGCAATTTTAAAGCGAATATAGTAAAGGTAATTGATAACAGCAAGCTGCCATTTCTAACCTTATATCGCCTACAAAAGTCCTCCTTCACATAGCTAAGACAATATTAATTCCTAAATTTAAACCTAATCTTTTCACCTTATTTTAGTGATCAATAGAAAAAATAAAAAACCGATAGTGAAATGCTATCGGTTTTTAAGTATCTTCTGTTTCTGTTTCTGTTTTATTGCAGTAGCAGATTCCTGTCCTTGTCAAATTTGATGGTATAGCTAAAGCTTATTACTTTGCTTTCCCTGGGTTTTAGTTTCATCTTCCAGCTGAGCATGCCGGTGGTTTCGTTATAACTGCCCGTAAAATTCTCCAGATCAAAACTTACCTTTATGTCTTTGTCTTTGGTGATTGGGATCTGGTCGTCCAACGTCAGCTCCACCATTGAATTTTTATTATTTTTTACAGTCACTTCCATCGTAATGGTCTTGAGGCGCGAACTGCCTATGATCTGTTCTTTTTCGTTATCTTTCAGTTTCTTACGTGTAATACTGATGCCTTTGTCGCGTCCCAGCGACAATTCAAGGGTGTCAGCAATGATATTGGGGTCAATGGTGGTTTCGCCCACAAATGAATTTTCAAAATATATATTGGCTTTTGCGGCCAATAAATTCAAATCTTGCCAACCACTGAGTTTGGCAATTAAAAATGCATCTTTATCAATTTTGGGTGCTGCAAAATAATTATATATTGTTGAAATATTGTTGTGATTTTGAACCAAAACATTATGGCTTTTACCATCTGAAGGAATGGAATAAGGCAAATCAATTGTATATTCCATTACAGTCATGTTTTGAAATGATGTAATATAATCAGAAGGCATTTTTGCATTCGATAATTTTTTGGTATCCATTTCATTCATAGACATTGCCACATCTTCTCTAGAAGCTGCACTACCGGATTTCTGCATAGAAAAATTAGAAGTAGAGATACTTTCCGGCATGTAATAGTTTAAATACCATGCAGCCAGATAAGGTTTGATATTGCTTTTGTTGGGATTGTTGGTGGAGAGCTTTAGTTTTACATTCATCCAGTCTTCACCGGTATTCTGGTAAACATTGGCCTTGAAAGTCAATTCCACCGGAGCGTCAATGTCTTTCACCCGTATATCATAAGCGGGTGTCCATCCTGCATTGGAACAGGTATAAGAGATCGATAAACTTCCTGTAACGGGTTCTTTCGCCGAAACAGTTACAATAACCTGATAGATGGGAGCTGTGGAACTTGTTTTCTCGCTGATCAATCTATCTTTGTAAGCCAATAATTCGTTGTATCGGTTCTGAAGCAGTGTTTTCCTTATGATTACTTTGTTTTCATCGCGCCTGATTTTTTGTAGTTCAGCATGAATAGCACTCATTTTAATATTGTAAAACTCCATGACATCTTTCAAAACCGGTAGTGAATCGCTATTACCACCACCCCGCATCAACGGATTGCTGGCCAACATTTCCTTTTGTTTGCTGTAAAGATCTTTGCGGTCTTTGATCACTTCATAATCATCGTTGATTTCGTTGAGACTGTCATTGGTGGCTTCTATCTTGCGTTGCAACGCTGCCGGGATTAATATTTCGGGATTATCCACAGGTTCCGGATATTCAATATTATGGCGTGAATCGAGGATCACAAAATTGCCTTTACCCGAAGGTTGTATGCTTGAAACATTGGTATATGGTGAAATACCTTCAAAAACCAGTTCACTGACGCCAGGTTGAAGATTAATGCTTGCTGAGCGGATGATTTGTGCCCCATTGGTAAACAATGTTACTTCTTTTATGGAAGATTTTAAATCTTTTTGTGTCTGAGCAATTACAAAATGCTGACAAAAAAGAATAAACAACAGTAGACTGATTTTTTTCATAAATAATTGAATTTAATTTGTTAATAAGATGGGCTGAATGAAATCTTTTTTAGCAAAATACATGCCATGCTTGCTGATGCTTTATAATAGAGGTTGAAATGGGATTGGTTTTATTCATTGTAGAAAAAATCGAATTACATGGATAGCACAAATTAATCTTTCTCATCCAAATTCGTCCGTTAATTTTATAACAATTTTTTAGAATATTATAACAGTACGTTGATAAAGTAATGGTAATATTGCAACTTCAATTATATAATAAAAGATATTAATATGAAAATAAATAAGAATATAGCCATCAGCGACTCAGGTTTTGTGTTCAATCCACTGAACGGAGAGTCCTTTTCGATCAATCCGATTGGTGTAGAAATCTTTCAACTGATAAAAGATGAAAAATCATTTGAAGAAATCATAAAAATAATGCTTGAAAAATTCAATGTTGAGGGAACAACACTTGAAAAAGATTATTTTGATTTTATCGGGATATTGAAACATCACAATTTAATTGATTTAGATGAAGAAGCGTAAAATAACCATAGCTGTGAGTGGTTTAAATGCCATTGACAGTCCTGGCCCAGGCGTAGCTGTTATCAGAGGTTTGAGAGAGGCCGGAAGTTTTGATGTGAGAATTATTGGTTTAGCTTATGAATCGCTCGAGCCGGGCATTTATATGCATGATATCGTTGATAAAACATATCATATACCTTATCCAACTGCCGGAACCGAAAGTTTGCTGGCAAGAATGGAGTATATTCATAACATTGAAAAAATAGATGTAATCATTCCTAATTTTGATGCCGAATTGTATTCGTTTATGAAATTGGAAGATACTTTTAAAGCAATGGGCATCCATATGTTTTTGCCGACGATGCAACAGTTTGAAGAACGCCATAAAGTGAATCTGCCTGAATTTGGCAAAAAGTATGATATCAAGGTGCCTTTTAGTAAGTCTATTTATAATACTCATGAAATATACAAACTGACGGATGATTTTGAATTTCCTATGGTAATAAAAGGAAAGTATTATGATGCCAGCATAGCTTATAACATAGAACAAGCCAAAAGCTATTTTAATAAAATTTCAGCCAAATGGGGTTTACCCATTGTAGTGCAGGAATTTGTTCATGGAACGGAATACAATATTACAGGTTTGGGCGATGGCAATGGCAATACCATAGCAGCTGTACCTATGCGTAAACAATATATTACGGATAAAGGTAAAGCCTGGGGTGGTATTTCAATCGACGATCAATCAATGATTGCATTAACCCATAAATTCGTAAGCCAGACCAAATGGAAAGGTGGTTTTGAGTTGGAATTAATGAAAGGACAAGACAATGAATTTTATTTGCTGGAAATCAACCCGCGAATACCGGCCTGGATTTATCTGGCTGTAGGTGTTGGGCAAAATATTCCGGAAGCATTGGTAAATCTTGCCTTGGGCGAAAAAGTAGAACCGTTTACAGAATATGCAGTCGGTAAAATGTTTATTCGTTATGCATGGGATATGATCGTTGATATAGAAGAATTTCAACAAATTTCTTCAGTAGGTGAATTATAAATTAAACAAAAATAGTGAAAAGAATATGGAAAAATTAAGATATGAAAGACCGGTTATTAAAAAATTAGAAACCGGAATGCCCAATAAATTTGGTCTTAGAACAGAGTACGCACCCATTACACATATTGATGGGAATGCAGTGAAAGATCTTGTAAAAGAATATGGTTCCCCGTTGTATGTGATTTCTGAATCTACAATTCGTTCAACCATCAAAAAGGCAAAAAAAGCATTTGCTACCCGTTATCCGAAAGTACAGTTTGCCTGGAGTTATAAAACCAACTATCTGAATGCAGTTTGCAATGTTTTCCATCAGGAAGGATCATGGGCTGAGGTAGTTTCAGGATTTGAATACGAAAAAGCCATACGAAATGGAGTAGACGGTAAAAAAATAATCTTCAACGGACCCGATAAAAGCGAAGCAGACTTACGAAAAGCCATCAGTAATGAATCTCTGATTCATATCGACCATTTGGATGAACTGTATACCATACTTGAAATTACCGAAACTATTGATAAACGTCCAAAAGTCGCTATTCGTGTAAACATGGATACAGGTATTTATCCAATGTGGGATCGTTTTGGATTTAATTATGAAAACGGACAAGCCTGGGATGCATTGAATAAGATACTTCGTTCAGGGAAATTAGAACTTGTAGGTTTACATTGCCATATAGGTACATTTATGCTTGCGCCAAGTGCTTATGCAATAGCAGCAGGCAAACTAGCCGATTTAGCAATTGGAATCGAACAAAAATACAATCATACGATTAAATACATTGATTTGGGCGGTGGCTTTGCATCTAAAAATACCCTGAAAGGTTCCTATTTACCCGGCACCGATACCAATCCATCATTCGATGATTTTGCGGAAGCCATTACAACTACTTTGCTGAATTGTAATTTTAAAAACAACGAATTACCCACACTTATTTTAGAAACGGGTCGTGCGTTGATAGATGATGCAGGTTCATTGATTGGCAGTGTAATTGCCAATAAACGTACTTCAACAGGTAAAAGAACCACCATAATTGATGTAGGTGTAAACTTGCTTTTTACAGCTTTTTGGTATGAACATAAATTAACACCGGCGCAAGCCTTCACGCATTATACTGAAACCACCCAGGTATTCGGCCCTTTGTGTATGAATATCGATGTAATAAGAGAAAACATCGATTTACCTTTGCTGAATAAAGGAGACCATGTTGTGATTTCTACCATTGGTGCTTACAATATGACACAATGGATGCAGTTTATCACCCTTCGTCCCAATGTTGTGATGATAGATACCAATGAAAAAGTTCACATCATTAGAGATAAAGAAAAACTGGAAAGTATTTCAGACTTCGAAAAAATGCCGGAACATTTAAAAAAGTTTGAGTTGTAATATTTATTTTACTAATTATTTGTTGAAAAGCCGCTAGCATTCTATTGCTTGCGGCTTTTTTAGTTAAAGACATCAATTCAGTTTGAAAAAACGCATGATTTTATAATGTTTTTTTTGATTTAAACCAATAAGAAATAGTATTCTTTACTAGCCCTGTCAGGGTTTCAAATCCTGTCAGGGTTGAGCATCCGA
The DNA here is from genome assembly GCA_038204725.1 of Bacteroidales bacterium. Taxonomy (GTDB): domain Bacteria; phylum Bacteroidota; class Bacteroidia; order Bacteroidales; family JACABE01; genus JACABE01. The sequence continues at coordinate 29,464 of JBBRCQ010000042.1, read as the reverse complement.
AGAATTAATAAAAGTGTAGGGTTATCTTTATGGTTGATCAGCATTTAGATGAAATATGACTTTAAAATTATCTTATATAACAGCAAAATTATTTTGAGTTAAACTATTTTTATTAAATTTGTATTCAATTACTAAATATTTAACGATGAATGAAATCGCAGAAAAAATAAAAGCATTAGCAGAAAAATACAGTGAATATACTGCTGAAAACCTTTCAAAGCTTGTAAAGATTAAATCGCTGAGTATGCAAGAGCAGGAGGTGCAGGCTGAATTAATGCGACAAATGGAAGAAGCAGGTTTTGATGAGGTTTTTATGGATGGGATTGGCAATGTAATTGGCAGGATAGGGAACGGAAAAAAAATACTGGCCATCGACGGACACATGGATACTGTAGATGTTGGCAACCCTGATAACTGGAATTTTGATCCTTTTTCAGGAGAAATAAAAGATGGATTTGTGCATGGGCGCGGAACTGTTGACCAGGAAGGAGGGCCGGCAGCATTTGTAACTACAGGAAGAATCTTAAAAGAACTTGGCTTCGATCGCGATTTGACTATTTATTTTGTTGGAAGTGTGATGGAAGAGGATTGCGATGGCCTATGTTGGAAATACATCATTGAAGAAGATAAAATTAAACCCGATTTTGCCATCAGTACAGAACCTACCAATTTGAACATTTATCGCGGACACCGTGGAAGAATGGAAATTCATGTCCATTTCAAGGGATTGTCTTCTCACGGATCGGCTCCAGAAAGAGGGAAAAATGCCATTTACATGGCTTCACGTGCTGCATTGGAAATCGAAAAACTCAACGACCGTCTGGCAACCGACGAATTTCTAGGCAAAGGTAGCGTTACCATCTCCGAAATTATCTCTGGAAGTCCTTCCTTATGCGCTGTTGCCGATTATGCCCGTATCCATCTCGACAGGCGGTTGACCTGGGGCGAAACCAAAGAATCGGCAGTAAAAGAGATTGAAGAAATTGTTAAAGACATGGATGCCAGAGTTGAAGTGTTGTATTATGACGGTGTTGCATTTACAGGAAAGCAATATGGGATGGAGAAATATTATCCTACCTGGAAAATTCCTGCTGACCATATTGCAGTTACAACCGGTGAAGAAGCTTTTGTAAAACTGTTTACTAAAAAGCCATTGGTTGATAAATGGACATTTTCAACCAATGGCATAGCCCTTAATGGCATGTATGGTGTTCCAACCATAGGTTTTGGACCCGGTAACGAAATAATGGCCCATGCACCCAACGAAAAAGTAGCTGTAAGTGATTTGGTGACAGCATCTGCATTTTATGCAATGTATGCTTATTTGATTTAGATATTAATAAAATTTACTATACGCAACTGGAATTTTAAACTTTAATTTTTGTATAGACAACCTTTTTTATTTTTCTATTGTCTTTAGTGCATCAATTAAAATGAAAATAAATTAAATATATTATATTCATTTTGCAAATTATTAACCTAATCAATCAATCAATCAATCAATGAAAAAAATCAATCTCATTCTTAGTGTATTTTTATTCTTAATTGTTCTATCCTGCAAAAAAGATGAACAAAGTGTAGTACTTCCCGTTGATGATTTAACACCCGAATTGAAGCAATGGGCTTTTATGGGTGAAGTTACTGCAACTGATTGCGGTATTTGTGGCTACGATGGTTACAATAATTTTAATCTGATGAAAAAGAACAATTCATCCCGTATCGTTGCATTGGCTGTTCATTGTAATTATCCTACGGATTCAATGGTATGCTACAATATGTACAGTACGTATTGCAATTCCCGTCCTACAGGTGGTGGTATTCCTTCATTTCATATTGGCGATATAAAAACAGGCTATTCTGTAATGCAGCCTTATATTGATACATTAATCAAACGATCACCTGAAGCTCAGTTGAAATTTACTTCGAAAATTGAAGGAAATAAAATGAATGTTACTTCAAAAATCAAATTTTTTAAAAATGTTACCGGAGATTATTATGTCTCCTACTATTTATGTGAAAATGGAATTGATGGAGGTCCTACAGCAACTGTTGGTTATAAACAATCAGGTGGAAGTTCAGGTTATAAACACAATAATGTAGTTAGAGCTCTCAATTCTACCTCTGCTTACGGAGTTAAAATTACTACAGCAACTTCAACACCTTTGAATACTATGTATGATTATTCATGCAGTATTGACATTGCTCCAAACTGGGTTAAATCTAATTTGTTCGTTACAGCCGTTATTTGGAAAAAGAATCCTGATAATGCAGCCGTTTGCAAATTTTTATTTGTAAATGGATGGGATGCTCAGGTTTATCATTAATTTGTTATTTCTGTTTTGTCGTAAAACCCTGATGAGCAATACATCGGGGTTTTTGTCATTATAGCATAATAATCAATATATTTTTTTTGATTTTTTAGTCGGGGTGAAAGGATATTATTAACCTGCGACCTTCCCGATTTTCAATCGGGACGCGATATGTAGGGCTGTTCAAGTCAGTTTAAGGGAATAAAAAAAGAGATTACAATACATTGCCATCTCTTTGAAGTGACCCCGAGCGAAGCCGATATTGGTCATTGAGTGCAGTCAAAATGAGCGCAACCAAAGCGTCAATTTTTCTATTGTATAAAATCTCTTAAAAATATTTGAATAATAATAAAATGTTAGTTATTTTTGAATGTTCGTTTTTTGCGAACAAAATAAATTTACGTACAATATGAAAACTGAAATTATAAATAAAGCTTTAGAGCAATTTTTTTCATATAACCTCTTTAGATTTGAACAAGTTCAGTCGTTGAATTTATATAAAGCTAAACACAATGTTAATTAGTTAATTAGTTAATTAATTAAACAACAAGAAATAATGTGATTTTTTTTATACTTGTAGTAGAAATAAGTTGTATTTTTACTTTAGTTTTTCAGCACAGGGTTAAATGGGTTTTAATCTGTGAAGAGAAAAAGGCAAAAAAATGAATTTTTAGAACCCTTCATTATTATAAAGATTTACCTATATGAGAAAAATTTTGATTTTATTATTATCATGTATTGTTGGGTCGGCAATGGCTCAGACTCAAATACCCGAGGGTAGTTTTAACAATTGGACACCATCTTCACTTAATACCTATTACGAGCCTGCCGGAGGTTGGTGGACTTCACTAAATTCATTGACATCATTGGGTTGTCCGGTAACAGTTAGCCGAAGTAATGATGTGCATTCAGGTAGCTATGCTGCGAAAATGGAAACTAAGCAATGGGGTACTTTCCTGATCTCTGGCTTGCTGGCTTCGGGAAGTTTTGTGATGGCAGCACCTTATATTAAATTGGGCAAACCATTTACTGACAAGCCTTCGAAGTTCAAGGGGTGGTTCAAATATATGCCCGTTAATGGCGATTCGGCTGGTGTAGTGGCGATGCTCACCAAGTTCAATTCAGTTACAGGCATAAAGGATACCATAGCCATGGCTAATCAAATGTTTCTAAATAACATTTCAATATATACCCAGTTCAATCTTGATTTTAACTACAAAATTTCAGGCATGAACCCTGATACCATAATAATGGTATTTACCTCGAGTGCCGATGGAGGCAATTTCAATGGACAGAATGGAAGTACTTTGTTAATAGATGATGTTTCGTTAGAATATTCCAATGGCTTAGAGGAAATTCTTATGCCTGAATTTTTAGTGAATGTACATCCTTTACCTGCTTCTGAGCAACTTTCACTGGAATTTAATACCGCTAATCCTGAAAAATTGAGGTGCCATATTTATGCCATTGACGGACGCTTAGTGAAGACGTTTTCCCCTATCGGAGAAAATCACCAGCTTGATGTTTCTACTTGGCAACAAGGCAGCTACATTTTGCAGGCATGTATTGGCAACAATATAGTTTCTTCAGCTAAATTCATAGTGAAACATTGAAAAAGCTACTTCTTTTAATATTTGTTTTCTTTTATTGTTTGGGAGCAGGTTTTGCACAAAACATCAACTTTGGGGTAGGATTTAATTACGGTGGTCCATTGCCAACGGAATTCATAGACAGTACTTCTGGTAACCCTATAGTCGGGTTGATGGCCGGCATGTCATATTCAATCCCTCTTAGCAAACATTTTTCGTTTTCAATGGGATTGTTTTATTCCTTCCGCGGAGTGGAATATAGTCAGAGTTTTACCCGCGATACTTTGTTTACTTTGGTTTTTAATGGAGTAAGCGGGCAAGTGCCTTCTTATTATACAGCCTATGTAAACGGTTCCATGCGCTTGCATTATATTGATATTCCCTTATTGGTAAATTACCGTATCGGTAAGTTTCAAGTGATTTTTGGCCCCTACTTCTCGGTGTTGGTGGCGGGTAAAGATGCCGGCAATTTACGCGTAGTGATAGGAACGGGAGTGCTTATAGATGATTATAAAGATGAATATGACAATTTCAAGGTGATACGCAAAGTGGAGCAGGGTTTGATGATAGGTTCAATTATGCCCTTTTATAAAAACTTTAGTATTGAAACCAAGGTTTCCCGTAGTTTTTTTAGCCTTTATAGCCCAGGAGAACTACCCGATAGGGGGCAAGGAGGTGGCAAGATGTTCAATACTTTTATGCATTTGGGATTGGTTTATAAACTACAAACGAAACGTAAATTGTAATTCTAAAAAATGAATTTGTCTGATTAACAATTATTCAAAAATGAAAACATTAATTTACTCTTTTGCTTTATTTTATTATACATGACTTTGTTTAACTAAAAAATTTTCAGGAATATGATCAATCAAACCATTATCAAAGACTATGTAGCGTTGGTGCTCAGAACCAATGGCTTGGGAGTGCTGGCAACAGAGGGCGATGGTCAGCCTCATGCGAGTTTAATTGCGATTACACCAATGGATGATTTTGTGCATCTTATTTTTGCAACTTATCGTAGTACTTATAAATACAAAAATTTGATAAATAATGGAAACGTTGCAATTCTTTTTGATAACAGAAGTGATTTAAGTATAAATCACCCTGATATTGTTGTATTAACAGCATTCGGTTATGCAAGAGAAATTGATATGGCTGTTTCAGGAGAGCTTCTTAACACACACTTAGTAAGACATCCGGAATTAAAGTCATTTCTTTTATCTTCTGACTGCAGCTTATTTGTGTTAAAGGTAAACGCATATCAAATGGTAAGTGGAATTGATGATGTTAATTGGTGGAATATAAATGCTTAAAGGCTTATCTGATAAAATTAAAAAAATGATTAAAGATTAATGTACAAATAGTTTATATTCAAATATGTATTTATAATATTTAATGAATTGTAAAATGAATAAATCTCAAATTATAAAGCTGATAGTTTCATTGCTTTTGCCATTAGTTTTAGGAGCATTAGCGGGAATGTTTACTGCTGAGGCAATCCCTGAATGGTATGCAAGTCTAAACAAACCTTCTTTTAATCCACCAAACTGGGTGTTTGGCCCAGTATGGACATGCCTTTACCTCTTTTTGGGTTTTTCTTTATTTCTGATATGGAAACAAAATACAAGCAAAGAACGTAATCTGGCAATTTTTGTTTTTCTAATACAACTGACGCTTAACTTTTGCTGGAGTTTTATCTTTTTCTATTTTAATATGATTGGTTTAGCGCTGGTTGAAATTATTTTATTATGGATCAGTATTGTTATAATGCTTGTTTTGTTTTACAAAATCAAACCAATGGCTGCATATATCAATATACCCTATTTATTATGGGTTACTTTTGCTACTATTCTTAATGCAGCCTATTATTTTCTTAACCAAAGTTGAAATAAAATGAGAAAATATAATATATATAATCTTGGAAGATCGTAAATTGGAGAAAAGATATAAAATATTACATCAAAGTTCATTAATAATATAGTGAGGATTAAAAATCATGATTGTTACAAAAAAAATGCTAAACAAAGAACTCCAGAGCAAATACTGGGTGCTGAAATTGATTGCATTTATGATGAGTAAGTCATGGAGTGTAAAACTGATTAATAAATTCAGTGGAAATAATAAGGGTGCTGATATTCCCGGACTAAACTGTAGTGAAGTTTATATTCCAAGTAGAAATGGAAATCATGAAATCCGTGTACGGATATTTAAACCTTTAAATACGAATGAAAAATTTCCGGCTATGCTTTACATTCATGCTGGAGGATATATTACAGGTTCTCCTGAATCTTTTTTAGATGTTATTAAAAGATTTATTGAAGCTAAACCATGTGCAATTGTATGTCCGGATTATCGGACTGCTTTAGATGCTCCTTTTCCCGCCGCTTTTGATGATTGTTATGATACATTATTATGGTTAAAGGAAAATTCAGAAAAACTGGGAGCAATATCCGACAATTTCATTATTGCCGGTCATAGTGCTGGTGGTGGTCTTACAGCCGCAATTACGCTAAAAGCAACAGATACAAAAGATGTTCAAATTGCTTTTCAAATGCCAATTTATCCAATGATAGACGATCGTAATTTAACACAATCTTCATCAAAAAATAATGCCCCGGTTTGGAATACAATGTCAAATAAATTTGCCTGGAGTCAATATTTAATGGATTTTAAAGAAAAGAAAATGAAAATACCACCTTATGCGGCTGCAGCAAGAGCTAAAGATTATACCAAACTTCCCCCTACAATAACTTTTGTGGGAGACCTTGATCTTTTTCGGGATGAAACAATTGATTATGTTGAAAATTTAAAAAAAGCCGGTATTCCAGTAGAATTCAAATTATTCAAAGGATGCTTTCATGCTTTTGACATTCTTATACCCGAGGCAACAATAAGTAAGGATGCATGTATGTTTTTGCTTAATGCATACTGCGATTTTATAGATAAATATTTACTAATTAAAAAATGAATCAGACAAATTTATTAATTAAATTAAAAAATACAATAAAATGAAACTTTATATAAAAATGTTTATACTGTTTGTTTTTTTATCGTTAAACCCAATCTTTTCAATTGGGCAATATACGCTTACAATTGAAATAAATGATCTAAAAAACAATTATGGAAATATAATTTTAGCTTTCAGCAATGAAAAAGAGGTTAAATTAAAGGGAATTACCCAAGCTATAACAGGGAACAAATGTATAATTGTAGTTGAAAATCTCAAGCCCGGTAAATATGCTTTTAAATATTTTCATGATGAGAACAAAAATGAAAAATTAGATGTAAATTTGATAGGGATTCCTAAAGAGGGTTTCGGTTTTTCAAATAATGCAAAAGGAACTTTTGGGCCACCTTCTTTTGAAAAAACAATATTTATAATAAAGGAGAATACTACATCAAATTGTACTCCAGTATATTATTAATTTTTAACGAATGCACTATATGGAGAATATTAATACTATTGAAAAAGATTTTTTTAATGGAAAAATTATTGAAATCCACACTGTTAAAGATTTATGGTCAAAAACATACAATACAGAAGGCAAACCCGATTGGTCGCACATTTTGCCCTATTATGATGTTAATATATATTTCAGAGATTCTATTCAGGAAATACATGGAATAGAGGAGTTTACAGCAATGACTGAACGCCTGACAAAACGCTCAAAAGATTTGAAAATGAATATTGTCAAGGCTTTAATGAGTGAGGATATTGTATTTCTTGAATGGGAAATGACCCTTAGTTTTAAAAAATATCCAAGTTCTATATTATATGGATCAAGCCGATTAACAATAAATAAAGAAGGCAAAATTATTGAGCAAAGAGACTATTATGATTTATGGGGTGATATTTTTGACAATATTCCAAGGTTTGCTAAAGTTTATAGAAAGTTTATGAAAAAAAAATTTGGGTGAAAAGAGATTATGAGAAAAAAGAGTAAATTCTTTCAATATTTCAAAGAATATCAATGGTCTAACATAATTGCAATGATAAGAAACAATCGTTTAGACCCCAAAATATGCAATGAAGATTTTCAAAACAAATTTGTTGTGATAACCGGTGCTACTTCCGGAATTGGCTACCATACAGCTAGAAAATATGCTGCTCATGGATCAAACATACTTTGTGTAAATCGCAATATTCAAAAATCAGAAAATTTGTGCAGGGAAATTAAGAGTGAATTTGGTGTAAAATGCGATTATTTAATTGCTGATTTGAGTATTCTGAAAGATATTTATCGGGTTACTGAAGAATTAATAAAACACAATACCCCAATTGATGTATTAATCCATAATGCAGGTGTTTACCTTACAAAAAAAGAATTAACTTCCGACGGACTTGAAAAAGTATTTGTAGTTCACCACCTGTCATCCTTTATTATAAATTATCTCTTGATGGAAAAGCTAAAATCTCAGCAAAAAGCCAGAATTATAATGGTTGGTTCGGAAGGCCATCGCTTTGCTGCCTGGGGAATAAAGCTTAATGACTTGAATTGGGAAAAGTACCGGTATTCTGGCTTAAAAAGCTATGGCACGGCTAAAACTGCACAGCTTTTATCGATGATCGTTTTTGATGAACATTTCCGAAACACTGGCGTAACCATAAATACTATGCATCCTGGAGCTGTTAAGACTGATACAGGACAGGAAAATGGAAAGGTTTACCGTTGGTTTAAAAAGAATTTTACAGATAAAACATTAAAGTCTGCTGATATTTCAGCTGAAGCCCTATACTATCTTGGTGTTTCGAAAGACGTTGAAAATATAAGTTGTAAATTCTTCAATTTGACAACCGAAGAAGAACCTGCACCTCCGGCTTTAGATAAAGAAGTTGCATACGAACTTTGGAATAAAAGTATGGAATTAGCTGGATTGCAAGAATAAAAAACGAATATTAAAGTGAAATTTATTAATTGAAATTTATGGAAGAAAATAACATTTCTGAAAATACATACAATACCATTGTTGTTGGAGGAGGTATAGCCGGTTTGACTTCTGCAGTTTACCTTGCCCGTTCAGGAAAAAAAATATTGCTTATTGAAAAAAATAAAGAATTCGGAGGTTTGGTGAATTCTTTTTCCCGCAATGGTTTTCATTTTGAAGCTGGAGTAAGAGCATTGGAAAATGCCGGAATAATTTTTCCAATGTTAAAAGATTTGGGTATTGAACTCGAAGTTTTTAAAAGCCATGTCTCTGTTGGAATCGAAAATGAAATTGTTAACATAGAAACCATTGATGATTTAATAAAATACAGGGAACTTCTAGTGAAATTATTCCCTGAAAGTGAAAGTGAGATTGATGAGGTTTTAAAAATCATTAGAAAAATAATGAAACACATGGAGGTTCTTTATGGCATAGAGAATCCTGCGTTTAAAGATCTGAAGAATGATAGAAATTATTTATTTAAAAAACTGCTACCTTGGCTTCCGAAATTTATTTTTACGGTTGGTAAGATAAACCGGATGAATATGCCTATTGAGGATTATTTAAATACAATAATAAAAAATCCCTCACTTAGAGATATGATTTCACAGCATTTCTTTAAAAATACACCTGCTTTTTTTGCATTAAGTTATTTTTCTTTATATCTGGATTATTTTTATCCCAAAGGTGGAGTTGGTAAACTAGCAGAAGCATTGAAAAACAAAATATTGGAATATGGAGGCGAAATTAAGTCAGAAACAAGTATTGTTGAAGTATTGGCTGATAAATGTCTTGTAAGAGACCAAAATAATTTTAGTTATAAATATGATAACCTTATCTGGGCTAATGATTTAAAAAGACTTTATAAAATAGTAACAACAAATGGGTTACTACCCAAAATCAAAGAAAAATTTGAGGAGTCAAAAAATACGATGTTGAAAAATAGGGGAGGGGATTCTGTATTTTCTTTATATTTGGAGGTAGATGAGCCTTTGGACAGTTTTAGGAATATTGCCAATGGACATTTCTTTTATACCCCTTCAAAATCCGGCTTAGGTGATACACATCGTAAGGAACTCAATGAACTTTTAAGTAATTTTGAAAATCTCAACAAAGAACAGATTATGTTCTGGTTAGACAAATTTACCAGGTTAAATACTTACGAAATTTCTATTCCAGGTCTTAAAGATTCCGATTTGGTTCCTCCAGGGAAAACCGGTATGATAATAAGCCTTCTTGCTGAATATGATTTGTTTAAGGAAATACGCAATGCAGGCTGGCTTAGTGAGTTTGTTTCAGAAATGGAGAATCGAATAATTGATGTAATCACCGGTTCAATTTATCCCATGTTGAAGGGAAAGCTTATTGCACGTTTTTCCTTTACACCCTTAAGTATCGAAAACAGAGTTGGCAGTTCGGAAGGAGCTATAGTAGGTTGGGCATTTGAAAAAACCATGCCTATTGTAAATAAAATCCAATTTTCTAATCGTTCAGTGTTAACACCTATACCTTCAATTTATCAGGCAGGGCAATGGGCTTACAGTCCTGCAGGTGTACCAATGTCAATACTTACAGGTAAATTGGCAGCAGATAAAATTATTAAAAAATGAAAAACTATAATAAATCAATTAATACGAATGCCTAATTGAGTTGACTGCCCTGTCAACTGAGCTTTAGTGGCATTTTAAAAAAAAAGGAACTTAATATTCAATTTTTAGTTTTTTGTAGTCGGAGTGGCAGGATTTTATTACCTGTCAACCTTCCCGATTCAAAATCGGGACGCGATATACTGGGTTGTTCAAAATTCAGTTTAAAGGAATAAAAAAAGAGATTACAATACATTGCAATCTCTTTTAAGTGTGCCCGACTGGATTCGATGCAGTGGCTACATCTTAGGAGGCTGTTGCGCTATCCAAAGAGCTTTAGGAGCCATTTTTGATAATAAAAAAGGAAATAATATCCAGATTTTTTTTATTGTGTCGGGGTGGCAGGATTCGATGCTACGACCTTCCCGATTTAAAATCGGGACGCAATATGCTAATTTTGAACATAAAAAAAAGAGCATACATTTTCTGTATACTCTTTTAAGTGACCCCGACTGGATTCGAACCAGTGGCCCACAGCTTAGAAGGCTGTTGCTCTATCCAACTGAGCTACGGGGCCATTTTTGATAAAAAAAAAGGAACTTAAAGTTCCAATTTTTAGTTTTTTTGTTGTCGGGGTGGCAGGATTCGAACCTGCGACCTTCCCGATTTTCAATCGGGACGCGATATGCACATTGACAAATAGTGTCGGGGTGGCAGGATTCGAACCTGCGACCTCCTGCTCCCAAAGCAGGCGCGATAGCCGGGCTACGCTACACCCCGATAAATAAAGAACTTTGCGGAGAGAGGGGGATTCGAACCCCCGGTACCAGTTACCCAGTACGACAGTTTAGCAAACTGTTGGTTTCAGCCACTCACCCATCTCTCCAATGGGTATCTATTTTGAGAGAACTTTCTCTACAGTTTAGATTGCCTTCACTGTTTCCATTTCTTATCTGCTGAAATGGGTTGCAAAGATACAAAAACATTTGATTTCACAAACAAATAATGACATTTTTATTAAAATAAATATTGTGCTTCATAACTTCCTTATTGTCCGATTTATATAGGACGTAGATTTATTAAATTAAGGAAAATATATACATTCAGTAAATAAAATTGACACTATTTTGTGTGAAAAGTCGCTCAAAAGATTTAAAAAAATAAATAAATGCATTTTTTAGAGAAAATAATAGGCCAAATCCTGTGACGGGAGAATGGTTTCATTTCCTGTATGCATATCTTTTATTTTTACAGTATTGTTTTTTATTTCTTCTTCTCCTGCAATAATTACAAAAGGAATTTTCTTTGCATCGGCATAGGAAAACTGTTTTTTGATTTTAACTGCATCAGGATATACTTCCGTTGAAATACTTTTTTCCCTTAATGTTGAAGCTATTTCAATACAATAATCTGCTTCGTTTTCACCAAAATTCACAAATAATACTTTGGTAGCTGTTTGCACTTCATCGGGGAAAAGACGCAACTCCATCATTACGTCGTAAATTCTGTCAGCTCCAAACGAAATTCCTACACCCGACATATCGGGCATGCCAAATATACCTGTTAAATCGTCATATCGACCACCTCCGCAGATACTTCCCATTTGGGCATCTTTGGCTTTTATTTCAAAAATGGCACCAGTGTAATAACTTAAACCACGTGCCAATGTCAGATCAATTTCATAGTCTGATTTAATTTCCTGCTTTTTAAGGAAATCAAAGAGAATTTGAATTTCAGCTATCCCTTTCATCCCAATTCCTGAATCTTTCAACAATTTGCTGATGATTTGAATCTTCTCAGTATTGCTTCCGCTCATTTTCAGAATGGGTTGCAATTGTTCAACCGCTTTTTCAGATAATCCTTTTTCAAGTAATTCGGTATTTACTTTATCAATGCCAATTTTATCCAGCTTATCAATTGCAACCGTAATGTCAGTAATTTTATCAGGATGGCCCATGATTTCGGCAATGCCCGCTAATATTTTACGGTTATTGATTTTAACAATAACGTTTAAACCCAGTTTTGAAAAAACAGTATCCGAAACTTTTACCAATTCAGCTTCATTTAATAATGAATTACTGCCGATGACATCCACATCACACTGGTAAAATTCACGATACCTGCCTTTTTGAGGCTTGTCGGCTCTCCAAACCGGTTGAATCTGGTAACGCTTAAACGGGAAGGTAAGCTCGTTACGATTCATTACAATGTATCTGGCAAAAGGAACCGTTAAATCGTAACGTAAACCTTTCTCCGCAATGATGGTAGTAAGTTTTTTATATTCTTTAAGACTCTCTTCAGATGCTTTTTCAATAAAATTACCTGAATTCAGAACTTTGAAGAGCAGTTTGTCGCCTTCGTCACCATATTTTCCCATTAAAGTGGAAAGGTTTTCCATGCTGGGTGTTTCAATAGGTAGGTAGCCATATAATTTAAAAACTGAACGGATTGTGTCAAAAATATAATTGCGACGTATCATTTCGTTGGATCCGAAATCACGCATTCCTCGGGGGATAGAAGGTTTCTGAGCAGCCATGGTTGATTGTTAATTGTTAATTGTTATTAGGTTATTGGTTTCAAAAGTAAACTGAGCTTTTGCTCAGTCCCAAGCTACAATTTCTTACGAAGCATGAGTTAGAAATTGTTATTCGTGAATAGTTAATAGTTAATAATGCCAATCAAAGGTTGAAAACCATAATAAACTAAAGTATAGCCACTAAGACACGAAGACACAAAGAAAAAATAATAATTTAGAAAATAGTGTAATATATAATTACTGATTATTAGTGGCTTAATACCTTTGTTGCAAGAAAAATTTAACCCTTGGTTTGCATTAATAGTTAATAGTTAATAGTCCCGAGCTACAGTTTCTTACGATGCAAGAGTTAAAAACTGTTATTCGGGAATGTAAGAGGTAACTTCAAACAATAGTATGAAGGTTCTCTTTTACAAAATCATTGCAAAATTACGTTAAAAAGTTTGAATTTTTAGTTGCAATTTTTCGAGGATGGAATCAATATATGCTTTTGTTGAAATATCACCTTCTTTTGGAGCCCAGTCAGCGAAATTTTTATCATTATTTACACTGTAAGGACCATCTTTAAATTCATAAGCTACCGAAGATTTTTCAAGAGAAATGATGGTATGCCAGGTTTTTTCGGGAATCTCTACAGCAAAATTTCCATTTTGAGAATCTAAAATAATATGGTCTAAAATATTTCCTTCATTATCAAACTCAACCACAAGCATTTTTCCTTTCAAAATAAAGAAGACTTCCCTTTTATCAGGATTTTCGTGTTTGTGCGGTTGAATGTAGGAGTATGGTTCAATGGCATTGATCAAACGCTGCAAGCGATCACTATTTGATGTATGGAAATTATAATTCATCCTTTTTCGTTCGCTATTTTGAGCTTTATCAGCAATAACGTCAATGAAGGAATTGTCAATTTTAATCATATTTTAGGATTGCTGAATCATTGCAATTGCATAAGCCGATACGCCTTCTTCTCTGCCTTCAAAACCTAATTTTTCGGTTGTTGTAGCTTTAATTGAAATGTCATCTAAATCAATGTTCATGACGCCAGCAAGAATGGATTGCATTTTGGGTATAAAAGCTGCAATTTTGGGTTGTTGCAGGCAAATGGTACTATCAATATTGGAAATGGTATACCCTTTTGTGGCAATAATTTCAATGGTTCGTTGCAATAAAATTTTACTGTCAATTCCTTTGAATTCAATAGATTTATCTGAAAAGTGAAATCCGATATCCCGCATATTGGCAGCACCTAAAAGAGCATCGCATATTGCATGTATAAGAACATCTGCATCGGAATGACCAACTGCCCCCTTAAAATGAGGAATTTCGATGCCCCCCATCCAAAAAGGAAATCCTTCCTGTAATTGGTGAACATCGAAACCAAATCCTACCCGAATTTTCATTATTGCACTAATTTGTTCTGATTTTTAAATGCATCAAAATCAAATGTTAGTGTAAACCGTAATGTGTTTCCAAGTGGATTTCTTTGTTCTGTCGGGATTAAATAAGCAAAATCCAATCCAAATACATTGTAACGCAATCCTGCACCCAATGTAAAGTATTGTCTGTTTCCCTTGTATTGACTTTCGTGGAAATAACCGCCACGAACAGCAAATTGATTATCGTACCAGTATTCAGCACCAATTGAATAGGTTATTTCACTTAATTCTTCCGAAAATCCATCAGGAGCATCTCCAAACGACTGAAACAAACCGGAAACAATTCCAACATTGGGGTCTTTACCAGCCAGTATTAATCTTTGACCGTTAGGGCCATACAATGGATTGCCTGCTGTATCAATGTCATAAATAGGAGGGGTTGGTACTAAAAGTTTATTGAAATCAACCATTATTGAGAATTTATTAAAATCGTCAATATTCAGGGTTAAACAGCTGCCTAACCGGAGATTGGTGGGTAAGAAATCCCGTTCTGTTGTTTCTGTATATGAAATTTTAGCACCTAGATTTGAAATGTTGGTTCCAAATGCCAAGGTTCCTTTTAGATTTCTGTTAAAACTGATAGGTCTCTGATAATAGAAAGCCACATCGGCTGCTACTGATTGTCCCGCATGAGATTCTTGTCCTCCGACTGATTGTCCCTGCGTAAGATTGGAATTGATATATCTGGCGGCAATAGCTCCGGAAAATACATCTGATAATTTACGTGCATAGGTAACATCAACAGCAAATTCGCTGGGTCTGTAATTTCCGAGTGAATTTCCGACAACATCGGTAAAAGTAATATCACCTAATGAAAAATATAACAATGAAGCACCAATTGTACTCATTTTGTCAATTCTTTTATAACCTGATAAATAAGCAAGGTTGATGTCATTTACCAATTCTCTCAGCCAGGGGCTGTAAGAAACAGATATACCCATATCTTTTTCAATAAAAGCATATTTGGCAGGATTCCAGTGCATTGAAGCAGCATCAGGTGTAGATGCAACACCTGCGTCACCCATAGCACCGGCACGTGCATCGGGAGCTATCATTAAAAGAGGAACAGCCGTAGTTATTACCCTTCCACCTTTTTGACCCAACAATTCTGATGTTGTATGAACGTTTTGAGCATTAACATTTAAAAATAAGGCAAATAGAATAAATGCCATCCCTATTCTTTTGGTTTTTAGTTTCATAAAGTATATAAATATAAATTTGAGTGCAAAGATAACGTTTTATTGTAAAATATATTGTTTAACGTAAATAAACTAATTTGTCAGTTTTTATTGCTTGCATACCAAGCGGGTTACGAACTGTAATCCGATATATGTAAAGTCCTTTTTCTATTTTTTCACCTGAATCGGTAGTTCCATCCCATTCAATAGGATCAATTTTGAAACCATTCGTATTGATGTAAGATTTAATGATTTTGATTAATTTCCCATTCAAGTTAAAAATCTGTATCTGAATATCCAGATCTGTATTGGGTTGATTGTGTTCAAAAACAAAATTTGTATGGTCAAAAAACGGATTAGGGTAATTCAACACTTTGGTTAAGGCAATCTGAGCTGACTGAGCCACCAAAAATTCAGTAGAACCTTCGGATGAATTCAGAAATATATCCCAGGCTTTTACTCTTATGGTATGCAATCCATCTGATAAATCAGAAAAAGGATAATAAACCCTGCCTTTATCATATCTGTTCAGATCGGAAAGGTAATAATCGTTTAAAACAATTGGATTTTTTATATCTCCGTCTAAATATGCAACTATATTGTGCCCGATGCCGTTTCCTACTGTATTGATTCCGCTGGGGTCGCTAATAATAGCCAATAGCATTGGATTTTCATCTGTGGTTCCTCCTGTAACAAAGTTTGTGTCGTTCATAAAAACTTTAACTACCGGTCCCTGATCATCCGGAACAACCGTATTATCTATCCCACCTATCACTATGTTTTTATAATAACCGCTCGCATCACTGTTGCCATTTTTTGCATAATAGCTTATTTTACCATAACCATAATTATAAGCGATATCAAGTGGTACTACAAAAGTAAATTCAAAGTCTCCATTTGTGATACTGGCTTTGCCTTTATACAATATGGCTTTAGGTAGTTCGAAATTCGTCGGATAACTTCCAGGATCGTTTCCCAATGAAGTAACAATCATTGGTTTGTCGTAAATGGTCGGATATAAAACGCCGTTATAGTTAGCTATTTTCTGATTGGCTTCATCAGTAATCATCCCTTTTATTGTAATGGTTGACATTGCTTGAATCGTATCATTGGAAGTACTTACAGGATTTCCGTTCACTTCTGTAGTAACTACATTGTAATGAGGATATGCGAGTTTTAAGGCAGGATCACCCAACAAAACAAAGTTTCTTACATTATGATCATTTCCACCGTCATTTTTTGAACTTCTGATTAAATCGCCCAAAGTAGGATAACTGCCATTTAATTTTCTAAAAACTCTGTTATAAAAGTTGGTATTTAAAGTCATGTTATTATACTGATAAGTTACACGGGTAGTAGTCATCAAAGCGATACCACCACCATTTGGTACCAATAATACCAATTCGCCGGCAGAGGTACGGTCAGGGTCATCAAAGCGGCTAAATTCGCAGGTTGCCGTAAAAAATAAAGGCATATTGTAAGTGTTATTCCAATTTAATATATCGGAGATTTCAAGTATTCTTTCATGTGTCCATCCCAACTCCCCGCCGTGGCCCATATAATTCATGATCAAAGTTCCTCTTTCAACACGCTGATTGAGTGCTTTATTTGCTTCAGGATAACGAGCTCCCCCAGAATTTGAAACCTGAGGATAAGCATCAATATATATTTTATCAATATTTATAACAGGAACTGTGGTTTTGATAATATTAGCCAAAATTTCAGAAGCACTTAAATAAGCATTTACGTCTTCATCATCCGCAACAAAACTTACACTGTTTCTCCAATCGGCATAATTGGAAACAATTGTTGGTGAATTGGGCATTAAATCACTTTTGCTGATGTATCTAAAAATTTTATCAACTATAATTTTTGCCTCTGCTTCTGATTTTACTGGAAATCTGCCAATACCAATATCTATACCATCATTTCCTTCTCCAGATTCATTAGGATCTAAAAATCCAAAATAATCATCTGTTACATAAGTGGTTGCGCCAATAAAAGAATTATACGATTCATGGGTTACGATAAAATTAGTGTTACTTCCTGTTATTGATTTGTTGTCGTAAGATCCATCACCAAATAACAGTAAATATTTAGGCATATCATTACTATCTGTGGCTCTGTCGTAAAACATCCTGGCAAAGCTTCTAATTGCAATGGGATCCTGGGCACCTGAAGAAAATTCATTATATATTTGTTCAGGAGTAACAACTATAACTTTTAGATTATTTATATTTCTGTGCAGTGAAGCAAGTCGGTTGGCTTCATTCAAAAATAGCGGATGTGATACTATAATGTAATCTTGCTGAAGCATTCCATGTAAATCCTGGTTAGGAACTAATCCTTTTAAAATGGGTGTTAAATAGGATGAACCATCGTATGCAATAAAATTTTTCAATGAATCGGTAGTTGTTTTAAAAGTTAAATTGGTGCCATTTAAAACGGTACTTGCAAATCTAACATTTAAAGGATCGGATACGTCCCAGATTTTAACCGAAGCATTTGAATTACTTATATTAAACTGACTGATATTTCCTGTGCCCACACTCTCTAGGCTTCTGAAATATAGTTGATTTCCATTGAATCGTAAATGTCTGAAAACATTGAGCTCCAAATAATTTAAAAATCCATTGGAGGAAGTTAATGGATGATTGTATGATAATTTGGCACTTATCAAAGGGGTTGCGCTTTTGAAATAAATATAATCTGCTGCATTTGATGCTAATATATCATTAATTTCACCGCTAACATCATCCAAGTATTGTGTTTTAGAAGCTGCATTTCCGTTTAAACTGATGATAAATTGACTGCCAACGGTCGAATTGGAAAAAAGGCTGTACTTAACGATAGCATTGGAATCTGTGATTATATCTGGAAAGTTAAATGCGAAGTTTTGAAAAGGTATGTTGGAGTTAAATTTTTCGCCTAACCATATTTTTCCGGATTTTGCAAGATTGAACAATTCTCTGTGATGAAAAGCATAATCGTTGAATTTTATAATCGTTTTATTTGCAGGTGCTGATGGTTCTGTTTCTGTTTGAATTCTCTTTTTGATTCCTATTGATGCATCCGTAGTTATATAATAATAGGTATAATCGGTAAAGTAATTAATCTGATGTTCAAACAAATTAGTAGTGGTATTCAATTTCCAGGTTACAGGGGATTGCCCATAAAAGAGTATGTAATCTGTAGAATCAAAAACACCATCATTTCCATCTGCTACCAAAATAGCCAGTTCCTGCAAATCATCATATCGGGGAATTGCATTGGATTCGGGAAGCATGCCTGCTTTATTTCCAAATATTGAAAAGGAATTCGAAGGTAAAGAATCAGGATGTATGCCCAAAGAAACTAAGTCGGCATAAGAAATTCTGTGAATTCCGGTATTCTGAACTTCCAGTTTGTACCAATTGCCGGTTGCCAATACCGAATGTGCTGCATATGTCTGATTAGATGATTTTAGTTTCAAATTGGCTGAAGGAGTGGTCTTTAATTCATAATTAAATGCAATTAATTTTTCAAGTTTACCTGTCAACTTATTTACTTTAAAGGGATTTATTTTTAAAGTAGCAAAAGCTTTTTTGCGATCATAGGATATAGTAGTTGTTTTTTCAATTTCTGAATTTGTAAAATTGGCATCTTTTAAAATCATTGCTTCATTTTGAGAGAGTTCTTCGAAAATCATATCCGACAATACAAATTCAGGTTGTAAGTTGTTGTTTTCTAGTGCTAATCTTGTGAAAAATAAGGGTGCCTTACTGTTCTGAAAATCGAACATAGCCCCATCAAAAATTAAAAATGAACGTGATTTTTCCTCACTTATTTTTTCTGTCTGAATGCCTTGCCATTTTAATTCAGTCCAAACTTTAGGATTCTGAGCTTGGGATAAACCATTAAAAAGCAATAAAATAAAAATGATATAAAAAATGTTTTTTTTCACGAAAGAAGGTTTATTTGTTCTATTTAATACTATTGATAAACAAAATAAAGCCAAAAATATTGTATAAAAACAAAAAAAAATGAATATTGTTGAGCCTGTTTATACAGGAAAAATAATTGATATCATTTATTGACTGATTTATTTACGAATATTGTAACTCAAGATATGAAGATTTATTGGATGCTTTTATGTTTTTAACAATAATAAAAAAAAAGTTTTCTGATACTTTTAAAAAATATGATATATCTTTGCATATAATTGATTTTCATAGATTAACTTTTCTGTTTTGTCAGAATATATTTTTTATTACTTATCAATTGAAACAAATTCCAGTACAATTAAGTATAATAAAAAAATGAATTTTTACATTAATAATATTCAATTTATCTTTAAAAAAATGAATCTGTTTAAAAAAAATGTATAATTCTTTTAAAAAAATAGTTTTATTTGAAAAATTATTTGTAATATTGTGTTCAAATTATATCAACATGACAAAGATTTCGTCTTCTCGTTTTAAGAAGTTGATTTTCTGCATTATTGCATTCGTTTTTGCATCAAATATAGCAGTTGCTCAAGACCCTGCTTATTCACAATTTTATGCAAACCCTTTGTATTTGAATCCTGCATTTGCAGGTTCAGTGGTCTGTCCAAGGCTAATAATGAATTATAGAAATCAATGGCCATCCATCTCTGGAACTTTTGTAACTTATAATGCTTCCTATGATCAGTACATTCCTAAAATATCAGGAGGTATCGGTATTTTAGTGAACGCTGACAGAGCCGGTGAAGGTACAATCTCCACTAATTCATTTAGTGGTATTTATTCCTATCGTTTGGAAGTGAGCCGTACTTTCTCTATCAATGCTGCATTGCAGGCAACGTATGTTGACAGGAGACTGGCATGGGAAAAATTAACTTTTGGCGATCAGATCGATCCCAAATTTGGTTTTGTAAATAATACGATGGAACAACAACCCGGCAAATTAAGCAAAGGTTATTTAGATTTTTCTACAGGTATTATTGGTTATACCGAAAATTTTTATGCTGGAGTAGCCATCGGCCATTTAACTGAACCTGAAGAAGGATTTATTACCATTCATAAACTTCCTATGAAATTTACAGCTCATGCAGGAGCAATCATTAATTTGCAAAAAAGAAAACATAAAGCAAGAAGTCAGGATGATTTAACAATTTCACCCAATATTTTATACCAGCAACAATTGCATTTTAACCAGTTAAACTATGGTTTTTATGTTAATTGGTCTCCTTTTGTAAGTGGAGTATGGTTTCGTCAGAATTTTCAAAATGCAGATGCACTCATATTTTTAATAGGTATTCAACAAAGTAATTTTAAAGTAGGTTATAGTTACGATTTAACAGTATCCAAATTAACAAATATTACCGGTGGAGCACACGAAGTATCGTTTGCATTGCAATTCCGTTGTCCTGCTAAAAAGAAAAGGATTAGAACAATAAATTGTCCTTCATTTTAGTTAGTAATTTATATAAATAAGAAATAATCACAATTTTAGAAATATGATTAAGAGCAATAAAAAAATCATTAGCAGTATAAGTAAATTTGTAGTTTTAGTAATATTACTTTCTGCATGTAGTAAATCCGAACAATCTACCACTACCGGTTGGGATTATAACAATCCTGAAAATGGTGGTTTTGAAGTTACCGGCAGTCCTGATCAAGTTACCGGCCCTGGTCTTGTGTTTATTGAAGGTGGTACTTTTGTTATGGGACGAACCGAACAGGATGTTATGGCCGATTGGAATAATGTACCTCGTAGGGTAACAGTGAGCTCATTTTATATTGACGAAACAGAAATCCGTAATCTTGATTACCTCGAATACCTTTATTGGTTGGGCAGAGTATATGGTACCGATTTTCCTGAAGTAGTTAAAAAAGCACAACCAGATCAACTGGTATGGCGTACCGAATTGGCATATAATGAAGATATAGCTGAATTTTATCTGCATCATCCTGCTTATAGAGATTATCCTGTTGTTGGCGTTAGTTGGATTCAGGCAAATGATTATTGCGCATGGCGTACCGACCGTGTTAATGAAGATATTCTGATTCAGATGGGGATATTAGAAGTAAATCCTGATCAAACCAACGAAAATAATTTTAATACCGATGCTTATCTTGCTGGTCAATATGAGGGGTTGGTTAGAGAAGATCTTGAAGATTTGAATCCATCCGGTTCAGGTACACGCAAAGTAAGAATGGAAGATAATATCCTTTTACCAAAATACAGACTCCCTACTGAAGCCGAATGGGAATTTGCTGCTTTGGGTTTAATTGGTAACACTATGTTCGAAAGAGTTATCGAAAGAAGAATTTATCCATGGAATGGTCATTTGACCCGTACCGACGATAAAAAAGCGTATGGCGAAATGGTTGCCAACTTCAAAAGAGGCAGAGGCGATTATATGGGCGTAGCCGGTAACTTAAACGATGGTGCAGATCATACTGCTCCTGTTTATGCTTTTTGGCCCAATGATTATGGCTTGTACAATATGGCCGGAAATGTTTCTGAATGGGTGTTAGATGTTTACCGTCCATTATCACTTGATGACATGACAGATTTAAATCCATACAGAGGAAACGTTTACAAAAAGAAAAAAATTGATTCTGATGGTATGATTCAGGAAAAAGATAGTTTAGGCAGAATTGTTTATGAAAATGTAACTGTTGAAGAAAATGTAGACAGAAGAAATTATCGTAAAGCCAATAACATTAACTATCTGGATGGCGATTATACTACTGTTTTGGCTAACGACTGGCTTACAGAACAAGGCAACGAAAATACCACAAAATTAATGTATGAATATGCAGTTTCTTCAATGGTAAACGATGAAGCAAGGGTTTACAAAGGTGGATCATGGAAAGACAAAGCTTATTATTTAAGCCCTGGCGCCAGAAGATTTTTAGACCAAGGTCAATCAACGGATAATATCGGATTCAGATGTGCAATGACAAGAGTAGGCTCACCATTTCTGAGCAAATAATATAAACCAAAGATTTGCAAACCCCATTTACAGCAATGTAGATGGGGTTTTCATTTTATAATAATTCAAGCATGAATATCGAAGAAATTTATAAAATATTTCAAAACCATCCAATCATTTCCACCGATTCCAGAAAGATAAAACCGCAGTCTCTTTTTTTTGCATTAAATGGAGCAAATTTTAATGGTAATACTTTTGCAGAAAAAGCTATCAATGATGGCGCTGCTTATGCAATTATTGATGAAGAAAAATATAAATTAAATAATCAATATATTGTAGTGGAAAATGTGTTGAAAACCCTTCAACAATTGGCCGTTTTTCATCGCAATACTTTAAATATCCCTGTAATTGGGATCACTGGTACGAATGGAAAAACCACTACCAAAGAACTACTGAATGCAGTATTGTCGCAGAAATACAAAACCCTCGCCACTGTTGGTAATCTAAACAACCATATTGGTGTTCCCTTAACGATTCTTTCCATCCATAAAGAACATGAAATGGCTATCATCGAAATGGGAGCCAACCATATCGGTGAAATTGGTGAACTCTGCCAAATTGCCAAACCCGGTTTTGGTTTGATTACAAATATTGGAAAAGCACATCTCGAAGGATTTGGCAGTATCGAAGGCGTAATTCAAACAAAAATTGATTTGTACAAGGCTATTCAAAAGATCAATGGTAAAATCTTTGTAAATCTCAACAATGATCTGCTGATGAGCTTATCGACAGATATGGATAAAATCACCTATGGCACACTTGCTGATGCCTTTTGTAAGGGCAACATTGTATCTGCCCATCCTTTTGTAAAAATACAATATTCCGGAAACGAAGTAAACGATGAAATCCAGACCCAATTGGTAGGAAACTATAATTTTGAAAATATTCTGGCAGCCATTTGTATTGGGATTTACTTTGACATAACGCAATCCGGAATTAAAAAAGCAATAGAAACTTATCAACCGGACAACAGTAGATCGCAGGTCTTAAAAACAGCCAGCAATACGATTGTTTTGGATGCATACAATGCCAATCCTACCAGTCTTGAAGCAGCCATACGGAATTTTTCTGAAATGCAGTCAGATCATAAAATACTGATTATTGGGGATATGCTTGAATTGGGAATGCACAGTAAATCAGAACATACAAGGATTCTTGAAATTATTGAAGAAAGCAATTTCCAAACCATACTTCTTGTAGGTCCAGAGTTTTCAGCTGTTTGTAAACATCCTCAATGGCATTGTTTTCCGGATTCAGAAATGGCTAGAGAATGGATACTGAAAAACCCTATCCATAATGCCTTTATTCTGGTAAAAGGTTCCAGAGGGATTCAACTTGAAAAGGTATTAATCGCTTTATAAAAAAGGAATGACTACAACTTACAAAGTAATCGGACTTATGTCAGGAACATCACTGGATGGATTGGATATTGCCTATTGTATCTTTACCAACCACGACAACAAATGGTCTTTTAAAATCGAAGAAGCTTGCTGTATTTCTTATTCGGATGGATGGGTTGAAAAACTTTCAAAAGCTGACCGGCTTACAGCGTTTGAATTACTTAATTTACACAATGAATATGGATATTTTTTAGGGAATGAAACCCTGAAATTTATCACAAAATACCAACTTCAGGTTGATTTTATTGCATCACATGGTCATACTGTATTTCATCAGCCGTTTAAAAAATTAACCTGTCAGATTGGGAGTGGAGAATGCATTTCTGCTGCCAGTGGATACGATGTTATATATGATTTCAGGTCGATGGATGTGGCGCTTGGGGGACAAGGAGCTCCACTGGTACCCATAGGTGATCAGCTTCTTTTTCATGCGTTTGATTATTGTATTAATCTGGGTGGTTTTGCTAATCTTTCTTTTCAATACAACAATAAAAGAATTGCCTATGATATTTGCCCTATGAATATTATATTAAATCCTGTTGCCAGAGAACTTGGTTTTCCTTATGACGACAAAGGATGCTTTGCTGAAAAAGGCATTGTTCATCTACCATTAATGGATGAGCTGGAAAATATGGAATATTATCACCGAAATCCTCCCAAATCTCTGGGTAAAGAATGGTTAGTTGATGTATTTTATCACATTGTGTCAAAATACAAACTTTCTGCTTATGATAGGTTAAGGACTTTTTCAGAACATATCAGCTCTCAGATAATGAAAGCAACTAAATCCGGGGGTAAAGGTCAGCTTCTTTTTACAGGTGGAGGTGCATACAATGATTTTATCATACGGCAAATTAAATCATACTCAAATTATGAAGTCATTATTCCTGAAAAGCTTATTATTGATTATAAAGAAGCGATGATATTTGCATTTCTCGGCGTTTTAAGGCATAGGGGAGAGGTCAATTGTCTGAAATCCGTTACCGGTGCATCAACAGATAATATTGGAGGGAAAATAATAAAAGCGAAATAATTTTTTTTTGTTAGAATGGTTTTTGTTACTTTTGTGAATCAAATAACAATAAACAACAAAATAACAAAATTGATGAAACGAGCCATGAGAAATATTCATATATACGAAGATGGTTATTTGGCGAGTTCCATAGGTGAAATTTGAATAGAATTAATAAACTTAACAAATCAAACAATAACCTTTTCAGTTTCCTAATTAAAAATAAATATATGAAAAAATTACTATTATTAAAAACAACTCTTGTTGCGCTGGCATTGCTGTTTTTGCCGGTTTTATCATTTGCACAGCATACTGCCGGAACTGCACCCAGTGTTGGTGGAATTCGTATCGAATTCATTCTTTTTGCCTTAACCCTTATAGGTGTTGCATTGTTTCATCGCTACACGATGAGAGTTGCCTTAATTGGACTGGCTTCTATTTTACTTTTTAAGTTTGTTTTTGCCGATGGGTTTAATTTGTTAAACCATTTGTTTGGACACAACTCTATTGTTGAGCAACTCACCGATAAAAGTTTGCGACAAGGTGAATGGCCTATTTTGCTCAATCTTTTTGGTCTTTTGATAGGTTTTGCTGTTTTGGCCAAGCATTTTGAAGAATCCGGAGTTCCTGATTTCCTGCCAAAATATTTACCCAACGACTGGAAAGGACCATTCATGCTGTTGATATTTGTTTTTGTTCTCTCGTCTTTCCTGGATAATATTGCTGCCGCAATGATTGGCGGAACGATTGCACTCGTGATTTTTAAAGGAAAAGTTCATATTGGTTACATTGCAGCCATGGTAGCTGCCAGTAATGCAGGAGGGTCAGGAAGTGTGTTGGGTGATACCACAACAACCATGATGTGGATTGATGGCGTTTCTGCCTTTAATGTATTACATGCATATGTTGCTGCTTTCGTTGCATTGTTTGCATTTGCTATATTTGCATCATTCCAGCAAGATAAGTATCAACGAATCCAAAAAGATGCAAGCCCTGGTCTTAAAATTGATGGAATGCGTTTATTTATTGTAGGTTTGATTCTTGCCTTAACTATTGCAACCAATATATTATTCGATTTTCCGGCTTTAGGAGTCTGGGTTGCTATATTAATTGGAGCAATGCTTAGAAAAACACCATGGGGTGAAGCCAAAGATGCTTTGGGAGGTGCTATATTTTTACTTTCATTGGTTACTTGTGCTTCAATGATGCCGGTGGAAGAATTACCGGACGCAACCTGGCAAACAGCTTTTTCGTTGGGATTTATTTCTGCCGTATTTGATAATATCCCATTAACCAAGCTTGCATTGGATCAGGGTCATTATGATTGGGGCATGTTAGCGTATGCCGTTGGTTTTGGTGGTTCAATGATATGGTTTGGTTCATCGGCTGGTGTTGCTATTACCAATAAATTTCCTGAAGCCCGTAACGTAGGTTTATGGTTGAGAAAAGGATGGCATGTGATGTTTGCTTACGTAGCCGGCTTTTTTGTGTTGCTTTTCGTGATGGGTTGGGAACCTGCCAGCAATAAACAACATCAAGAACCGGCAATTGAATGTAAAGCTGAACAATGTAATGCAAGAGATGTGGCTAAGGCTTTGGAACTGTTGAAAGTTCAAAAAGACTCAACGGTGATTATGGAGTGAAGAGCGAAAAGTGAAAAGTGAAGAGTTTTTATCCTTAAAAATAAAAAAAGCCCGGTTAGTCCGGGCTTTTTTATTAAATGGGAATATAATTATCTGAGTTTCAAATCCAGCAATCTGGATCTTTTCTGTTGTAATCATGATAAGTTGCATAAGCTATACATTTGAGACCTCCGTTACAGGTTGAAACATAATAACAATGCGCACAGTCTTTATCAGTTAAGTCAGAACAATGGATGCTTTTCGTTAAAGGATGTTGATAAATATCTGTTAAATCTTCTTTCAGTACATTGCCCATTATTATGGGAAGTCGCCTGCAAGGCATTACATCTCCATTAGCCATAATAGCAAGTAGCTGATCACCTGCTGAACATTTATAGGGTTGACCGCCCGTTATAAGAAACTGAAGGGCTCTGTTGGATGATACTTTAGTCTTGGAAAGAAAATGATAGTTAGCTTTCTTTTGTTCTTTCAGTATGATTTCAAGAAATTCTTTAAACTGTTCGCTATGCATGGTTAATGAATCATTTTCAAAACCGGGAATGTAACGGTCTGTCCAGACTTTAAATGCATTGTATTTTCTTGCGATGCTCACTACTTCCGGAAAAGTCCGGTAGTTGACTGCATTGGCCGTAAAAGAAATCATGCATGGAATTTTTAATGCCTTATACGTTTTTAAAGCATGAACGATGGCCCCGAAACTGCCTTCTCCTCTGATACTGTCATTCATTGCTTTATTCCCGTCTAAACTAATTTGAATAAATTTCGGTTGTAAAGCTTTTAGTTCGGCTAATTCTTCGGGATGTAATAAATATCCGTTCGACAATATTCCGAAAGAGAAAATCTTCCGTTTATGGATTTCTTTTAATAATGGAATCAGTTCTTTTTTTAGAAAGGGTTCTCCTCCTGTAATATTTATATGCGCTTTAAAGCCGGATGTCTGGTTTTTTGCCTGCTTAAGTGCAAAGGATTCCATCTTATTTAAAATGCCTGTCAAGTCATTCAATGGCATTCCTTCGTACTGATAATTATCCTGATAACAATGCTTGCATCTGAGATTGCAATTTTCGTTGATATGCCATTGTAACGTCATTTTCTTTTCTTATTGATTGATGCTGCAACCGCCTCCGGCACAACCACCGGCATTGCTGCAATTTTCTCCGTTCATTCCACCGCCTCCGCAACCGTAATCCAGTGTGGTTGCAATTTCTTTTGCATTATAATCTGATGAAATGTTTTCTAAAAATGCAGAGGCGCCAAACAAAGCTACCAGATAAGAAACATTATTGTTAGCCATTAAAATATTTGTATTTCTTTCTGTTTTCAGCCACTCAAAACGTTGTGAAGAATGCTTGATGAATTTTTGTCCCAGTGCGGTCTTTTGTATTTTTGCCGGTTTGGTTATAAATAACAATACAAGCTCAGCGAGCAGCATACCAATAACCAAAACAATAACAGTTTGATCCTTTACAATTTCAAAATAGAACAGTAAGCTAACGGGTATAAGTATAAAAAGGGTTGTCAATACAAACAATATCTTACTTTTGAATGTAATTTTTTGACTTGTTACAAGTTTTAATTCCCTAAGTTTCCAAATATTGGGTTGTAATATTTTTTCTATTTTCAATATAGCATTCTCATTAAAAAAATGCCGGTACAATTTGGGTGTCTTTAAATAATTGAGAATTACAAGTTCCGCATCATTTATTCCATTGTATTGGTTATCTATTTTTCTAATAAACGTTGATTTTCCCCGTTTTGAAATATCAATTACTTTTTTACTCCATAAACTGATGATACAGGTTATAATAACGCCTTTGATACCTTTGGAAAGTAAAGCGGTATCAATCGCTGAAATGCTTGTTGGTTCAGGTACTTCAAGATCAATGGTAGCATCTTTTTTAGTGATAAATTTCGCAATCCATATAACAATTGTGCAAAACAAAATATAAAGCAATATTACGACAGTACTATTTGTTTTCAGTATAAAATCTATCATTTCCACTTACTTGTAAAAGCTAATTATTTATTCAAATACTGACCAATTCAAAGATTGTTAGCTTTTCCCTGAAATCTTTTGCTAATATTTGACATTGCAAAAGTAACCATATTTTCACTGTCAGCATAAAAACTTTCTATGCTTTATTGCTCATGTTTAAAATGATATTTGATACCCAGACTGATGATATGAGTATTAAATTTCACCTTCTCACTGTCATAGTTTACAGTCGTATATAATGGTGGTTGATGGATCATATCCGTGAAACAATAAAAAAACTGATATTCAGCAAAGAGGCTGATATTTTTCATTTTGTATGCAACCCCTGCGCCAATGGTTAAACCCCAAACTGGTTTTTGGATACCGTCTTTATAATTTTTTGTAGCTTCATTGCTTAAATCTGCAAAATAATAATCCAAACGCGGACCGATCAGTAAATAAGGGCTAAAGGCTTTTAGCTGTGTTTTTAATTTCAATATCGGCCCAAAAGTGATATAGCTAAAACGTAAATTAATATCAGGAGTTGGATCAGCTAAATCAAAAGAATTGTTATTCAAAACATTTTTACTGCAACTCTCATAATAACCTATATCGGCTGATAATTCCCAGTAGGTTTTGTTAATAAAATCAGCAGTTACTGCACCGTAAAACCCGGGTAATACATTAAAGTTTCTATTGTGACTGTAATAACTATCCGTCCAATCCTGATTTGATAGTGTGAGTCCACTTTTGATGGCGATTCCTTTTACTATCTGTGCATACGATAAACTGCTGTTTATCAGTAGTAATACAATGATTAATTTTGTTTTCATCGGTTTTTGGTTTTGTTTTTTTACTAAAATAATACTTAATTCCCAGACATAAGTGCTATGCAAATTAAAAAATT
>JBBRCQ010000041.1:0-37173 GCA_038204725.1 Bacteroidales bacterium | reverse complement strand
AGACATTAATTTTGCTATCAATAAAGGTGAAAGTATTGCTTTTGTGGGAAAAAACGGTGAAGGTAAAACTACATTGTCCAAAATTATTGTCGGCGAATTGGAGTATAAAGGTAAAATGCAGTTGGGTCATCAGGTAATCATTGGTTATTATGCCCAAAACCAGGCTGCCATGTTGGATGGTGAAAGAACTGTTTTTGAAACAATTGATGATATTGCAGTAGGGGATATTCGTCCTAAAGTAAGGTCTATATTGGGTGGTTTTTTATTTGGAAGCGATGATATTGATAAAAAAGTAAAAGTGCTATCGGGTGGTGAAAAATCCCGTTTAGCACTGGCTAAATTATTATTAACGCCTGTAAATTTGCTGGTGCTGGATGAACCTACCAATCATCTGGATATGCAATCGAAAGATATTTTGAAAAATGCATTGCTTCAGTTTGAAGGCACACTGATATTGGTTTCGCATGATAGAGATTTTTTACAAGGATTAACGGACAAGGTTTTTGAATTTAAAAACCAACAAATAAAGCCTTATATTGGTGATATTTACGATTTTTTGGAAAGCAGAAAATTAGAAAATCTTAAACAATTAGAAATCAATAGTAAAAATAATGATCTTTCTAAAAATGAAACTATTTCCGATAACAAAGTAAGTTGGGAAAAGAAACGTGAATTGGATAAGGAAATCAGGAAAATTAAAAATAAAGTAGAAAAGTGTGAAATAGAAATTTCCCATATAGAGGCTGAAATTGAGCGAATTGATAAAGTTTTAGCCAATCCCGAAGCGCATACAGCTGAATTGAACATTGGTAATATCTTTAAAACCTATCAGGATCTTAAAGATAAATTGGATGATAAAATGTTGGAATGGGAGCACTTACACGCTGAGTTAGAAGAAAATTAAAGAAAATTCTATCGGATTATTGTTATTTTTTCTTACGATCTATCTTAGTTGCGATAAAAATTCTTATTTGAAATGGACTGAATAATTTTTTTTTAAAAGGTATTTTTTTTTTTTAAATGATTTATCCGTTTTTTCATCAGTCTTTCCTTAAACGTTAACTCTGAATGTATTGATACAGCTTAAAAGGGTAATTTCATCCATTGCTATATTTATATTTCTCAGTTTTTTTGGCAATATTCTCTATTTTTATAGTCTTAAATTCAATTGAAATTCTCCACATTGAAATAAAAAAATAATTTTAACGTTTTATATGTTGTAATTTTGCAAAAACTTTAAAATCAAACCTTATGAAAAAACTATTGTATGTAATTCCTATTTTCCTGATATTATTTTCAGGATGCAACAAAAAGGAAGTAGAAAAATTAAAGATGGAAAATCAGCAATTGGTGATGGAAACCAACGCTAAAGATTCAGTAATTAATGACTTTTTTGGCTCTTTTGATCAGATTGAGGGGAATTTGTCAGAAATAAAAACCCGTGAAGGAATAATTTCTGAAAGTACCAGTAAAAGTAATGAACTCAAGCAGGATGCTCGTCAACGAATTAATGATGATATTCAGGTTATTAATACTTTGATGGATAAAAATAAACAGGCTATTGCTGCAATAAAAAGCAAGTTAAAAAATTCTAATTTTAAAATAAGTAAATTGGAAGAAATGTTAGCCCGTTACGAAAAACAATTTCTTGAAAAAGATGTAGAAATTGAACAGCTAAAACAACAATTGCTGAAATTGAATTTTACTGTTGAAAATTTGAATGCTACAGTTGACACATTAAAAGGTATAAACGTAGAAAAAGATCAAATGATTTCTCAGAAAGTGTCAGAAATGAATACCGCTTGGTATGCAATGGGTACTACTAAAGAACTGAAAGAAAACAAAGTAATTTCAAAAAGTGGAGGATTTATTGGTATTGGAAGAAGCGAAAAAGTACAGCAGGATTTTAATACAGAATATTTCAAGAAAATTGATATTACAATGATTACTTCTATTAATATCAATGCTAAGAAAGCGAAATTGTTAACTTCGCATCCAAGCAGCAGTTATACTTTAGAAGGAACCGATAAAATGGTTGAAAAATTAGTAATAACTAATCCAAAGGAATTTTGGAAAGCATCTAAATATCTTGTAATTGTGATAGATTAATCAGAATTTCTTCATTCATTAAAAAAGCCTGCCAATAATTATTGGCAGGCTTTTTTTATAAGCTGAGAAAAAATGAACCTTTAATGTAAAGTCCTTTAATCCCAAACAGATGCGGAACATCCGGTTCATCAAGATAGGTTAACCGATGATAAGCAGTAATTCTAATGAGCTTAAACAGGTTTTCAATACCCCAGAAGACTTCCAGATAGGGCTTGTTAAATTCCATTACTGTAAATTTAGTTAAAGGATTGTTGTTAAATGAAGGTGACATAATACCTTCAGGGTTGTAATCATCACCAGGTGTGGTTTCTCTGAAATAATTTTTCTTATTCAATGAAGAAAAAACAAAATTACCCCCAACCACTTCACGCAGTTTTAAACGTTTAAATAATGGGACTCTGTTAAAGAATAAACCCTGAAAATGATGCATTATCATTCCTTCAATGGATTGATCAGCCGCAAATTCAACATAGTTCATCATATTGTAACTTCTTTCGCTCTCAAAAAATGTTTCGTTACCTTGAAATATAGCACCTAAGGTATAAGGCACTTGCCCAAATACTTTGGTTGCAGTTATTGAATAATTGAGTTGTCCGAAAGCACCCAATTTCCACTTTCGGCCAAGGTTTAATGAAAATTTTTGATAATTAAAATCACCATCTAATATATTTTTTAAGCCTAATGTATATTTAAAAGTCCAAACATTTCCTTGCTTTGCCGACATCCCAATGCGATAATTGTCTTTGACCAACCAGATGTTTTTAGGAGCATAGCGAAAACTGTAACTCATGGTAGTAAGCTTGTAAGATGAAGAAACAGAACCATCAGGTTTGTAGTAGCCAAAAACGAAATTGCCCTGTGGGTTAAAATCTTTGGTTTCCAATACAATTTTATGATTCAGACCCTTTCCTAAGTCAGTTTCGAACCATAATCGGTTTGTATAATTCAGGCTGCTTTTATCTAAATATCCTAATTGAGAGGATAAAGAAAACAATATGTTGATAAAAATATGATCTTCCAAAAATGCGGGATCTATACCCATGCGTTCCACATCAAAACTATGTTTTAACCCGATTTTAGTCCAGGTCTTTCGCGATAAGAAGTGTTCAACCTGAAAGTTATATTTCCATTTTTCATCTTTGGTGCCATAAGCTGCATGGGTTTCTAAAATCCAGTATTTACTAAAGTCAGCATTGGTTCTAAGATTTAACTGGAAACGATTTCCTTCGTTTTTATTATGCCCGTAAAGTGTAATCCAGTGACCAACGTCAATTTTCCCTACTTTGTAGAATCCTTCCCAGGCGGTATTGATAAATATACGCCAGAATTTAATTCTAGGCGATTCTCTGATGGTATCAATGGCTGCATAAGCTCTTTCCATCACAGTGGAATCATTTGCCCTGGAAAGCCTTTCTTTCTTCCAAAAATTTTCGTCATAATCCATTGAATTTTGATCAATTTCAAGATTATATGCATAAAATTTAGCTTCCTTAGGCTTATTTGTGATATAGTTTTTATTGTTGATATTAAATTTCATTATTAAACCAACAGAGTTTTCTGTAAATTCAGTAACATCAATCAAAACCCTTGTTCTTTCCGGTACATAAGCTCCGGCATCTGTTTTGTAATAGTCCTGTTGAATGGAATATCTTTCGATAAAATTAAGATTAGCACCTTTACCAATCTCAACCGAAATGCGTTTGAGTGCATAGGTAGAATCGGTAATCCACATTTTCCCATTAAAAGCTAAATCTTCCTTGCGTTTTGCTTTTACTTTCAATTCGAAGCAACGTTGATTGTCAATCAACACAGTATCCATAATATAAATCTCATAAAAGCCAAGAGCTCCGCGTGCAATCGGTGAAATAAAGCTTCTGTCGAAAATTTTCAGCCAATTATCATAAAAGTTATATTTCTGAAAGGAGGAACCTAAAAATTGTGAAAACAACTCAGGATTGTCAACTAATATTCCACTTAACTTATTGGCTTTGATTTCTTCTTTATATCGTGTTGGATCTTTTATGGTGTATACGTTCGCAATTGATTCCGATACTAAAAAAGGTAATATCACTTTTCCATCTTCACCTGCTGCTTTTCTTAAACTGTCAAATATAGCAGTAAAAGGTTTCATGGTTCTGTTATTCCTGAATTTTTCAGAAATATTATCAATCGAAATATCAACATTTACATAACTTTCAAATTGTAAAGCTTCAAGATTTACCATATTGTAAGCTTCTTTTCTTTTCCATACCTCGCGCATAATCCTCCACGATGGATTTTCGCCTGATTTAATCACTACTGCATCAAGATTAAAAGATGTTGGTACAAGTTGATAATCAATAACCTGAACTTTATGGTTAATTATTTTTTTTACTTTTGTAATAAAACCAAGTACTTTTACTGTGAGAGAATCATACGAATTGATTTCTTTTATTGAATAATTCCCGTCAAAATCAGTGGTTGTTCCCTTTGTAGTTCCTTTAAAATAAACATTGGCAAAAGGAATGGGTTCGTTGGTATTGGCATCAGTAATTTTTCCACTGATTACCGTTTCCTGAGCCTGCATTCCCATGGAAATGAGAGATAAAAGAAAAAGAAATAAAATATGCTTCATTTTTTAATTTAGATTGTATATTTTTTTATAAAGGGTTGATTTTTAATTAAATAAAAATTGTAAAATTAAATAAATCATGTATTTTTTTCAAACTTCCGACTATATCCATTTTTCGTTTTTATACCATTCTACTGCTTCTTTTACTCCATCTTCAAGGTAATAATTTGCTTTAAACCCAAAATCTTTTTCCAGATCACTCATATCGCAGAGCCAATTTCTGGCTTTCAATACATTGTATTTGTCCTTATTTAATGTAGGTACTTTTCCAAACCATCCATTAACGGTTTCAAGCGAGCGTGCAATTAGTTTTACGATAAACAAAGGGACATAAAGTTTCAATGTTCTTTTATTGAGAATTCTTTTTGTAATTTCTGAAAATTCACGGGAAGTGTATGCTTTTCCATCACTAACGAAATATGTTTTTCCAGTAATTGTTGAATTGAGTGCTCGAAAAACAATATCTACCAAATCTTTCACATAAATAAATGAAAGATATTGTTTTTTTAATCCGATATAGGGTTCAATACCACCATTAATGGTTTTGAAAAATATGAAATAATCCTTCTCTCTCGGTCCGTAAACACCAGTTGGACGAAGTGTTATCACTGGGAAATGAGCGAGTGAATTGATATAATTTTCTGCTTTTAATTTACTGATTCCGTAAAGGGTATCAGGATGTGGTGCATCACTTAATTTTACAGGAATTATCGAATCATCGGAACCGGGGCCATGAGCGGCCATACTGCTGATAAAAATAAACCTGTCGGGAATGCAATTCAATTCGATCAATGCATCCACAAAGTTTTTAGTATATTCGAAATTTACAATATCGAAATCAGATTTTTTTTGGGCTTTAGTTAAACCAGCTGCATGAACAATAAAATCAAAACGATGCGCTGATAATTGGTTTTTTAAAATAGTTTTATCAGAAAAGTCAAGTGGAAGAAAATGAATGCGTTGATCTGTTAAATATTTTTTACTGCTGGAGTTTCTGATTCCTGCATATACATCCATTCCTAATTTTAAAGCTTCTTCAACAATAAAACTTCCAATAAAACCGCTTGCACCCGTAATGAGTATTTTTTTCATTTAATTTTTATTATTCTTGATCTGTTTAATAACAAAAAAGGGCTTTCAAATTTGTAAGGGCCCTGTTTATGTTATCTGATTGTAGTGTCTTCTTCGCTTCTTGATTTGCTTAGGATATATTTAAAATAACTTCTACGGCGTTTGTGTTGACGGCGATCGAAATAACTCCACAAATTATGCATTTTTTCATTGCTTTCAAATTCAACATTGGTTTCGGCCTTTTTATAACCGCTGGCTATTATTTTATTAGCCAAATCGTTAAACATAACTGCCAATACTCCTTTGTTCTGATAATCGGGTCTGATTCCAATGAAATACATATCAATTACATCGTTCTTTTTTAAGGCTTTATGCATATAATAAAATCCAAACGGGAACATTTTTCCTTTGGCTTTTTGTAAAGCTTTTGAATAAGAGGGCAAGCATACGCCAAATGCGACGACTTTGTTATTTTTATCAATTACAATAGAAACAAATTCAGGATTTACCAGTTTGAGATAGCGTTGAATATAAAATTTTGTTTGTTTTTCGCTAACCGGTGTAAAGCCATACATCAGCCCATATATATCATTAATAATTGAGAATATTTCATCAACATAAGGGACAATATCGCGTAAATTTTTCAGTTTTGCGATTTTCAGGTTATTTTTCCGTTGAACAAAATCAGAAACTTTTAAAAACTTTTCAGGTAATTTTTTAGGAATGTCAATTTCGTATTCAACCCAGTCGGCATCTTTGTGATATCCGTTTTTTTCAATATAATTGGCATAATAAGGATAATTGTAGCGTTCAATAATCGTTGAAAGTTCACTAAACCCTTCTATTAGTATTCCTTCCGGATCAAAATCAGTGAATCCCAAAGGTCCGTGAATAGCTTCCATCCCATTTTCGCTGGCCCAATTTTCGGCTGTTTGCAATAGAGTACAAGCTACTTTTTCATTATCAATAAAATCTAACCATCCAAAACGGGCATAACGGTTGCCCCATTTTTCAACAAATGGTTTGTGGATAATTCCTGCGATACGACCCACAATTTTCCCATCCATATAGGCTAACCATAATTTGGTGTCGCAATATTCAAATGATGGATTTTTCTCGCGGTTGAGTGCAAGCATTTCTTGTTTGATGATGGGTGGGACAAAATATTTGCAATCTTTGTATAATTCAAGAGGGAAACATACGAAAGCCTTTAAGTCCTGTTTATTAATTACTTCCTTTATTTGTATTGACATAATATAAATCCCCTTTCTTTTTTATGAATGGTTTGTGATTATAAAATAGCATAATATAACCGTTTAAGGAATGATTTGTAATTTTTTTGCATTTTTAGATATTTTATCCAAAGCATAATCAATTTGTTCAAAAGTATGGGTAGCCATTAAAGAGAAGCGAATCAGCGAAGCATCAGAGCTCACAGCAGGAGAAACTACCGGATTTACAAAGATACCATCATCCATCAACATTTTTGTAATTTTAAATGTTTTCAGATTGTCTCTAACATACAATGGAATAATTGGAGATTCAGTATGACCTACGTCAAATCCCATTACTTTAAGATTATCCAATGCATAATTGGTATTTGTCCATAATTTTTCGACACGTTCGGGTTCTCTTATAATAATATCGAGAGCAGCCAGTACACTTGCAGTAGAGGCAGGAGTGATACTTGCACTGAAGATTAAAGACCGGGAATTATGTTTTAAATAGT
This sequence comes from Bacteroidales bacterium, assembly GCA_038204725.1. Taxonomy (GTDB): domain Bacteria; phylum Bacteroidota; class Bacteroidia; order Bacteroidales; family JACABE01; genus JACABE01. The sequence goes on along the minus strand of JBBRCQ010000041.1, from coordinate 29,653 downwards.
TGATGGTTTCTTTATCGCTGGCAATAAAACCACCGATGGAAGCCAATGATTTACTAAAAGTTCCCATGATAAGGTCCACATCATCGGTTAACCCAAAATGAGATGAGACACCTGAACCGTTTTTCCCGATAACACCCAATGAGTGTGCATCGTCCACCATGATGGACGCACCGTATTTTTTTGATAATTCAACTATTTCAGGTAATTTTACAATGTCGCCTTCCATGCTGAAAATACCATCTACAACTATTAGTTTTATTTTATCCGGTTTACAGGTTTTTAGTGCTTTTTCGAGTGATGACATATCGTTATGTCTGTATTTTAATGCAGTTGAAAAAGACAATCTTCTTCCTTCAATGATAGATGCGTGATCTAATTCATCCAGAATAATGTAATCATCTTTACCTGTAACTGCTGAAATAACGCCAATATTAACCTGAAAACCGGTGGCATATACCAGTGCTTCTTCTTTGCCTACAAATTTAGCAAGTTTTTCTTCTAATTCTATATGGATATCGAGTGTTCCGTTTAAAAAACGAGAACCGGCACAACCTGAGCCATATTTTTCGATGGCTTTTATCGAAGCTTCTTTAATCAATGGGTGGTTGGTCAATCCCAGATAGCTATTTGACCCAAACATTAATACTTTTTTCCCCCCAATAACAACAACTGTGTCCTGATCCGACTCAATCGTACGGAAATAAGGGTATACTCCCAATCGTTGTATTTGTTGTGGTAAATCGTACTTTGATAACTTTTCCTGTAAAATTCTCATATTCTTTCTACGCTATTAAATTATAATGGAGTGTCCTAAAAAACCTGCAAATCTACATTTAATTTCTCATACTTTTGTAAAAAAAATATTAAAAAGGGAGTTGAAAAAAGGCAGCATAAAGTAAAAGCAAAATCTAATTAACACGTTAAGAGGCATTTTCAGATTCGGGACGGATGGCTTTTATTTCAGAAATTTTATCAGAAATTTTATCTGCAAGCCGACTTGCACCTACTCTAAAATAGTTGTTATTCATCCATTTTTCGCCTAAAACATGATAGATGAGCATAAAATAATTCAATGCCTGATTGGGTTCCGAAATCCCTCCGGCAGGTTTAATCCCTATCATTTTTCCAGTTGTTTCATGATGTTTTTTAATACATTGCAGCATTGTATAAAATGCAGTTTCGGTTGCAGCGGGTAAAATTTTACCCGTTGAAGTTTTGATAAAATCGGCACCTGCAGCTATTGCGATATTACTTGCTTTGTGTATGTTTGACAATGTTTGCAATTCTCCGGTTTCCAGAATTACCTTTAAATGAGCGCTTCCACAACATTGTTTTATTGCAGCTATTTCTTCATAAATGGTCTGAAAATCCCCTTCCAAAAAGGTTCCACGTGAAATCACCATATCAATCTCTTCAGCACCTTCATCTATAGCATATTTAACTTCTAAAAGTTTTATAAATAGTGGTGTTTGGCCAGCAGGAAATGCTCCGGCAACACAAGCTGTTTTTATTCCTGAATTTTTTAATTTTTCAGACACCTGACGGGCAAAAGTAGGGTAAACACAAATAGCAGCTACATTGAGAATTTGAGATCCTTTTTGAATGTAATTTAATCCTTTTTCGCATAAGGCATTCACTTTATCCTTTGTATCTGCACCTTCGAGCGTGGTTAAATCAATACAATTCAAAATTATCCGCAAAGCTTCGCTTTCTGTATAGTTGCGTAATCCTTCTTCTAGAATATTGCTTACTTCAGAAGCAATTTGTGCTTCGTCAATAATGACGTTTTCATTAAAATCTAACATATCATGTAAATTTATTTTTACAAAAATAGTCATTTGTAAGCATTCAAATTATAAAAGGTGAATTTTTGATCTTGAGATTCAAAATGAGCAAATGCTCAATAATTCATTGGGCTTGTAACAAAGTATTCTGAATTAAAGGCATAAATAATGTAAATGATGCTAACTGTTTACTGTTTACAATCTACTGTTTTTAATTATCTTTGCAAAAAATATTATAAAATGAATTTTACAGAAGAACTCAGATGGCGTGGCATGATTCACGATGTGATGCCGGGAACAGAAGAACAACTGAATAAAGAGATGACAACGGCTTATGTCGGGATAGATCCAACGGCAGATTCTTTACATATAGGGCATTTGGTTTCGATAATGATGCTCAAGCATTTGCAGCAGGCCGGGCACAAACCACTGACATTGATTGGTGGGGCTACCGGAATGATAGGGGATCCTTCCGGAAAATCGGAAGAACGAAATTTATTGGATGAAACTGTTTTGCGGCATAATCAGGAATGTATTAAGACGCAATTGCTCAAATTCCTGGATTTTGATGAAGCCAAGCCAAATCATGCCGAAATTGTAAACAATTACGATTGGATGAAGGAATTTTCATTCCTGGGATTTTTGCGGGATGTAGGCAAGCATTTAACCGTGAACTACATGATGGCAAAAGATTCAGTAAAAAAAAGACTGGAAACAGGTCTTTCATTTACGGAATTTTCTTATCAATTGGTGCAAGGGTATGATTTTTTATGGCTTTACGAACACAAAAACTGTAAATTGCAAATGGGAGGCTCCGATCAATGGGGCAATATTACCACAGGTACCGAATTAATCAGGCGAAAGAATGGGGGAGAGGCTTTTGCACTCACCTGCCCGTTGATTACAAAAGCAGATGGCGGAAAATTCGGCAAAACCGAACAAGGAAATATTTGGTTAGATCCTGAAAAAACGTCACCCTATAAATTCTATCAATTTTGGCTCAATTGTTCCGACGAAGATTCCTCAAAATATATCCGTATTTTTACAATGTTGAGCAAGGAAGAAATAGAAACATTAGAAAAACAGCACAATGAAGCTCCTCATTTAAGGGTTTTACAAAAAACGGTGGCCAAAGATTTAACGATACGTGTTCATTCCGAAGAGGAATACAATGCTGCCATCGAGGCTTCCGAAATATTGTTTGGAAAAGGAACTACCGCAACCTTGCAACGCATGTCGGAAGAGACGTTGTTATCAGTTTTTGAAGGTGTTCCGCAATGTGAAATAGACTTTCAGGATATCGTATCAGGTATCAATGTGGTTGATTTTTTAAGTGAAAAAACAGGCATTTTCCCTTCCAAAGGCGAAGCCCGCAGAATGCTGAAAGACAATGGCGTTTCAGTGAATAAGGAAAAAGTGAACGAATCAGCAATGTTGACAGAACCCAATCTGTTGAAAAAGAAATATATATTGGTTCAGAAAGGCAAAAAAAATTATTATCTTGTAAAGATTATCTGATCCAATTTTGTAAAGCTTAACACCCTGAAATTTTATAGGGTGTTTTATTTTGTCATGGTCACACTTACGCATTTTAATTTTCCCCCAAGCGGTGGATTGAGTTTTGAAACTTTAACTTCAGCCTGGATTACTCCTTTAAACTGGAGATGTAATGCATCCAAAATTCTTTTTGCGACATTTTCGAGCAATTTGGATGGTATTTCCATTTGTTTTTTAACCATCTGATATACTGTTAAGTAATTTATAGTTGCATGTAGATCATCTGTTAAGGCAGCCTGTTCCACGTTTGCTTCTATGCTTAAATCAACAATAAATTTTGTGCCAATCAGTTGTTCCTCTTTGAAGCAACCATGAAATGCAAAAAATTCCATTCCTTCTAATTTTATGCGTGACATATTTTCTTTATTATTGAAGTTCAGTGTATTTTTTTTATTTTTTTGAGACCTCAAACCTACATTTTTTTTATCAATTTTTGCCAATTTATTAAAAAAATACTTTGTTTATGCAATTAATCTTTAATTTTGTGCTTTAAATTATAGAAAAATGGAAGAAAAAACAACCAATGCAAGTAGCAAGCCTACATTGAATTTTATCGAAGAAATCGTTGAAATGGATATAAAAAACGGTAAAAATGCTGGCAAGGTTCATACTCGTTTTCCTCCAGAACCAAATGGCTATCTACATATTGGCCATGCCAAATCCATTTGTTTGAATTTTGGGCTGGCTGATAAATACAATGGGAAATGCAATTTAAGGTTTGATGATACCAATCCCATCAAAGAAGATGTAGAATATGTGGATTCAATTCGTGAAGATGTAAAGTGGCTTGGATTTAACTGGGATGGAGAGTATTATGCTTCTGATTATTTTGATCAGTTGTATGCATGGGCTTTACAATTAATCAAAATTGGGAAAGCTTATGTATGTGATCTTACACAGGAAGAAATGAGTACTTACAGGGGTTCTCCCACAAAACCAGGAACAGATAGTCCCTATCGCAATCGCAGTGTTGAAGAAAACCTGGATTTGTTCGAAAGAATGAAAAACGGTGAATTTGCTGATGGAATCCGTGTATTGCGAGCCAGGGTGGATATGGCATCTCCTAACATGCATATGCGCGATCCAATATTATACCGTATACTGCATACCGATCATCATCGTACGGGCAGCAAATGGTGCATTTACCCTATGTATGATTATGCTCACGGGCAATGCGATTCTATCGAAGGAATTACACATTCCATTTGTACTTTAGAGTTTGAAGTGCATCGTCCGTTGTATGATTGGTTTATAAAAGAATTAAATATACATGCCCCTCAGCAGATAGAATTTGCAAGGCTTAATATAAGCTTTACATTGATGAGCAAACGTAAATTGCTTGAATTGGTGAACGAAAAATATGTGAGTGGCTGGGACGATCCCCGTATGCCTACCATTTGTGGCATCCGACGCAGAGGGTATACTCCTGAAGCTATCCGGAACTTTGCAGATCTTATAGGAGTTGCAAAACGCGATAATGTGATAGATGTTGCACTTTTGGAACACTGCATCAGAGAAGACCTTAACAAAAAGGCCATGCGTGTGATGACTGTTTTGAATCCATTGAAAGTCGTGATTGACAATTATCCTGATATTCCTGAAGAATTAGATGCCATCAACAATCCAGAGGATGAAAGTGCGGGAAGCAGAAAAATCCCATTTTCAAAAGTGATTTACATCGAAAGGGATGATTTTATGGAAGTCCCGAGTAAAAAATATTTCAGGTTAGCTCCCGGAACCGAAGTCCGTTTAAGATATGCCTATTTTGTAAAATGCGAAAGTTTTGTAAAAGATGAAAATGGAGAAATTCTCGAAGTGCATTGTTCTTATGATGCTGCTTCCCGTGGTGGTAACTCTCCTGATGGCAGGAAAGTAAAGGGAACAATACACTGGGTTTCAGCAGAACACGCGATAGATGTTGAAGTTCGTTTATTTGAAAGATTGTTTAATGCGTATAATCCTGAAGAATATCCTGAAGGAGGAAGTTACAAAGACAATCTTAATCCGGACTCGATAAAGGTAATCAATAATTGCAAAGCAGAACCGGGTTTAAAAGACGTCTCTGTTTTGTCAAGTTTTCAATTTGAAAGACTTGGTTATTTTTGTGCCGATCAGGATTCAACCAAAGATAAAATGGTTTTCAACCGTACTGTTTCTTTAAAAGATTCATGGGCTAAAATCGAGAAAAAAGAAGAGAAGTAGATTCGTTGAAAAACAGAATTGTGTCATAGTAAATAAAAAAATCCTTGTAAGCAATTCGTTTACAAGGATTTTTTTTATAAATCTTTAAACTTATTCTTTTCTAAAACCTTTGGGTTTAACAATGGTAAAGGTTCTTATTATGTTGAATCCGAAATAAATAAATCCTTTACCCCAGGTTCCTTGTGTTTCAGTTAGAAATCCTCTTTCAAACAAGGGTTGGGAGTTGGTTACAAACAGTTGAAATACATGTCCGCCCGTTTCAATATCTACGCCCAGAGAAAGAGAATTGTCATAGTCTTTTCGTGTTTGATTGGTTAAAATATAGTGATATTCAGCATTTACGGATACACGTTTGGATAATTTGTACCTCCCACCACCACCGATGGTGACAATATCATTGGGTTCGGTATTCTGGACGACCAGATTTTTGTGAACAAGCGAAGGTGTTAACTGAAAAGAAAAGGAATTGCTGAATTTCCTTGCGATGAGTAACTGGTGAACATAGGATAATCGCGAAGAAAAATAATTCGTCCATTCGGGATGAGTGAAGTGTAAACCGTTGCTGGCAACATCGAAAAAATAGGAAACAGTAACTGGCATCCCTCTATCTGTTTTTTGCCTTAAAATCTTATATTTAACAAAACCATCTATTGTTTTTTGCAATGTACTTCTGCCCAATCCCAGGCTGAGTCTGTCGGTGATTCCGTATTCCAAGCCAATGCGTATGGTTGAACGATCCAGGCCATAAAAACCGTAAGGACCGTCATTGATGGCTCCAAAATGGTGAGAAATGCTGAAATTCAGGTTGCCTTTTGCAGGATTTTCAATGGATTGCCCGATAATAATACGTGAACTTTTGAAAGTAGCATAAGTGTAAGCTTTGGGCTTAACATCCGCTCCAAATTCATCTAACAAATCCTGGGAATATGTATTTTTTAGAATTAGCAATGAAAATACAAACAATAGGAAATAATTTTTTTTCATCCGAAAATATTTTTTTTAGTTAATTTTTTTAGTTGAAGGATGCCATGACTGCCTGAAATTTTATTTTTAAATGATCAGTTATTTTTTAGGATCCATCGTAACATCAGCGGTGACTTGAACATTATTGGCAATTTTTCCGGCAACTGCACCTGGGATGCTAATATTGTAATCCTTAATGGCGATATTAAATTTACTATAAACAATAACTTTACCGTCTTTAATTTCAATAGTTCCAGTTTGTTTAACCTGTTTTGAGGTGCCATGAATGGTAAGATCTCCTTCTACGACAGCAATGTATTTCCCATTTTTGGTAAAATTGATGTCCTTCAGATTTGTAATTTTCCCTTTAAAAATTGAATTGGGAAATTTAGGAGATTCCATATAATTTTCATTGAAGTGTTCCTGCATTAATGCTTGTTTAAATTCAAATGAAGTAATCAGCACTTGAAAGACGATATCTCCGGTAGTGGCATCCAAAGCGGCTTTAACCTGATTGTTTTTTCCTTCAATTTTTTCCATGGGAGCATCTGAATAAAAATCTATTTTCCCATTTTTAGTGATATACTTTTGTGCATAAACACTGGATGTGAGCATCAACAATAGTGTTGCAAATCTTAAAAAAGTTTTCATTTTAGTATATTTATTAATGTTTAATTAAATTTATTTTACGATTGAACATTTTTCAAATATTAAATCGGTACCTGCCATTCCTTTACAAAGACCTTTTATCCTGACATGCGAATTAGGCGTTTTCTTTTTGGTTGCTTCGCAGTGAGTTGATAACATCGTACATCTGACGCCTCCTTCAGCATTTAAATCGCCAAGAAGATCTTCAGATTCAGATACTGCATTGTTTTGTTTTTGAGTAAAAACAGCGACAACCATCGTATCCGAAGGGGTTTCAATCGCAGTAAGATTTCCGCTGACTTCAATTACTTTTCCATTGTATAACGAATCGGCTTTTGCCTTATTGTTATTATATTCGTTATACAAATCATCCACTTTCAGGGTAAATTCTGCCTTTGCTTTTTCAATATCTTTATTCGGCTGACTGATATATTTGTAAACTCCAATTGCTCCTATAACTCCTATAACTGCAATGATTATCAAAACTTTTAACCAGGTTTTCATTTGTTTTGTATTGAATGTTTAATTATTTAGAGCCCCTTTATTGACCCAATTTACAATTTTATTCATTGAACAATTGTCCATCTTTCCGGATTGAGGCATTATATTTCCATTTTGTCCGGTGATTCTGCCTTTTATCAAGTCCGCCTTTGCAAATACCTGACTGTAATTCGTTAACTCTGTATTTGCACTTCCGGTATTGTGGCAGCTTAAACAATTCGCAGATATAATTGCGCTGATAGTACCCGAAAAGTTAACATTTGTTGTATCACAATTGGATGATACAAAGCGATAAAGCCCTTCTTCCGAATCGCGGTAGCAGCTGGTAAAGATTAACAGTGGTATTCCAATTAGTGTTAAAATTACTAATATTTTTTTCATAAGCTATTTATTATTTAAGTTAATGGATGCGTTGTCTAAAGGTAGGTAAGAATGTTGCATTATGATTTTTATTCTTGTTTGTCCCGAATTATTGGGATGATCGTTTCATAAGATATTCATTTTTATTTAGTTGGTTTCCCGTTATTGATCCAATTCTTAATTTTGTTAATCTTGCAATCTGATAATGGATTTGCTGGAGAAGGAGGCATAATATTCCCGTTTTGGCCGGTAACTCTCCCTAAAATTGCAACTGCCTTTTCTGAAATCTGGCTTTCATTGGTTAGTTCTCCATTCGCACTTGCTGTATTGTGACAACCCAAACAATTTCTTTTAATAAGAGGGAAAATGGCTGTATTGAAAGTATAAACTGACGTGTCGCAGGGTTCTGAGTTCTCTAAAGCTCCTTGCTTAATCCATGCATAAATGGAGGTAACTTGTTCCAGATTTAATAGTGTTTTAGGAGACGGAGGCATTTGGTTCCCAATAGCATAAGAATACAATCTACTGTTTTTAGCATCACCTGGTGTAACCAATTTCATAATTCCACTGTAATTGCTTAAATTAGGGTTCTGTTCACCGGAATGGCATCCGCTGTAAGCACAATTTGTCTGAATTACGGGCAATACTGCATCATAAAAATATACGGTATCTACTATTGAATTATCATCAATAACAGGCGGTGTAGTTTCATGTTTGCAACTCATTAAAGTGAACATGAGGATTGAAAATCCAGACAAACATGTAAAAATTACTTTTTTGCTCATTTGATTTTTGATTTTTAACTATTTTGCTAAATAAAGGAAAATGGATGCTGACAGCATCTGGAATACTTGCTAGTGAATATGTATAAATTAAAATTTCAAAATTAGAGAAATATAACACTAGTTCGTGTAAAAAGATTTAAAGATCAGTTAATTTAGAATGATACTAAATAGTATTTAATGCTAAAAACTATACTATTAGGCTGATAATAATAAAAAACCCTGATTTAAGCATAGAAATCAGGGTTTAATTATAAAAAAAAATTTAATATGTTATTTCTTTTGAATCAGATTATACAACTCATCCAATCTGGGTAAAATTACAATCTCGATACGACGGTTCAAAGCACGTCCTTCTTTGGTATCATTGGAAATAACTGGTGAAAATTCACTTTTACCTGCAGCCATAATTTGTTTAGGACTGATTTTGTATGTTTCAGTTAAAATTCTAACTACGTTGTTGGCTCTTGATACACTTAAATCCCAATTGTCTTTAAAACAGTTCGTTTTAATAGGAATGCTATCGGTATGGCCAATAATCAGAATGTCTAAACCCGGTTGTTCTTTTAAAACACCTGCAAGCATGCCAAGGGCAGTTTTTCCTCTTTCATCCAGCGATGAGCTGCCTGATGGGAATAAGAGTTTATCTGCCATTGAAATGTAAACTTTTCCTTCTTTCATTTCAACAGTTAATTCGTCTTTTTTAAAATTCACCAAAGCACCGTTAATTTTTTTCATAACATCGGTAAGCAATGCATTTTGTCTTTTTGAAATGGAATCTAATTCATTAATTTTGCGTTCCCTTTCTTTCAAATCATCATTCTTTTTTTTCAGCATGAGATTTAATTTTTCTTGTTCAGTAAGATTGGATGAAATCATTTGATCGTATTCTCCCATTTTAATTTCATAAGCTCTGATTTTAGTCGATAAGCCCGTAGTATCATCTTCGAGCAAACGGGTTTGTTTTTTCAAATACTCAATTTGCTTGTTTAATCCCACTTTTTGTTCAGTCATATTGATTTCTCTTTGCATACAAGCCATGCGGTCATTCTCAGATTTAACAAATTTTTTCTTAGAAACACAAGCTGTAAAAGTCAGCATTATTATCAATGTAAATACAATATTTTTTTTAAATTTAAACATGATGAATCCTCCTTATTTAGTTTTTAATAACGGTTTACAAACCTACAAAATTTTTAACGTTAAATTGGGTATAAGTAATAATTTTTTAATTATTTTTCAAATTTTGCGCTAGCTGTTAAAAATTAGTTCTATTTTTGACTAATAATTTAAATGAAAAAATAATGAAAGGAATAATATTAGCCGGAGGATCCGGAACCCGCTTACATCCACTTACTATTGCAGTTAGCAAACAGCTAATGCCTATATACGATAAGCCTATGATTTATTATCCATTGTCTGTTTTGATGATGGCTGATATCCGTGAAATTTTAATTATCTCAACCCCAACTGACTTGCCAAATTTTGAAAAATTACTGGGTGATGGAAGTCAAATTGGATGTAAATTCAGCTACAAAGTTCAGGAAGTTCCCAATGGATTGGCTCAGGCATTTGTATTAGGCGAAGAATTTATTGGAAAAGATAAAGTGGCGTTGATATTGGGTGATAACATATTTTATGGTGCAGGATTGCAAAAATTGATACAGGAAAATAACGATCCTGTGGGAGGGATGGTATTTGCGTATCATGTATCAAATCCACAACATTATGGAGTGGTTGAATTTGACAAAGAATTCAATGCCATTTCAATAGAAGAAAAACCGTTGGAACCAAAATCTAATTATGCAGTTCCTGGTTTGTATTTTTATGATAACTCTGTAATTGAAGTTGCTAAAAATATTCAACCCAGCAAAAGAGGGGAATATGAAATTACGGATGTTAACAAGTATTATCTTGAACAAGGAAAATTGAAAGTGGGCATATTAAGTCGCGGAACAGCCTGGTTAGATACCGGGACTTTTAGTTCATTGTTACAGGCATCACTTTTTGTAGAAGTTATTGAACAACGACAGGGGTTAAAAATCGGTTGTATCGAAGAAATTGCTTACCGCCAGGGTTTTATCGACAAAATGCAATTGATTGAAGTAGCGAAACCATTGCTCAAAAGCGGTTATGGGGATTATTTGTTGCAACTGATCAAATAAGAATAAAGGTTAAAATAAAAAAAAATTGCGATTAACGATTTAAGAAGTAAAAAGTTAAAAAAAAGTTGGAAGATGAGCGAAGTGAAATCCCGAAAGCGAAGCGATTCGGGATCGGAAGTGAGAAGTCCGGTGTAGTGTTTATGTTTTGTCACCCTAGTGAGCGAGGGATCTCATTTAAAGGAAAAAGAAATATCTAACTTGTAGGACTTCTACTATCAAAAAAAATACAATTAATAAAGGGCAGATCAGAATATTAATTTCATAGATTTGAATTATGTATATAAAATAGTTCAGAGAACTTCCCTTCCCATTTTAGGGGAAAGCCTGTCCCGTTTTTTCGGGAGGATGGGGATGGGGTGGCATTATTAACGATTAACGATTTAAGAAGTAAGATTTTAAAAAGAAAGAAGAAGAAACAAAACAAAAAACTATCAATCTTCCACAACTCAAGGGAGGGGTGAATTTGGGAAAATAAATAGGCTAACAGCTAATGAAGATTTCTGTTGTGAATTATAGACTTAGTTATAAAAAGGGTACAATGCAAACGATTGAAGATTTACAAGATATTATAAATAAAACAATAACGGAACAACAATTTAAAGGAAATCCTCCTTTACTGTATGATCCGATAAGATATACACTTTCTCAGGGCGGTAAAAGAATGCGTCCAATACTTACATTGTTGGCATGCGATATGTTTGGAGGAAGTATTGAACAGGCTGTTTATCCGGCAATAGGATTGGAAATTTTTCATAATTTTACATTGTTGCACGATGATATTATGGATAAAGCACCTATCAGACGTGGGAAAGAGACTGTTTATAAAAAGTGGAATACAAATATAGCAATCCTTTCGGGAGATACTATGTTTGCCTTGGCCTATGAATACATGTTAAAGACAGAAACTGAATTTATACCAGACATTTTGCATGTTTTAAACCGGACTGCTATCGAAGTATGTGAAGGTCAGCAATTCGATATGAATTTTGAAACAGACGAAAATATTTGTATAGTCGATTATATGGAAATGATTCGTTTAAAAACTGCCGTATTATTGGGTGGAAGTTTAAAAATCGGTGCCATTATTGGTGGTGCTGATAAAGATGATGCTGACCATATTTACGATTTTGGTATAAATATTGGACTTGCCTTTCAATTAAAAGATGACTTGTTGGATGTATATGCTGACGTTGATAAATTTGGTAAAATTACGGGTGGCGATATATTAACCAATAAAAAAACATATTTGTACCTTAAAGCCTTTGAATTAGCAAAAGGGGAGGACTTGCAAACATTGCAAACATTATTTAAATTATCCGAAAGTGATAGTCAGCAAAAGATTAACGGCGTAAAATCAATATATAACAAATTAGACATCGAAGAACGAACCCTGCTAAAGATACAGTATTTCTTTACCAAAGCACTTGAATGCCTAAATAAAATTTCAATAGATACAAAACGAAAAATAAACGTAATCAATTTTGCCAACCAATTAATGGATAGAGAATCTTAAACTGCTGTAAATGATTATTTTTTAGTTGAAAAATTCCTTGAAAAATAATAAAACCCGGTAATGTGTTGATTTTGGTTAAATCCATTCAAACTTTTCAACCGTTTGTTCAACGATAACATCACCGGTATGTTTTATATTCCTGGGTTCAATCAACATGATTCTAACTTCTTCTCCCTGTGTCCAGGGTCGATGTTCAACTCCTTTGGGAACAATCAGAATTTCGCCTTGTTTGGTTACAACCGTTTGATCTCTAAAATCCATCATCAACGTACCGCTGATAACTACAAATAGTTCATCTTCATTTTCATGACTATGCCATACCAATTCCCCGTCCAGCTTTGCAAGCATCACATAGTTTTCGTTTAATTCTCCTATAATGTAAGGATGCCAGGTTTTGTTGATTTTTTCGAATTTTTGATTCAGATTAATATTCATAAAGATAAATTTTAAGATGTTTTGTGATGGATCAAATTCATTTTATTATAACTTCAGATCGGAAATAAAATTATGGATGATCAAATGATGATCAAAATTAGAACATTTATAGCATGTTTTGAGATAATGTTTTCAAATCTTTTCCTGTTTCGTACATTTTAACCATAGATGTATTTCTTAGCTTGTAATTGCAGTAATACACCTCTGGATGCCAGAAAAATAATAAACGCTATCCACAAACCATCATTCCCCATTGTATTGAAAAAAATAAAATACAGCGGAAAAAACAAAATTCCGACTGAAATAATCATTGAATTGCGCATTGCAATGGAAGCAGTACTTCCAATATAAATGCCATCCCATAAAAAAGCTGCAAAAGTAGTAACTGGAAGTAGGCAGACCCAGTAGAAATATTGGTTTGCAATATCCAATGTAGCAGTATCATTGGTGAGTATAGGAAGTAACATTTTACCAAAAAAGAAATAGAGTACTGTAAAAAACAAACAGATTCCTCCACCCCAGCTAAAGAGTCTTTTTACTGTTTTTTTGAGCATGAGTTTATCAGAAGCTCCATAATATTTGCCCACCAGCGATTCGGCGGCATAAGCAAATCCATCCATAAAATAGGAAAAGAAAATAAAAAACTGATACAACAATGTATTCCCTGCTAAAATTCCATCGCCTAATTGTGCAGAGCGGGAAGTAAAAAATGTAAATGCAATGATCAGCAATAGAGTTCGTATAAAAATATCCTTATTGACGGAAAGAAAATCACGAAAAGGCTTTAACGCTTTCAGTCTGCTCCATGAAAAGTATTTGAAGAGTTTGCCGTAGTGTTTGTAAAGCATCCATAGAGCGAATAAAAGGCCGGTATATTGGGCCAGCAGCGAACCTAATGCAATGCCTCCGGCTTTCATTCCCAGCACTTTTACAAAGAAAAGACTGAAAGTTATATTGATTATATTCACAAAAATAGCTATTATCATAGGAATTTTGGCATTCTGCATGCCGATAAACCAACCCATCACGGCAAAAAGTGCAATAGTAGCCGGTGCTGAATATATTCTGATATAATAGTATTGCGAAGCAATGGTTTCTACTTCGCTACCGGCATTTAATAATGAAAAAGAAAGAAAAGCAATAGGTTGCTGTAACAAAATAAGGATGCATCCACTAAAAACTGCCAACGTTAACGAACGTGCTAATATCAGTATTGCTTCGGAGAAATCGCGGCGACCATAAGCCTGAGCAGTAAACCCACTGCTACCCATCCTAAGAAAACCGAATGCCCAGAAAAGTAAGTTGAATATCATGGTGCCGATGGCAATGGCTCCAATGTATACCTGTGAACCCATATGTCCCATCAGCCCGATATCAACCAATCCCAACAATGGGATGGATATATTGCTGATTACATTTGGGATGGCTAAACGGAGGATCTTTTTGTTCATGAATATGCAGCAACGATTATTTTTCAATATCCTTTAATTTCAAAACCCATAATTCAACCATTTCGGAAGCGCGCCAGTTCTGGTTTCTGCGGGTATTTGCAGAAGCTTCGCTAACTTTCAATTGCAGAAACAATTCTTTTTGGAAGCGGCCACCTTCCGATAATTCTGTTTCTATGGGGTGAGTTTCGCTGGTTTTTGTAATCCTTAACAGGTTTGAAAATATGAGAACCACGCAACCATTGGGTTCAAGATGATTTTTGGCTTCTGCAAAAAAACGTGGAAACAACGAATCATCATAATAGATAGCTGTATCCAGACCTTCTGTATTTTGTACAGCAGGAAGCCATGGTGGATTAAATACAATTAGTTCAGTTTTCTGATCGCAACCGGCGAATAAATCACCATGTTTCAGTTCAATTCTTGCAGAAAGCTTGTTTTTCTCCAAAGCTTCATTTAATCCAATGATAGCATTCGGATTGGTATCCGTACCTGTTATTTTTTCAAACCCATGTTTTAATAGCTGAAAAGAAAGGACGCCACTTCCAATCCCAATATCAATAGCAGATTTTTTTTCTCCTTTGTAGGCTGATAGCCATTTGTTGAACAGTGATAAGTGTTCGAAACGGGTTGGGAAATATGTGCCGTACCATGGATGGATTTTCATATCTAAACCAGGAATGGAAATTCCTTTCTGATACCATTGCCATGCACTGTTTAAACCCTGAACCTGGGTAAATGGCAATAAAAATTCATCACATTCAGGATAAAGAATTTTGAACCAGCCAATATCGGGTGCTTTTTTTACGGTTAATTTATGATTGTTTACCAACAACAATAGCCGATGCGAAAGTTCCCTAAATAATGACCTGAAATTCCTTTGTTCCTGAAAAGATGAACCTGGATGTTTTGTATAAACAAAATCCTTTAATGCAATTAATACTGCCAATCCACTGCTGTAGTAATCCGCAATAAGTACAAAGTGTCCATCAACCATTGCATTTATGGCTAATTGAGGTTCTGTCCTTCGTTTATAGGAGAATACTTCTATATCTGTGCTGATAGGCTCAGGTCGATGGGCTTGTATTTCTTTGCCTGAAATTTTAATTACAAATACAGGCTCTTTCTTTGACATTTTATTTTTCATATTATACTTTGCAAAATAAGGTAAAAATCCTTATACTTTGTTTATTTCATAGTTTTTATTAAGTGGTTAGGTGTAATTTTAAAAAAAAATAAGAACCAACTTGTTTATAACGAATTAATTAAAGAAAAAAACAAAGCTCACCCACCACCTATATGACTTTTGTTGAAAAGTATTTTAGAATTAATTAAAAAACAATTTTGTTTCAAAAGAAAAAGTTTGTATTTTTGACAATTATTGTCAAGTAAAAAACAACAAATTGAAAACAATAGGCGAAATTATTAGACAACAGAGAGAGTCTCAAGGACTACTTTTAAGACAAGTTGCTGCGTATCTGGATATAGACCAAGCTATATTAAGCAAAATTGAACGCAACGAACGAAAACCGACTAAAGTCCACATTATCAAACTAGCAGAATTTCTTAAACTCGACAAAGACGAGTTGATTGTTCAATTTATGAGCGACAAAATTGCGTTTGAAATTGCAGACGAAGAATGTGCAAAACGAGTTCTAAAAGCAGCAGAAATGAAAGTGAATTATTTAAAATCTCATTCAACAAAAAACTAAAATGCAAGCAGGTTATATAAAAGAATTGGAAGTCAATTTAGTCGAAGAACCACAATTGGGAATTCGATTTAATGAGAAACCACATACACATATTGCTGAAAATAAGCAAACTAAATCAACAACTTTAAATGTACTTTCGCTTTTTTCAGGTTGTGGTGGAATGGATTTAGGTTTTGAAGGCGGTTTTTCTGTTTTGAATTCGTGTGTAAATGAAGTTTTAACCCCTGAATTTATTGGAAAGAAAATAGACGAAAACTATGTTCAGCTAACAAAAACAAGATTTAAAACCGTGTTTGCAAATGATATTTTGACAGATGCAAGAAACGCTTGGGTTAATCATTTTTCAAAAAGAGGTTATGATGCAGAATTATTTCGTACTGACAGCATTGTAGATTTAGTAAAACTTCACAACAATGGAGTCGATATTTTCCCCGAGAATGTTGATATTGTTACAGGTGGTTTTCCATGTCAAGACTTTAGTTTGTCAGGTAAAAGAAATGGTTTTGAATCGCATAAAAATCATATTGGCGAAATCAGAAAAGATAATGCTCCAAGTGCCGAAACCCGCGGTCAGCTTTATATGTGGATGAAACAAGTTATTGAAATTACGAAACCAAAGATATTTATTGCTGAAAATGTAAAAGGACTTGTAAATCTGTCAAACGTTAAGGATATTATTCAGAAAGACTTCTCTTCGGCTGGCGACAACAGTTATATCGTACTAAATCCAAGAGTTTTACACGCTGCAAATTATGGCGTTCCACAGTCGAGAGAAAGAGTTATTTTTATCGGAATCAAGAAATCTGCATTAAATAAAGAAGCGTTAAAGGAATTAGAAAAGGAAATTATTTCAGACAAATTTAATCCATATCCAAAACCAACACATTCTTACACGGTTGAGGGCGAAAAACTAAAAAAACACGTTGAATTAAAAGAGATTTTCAACTTATTAGATGAGCCTGAGAAAACGACTGATTTATCGCAAAGATTCTTTTCTAAAGCTAAATATATGGGTTCTCATTGCCAAGGTCAGACAGAAATTAAACTGTCAGGAATTAGTCCGACAATTCGTTCTGAACACCATGGAAACATAGAATTTAGAAGATTATCAAAAGAAAACGGCGGAAAAATCGAAAAGGAACTTTCAAAAGGGTTACAAGAAAGACGGTTAACACCACGTGAATGTGCTTTGATACAGACATTCCCACCTGATTATGAATTCGTTATTGAAAGAAAAGATGGACGAAAAGGCGCATTTTTAGTAAGTCCGTCACAAGCATATAAAATTATTGGTAACGCAGTTCCTCCACTTCTTGCATATAATGTTGCAAAGAGAATTGAAGAGGTTTGGGATTTATATTTTAAAAAAAGATTATGATAATTTCATCTAATTCAGAACCACACAGGAAAGAGTTTGACTTTCTATTAAGTTCAACGATCACAGAACTAAACTCTCACGCAAAGAAATCTTCAAAAACAGTATCAAAACTTTTAGGTCGTGACCTCGAACCATACGTTCGAGATGTTATGGCTGTTTTATCCGTTGGTTCGCCTTTTGAGAATTCAATTGAGTTGATTGGTGGGCAAAAGTTCCCCGACATTGTAGCGAAAAAATTCTATGGAATTGAAGTTAAAACTACAACTCAAAATCATTGGAAAACAACTGGTAATAGTGTTATGGAAGGTACACGAGTTGAAGATGTCGAAAGAATCTTTATGCTTTTTGCAAAATTGGCAGCTCCAATCGAATTCAGATGCAGACCTTATGAAGAATGCTTGTCGGAAGTAGTTGTAACGCATTCGCCACGCTACTTAATTGATATGAATTTGGAGAAAGGGAAAACGATTTTTGACAAAATCAAGACCCCTTACGACACTTTACGAAAAAAAGAAAACCCGATAAAACTAATAGTCGATTACTACAAAAGTAAACTGAAACCTGGCGAAGACCTTTGGTGGATTGACCAAGAAAATAGCCAAGCAAGCAGTATTGTAATTAAAATTTGGAATAACTTAAAAATAGTTGAGAAACAAGAGGTTAAGAACAAAGCAATGGTTTTTTTTCCCGAATTATTTAGCAATAGAAGCGATAAATTTGGAAGACTTGCCATTTGGTTAGTTACTCGAGAAGCCGTTGTTTGTCCAAATGTACGTGATTTATTTACGGCTGGAGGGAAAGGTTCAATTGTTTTTGGAAATAAAACTTACTCAAATATTCCCCGAATTTTCATGAATTTATTTACCAATTTAGACATTATTATTGAGACAATTAGTCAAACTTCTGTTATTGAATTATCTGAATACTGGGGAATTAACACGACAGAGAAGAGTAAAATCTCAGATTGGATTGACTTAGTTTCAGATTACTCAAAGAAAATTTCTGACACAAAACATTTGAATATAAAACAAATAATTGTCGAACTTATTTCGATTTGACAATTTTCTGAAATAAAAAAAGAGACGACTAATTCTCTGATAAACAATATACACCGAGCAAAGACTATAAAAAAAAGCACGGAAAGCGTTGTGCGAAAGCTTTGTAAACATGCTACTTTTCATAGCCTTGTCTGATTCTCATAAAATAACTCCATGATTGCTGATTTCATTAGTATTTGTTCAGAAACCCAGATAATTCGTTGCATTTTAATAATTTTATTTTTAAATATGAAAGGAAAGGATTCTGATCGATTTATTGAAAGCCTGATATGATTTGCGTTCCTTGTTGTTTGATGGTTTTCGAAAAAAAAATATATAAAATTCACTTGGGTTTGCTTTGGTTGCTTTTATGTAAGTGACTGAAAAATAATACTAAATAAATGATTTTGTTCAAAAATACGTTCTTTTTTATTAACTAAAATATAACATCGAAAGAATAAACCTTAACCAAAAATGGCTGTTTTAATAAGTCTTATTTATAAACAATTTAAATTGAATTATTATGAAACAAATATTTTATTTAATGGTTACATTGCTGCTTTCTGTCTCAAATATATGGGCACAAGGAATGAAGGAATCAAGGATTCCCTTGATTGGAGAGACTGCTCCTTCCTTCTCAGCAGAATCTACAGATGGTACCATATATTTCCCCAGGGATTATGGTAAAAAGTGGAAAATCCTTTTCAGTCATCCATTGGATTTTACACCTGTTTGTTCTTCCGAAATTCTCGAATTGGCTTACATGCAAAATGACTTTGATAAAATGGATTGCAAGCTGGTTGTTGTTTCTACAGATAATCTCGAAAGTCACAAAAACTGGAAGGCCTCTTTAGAATCACTTTCCTACAAAAACAGGACTGGAGTTAAAATTAATTTTCCTTTGGTTGATGATCACAGTAGGATTATAGCTGGAGAATATGGTATGATACATCCTTTGGTTAACGGGACTGCTGCTGTAAGAGGGGTATTTATAATTGATCCCGACAATAAGATCAGGGCTATTTATTTCAATCCTTTGGAAGTAGGTAGAAACCTGGATGAATTAAAAAGAACTGTTTTAGCATTACAGACTGTAAAAAACAATACGGTATTCACTCCTGCCAACTGGCAGCCCGGTGGGGATGTATTGGTTCCTTATGTGAGACCTGCAGACTATAATGACCCTAAAGTAGTCAGCAAAGACGATCCTAAGCTTAATCCGGTTTCCTGGTATATGGTATTCAAAAAAATGAATTAATCAAATTCAATTAAAAAACGTATTCATTTAAAAAAAACCGGCAAATTAGTTTTTCCGGTTTTTTTTTGCTTCCAAAAACACGCTTTAAAGTCGATAAACACGATCATTTATTCGCTTTCATTTTTAAGATTGTATAAACGATTACACAAACAATCATCATTTCGCCCAAAGCAAAGAGATCCCAATTGTAAAACATTGGCTTATACTGATTCATTTGCGTCCAAAAATATTCGTTTTCATGCCCTGTTGAAAACGAAATGGTATGGATGAAAATACTGAAATAATCCTGAATAAACGAATATAAAATAATTAAAGATCCCAGGATCAGAAATGTCCATTCATATAGATTTATATGCAATGGATATCCTTTATCGTGCAACCTTAACATGCTTACTGCAAATACAATCATTGTAATGGAACAGATGACTGGTGCTAGCACAGGACTTATCCAAGGTACAGGGATAAGAAACAAAATGTCCCATGTTAAGAACGAAGATGGCCAGTTTAAGAATACCTTTAATCCTGCATAATAGGAGAGGTCCCATATAGCAAAGCTGTAAAGAAAATAGAAAAATCTACTGAGATTATCTTTTCCCGCAATGATTCCCACAATGACTAGCATAATGATCGTTGCTATTTCTCTGATCCATTCAATCCCTGCCATTTCAGGAGATATTATTTTAAGAGGGAATTCAAATCCAAGTGGATAATAAATTTGCCTAAGATAAACCACAACGACGGCTTCAAGAACTCCCATTGCGATACAAAATCCACTCAGTAAAAGTAAGTTCCGATGAAATTGCGATTTCAAATTCATAACTTGTTATTTTACTCTTTCCTTCCAATGTGTGATTGCTGTGGCACATACCTTATTATTTTCCCTGGTTTTTATGGTATGTGAAAATGAATTTTCATCTCCATTTCTTTCGGTAAAAGACAATATATTTTCACCATATTGAGCTTCGGAAATAAAACGACCATCTATTGAAGATAAATAATAATGATCATTTATTTCTTCAGGTATTGAATCCATTACCCATTGTAAATAGATAATATTGTTTAGATGTTGATACATATCTACATCGCAGCGGTTAACCTTAAACTCCTTCAGAATTCTTGTGTTATCAATGGCTTCAATCTTTTTATTGATATCATGATGGATACTTTCTTCATCAGAGAAAGACCACTTTTCTTTGATGACATCAAAAATCTTTGCGGGCCGTCTTTGTTTTATGTCAAAGAAAACCCAAAGTCCTTTAGCGCGTCCAATAATATTTTCATTTTCATCATAAATAATGTTTTCTCTTAATCCTCTTACAGTAGAGTAAAGGGATAACCATGTTCTGATGGTTATTTTTTCTTTATAGTGAGGATAGCGTTCCATTTTCATAACTCCGGAAACCAACACCCATCCAATATTTTGTTGAATAAGATCATACAAACTATGATTGATGGAGCAACAATGATCTGCAGCTGTTTCTTCCAGCAAGGTTAAAATGGTAGTTGCTGAAGCTTCTCCGAATTTATTCATTTCGGAATACCTTAGTTCAAATTGTGTATCAAAATAATTTTTCAAACTATTTATTTTAATGGATGTAAAATTTAAATGCAATCATTTACTTAAATTTCACAAATTTACAAAATTTTGAATTAATAATGAACCATTTACATTAATACCATTTAAAAAATTTAACGCCTGCCAAAAAAAACACAATACCTGTAAAGGAAAGTATCAGGCTGTGTTGAATGGTTTCGGCAAAACCGGCACCTTCGATAAAGATGCTGCGGATATCATCCGCCATAATGGTGAGCGGAAATTTTTGAATAATGGGGATGAACCATTCCGGGAAATTATGATAACTGAAGAAAATTCCGGAGAGGACCATCATTGGCATTACCACAACATTGATGAGTGCATTGCCTATTTCTGTTTTTGCAGTGTTGCACGAGATAAAGACGGCAATGCCGGAAAAAGCTATATTAGCGGCAATAAATACGGTGAATAGTGCCGGAATGCTTCCCTGTATTTGAATCCCAAATACAAGGTGAGCAAATAAAAAAAGAAGGGCAGCTTCAATAAAATTCATAACAAAACGTACAATGATCATCGAAATCAGGAAGTGTGATTTTTTCATGGGCGTTGAAACCATGCGGCGTAAAAACTTCTTTGATCTTCTTTCAATGATTGTATAGCTGATTCCCCACATGGACGACATCATAATACCCATCGCTATCAGGCCTGGAATTAAGAAATCAATGTAGCGGGTTCCCGTTAGTGTCAATAGTTTTATATTGTCAGTATTTTCATCCGGAATATAATTGGTAGCTGGAAAAATCTTTGATAGTTTGATGTAAGTAAGTTGTGCATCGGCATTTCCCGGGTCGAAAAAATAAGATACTTTTTTATCTTTTTCTTCCATCACAACATTGAACTTCCCCCGTTTTAATGCAACCAATGCATCTTTCCAATTTGTTTCCTGAAAAAGAAAAGTATTGTTACCCAGCTTTTTATTTTTTATTTTAAATGCATAAAAGGTGGTATTTTCTCTTGTATGATATTCTTTGGAAGCATTTTTTACAAGGAAAGTTCCAATAACTGTTGAAGTGTCTGTTACAATATCATCGCTAGTTTTGATGATTCCTACTTTTCGTATCACTTCCTGCTTGGAACTGAATGCAAGCCCTAGTCCAAGCGACATCAGAATCGGAAAAAGGATGCCCCAGAAAAGCACTCCGGGTTCTCTTAATAATTCAAGGAAATTGGCTTGAATGAGTCTTGTAAACTGTCGGCCTTTAAATATTTTATTCATGCAAATGCCTTCCTGTTAATGATGTAAACAAATCATCCAACGATTTTCTCCTGCTTTCAAAATTTTTCAAGCGGAGGTTGTTATTTTCGAGGGTTTCTATAAATAATTTAAGATCATTCCCTAATTCATTTAATTCTACCAGTCCTTTCTGAGTCTTGTTGTTCCATGAGATTTGAGGAAAAGATGCATTAAATTCCAATGTTTCGAAAATCCCCTCTAAAGTAAATTCAATGGTCGTACTGCCTTTTTCATTATTCAGTAATTGGGTCACACTCCCTTCTTTCAGTATACTTCCATTGTCCATGATAATCACATGGTCGCAGAGTTGTTCTGCTTCTTCCATGTAATGAGTGGTAAGCAGGAGGGAAGTGTTGGATTTCTTTTTCAGTTCGAGCAATATACGCCAGATTTCTCTGCGTGCATTGGGATCAAGTCCTGTTGTGGGTTCATCAAGTATGAGTACTTTGGGGTGGTTCAGCAGTGCAATGCCTAGAGCTAGCCGTTGACGTTGTCCTCCTGAAAGATTTACTACATAGGATTTCTTTTTTTCTTCCAGCTCAATCAATTCAATAACTTCGGAAACTCTTCCTTTTTTTTCGTCATAAAAACTCGCAAACAGTTGCAAAGTTTCAATTACGGTCAGTTTATCGATAAAATAAGTTTCCTGAAGCGAAAGGCCGATGATATGATGCAATTCATCTTCATTACCTTTCCAGTGTTTTCCTGAAATCAGGATTTCCCCTTTATCAGGTTTTTGAATTCCTTCAATCATTTCTACCAATGTTGTTTTTCCTGCTCCGTTAGGACCCAGCAATGCAACAAATTGTCCTTCGTCAATGCCCAAACTGATGCCTTTAACGGCATGAACTGATTTGAATGATTTGTAAACTTCACGGGCTTCAATAATCATGGTGGTTTTTTATTGCAAAAATAATACAAGCTTTTTAAAAATCTATAAAAGAATTGAATTTTTAAATCCAATTCTTAATCAACAATCCTTTGTCCGTTTTGTCTGATCATTTATAAAACAAAAAGTTATTTAACGATCAGAAAAAAGAACATGTATTTAAAAACTATTTTAAGCTTTTCCATCCCATTCTTGATAGAATTCATTCAGAAAATCTTCCATTACCTGATGCCGTTTCTCTGCCATATTTTTAGCAGTTGAGGTGTTCATCAAGTCTTTCAGCAATAGTAATTTTTCATAAAAATGATTCAAGGTAGGACTTTGACTGTTTTTGTATTGTTCAAACGATTGGTGTAGAACAGGATTAATACCTGGATTGTACATTTCACGACCTTTGCTGCCACCATAGGCAAATGTTCTGGCGATGCCAACGGCGCCTAA
The DNA here is from genome assembly GCA_038204725.1 of Bacteroidales bacterium. Taxonomy (GTDB): domain Bacteria; phylum Bacteroidota; class Bacteroidia; order Bacteroidales; family JACABE01; genus JACABE01. The sequence goes on along the minus strand of JBBRCQ010000041.1, from coordinate 5,752 downwards.
TGCATCCAGGCGATCTGCATCCTGAACCACCTTTCCTTCTATGGAATTCATTGCTGTATTTACACCTGCTCCTTTATAGGAAATATCCTGAATGATACGGCAAACATGTGCAATTACGGCTTCATCAACGGATAATTTTTCAAGCCATGTTCTTGCCATCTGTGGACCCACCTCATCGTTGCCATCGTGGAATTTCCAATCGGCAATATCATGAAGTAAAGCGGCTAGTTCTACCACGAATATATCTACTTGTTCATATTGGCTAATATGCAATGCTGTTTTCCAAACCCGGTATACATGCCACCAATCATGACCGGAGCCTTCTCCATTGAGTCTGGTTTTGATATATTCTGCAGTTTGAAGTATGATTTGTTCTTTGTCCATTTTTACTATCGCAATGAATTGTAACGTGAAAGAAGATAATGGAATATTCGGCAGTTGCACTGAATATTTACAACTATTTAGTATCTTCTTTATCCGGTGGCTTTTTGAAAATCTTTTTCTTAATGGTGAATCCCCTTTTAATATTTGATATATGGACTTTGTCGTCCCATTTTGGAAGCGGACCTATATCAACAGGTGGTTCCAATTTTGGAATAACAGTATCTATTAATTGTTCAATCTTTCTCAGCTCATACTTCTCTTTAGGAATAACCAGGGTAATTGCTTCACCTTTCGCATTCACCCTTGCCGTTCTTCCAACACGGTGAACATAATCATCTGCATCATGCGGGACATCAAAATTAATGACCATGTTAATTTCTTTAACATCTATTCCCCGGCTCATTACATCGGTAGCCACTAAAATACGTATTTGTTTCGACCTAAATGCACTCAGTACCTCTTCCCGTTGATCCTGATCCAGGTTGGAAGAAATTCCATGAGAAGGGAATCCATATCTGTTCAAGGCTCTCACAATTTCATTGACTTTGCTTTTGGTTGAAGTAAAAATCAGTATACTGTCGTATTGTTTACGTTCCAGCAGAATATGCGAAATTAATTTAACTTTCTGTTCCTCGTAGATTAAATAGACTTTTTGATCCACTCCTTCGGCCGGTTTCGACATGGATAAAGTAATTTCAACAGGGTTGTGTAAGGCTTTCTGAGCCAGCCTACGTATGCTGTTCGACATGGTTGCGCTGAACATTAATGTTTGACGTTTAGCCGGCAAAAAGGAAATGATGGTTTGGATATCATCAATAAATCCCATATCCAACATCTTATCGGCTTCGTCCAATACTAAATGTTTAAGGTTTTTAAAGTTGACATATCCCATTTTTATATGCGACAATAATTTACCCGGAGTTGCAACGATGATATCTGTTCCGTTTTTCAAAGCTGCTTTTTGTGCTTCCCAGTCTTTTCCATCACCACCTCCATAAACGGCAATGGATCCGGCAGAAACAAAATAGGACAATCCCTGTATCTGCTGATCAATCTGAATAGCGAGTTCTCTTGTGGGAACTATAATCAAAGTATCAATTGTGTTGTCTTCTTTGCCAATTAATTTATTGAGAATGGGGAGTACAAATGCAGCAGTTTTGCCGGTACCAGTCTGTGCACAGGCAATTAAATCCCTGTCTTCCAGAATATGTGGTATCACTTTTTCCTGAATCGGTGTAGCTGTTTCAAATCCTAAGTAGGAAATGCCTTCCAATAATAGCTTATTAAGTTTGAGTTCTGTAAAATTCATAGTTCTGCAAAGTTAACTATTTTTAATATATCTTATTCTATTGTTTTTTTTCCTTATTTCGAAACAAACAGTATTTAAAATCACTGTAATTTGAAAAGGAATCTGAAGTCTCAGATTCGTGCTTCAGAATATTTAATATAAAGAAGACCGTTGGATTAAAGCTTTTGAATTTTAAATACCTGATTCGAATGGTTTGAATTGATCGTTAGAAAATAGATTCCTTTTGAAAATTTATGGATATCAATTTGAGTGTCTGTAATATTCGTATTCGTTTTAAAATCTTTTTGATATACAATTTGACCCAATGTATTATTAATACTTAATGTGTATTGATCATAAACAACTCCGGTATATTGAATATTTATCAATCCTTTGGTTGGATTGGGATAAACAATAAAATCACCTATGGTTTTTTCAACCTCATCCAATCCTGTATTTTGTGCATTTTGTACAATTGTTACAACTTTGTTTTGAGAACCGCAGCTAATGTTAATACTGCAGTATCTCAAGATGCCAATATTTGAATTGTAAACAATTGAAACTATTCCATTTCCTGACCCTGAAGAAGGCAGAACACTCAGCCAATTGCAGTTTTCGGATATGTTCCATGCTGTTAATCCGGTTATATTCAGTAAAGCTGTCCCAGAACCGGAATGAACAATCAATGTATCGGTATTTACATTCAGATTGCAATCGGGATACACTGTTAAGGTTGCAGTATCAGAAATTGCAAAGTAGCTTGCTGAACAATTTGTAACCAAACAATAATAAGTGTTCCCACTGTCGTTGATGGTTAAAGCGGGCGTTGTGTATTCACTATTGGTTTGTCCCGAAACCGGGGAATCGTTTTTATACCATTGATAGGAATACGGAGTGGTCCCGGTTGGAGTTACATTCCATGTTACGGAATCTCCAATAATTGCATTCTGGTTGAAAAGTGTGTCAGTGATTGAAACGGATGTACAAAATGTCGGATAAGTGACGCATACCTGGAAATTACCCTGGAAAGCCGGACCTTGACCGTAACTTCCAATGCGGATGTAATAAGTTGTATTTGTACTTAATCCGAAAAAAGTTCTGGATTCTAAGCCTCCACCTGCAGTAATATCTACACAGCCATTTGGGATCTGCTGCATTGATCCTCCGCAAACACCTGATAAAAGCTGAAATGCGGGGTCAAAACTTCCGTTACCCTGAACTTGAATGGTAGCAGTTGTGTAATTTCCTGTATTGAAATAATAAAATACATCATCATCATTCATATTGCCGGAGCAGGAACTGAATCCTGAGGATGTAGCTCCCGTCGTAGTTCCTGAAGTATAATTGCATAAAGAGTCAGTAATTAATTGGATAGCATCATTGCAAGCATCATTTTGAGGAGCGGGAACATTGCAGGCAACATTAAAGTAGGAAAACCAGGTTGACCAGGGTAATGCTCCCGGACAAGCCGTTGAAGTGCCTGGCATACTATTGTGTCCGCAAATTCCGGGTGAAGTATTTTGTGTTGCAGGAAAATCATATATGTTTTTAAAATAGCATGCCATGGTGGCAGAAGCCTGAAGCATGGGGATGCTGTTCCATAATCCCGGATTGGCAGCTGTTGCTTCATGTTCAATGCCTATACTCCTTGAATTATTGTAAGGATAACCTGATACTCCACAATGCCAGGCTGTATTTGCGACTGAAACACATTGTGTAATCTCTCCGTCAGATGAACGAATCACAAAATGAGCACTTACCGAAGCACTGCAATTGAGAAACCATGATATTGCCCCGGCATAGGTTCCGGTTCCTACATAATGCATCACCCAGGTATCAATGGTGTGCGTTCTGCCGGTTGCATAATTGCAGTTTGGCGCCAGATTCGTTAAGGCAGGTCCGTATTCAGTAGATTTAGTGTTTAGATTTGACTTTTTTTTTACAAACCGTTGAAGTGTAATCAAATTGATCGTTCTATCCGGCGAAATAATGATAGTTTCGTCCCAAATCGTTGCTGATTGAACTCCTTTTTTTAAAGTTTCGTAATACGTCATGGCTTGGCTATTTCTCAGGTCTTGATTGATTAAACCCGAAAAACGTGCTACTGCAGCAAACCAATCTTCTGTAGTTCTATATCTTTTTTTCCCCTTCCCTGCATATTTCGCAATTAAGGCAGCTGCTCCCCTTATATTTTGAAATGCATCGTCTTTTAATACCTGTTCTGAGACATTTATTAGTTTGGATGCTTCGCCAAGTGTATTGCAGTAATTGTTTTTTACAAGATGCATAATGCCCCAACCCTGATCAACAGTGGGGCCGGTTTGTGTCCAGTTATTTTCAATTTGCCCGATTACCATTAACAATTGTACCGGCACCTTAAATTCTTTGGAGGCCTGACTGAAGTATTTTTGTATTGTAGAAACCCCGGGATGAGGTCGCATGAAATAATCTTTTAAAATCACAACATTCGTATCCTGATTCGTTTGTTGCGTAAAATTTAAATAGTCAGATAAATCACGTTGTAGAAAAGTATCTCCATGAATGACTGTGACTTTTAACGGACGATCCAGCAATTGTTCAATAACTTTATTCTGACTATTTCCTTTCACAACTGTAAGTAAGATCAATAAGAATAAAATTATGTTGGATTTCATGTTTTTTTGATTTAGTTTGATGATGGTTAAAATGCTTAGAAATTAAAAAAATTCCAATAATTTTAATTAATTCAATTTCCTATATAACCAAGATATAAGATTAAATATTGTTGTCTTTTATCTTTTTTTCAATTTCCTGTTTCCAGAATTTAGGAAACTTCACCAATATCCTGGTTTCCTGTTCTGAAATATAGATTCCATTTGGGATACCAAATCGATACATCAGTTCCGGGTTTGATTTAATTGTTGAGAAATAAATATCAAAATTTCTTTGGGGGATGTCTGAAAAAATAAATGAAAGTCTTTCAGACGTCAACACAATTCTGCCTTTCCCTCTTACATCTTCATTGAAAATAGTGGCAACATCTTCTATGATCTCCATCTCATCCGATTGAAAATTCAATGGAGTCTGTCTTTTAAAAACACGATGTTTCCATTTTAAATAAATGCCGCCAAATACTCCGCCCAAACAAATTGAAATGAATAGATTTAATCCTAATTTCATTCCATTCATCATATCACCTTCAGAAATATGATTTATTATATTGAATACAAATAATGCAAGTCCGAACAACAAGCCATAAAGCATAAATCTGTTTTTGTGAACCCATTTCCCTGGTATATAAAACCCGTTGAAACCCATAGCCACAATCCCGACTGCCAAACCAAACAACATAATAGCAGCAATATATTCCATTTTCATATTGAAATAAAATAGAAGGAGAGAAATGGTTGTGATGAAAAAAAACAATAAAATTCCAGTTTTAATGAGTGTGATTTTTTGCATAGTGGTTTTAAATTTTAATTGCTTTAGATTAATTGTATGAATATTATATTTCACAACAGTTAAGCTTAAATAGAGGGTATAAATTTTCTTGAAAAGGATATGCTAAGTAATATGCAAACTTTAATGTCGTATTTTGAAATCTTTGCTTATTTGTTTTTTCTCATACTTTTTTCTTGAAAAAAAAGTATGCAATCCCGAAATTTCGGGACAAGACTTCATAGAATCCCGAAGTTTCGGGACTACACATTTAAAATCCCTGCGCAATACAAGTTAAAGCGAAATAAGCATTATTCCATTGAATTCATTAATAAACTTCGCTATTTTTGTATGTCTTTATTTTATTATTTATTTGTATACAAAGAATATCCATGAGATATTCCTCTTCGTATTAAAGTTAACAACTTGGATATTTCTGTATTGCTTACCAGTCCCACCGCTATTTTAAATGCTTGTTTTGTAACGTAAATTCTAGAATGTCGATCCTTCTTCGTAGCCAAACGAGCTTAATAATTTACAAGACTAAAATTTGAATTGAATGGATGCAGTTTTTTAGTGAATAACTTTTAAATTTTATTTTGTTACGTTTATAGGATTTCAATTATGAGAAAATGAAAATTTAAAAATACGTCATTATATTGT
>JBBRCQ010000040.1:0-37871 GCA_038204725.1 Bacteroidales bacterium | reverse complement strand
GGTGGTAATTATACCTATTTTATTTCACTTGTTGATGAGTTTGGTTGTGTTTGGGATACTAACACAACATTGAAGGTTATTCAAACACCTCACCCTGATTTAGGTTCAGATACATCTTTCTGTTTTCCTGACAAAGCTATTTTAGATCCGGGTAACATCGGAACTATCTATGATTGGATTACACCTTTTGGAAATAAATATACGCAATCTATTACAACTGATAGTATTTATTTACTTATCCCATACACTTTCCAATATATCGTTGCTGTAAGTAATACAAATTCTCCGTCCAATACATTGACCTGTACCGGTCTTGATTCAATTATTGTTACAATTAATCCGAAGGCTGAACCCAGTTACACTACAAACCCAGCAAGTCCATTAACAGGTTGTGAGCCTTTTAGCGTTTATTTTAACAATGAAACAACACCCTCAACGTCAACTGTTTTATGGAATTTTGGCGATGGACAGACTTCAACAGTGAATAGTCCTACACACATTTTTACAGCCGGAAATTATATTATTGAATTAAAAGCTACCACTACTGAAGGTTGTGTCGGAAATTTTGTATCCTCAGAAATTATTGAAAGTTACCCACAGCCTTATGCTGATTTCACATGGAATCCACCTATTGGGACAAGATTGAATCCTATGATTAATTTTACCAATTTAACGACGCCAATGAACTCAACTTTTACATGGGAATGGAACTTTGGTGATGGCGGAAATGATATTGTTCAGGACCCATCTCACTTATTTCCCAGTATTCCTGAGGAAAAAGATTATATTGTTACTTTAATTGCACTAAGTGATCATGGCAACAATAATAAATGCACTGACACCGTATCTTATGCAGTGAAAATTATTGATGATGTATTGATATTTCCTAACATTATAACTCCTAATGGAGATGGTGTTAACGATAAATTCGAAATCGGTGCATTGATCATTGGTGGTGGATATACCGAAATGCAAGTAATCATTTTCAATCGTTGGGGAAAGAAAGTGTATGATAATAACAATTATAAAAATGATTTCGACGGTGCAGGTTTACCCGACGGCGTATATTATGTTACTATCAAAGCAAAAGGACTTTTAAAAGATGTTGAATACAAAAGCAGTCTTCAAATTCTGAGATAAATATCCTTAGCATTCCAACATAAAAAAAGACGCTCAACAGGCGTCTTTTTTTATGTTGTATTTTTATTGTTATGTGCTTCGTTCAGCTGGATAGATGGATCAATGGTTTTTATTTTAGATTCGATACATCTGTTTTCGCAAACACTTAATCATTAATATGCTAACTCATAATAGTTTCAATCTCACTAATTGATTTAGGAATGGGTTTTCCCAATACTTTGTTCCCGTTTTCGGTTACCAGAATATCATCCTCAATCCTGATTCCACCAAAATCTTTATACGATGCTACCGCATCATAATTGATAAAATCCATAAATTTATTTTCTGCTTTCCATTGATCAATTAATGCAGGAATAAAATAGATACCCGGTTCCACAGTTAGAACAAAACCCGGTTGAAGATTTCTTCCCAAACGCAAAAATGCAGTTCCAAAAAGAGTACTTCTTTTAATTTCATCATCATATCCTACATAATTTTCGCCGAGTCCTTCCATATCATGGACATCCATTCCAAGCATGTGCCCCAAACCATGAGGGTAAAACATTGCATGAGCCCCCAGATGAATAGCTTCATCAATATTGCCTTTCATTAAACCTAAACTTTTCAACCCTTCGGCAATTACTTTCGCACTCAAGAAATGCATATCGCGATAAGGGATATTGGGTTTAATATTTTCAATTACTTTCATATTGGCTTCCAGTACAATACTATAAATGTCTTTTTGACGTTGGTTGAATTTTCCTCCTACCGGTACAGTTCTTGTGATATCACTGCAATAATTCATTTCAGTTTCACAACCAGCATCCGCTACCATCATCCGGCCTTCAGTTAATATGTTTCCATGATAATGATTGTGTAAGGTTTGTCCGTTAATGCTCAGAATAACAGGGAAAGATACGGGACCTCCAGCAGATAATGCGATACCTTCCATCGCTCCTGAGATTTCTCTTTCGTAAATACCGGGTTTTGCCATTTTCATAGCTGTAGTATGCATCAAATAAGCTGTTTCAATAGCTTTTTCAATTTCTACAACTTCTTCAACCGATTTTATAGAACGTTGCTTAACAATCGCTTTTATAAGTTCTACAGAAACATAATTTTTTACATTTGTGTATTTTATTCCTGTTAAATCGGCAAGCAACATGGTAATTTCAGCTCTGTAAGGAGAGGTGAAATGAATTTGTCTGCCTTTTTTTATAGCATCTGTAATCATTTCGAACAGTGAAATCAAGGGTGCACTATGTTCAACGCCGACTTGCATGGCTCTGTCTTTGATAGATGGCTGAAAACCCATCCAGATAATATCATCCATGTCTACATCATTGCCATAAATATAGTCTTTATTGTTATCAATATCAATAACGCCTGCAATGTCGGGTTGGTTGAGCCCAAAGAAATACAGAAAATTACTGTCTTGTCTGAAACTGTATGTGTTGGCAGGATAATTAAAAGCAACATCTTTGTTGCCTAATAGCAATATTAATCCGGATTTTACATCTTTCTTTAATTGATTGCGCCTTTCAGTATATATTTTTTTATTGAACATTTGCTATGTTTTAAATGGTTTAAAATTCAATTTTAACAAGTTTCAAAATTAATTGATTTTTTCTTATTTTCTCATTAATTTTTCAATTTCTTCTATTTCCATTGGAATATCTTTCATTAATTGTATACCACCTTCTTTGGTAATTAAAATATCGTTCTCAATTCTTATTCCTATTTTTTCTTCTTTAATATAGATGCCTGGTTCACAACTTAATACCATTCCTTCTTCAAAAGCTTTTTGTTTACTACCCACATCATGTACATCTAAACCAATAAAATGCGCAACCCCATGCATATAATATTTTTTAAACAGCGGACTTTCCTGGTTTTGTGATTTTACATCCTCCTGTGAAAACAATCCTAATTGTATCAACTCTATTTCCATTAATTTGTTTACAGCAGCATTTAAATTTTCAATAGTATTTCCAGGTATAAAGAATTGCATTGCTTTGTATTGAACATTTAATACTGCCTGATAACACTTTCTTTGACGTTCAGTAAACTTACCATTTACCGGGATGGTCCTTGAGCAATCTGAAGCATAATTTCCGTATTCAGCACCAAAATCAATAAGCACTAGATCTCCATCTTTACAAATATCATTATTTTCGGAATAATGTAGCGTACATGCATTTGCTCCTGACGCTATAATTGGTTGATAAGCATGACCGTTGGCTTTGTTGATCGTAAATTCATGCGATATTTCTGCTTCCACTTCATATTCAAAAATTCCGGGTTTTATAAATTTTAATATCCGTTGAAATGCTCTAGCGGTTATTGAACAAGCTTGTTTTATAAGATCAATTTCTTCTTTTTCTTTCACCATCCTGTTTTCACAGAGTAAAGGCGCTAAACGATGGTATTGGTGAAGCGGAAACTGTTCTTTTAAATGAATAGTAAACCGTTGATTACGATCCATTATATCTGGTGAGAATTTTATATATTCATTTGTCTGTAAGAAAATGTTTTTGCAATTTATCATCAAATCTTTTAAAACAGTATCCAGATCCTCCAGCCACATTACCTGTTTGATGCCTGAAATGGCTGTAATTTCTTCTTTGGAGGGTTGGTGTCCATACCATGTTAAATAAGACGCATTGGGTTTGCTTACAAAAATAATTTCTTTCAATTGATCGTCCGGATGTTGTGGACATAAAACCAAAACTGTTTTGGGTTCGTTAATTCCAGTAAGATAGAATAAATCTGAATTTTGACGAAAAGGAAAGTATTGGTCTCCATTTTTGGGCATTTCGTCATTGGCATTTACAATTGCAAGTGACTCCGGCAATAAATTGTTGATTAATTTATGACGATTTTTAATAAATAAATTTGAATTGATATTGATTCTGTGCATATTATCATTAAATTAAAATAAATAATAAAATAAATTAGATTTATATGTAATTTATACATTATATTTGTCCACTTTTGTATTACAAACTTACAATATTTTGTTTGATAATTCAAAACAAAGAAATATAAATTCAGGAATATTATTTTAAACAGAACAATAACAATATATTAATCAGAAAAATAATAAAATATGAATGCTAATTTAAATTATTCATCATTGACAAAAAAAATAGTGATGGCGTTGGTTGGGCTATTTTTAATGACTTTTTTACTGGTTCATTTATCCATTAATCTTTGTCTGCTAAGAGATGATGGTGGCTTATGGTTTAATACTGCTGCACATTTCATGGGTACAAACTATATCATAAAAGTCTTTGAAGTATTTTTATTTGGTGGTTTAATTATTCATATTGTGTTAGGAATTATATTGCAGATTAAAAACTGGATTTCACGTCCTGTTAGATATAAGTCAGGTAACCAATCGGTTACTTCGTTTTTTTCAAAGTATATGATTTATACCGGTGGGATTGTTCTCGTTTTTATGGCTATACATTTTATGAATTTCTATTTTATAAAATTAGGATGGGTCGAAAATACTTTACCGTTATTTAACGGAGAACCTGATTTTTACAAAATTGCTAATCAGCTTTTTGCAAATCAAATGTATTCATTTATATATATTGTATTGATTTTAATATTAGGATTTCATCTAAATCATGCATTTCAGTCAGCTTTTCAATCACTTGGTCTGAATCATCCTACTTACACACCTTTTGTTAAAGTGTTTTCAACGATTTATTCGGTATTTATAGTAACTGGTTTTATCATTATACCTGTTTTTTATCTATTTTTCAATAATTAAAATTTGAAAATTTTGAATATTAAATAATATTAAAAATAACAAGAAAAATTTATCAATCCCGAAAAATGTACTTCGACTATGCTCAGTAACCCTACTTCGACTATGCTCAGTAACCCTACTTCTACTATGCTCAGTAGCCTACTTCGTAAGAAATTCTAACCCGGGACATTACAAAAGCAAAGTAACCGTCTTCATTCTTCTGACTTACGAACTTTAAACTTTATGAACTTTTAACTTTATAAACTTCATTCGTTATGACAAAATTGAACCCAAAAACACCTGAAGGTCCATTAGCCGAAAAATGGACAAATTATAAAGCTCATCAAAATCTGGTGAGTCCTGCAAATAAAATGAAACTTGATATAATAGTGGTTGGTACCGGTCTGGCTGGAGCATCAGCTGCGGCTAGTTTAGGTGCATTAGGTTTTAATGTAAAGATTTTTTGCATACAGGATAGCCCGCGAAGAGCGCATAGCATTGCTGCTCAGGGCGGTATAAATGCAGCCAAGAATTATCCAAACGATGGAGATAGTGTATACCGTTTATTTTATGACACCATCAAAGGAGGTGATTATCGTGCAAGAGAAGCCAATGTATTTCGATTGGCCGAAGTAAGTAATTCAATTATTGATCAATGTGTAGCGCAAGGTGTTCCTTTTGCCAGAGATTACAGCGGATTGCTTGATAATCGTTCATTCGGAGGTGCTCAGGTTTCACGTACATTTTATGCTCGCGGACAAACCGGACAACAATTGTTATTAGGAGCTTATGGTGCTTTGAGCCATCAGATTAAATCAGGAACTGTTGAAATGTTTACCCGTCGCGAGATGATGGATCTGGTTACCGTTGATGGGAAAGCAAGAGGAATTATTACGCGTAACCTGGTTACCGGTGAGTTGGAAAAACATTTCGGACATGCAGTAGTTTTGGCTACCGGTGGATACAGCAATACTTATTATTTATCTACCAATGCGATGAACTCTAATGCAAGTGCAATCTGGCAAATATACAAGAAAGGTGCTTATTTTGCCAACCCATGTTTTATTCAGATTCATCCAACCTGTATTCCTGTTCATGGTGATTACCAGTCGAAACTAACGTTGATGAGCGAAAGTTTAAGAAACGATGGCAGAATCTGGGTGCCGAAAAACAAAGAAGATGCAGAAAAAATCAGAAATAAACAATTAAAAGCGATCAATTTAAAAGAAGAAGACAGAGATTATTTTCTCGAAAGAAGATATCCAGCCTATGGTAATTTAGTTCCACGGGATGTGGCATCACGTGCTGCAAAAGAAAGATGCGATGCTGGTTTTGGAGTTGGAAATACCGGATTAGCTGTGTATTTAGATTTTGAAGCTTCTATCAAAAGATTAGGAAGAGACAAAATTGAAGAAAGATATGGTAATCTTTTCCAGATGTACGAAAAAATTGTAGATGAAAATCCATATGAAAATCCAATGATGATCTATCCTGCCGTACATTATACAATGGGTGGTATTTGGGTGGATTACGAATTACAATCCACTATACCCGGTTTATTTGTTGCAGGAGAGGCCAATTTTTCCGATCATGGAGCCAATCGTTTGGGTGCTTCAGCTTTAATGCAAGGTTTATCGGATGGTTATTATGTTTTACCCTTTACAATGCAAAATTATTTGGCCAATGAGCTAAAAGTAAAAGGGTTATCAGTAGATTTGCCTGAATTTAACGAAACGCTTCAAGCGGTGAATGCTACACTTACTAAGTTAATGAATATAAAAGGCAGTAAATCTGTTGATTATTTTCATAAAAAACTGGGACATATCATGTGGGAAAACGTTGGTATGGGTCGTACAAAAGAAAGATTGGCAAAAGCCATTGAACTGATCAAAGCACTTAAGATAGAATTTTGGCAAGACTTAAGGATTCCGGGCGATACTCAAGGAGTAAATACAGAATTAGAAAAAGCAAGTAGGGTAGCTGATTTTATCGAATTGGGCGAACTTATTGCAATGGATGCATTGCAACGCAACGAATCCTGTGGTGGACATTTCAGAGAAGAATACCAAACTCCCGAAGGTGAAGCTTTGAGAAATGATGAGGACTTTAAATTTGTTGGAGCCTGGGAATATAAAGGAGAAAATCAGGATGCTGAATTGCACAAAGAATCTTTGGATTACGAATTTATTGAGTTGAAACAAAGAGATTATAAGTAAAAGTACTTGGAGTACTTGGAGTTTAGAATACTTAGAGTAATTGGAGTAATTGAAATGATTAAAGTAACTGAATTACTTTAATTTACATAAAAAGAAAAATAGACACACCATAAAAAATATTAAAATGGATTTTACATTAAAAATTTGGCGACAAGAAAACCCAAAAGCAAAAGGTGGTTTTCAAACCTATAAAATCAGCAATATTTCACCCGATTGTTCATTTCTGGAAATGCTGGATATTTTGAATGAAAGTTTAATTGATAAAGTCCAGTTACCTATAAATTTTGATCATGATTGCAGGGAAGGAATCTGTGGGATGTGTAGTTTGTATATCAATGGGCGTCCTCATGGACCGGATGATGAGGTAACGACTTGTCAGCTGCATATCCGTAAATTCAAAGATGGGGATACCATTATAATTGAGCCCTGGAGAGCCAAACCTTTTCCTGTGATTAAAGATTTGATGATCAACAGAAATGCTTTTGATGAAATTATTCAGGCAGGTGGTTATATTTCTGTTACTACAGGCGGAATTCCTGATGCCAATGCAATTCCAATCAACCGAGCCGATGCTGAATTAGCAATGGATGCAGCTGCCTGTATTGGTTGTGGCGCTTGTGTTGCTGCCTGCAAAAATGCTTCTGCTATGCTTTTTGTAGCTGCTAAAGTATCTCAGTTTGCACTTTTACCACAAGGTAAAATTGAAGCTCAAAAAAGGGTAAAGGCTATGGTTGCTAAAATGGATGAATTAGGATTTGGAAATTGCACCAATACTTATGCATGTGAAGCCGAATGTCCTAAAAATATATCAGTTACAAATATTGCCCGTATGAACCGTGAATATTTGAGTGCAAAAATAACCTAAACAAGGGGCCTATTGTTTTAAGTATAAAACGAATTCGAAGTATAATTAGCGAAGAAATTAGCTATCTTTTGATATTTAGATATTAATAATGCCAATCAAGGTTTGAAAACTATCATTTTTTACAATGTTAGATTCCTCACTTCGTTCGGAATCCTTTTATTCTATAGAAAGTCTCATTGTTAATGTGTTTGACAAATTGCATCACTTACTTATTTAATTTTCAACTCTTGATTCGCATTATAAACTAGATTTCTATTACAAGGCTGTCATAAGCCAGTTCAATAAAATCGGGTAATTTTTTATTGACGTCTTCGTGTTTGCCGATAAAATGGCTGACATGGGTAAGATAAGCATGTTCGGGTTTCAGTTCTTCCAGTATCGCCACCGCTTCGGCTACAGAGAAATGAGAAACATGCTTTGAATTGCGAAGGGCATTTAATACGATGACTTTTGAACCTTTAATTTTTTCTTTTTCTTTTTCAGAAATATAACTGGCATCGGTGATATAGGTAAAATCACCAATTCTGAAACCAAATATCGGTAATTTTTCATGCAATACTTCTATTGGAATGATATCAACACCATGAACTGTAAATGGTTTGTTTTCAATGTTATGTATGGTAAGTTGGGGTGCTCCAAAATATCGTACCGAATCTGAGAAAATATAGGGGAATTCAATCTTTACAGCTTCCATCACTCTTTCACAACCATAGATATCTATTTTTTTATTCAGCACATAATTAAAAGCTCTAACATCATCCAAACCAGCAATATGATCGCGGTGTTCATGGGTGAAAACAACTGCATCCAGGTTTTGTACATTTTCGCGTATCATCTGAATACGGAAATCAGGTCCACAATCCACCACAATTGCAATTTCACCCATTTGTATAAGTATAGAAGCCCGGAATCGTTTGTCTTTTTTGTCAGGCGAGGTACATACATCGCAATCACAGGCAATCACAGGCACTCCGATGGAAGTGGCTGTCCCGAGAAAAGTTACTTTTATTTTTTCAGTCATATTGGATTATTGTAGCTTTTTTATAAATCGTATATTTTTTAAACTCTATGAACTGCAAGTACTTAATAAATCAAATCATCAATAATATCTTTGTCTTTTGTGAGTTGAATTTTCATTTCATTAAAATTGCTGAAGCTGATTAAATCTCTGATGCGTTTGTGAAAATATATTGTAGCAGTTTGGTCAATTAAATGATGGTCATAATCAAACAAATGCATATCAATGCAAGTGTTGGGATGATGTGGCTGATGAGCAGTTTCTGCATTTCTGATATTGAGCATGCCTCTGAAATAGCTGTCATTTGTTGTTAAACTAATAGCATACACGCCTTCTGGTGGAATTAATTTAATATCTTCATCAATGTAAATACTCATTGTGGGCAATCCGATTTTTTTGCAGATTTCGCTACCTTGAGTGAGTTCACCCACAATAATGTACTGGTGATCGAGATAGGCATTGGCTCTTTGGATATCTCCATCGTGCAGGGCTTTACGGATTTTTGTAGAACTGACCGTTTCGTTTTGAATATCCTGTTCGGGAATTTCTTCCACTTCAAATCCATTTGCTCCGGCTAATTCGTGCAGTGAATTATAATTTCCCTCTTTGTTGTGACCAAAATAGTGATTAAAACCTACAATTATTTTTTTAGCATGTATGCGGCTGAGCAAAATATCTTTTACAAACTCCATGGAAGTAGTTTGTGCAAATTCATTGGTGAAATGAATGATGACCAGATTATCCAACCCTGCTTTTTGCAATAGTTCTATCTTTTCGCGCTGCGAATTGATCAGTAATAAATCTTTTCCTTCGCTATCAGGATAGAGGACACGACGGGGATGAGGATGAAAAGTTATCAGAACAGATTCGCCATTTATCATTTTGGCTAATTTCTTCAATCGATTGATAATAACTTTGTGCCCAACATGTACGCCATCAAAAGTACCGGTTGTAACTACCGCATTTTTAATGTCCTTTATTTCGTCTAAATTTCTGAAAATTTTCATTTACAATTCATTTACCAAATGGATTATTTTTGAACTAATACCCAATCCCGAATAACAATTTCTAACTTATACTATTCCGAATAACAATTTATAACTCATACTTCGTAAGAAATTGTAGCTCAGGACTGAACAAAAGCTCAGTAACCCAATAACCCAATAACTCAATAACTAACTAATAAACCTACAGTTCGTTCTTTTTTACAAAATAAGCCACTTTTTCCAAAGAAGTGATCATGTCATATTCTTCCAGAAAAACATGTGGAGAAACATTTACAGGTGAAGGCGTAAAGTTTAAAATACCTTTAATGCCCGAAATTACGAGATTCTCAGCAACTTTTGCAGCTTCGGGAGCTGGAACTGTAATGATACCGATAGAAATATTTTCTTTTTTAATAATTTCAGCCATTTGATCGTAATGATAACAATGGACACCAGCATATATTCTGTCAACTTTTTCGGGATTGGTATCAAACGCAGCTACGATTTTTAATTTACTACGTTTGCCTTTGAAATAGCTGATGATCGCTCTTCCAAGGTTTCCCGCTCCAACCACAGCAACATTTTGCCCAAACTGGCTGTCGATAATTTCGCCGATTAAATCAATTAATTCCTGAACATCATAGCCTTTACGTAATGTCCCGGAATAACCAATCAGCATGATATCTCTTCGTACCTGTACAGATGTGATATGTAGGAGGTTGGCTATTTCGTGAGAAAAAATATGTGTTTTCCCATTGGCAACACAAGTTAAAAGATTTCTTCTGTATTGGCTTAATCGTTCAACCGTTTTGTCGGGTAATTTTTTGGTTTCTTTCACAATGTATTTTATTAATGATTTATAAATTATTAGGTAAAGTAACTATAAAAGTGGTTCCTTTATCCGGTGAACTTGTAACAGTTATATCTCCTTCATAGGCGTCAACTATCTTTTTTACAATAGATAAACCCAAACCGCTTCCGGAAATACCTTTGGTTCTTTGGTTTTTTATTCTTACAAACTCATTGAACAATTTTGACATGTCATCTTCTGACATGCCAATTCCATTATCACTGATAGTAAAAACAATAAATTCTTCTTTTGGCTTAACGGAGCAATCGACTCTTCCTCCTGGTTTGTTATATTTTATAGCATTAGAAATCAAATTATTGAATACTATTTCCATTTCTCTGGGGTCGACTTTTATGCTGATTCCATTGTGTGAATTCAGATAAACATTTACGTCATTCTGGATGGCAAAAGGCTTCATCGCATCAATAGAAACTTGTAAAATATCCATGATATTTACTTCTTTGATATCGCGGGTATTGGTGCCGGATTCTATTTTTGTAAGATCAAGCAGATCCATGATCAATGAACGCATTCCTTTGACTCTTGCAATGGAACGTTCCACAATGGGTTGGTAATCATCAATATTTTCTCCATATTGTTTTTCTTCCATCATTTTCAGATAACCTTCAATGGCATTCAATGGTGCTTTAAGTTCGTGTGAAAGCACCGAAAGAAACTGGAAACGGATTTGTTTTCCGGCTGTGTTTAGCTTTTTAGTCATCCTCCGGAAATATACTTGTTTGGTAATAGTTTCCATAGATGAACGCAGCTCCTGAGGTGTAAAAGGTTTGGGGATAAAATCGAAGGCACCGTTTTTTGTTGCTTTTACAGCTATTTCAAGCGAAGCATAAGATGTAATCATGACTACTACAATATCTAAATGATTTTTACTTACATACTCCAATACTTCTATCCCTTGTATTCCGGGTAATTTATTGTCGAGTAACATGATATCCGGAAGGTTGGTATTGATGATCTCAATAGCATCTTCACCGGTAGGAGCTTCGATGATTTCAAATTTACATGCCTCCTCCATAAAAGGATAAGAAACACTAAAATCTCTTAAAACCCTTGATATTCCCGAACGAATACCAGGTTCATCGTCAACAACCAGTAATTTGATGAGTTCCATCCTTAAATTTTTAAAAGTTTATTGATTTCCCTATGCAATTGGTCGGCTCTGATGCCTTTATCCATGTATAAATCAGCTTTTATCCATTTGCGTTCTTCCTCCGAATGAACCGCGAAACTCATACCTGTTTCTGCAGTAACTGCTGTAGCAATTATAATAGGAACATCCGGATATCTGCGTTTCATTTTATAACTTAATATAAATCCGCTATCCTCGTTTTCCATCATAAGATCGAAAATTGCAAGATCTGGTTTAACACTTTCCAGAATATGTTCAGCTTCATATTGCCCATCCGCTGTAATTACTTCAAATCCTAGTTTTTCAACTTTCGTTTTTAACTGGAATAAGTAATCGATGTCATCATCAACTATTAAAATTTTTTTCATGGTATATATTTTTTAAAATCAATAATTTAATCCCGTATAACAATGAGCAACACCCAATGTCCTTATTTATTTGTCTTCAGACTTCCGTCTTAATAACCTACTAACCTACTCCGTTTTATATCTTGGCAAAGTAATTGTAAAAGTAGTACCTGTGGGGCCTTTTTCTGTTATATTGTTGGAAACAACTTCTATTTTTCCTTTATGCATTTTAATGATTCCGTATATGATGGGTAAACCCAGTCCGGTTCCTTTTCCAATACCTTTGGTAGTAAAAAAAGGTGTAAATATTTTTTCCATATTTTCGATAGCAATACCCGAACCTGTATCAGCAATAGTAATGATAATTTCATCTTCATTATCACTTATTTCAATGGTTAACAGTCCTCCGGAAGGCATGGCTTCGATGGCATTTTTAAATAAATTGGTAATAACCTGTATCAATTGATCACCGTCAAACATTGCCATGTTGTTTTTTAAATGCGAGTTGAGCTGAATGTTTACATTTTTGGGACAAATTACAGATTGTATGCTTCTTTCAAATAATTTCTGAACATCTATTTCAGTATAATTCAATTGATTTTTGCGTGCAAAATTCAACAAACCGGAAACAATTTTTTTGCAGCGATCCGTTTGTTCAACAATTAGTTCAAGATCCTGCAGGTTGGGATCATCGGGTTTGCATTCATCTTTTAAAATGTTGCTATACATGGTGATGATACCCAAAGGATTGTTTAACTCATGGGCAATGCCTGCCGAAAGTTGCCCCATGTGAGCTAGTTTTTCTGATTGTTTCAGTGCTAATTGAGCAGTAGCAAGTTTTTCGTTAGAATCAGCCAGGTCTTTAATGTATTTGTGTAATTTTTCAATGGAATAGGGCAGGCACATTTCTTCTTCAGCTAAGCCCTCAATGATGGCTATAGCATGTTCGTTGCATGAATCATAGCCACAGGCTCCACAGTTTAAGTGATCTTTTTCAGTAAACTTTCCTAAAGTATGAAGCACTTTTTTAATTGAATCATCGGCCGGATCCGGAATCCGGCGGTCGTTGGATGTGAAAAACTGTGTTAAATCGAGATCTTTATAAGTCTCCATATCTTTCTCCCATTGTACATGATTAATGGATTTTAGTTTTTCTTTTACGTAGTTACTCACTG
Organism: Bacteroidales bacterium; assembly: GCA_038204725.1. Lineage (GTDB taxonomy): Bacteria > Bacteroidota > Bacteroidia > Bacteroidales > JACABE01 > JACABE01. Next base: position 24,385 of record JBBRCQ010000040.1, on the reverse strand, counting down.
CAAGTCTTCTTGAATATCTTTTCCCAAGCGGAGAGGTTCCCGGTCCCATTATACAGCCTTCGCAACATAACAATTCAAGATTGTTGGATCGAATGGTGCCATTATCGAATTCTCTGATAGCCTCTCTAAAATCAACCCTGCCGTCGGCAACAATAACATTGCCTTCATATATATTTTCAGGAACATTGGTGGTTTGGAGCAATCCTCTGCTAATAGCAAAGATAGCACCTTTGCCTGAATGAGGTGGATCGAAATCAGTAGGTTGAACATTGTCAGGTGAGATGTTTGATTTGGCAAACATTTCCCGCAGTTCTCTGTATGTTAAAACTTCATCTACTTCAACGGATTCTGCCTTTTTGGCAATGCAGGGTCCAATAAAGACTACTTTAATGTCGGATCCGTACTTTTTATGTAAAACTCTTGTCATTGCTACCATTGGCGATGCAATAGGAGCGAGGTAGGGAACTAAATCGGGGTTGTATTGTTCAACATAAAGTGTAATGGCTGGACAATCAGAGGAAATAAACCCTTCTGTACAATGTGTATTTAATATTTTTGCATATTTTTTAGCAACTAAATCAGCTCCAAATGAGACTTCTGTAACATAATCGAATCCCAGCGCCCTGATCATACTCACCAATATTTTATAATCTTTAATTTCTTCAAATTCAGCCGGAAAACTTGGAGCTATGGCTGCAATTACTTTTTGTTCCGATTCAAGCAATTCATAAACCTGTTCAGTAAGATTGAGAAATACTTTGGCATCTTGAAAACATACTTTAACACAATTGCCACATCCAATGCAACGTTTGTCAATTACATCTGCCTGTCCGTTTACTATTTTTATAGCTTTTACAGGACATTCGCGCACACAGGTATAACAAACTTTGCATTTGTCCTTAATTGTAAAAACTAATTGATTCTTATGTGCTGGCATGGATCGGATTAATTGTTAATTGTTAATTGTTAATTGTTAATTGTTAATTGTTAATTGTTAATTGGTTATTGAGTTACTGAGCTTTTGCTCAGTCCCGAGCTACAATTTCTTACGAAGTATGGTTGCTGAGCGAAGTCGAAGCATGAGATAGAAATTGTTATTCGGGATTGGGTCCGAAGTCCGAAGAAAAAAACAACGTATACTATTCATTCTTCATTCTTCACTCTTCACTCTTCACTGTTCACTAATTAAAAGCTCCCTGTAAATATGCTTTTGTTCTTTCTTCCTTTGGATTTTCGAAAAATTCTTTAGCAGGACCTTGTTCAATGACTTCACCCATATACATAAAAACAACATAATCTGCAATTCTTCTGGCTTGCCGCAAAATATGTGTAACCATCACAATGGTGTATTGTTGTTTTAATTCAATAAATTTTCTTTCGATGGTTTCACTTGAAATAGGGTCGAGGGCAGAAGTGGGTTCGTCGGCTAATATAATCTCAGGGTCGACGGCCAGTCCACGAGCAAGGCATAAGCGCTGTTGCTGTCCTATGGATAACTTAGAGGCGGGGTCGTGCAAACGGTCAGAAACCTCGTCCCATAAATTTACCTGTTTTAAATAATATTCAACCCTTGCATTTAAAGCTTTTTTGTTTCGTCTTCCGCTGATTTTTAATCCATAAGCTACATTGTTATATATATTCATAGGAAGAGGAAAAGGACGTTGCGAAAGCAATCCCATTTTCTTTCTGATCTCAGTTACATCCGTTTTTGTGTGCAGTATGTCTTCATTGTCGATGATGATGCTACCATCTATTTTTACATCATGGTATAAATCGGTCAAGCGATTCATACACTTCAGCAACGTAGTTTTACCGCAACCCGACGGACCTAGTATTACGGTAAGCTTATTCTCTGGAATTTCAATATTGACATTCTTTAAAATATGCTGCTTTCCTATGTAGAGGTTCAAATTGTCAACTTTTATTTTTGTAGTATCCATTTATGCGTAAAAAGTTATAAAGTTAATTGTTTATAATGTAGATGAGTCCATTATAAATTAAATTCTGTTTTTATGATATTTTTTTGATAAAGCTCTTGATAAAAGGCTGATGATTAATATAATTACAATAAGAATTACAGCACTTGCATACGCTCTGTTTTGTACTTCGGGTACCGGTGAGCTCAGCTGAAAAAATATAGATAGTGGCAAAGTGGCAGCAGGTTCACTTAAAGATGTAGGAATATTGTCGGTGTAGCCTGCTGTAAACAAAACAGAAGCTGCATCGCCTATAGCTCTGCCAAATGATAATAAAATAGCAGTTACAATTCCTGAAAATGATTGCATTAAAACTACTCTGTAAGAGGTTTCTGTTTTTGTAGAACCCAATGACAAGGAAGCTTCTAATAATCCCAAAGGTGACGTTTTCAGGATTTCGTCACAGGCTCTGATCATAATGGGAAGAATAAAAAGTGTAACCGTAATGATTCCTGCCAGTAATGATGTTTTGATACCCAGAAATACCATTAAAGTAAAGCCAAAAGCTCCATAAACAATAGAAGGAACGCCCCAGATTAAATCGAGCAGAAAGCGGATAAAATTCAGCACTCTCCTCTGTTTTACAAGATATACATTCATAAACAATGCAACCGGAATGCCTATTACAGATGCCAGAAATGTTGCACCTAATGATAGATAAAGCGATCCGACAATGGCATTCAATACCCCGCCTTCCTTTCCGTAATAATAGCCTCCGTGAGGGCGTTGTGTCAGCATTTCCCAGTTTAATGCTCCCAGCCCTTTCTTGAATATGCTATAAAGTATCAATGCCAATACAAAAAGTATCAGCAAATTGCTTAACAACATCAGGCCTCTGAAAAGTATCTCTTCAATTTTTTTTAACATATTCTCTTTTAATATTTATCATATCTAACAATCAACATCCGCATCAATGCATTAAAAACCATGACTACCACAAATAATATCAAGGCGGCAAACATCAGGGCCGAATCATATTTGGGGATAGAAAGCATTTCTCCATAATTATTCGCAATCAATGCCGGCAGTGGATAGCCTGCATCAAAGACGTTTTTGGGAATCTTCACCATATTTCCGACCACCATCAATACCGCCATGGTTTCGCCAAAAGCCCTGGCTAAACCAAATCCAAGAGATGCAATGATTCCGGGTACTGCCTTTTTAACCAATACATACTTTATGGTTTCCCATTTGGTTGCACCTAATGATAAAGATGCTTCCGTAAGCTCAATCGGTATGGTTTTGAAAATCTCAATTAATATATTCAAAATAAAAGGAATAATCATTACCGACAATACAATGGCGCCTGCCAGTATGCTATAACCCATGGTTTCTTCTCCAAAAATTGGAGCAATCACATTCGATATAAATGGTACAACTACAATAATTCCCCAAACGCCATAAACTACAGAAGGTAACCCTGCTAATATATCAATAACCGGATTAATAATTTTTAAATAGAACTTATTGGAATATTGTGTAATAGATAGTGCTGCAAATATACATATGGGTGCCGATATAAGCATGGCAATTAATGTAACCCATACTGATCCCATGATAAAAGTGGCAAATCCGAACTTACCTATGCTGGGTTTCCAAACTTTTGAAAACAACAAGTCACCCAATGAATTTTCCTGAAATAACAGTGCTGATTTATAATACAACCCTGCACCTAAAATAAAAGGCAATATGATCACAAAGGAGATTGCAATCAGCATCCAGATTGTACTGATGCGATTTTTAGTCTTTCGATTATAGAATAAAACAATCATAGTTTTTTTATAGTTTGAAGTCAGAAATCAGAAGTAGGAAGTATTACTTTCAGGCTTTCAAGATTTGACTTTTCATCATTATTTTTATAAGTATTTAATAGTTCCCTAACCTTCGGGACGCTCGTTTCATTACTTTATTTTTAATTTAGCAAAAAGTCAGAAACATGAAATATGGCTTTCGTGCTTCCAATTTTCTTAGTTTATTTTCTCTAGTTCTTTTTTAATACTTTCTTCCGACAATAAAACATAACCGGCTTCACTAACATATTTTTGTCCGTCGGTAAGTACCCAATTGAGAAAGTGTTTAACCACTGCTCTTTGAGGTTTTCCTTTGGATACAAAAAACAAATCTCTGGCCGGAGGCGAAGGATATCGACCGTCTTTGATGGCAGCCATGATATCGTCCAGTGTGTTATACACATTTTCTTCAGGTTCAATGGTGCCGTTTTTATTCAGATCAATGGGAACCACTTCAATACCATCATATTTTTTACGGGTATTCATTTCGTAAACGTAAGCAATATTATTAAAACCTATTCCATAAAGGTCTTTTTTTACTGCATCTGCCACTCCGGGATCTCCATTGACTCCAATTCCCTGAATGTCTTCCTGTTTATGATTGTTTAAATATTTAGCCCACATTTCTGCCGCGCCACAAGCATCAGAACGGGTATATACATTCAATTTACTCTTGTTGTTCGTACCCAAAGCAGCCCCCCAATTTGTAATTTTGTTGGTGATAAAGATATCGTAAAATTTATCCATCGTAAGTCCTTTGGTAGTAATATCTTTCATAAGTGGATTTTTTGCATTGATGGTTGCCAAAACCGCATCTTTTGTAACGGCAATCCACCATGCTCCTTTTTGTTTTTCTTCATCACTCACCGTTTTTGAATACATCCCTAAATCAATCATCTCTGATAATGCATCTGTCATTCCTTTGCCTGCACCACCTGCCGAAACATTGATGGTTACCTTAGGATATAATTTCATGTATTCTTCTGCCCATTTAACGGTTATTGGATACAATGCAAAAGCACCGGAAATACTGATGTCGCCGGATAAACTGTCTTTTTTACTTGTTTTGTTTTCGCATGAATTGCTGCACGAAGTTGTAAATGCAAATAAAATTGCTATCATTGTACAACTTAAAAGGATACTTCTTTTCATTTGGTTAATGGTTATTTGTTATTGGTATTGGTTAATGGTTAATGGTTAATGGTTAATTGTTAATTGTTATTTATTAATAGGTTCGAAGTCCGAAGTCGGTAGATAAAAGACTTAATTCCAAAGCCAAAGAATTGAAATTCATAATTTTCACTAAAACCATTTTTTACTTTTTACTTTTTGCTATTTACTTTTTACTTTTTACTTCGGTCTTCCGACTCCCGTCTTCCGACATCTATACTTCTCTTTTATTAAATTTTGTGTGTAAAATAGTCATGCAATTTTCGTCACAGGGTTTTCCTAAATAGTTTTTGTACAATTCGTTTAATTGAGGATTTTTATGTGCGAATTTTATTGATTCTTTATCGTCGATATCGTATATAGCTTTTATTCTTGCTTTTATGTCTTCTTTGCGTGCCGGGATGGGTTGTCCACCACCATTTACGCATCCACCCGGACAAGCCATTACTTCTACAAAATGAATATCGTTTCTGCCATTTTTGATTTCAGAAAGTACTTTTTCGGCATTAATCATATCACTTACCACGACAATACCAAGCTCATAATCGCCGGCTTTAATTTTAATTTCTTTACGGTTTTTATTGATGCTTCTTAATTCATTGATTTTAAAATTAACTAAATCATTGCCGGTTAATAAATTAAAACTGGTTCTCAATACTGCTTCGGCCACTCCACCCGAAACTGCATAAAGCTTTCCGGAGGAACTTCGTGTGCCTAGAATTGTATCCGCTAATTCTGATTCTATATTCATGATATCAATACCATATAGTCTGATTAATCGTGCCAGTTCGCGGGTTGTAAGTACTGCATCTACATCTGTAATGCCTTTGTGTGTCATTTCCTCACGTTGCGCTTCAAATTTTTTAGCAATGCAAGGCATAACAGATACTGAATAAATATTTTCCGCATTTATTTCCGTAATATGGGCATAATAGCTTTTGATTAATGTTCCCATGATTTGTTGTGGCGATTTAGCAGTTGATAAATTAGCAATCAGGTCAGGATGTGTTTGTTCAACATATTTGATCCATGCCGGGCAACAACTGCTGAACATAGGTAAGTTTTGGCCGCTTTTAATTCTACTTACTAATTCATTCGCAACTTCTATGGTATTAATGTCGGCAGCAAAACTGGAATCGAAAACTTTGTTGAATCCAATTTTGCGCAAAGCTGCATTTACCATGCCATTGATATCTTTACCTGATTTTACTCCAAATTCTTCGGCAAGTGTAACTGAAATTGTTGGTGAATATTGAATGACAACATGTTTTTCAGGATTATTCAATGAATCAATGATCTCCGGCAGGTGATCTCTTTCGTATAAAGCACCGGTAGGACAATTCATGATGCATTGCCCACAATTAATGCAGCTGGAGAGATTGATGCCTTTTTGGAATGAAGTAGTAATTTCGCAATGATTGCCTCTTTTGATAAAATCAATAGCTGTAACACCTATAATTTCTTCGCAAACTCTAACACATCTTCCACATAATATACATTTTTTAGGATCTCTTACCATACTAGAGCCCGATTGATCCGTTTTTTGTTTTCCTTTTTTCCCACTGATGCGTCTTTCGAGAATATTCAACTCTACTGCTAATTTTTGTAACTCGCAATTTCCATTTCGTACGCAATATAAGCAATCATCAGGATGATTTGATAGCAATAATTCTACAATTGTTTTCCGGGCTTTGATTACTTTAGGAGAATGGGTTTTGATTTTCATCCATTCTTCTACAGGCTGAGCACAAGAAGGCACCAGGTTGGTTTGTCCTTCTACTTCAACTACGCATATCCGGCAAGCACCTGTTGGTGACAAATCCTCCATAAAGCACAATGTAGGCACTTTAATCCCATTGCGACTGAGTGCCGATAAAATGGTTTCCCCTTTTTTGGCCTTGATGATTTTGTTATTTACTTCTATATCGAAAATCATAGTTGAATGGTTAATGGTTATTGAGTTATCAAATTAATGAGCTTTTGTTATTTAATAAAAATTGCACTGAATTTACAGGTTTCAAAACAGATTCCACATCCTGTGCATTTTGATTCTACAATAAAATGCGGATATTTTACAGATCCTATGATTGCATTTTCGGGACATTTGCGCATACAGGCATTACAACCTGTACATTTATCAATGTCAATATAGAAAGTGCGCAGTTCTTTGCAAACACCGGCTTTGCATTTTCTGTCAAAAATATGTTCTTCGTATTCATCTCTGAACCATTTAAGTGAACTGAGAAAAGTATTGGCAGCTGTTTTTCCAAGCCCGCACAACGAAGTGTCTTTAATCACTTCTGCAATGCTTTCCAATTGCATAACGCCTTTAAACCGCTCCAATGTTTGATGCGAAGCTTCGTCTTTTGGGATTTTAGTTATTTTTTGAAGAATTTCGAGCATTCGTTGGGTTCCTTCTCTACAGGGAATGCATTTCCCGCAACTTTCGTGTTGTATAAAGTTGATATAGAATTTAGTAATATCAATGATGCAGGTCTCTTCGTCCATTACAATGATGCTTCCCGAACCCATAATTGCATTGATGCTTTTCAATTCTTCGTAATCAATGGCAATTTTCATGTTTTCCTTAACAAGACAAGTTCCTGCAGGTCCGCCTAATTGTATGGCTTTAAATGCTTTATTGTGTTTGATGCCTCCACCGATATTAAAAATGATATCTTCGAAGCTTTTACCCATTTCAACTTCAATAATTCCATTGTATGTTATCTTTCCGGAAAGGGTTAATACTTTGGTTCCATTGCTTGCAGGTGTACCCATTGTATTGAACCAAACGGGACCGTGTAATATGATAGAAGGAACATTGCATAAAGTTTCAACATTGTTGATGATAGTAGGCTTGCCAAACAATCCTTTTTCGGTTGGATAGGGAGGGCGGTATCGTGGCATCCCCCGTTTGCCTTCCATGCTGCTCAACATGGCTGTTTCTTCACCGCAAACGAAGGCTCCCGGTCCTTTTTTTATGATAATTTCGAGATTAAAACCACTATCATATATATTTTCGCCCAGTAATCCATATATTTTCGCCTGCTCTATGGCTTTTTTGAATCGTTCAATAGCTAATGTATTATCAGCTCTGATGTAAATATATGCTTTGCTTGCACCTATTCCATAAGATGCAATAGCCATTCCTTCAATGAGTTTATGAGGATTACTTTCGATGATGGATTTCTCCATAAAAGCGCCAGGATCACTTTCATTGGCATTGCATACCAAATAATGTTGATCAGATGCATTGTCGTGGGCTATTTTCCACTTTTTCCCGGTTGGGAATCCAGAACCACCTCTGCCTCTTAACTCACTTTTTTCAATTATTTTACAAACTTCGTTTGAAGTATAATTGTAAATAGTTTTTACAAATGCTTTGTAACCACCATTCGAAATATATGCTTCAATATTCTCAGGATCAATAATTCCGTTGAGATCCATGATGATCCTTTTTTGTCCGGCAAAAAATGCTACTTCATCTATAAAAGTAACGTTTTCCCACTTTTGTAAGTTTTTTTTGCGATATTGACCTAAAACAAATTCATCTACAATTGTATTGTTGAAAACGCCATCTAAAACAGTAGGTACATTTTCAGCAATCATATTCTTAAAAGAAACTCTTGTCATTCCTGGTAGCTGAATATCCATAATAGGCTCTAAAGCGCAAATGCCAATACATCCTACTTTTACAACATCAGCATAAATTTGTTTTTTAATCAGGTATTCATCAATAGCTTCCAATGTTTTTTGTGCACCTGCTACTTTCCCGCAAGATGATGTCCCAACATAAATAATTGGTTTTGAGGTTTTTTCGCGTTTAAGTATTTTTATTCGTTCCTCGTCTTCTTTGCTAAAACTAAGTGTTTCATTCAAAAGAACTTTTTCTTTCAGGAATTTAATATTATTTTCCATATTTAAGTTTTGTAACGAATTGTCTTGTTATCTATTTTTTTAATTTCATTTTTATTGATACAATGTCTGCTTTTATAGAATTCTAAATAAATTACTCTGTCGAAGGTTCAGCAATTTCTAAATTTTCAAGCAACTCTTTTAAATCTGATGATTTTACAGCTGTATAATATTCTCCATTAATTGAAATTACAGGAGAAAGTCCACAAGCTCCCATACAGGGGACATATTCAATGCTATACATACCATCACGTGTACATTGACCATGATTGATTTTTAGTAATTTTTCAAATTCGGAATGCAAATTTGTAGCATCAGAAAGGTGACAAGCTGTTCCATTACATACTCTGATATGAAATTTTCCTTGAGGTGTAAATTTAAAACAATCGTAAAAAGATGCAATTCCATATATTTTGGCTGAAGCAAGTTTAAAATGCTTACTGATCTCAAAAATTGCTTCTTCTGACAAATAGCCTTCAATTTCCTGAATTTCCTGTAAAATATCTAATAAATCACTTCTGTCGGTATAGCTATGACTTTCAATGATTTCAATAATTTTGCTGTTCATGGAAGATGATTTTATAAATTTCTTACAAAAATAACAGAACTTTTTCAAATAACAAGATTAATTGTTACAAAAATAACACTGTTATTTGAATAACATAAAATAAAAATGTAAATTAAATGGAATAAGTTAAAAAAGTATTGATCGTTAGTACTTTGTGTGAATTTCTAAAAAATATATTTTTAAAGCTTTTTAATTAATATTGAATCATTTGTAATAAGGTTGATGAAAAACCATATTTAAACAATAATTATTATTATTTTTGTAAAGAATATACAGTTTGCGTTTTTTTGATGAATTTACTACATGGAAATTAAAAAAGAAATCATTATTTGTCTTGGAAGTTCTTGTTTTGCAAGAGGTAATAAACAAACTGTGAAAGTGATAGAAGAATATATGAAAGCAAATAAGCTTGAAAATGAGGTTTTTTATCATGGGAAACATTGTTTTGGAAAATGCGACAAAGGTCCTTTTGTGAAAATAGGTGATGAAGTTTACGAAAGTGTTGACAGCGAAAACATCATCAAAATATTGGATAAAATATTCAAAAAAAAAAATAAAAACGGTTAAAGGTGAAATTGAAAAGATTAAAGTGTAAAATAAGCGTATGAAAATTCCTTTGATTGAAATTAATAAAGAAAAATGCAATGTTTGCTATGCATGTGTTAGGGTGTGCCCTGTAAATGCTATACAAGTGAAATCGAACCAGGATTTTCCGGAAGTGAACCACGATTGGTGTATAGGCTGTGGAGCATGTTTAAATGTGTGCTCTCCAAAAGCTGTGGTTTCAAGGGATTCGCGTGAAGAAGTGAAGAAAATTTTAAGTTCAGGAAATAAAGTTGCTGCCATTGTAGGTCCCAGTATTTCAGGCGAATTTGATGATATTACCGATTATCGTAAATTTGTTCAAATGATTCGTCATTTAGGTTTTGATTATGTGAATGAAGTTTCATATGGTGTTGATTTAATTGCAAAAGAATACAAGAAATTATTCGAAAACTATAAGGGTAAATATTATATAAGTTCAATTTGTCCACCTATCGTTTCATTGATTGAAAAATTCCATCCAGAATTAGTGGATAATCTTGCACCAATAACTTCGCCAATGATTGCTACAGCAAGAGTAGTTCGAAGAGTGTATGGTGAAGATATCAAAGTTGTTTTTATAGGGCCTTGTATTGCTGCTAAAAACGATATTATCAAAAACAAAGAATGGTCACAGGTAGATGAAGTGTTAACATTTATTGAGCTCCGTCAACTGTTCGAAGAATTTAACATCAAGGAAAATGCGCTTGAGTATTCTGATTTTGATGCACCATTGGGTTATAAAGGTTCTTTGTTCCCAATAAGTAATGGTATATTACAAGCTGCTGACTTAGATGAGAATTTACTTACCGGACAAGTTATTACAGCTGAAGGAAAAGCTAACATTTTAGCAGCAATTGATCAGTTTGAGAAAAATATTGATTATATAAAACAACATTTTAATCTTTTCTATTGCGAGGGTTGTTTAATGGGCCCCGGTACTTCAAGAGGAGGTAAAAAATTTATACGACGTACATTGGTTACCGAATATGCAAATAAACGCTTGTTGAATTTCAATAAAAAGGAATGGGATGAGAGTATCGAACAATTTATTGATTTTGAACATTGCAGAGGTTTTACAGCTGATGATCAACGTTTACCTGAACCATCAGAAGAAGAAATACTGGAAGTATTAAAAGTAATCGGGAAAACTGATTACGACGATAATATAGGTTGTGAGGCCTGTGGTTACAAATCCTGTAAAGAATTTGCCATTTCGGTTTCAAAAGGGATGGCAAAACCGGATATGTGCATCACTTTTTCGCTCAAAAATAAACAGGAATATATCAAAGCTTTGAAAACAAGTAATGATCATCTGGCTCAGATTCAGGAAGCCTTAAAAAATTCTGAAAAGAATTCGAAAACAGAAAGGCAAAAAGCGGTGGAAGCATCCGAAACCATTACAGCCATGATGCAAAAATTAAATGCCGGTGTTTTAATTGTAAACGATAAACTTAAAATCGTACAATCTAACCAAAGTTTTATTGACATCTTGGGTGCTGAAGCTCACGAAATCAATGAAATAATACCGGGTTTAGTAGGTGCGGATCTCAAAACACTGCTTCCGGTTAATTTTTACAAGATGTTCTCCTATGTTTTGTCCAACAATGAAGATATATTGAACAGAGATGTTCATTTTGGAGATGGATTGTTGAATGTTTCTATTTTTACGATCCGTAAAGAAAAAGTTGTAGGAGCTATTGTGCGGGATATGCTTTCACCCGAAGTAAGAAGCGAAGAAGTAATCAACAGGGTAAATGATGTTATTGATGTAAATCTTACATTGGTGCAACAAATTGGATTTCTATTGGGTGAGAATGCTGCCAAGACCGAAAAGATGCTGAATTCCATTATCGAATCTTATAAAACAAAGAAAAAATAAGCTGAATGGATGATAGATTTCATATAGAGGTTAATTGTCAACAAAAAAACCATGAAGGTGAAAGGATCTGTGGTGATGTCTTCATTTCGCGAAAGATGAAAGAAGAAAACCGTATCATTATCGTACTTTCGGATGGAATGGGACATGGAGTCAAAGCCAATGTGCTGGCTACATTAACTGCAACTATGGCTGTTAATTTTACAGATGAACACAAAGATGTAAGTAAAATTGCCGAAATCATCATGAACACTTTACCCGTTTGCAGTGAACGGAAAATCAGTTATTCAACATTTACCATTCTGGATATTGATGATGATGGAGAAGTGAGAATTCTGGAATATGATAATCCACAATGTATTATTTTGCGTGGAACCGAAGTATTTGTACCCGAATGGACCTGTGTATATCTGAATACTACCAAAAATGCCAATAAAGAACTTTTAACCTGTACATTTAAACCCAGGAAAGAAGATCGTATCATTATCGGATCCGATGGTATTACACAATCTGGTCTTGGATCCGGTACGTATTTGTTTGGTTGGGGAAGAGATCATTTTCAGGAATTTGTACTTGAACTGGTAAAAAACGATCCTTACTTATCGGCTCAACTTCTAGCTGCAAAGGTAGTGAACATGGCACATATCAATGACAATTACCAGTCAAAAGATGATACAAGCTGTGCAGTGGTTTATTTCAGAGAACCACGCAAGATGTTGATTTGCACAGGGCCTCCTTATGAAGAAAACAAAGATGAAGAATACGGAAATGTTGTTAGAAATTTTAAAGGTACCAAAATACTTTGTGGTGCAACTACCAGCGATATTATTTCCAGGGAATTAGGAAAAGAAATCACCGATAGCTTTGAATTTACCGACACTGATTTGCCGCCGGTTTCTTACATGGAAGGTGTTGATTTGATTACAGAAGGTATACTCACTTTGAGCAAAGTATCAGAAATTTTACGCACCCATTCTAATCAGACCAGGTTGGGTAAAGGTCCTGCCGATTTAATTGTGAAATACTTACTTGAAAGCGATGAAATTCACTTTCTGGTGGGTACACGTATCAATATTGCCCATCAGGATCCCAGTTTACCCATCGAATTGGAAATCAGACGAACCGTTGTAAGACGCATAGCCCGTTTGCTGGAAGATAAGTTTTTGAAAGAAGTAACGATGGATTTTATTTAACGCTCCACCTGAACGAATGAATTTTTATTCCTTTGATCGTTGATTTTCTGTTTAGGATAAGATATATTATATGCTATATTTACTAAGTTGAAATTTTTGTGTTGATGAATTCGCAATGAGCAAGTAGCTGAATTCATAATTTTTTATGTAATATAAAAATGTAAGTTATTTTTTTTTGTTAAAAAGTTGATAATGTATAAAAATACATTAATTTTGAAGTCCTGCTTTTTACATCATTAAAGAAAAGATTTTTTTTTAGTATCCTATTTATAAACAAAAAAATGCATTTAATTCCTAAAAAGTATAAAAATGAAAAAACTTTACTTCCTTTTACTTTTGCTGGCAATGGTTGTATTTGCTCAAGCACAGAATAATAGTTGTGGGACTGCAAAATTAGTATGTTTTGATAGTACCAATCTTATTTTATATCCTGCAGGGGTAAATTCACCACCAGCACCACCATCTGGAAATCCAGGTCCTAAATATGGTTGTTTGGGAAGTCAGCCAAATCCTGCATGGTTTTATGTAAAAGTAATGTATAGCGGCGATATTGAGTTATATATGGAGGGTAGCGGTCCTAATGATATTGATTATGCCTGTTGGGGACCATTTAATAGTTTGAATTCACCCTCTCCTTGTCATGATAGCCTTACGGCAGGATCTCTAACACCTACTCATCATGCACCGGGACCTTCAGCGGATTATCCTTCCGAAAAAATGATAGATTGTAGTTTTTCGGCAAGTTTTGAAGAATGGTGTTATATACCTCAAGCAATTGCAGGAAAGTACTATCTGATAATGATTACAAATTATTCTAACCAGCATCAAAATATTGAATTTTCACAATCCAATGTCAATCAGCCAGGAGCAGGACGATTAGATTGCATTCATAATATTATAACTAATATGCATTCCAATAATCCTGCTTGTAGCGGAGATACCATAAAATTGTTTGCACCTTTTTACTCAAATAGTCAATATACATGGATCGGACCCGATAACTTTATTTCTACGCTGCAAAATCCAGTCATCCTAAATACAATACCTGCGAATTCAGGTATCTATTATTTGACAATTACGGATAGTATGCAAAATCATTTTTATGGCAATATTAACATACAAATTAGTCAAAAACCAGTATCAGCTTTTCAATATACAATTACGAACCAATCTGTAATTTTTAATAATGTTTCTTTAAACAGCAATATGCCTTTTTGGTTTTTTGGTGACGGGCAAAGCAGTAGTTTGTTGAATCCTGTTCATGCTTATGCTACATCAGGAGTATATAATGTTACATTGTATAGTTTTAATAATTGCGATTTTGATTCTACAACTGAACAAATTACCTTATCAGCTTTAGGGATAAATGAAACTGAAAAGAATTCAATTTCTATTTCTCCCAATCCTGGAAAAGACATTTTTAATGTAAGAATACCAGAAAATATAAATGTAATTGCATACGAAGTAACAAATGCTGAAGGACAAATAATGATACCTTACCAAACTAGTCATTTGAACAGCAATCAAGGCCTTGCAATTGATCTTACGGGAGCACCCAAACATGTTTATTTTTTAAAAATGTATACTTCTAACAAACCTTTTATTTATAAGATAATAAAATTATAATCTGTCAGGCAACTCTTTTGTATTTGAAATTGTCATATATTTGTATTTTATTTAATAATTAAAAAATCATCTTTTATGAAAAATTCATTTATTCTTGTTTGCTTATTTGCAATTTTTGCTTTGAATACTATTCAGGCACAAGATACAAAACCCGAGAAACCAGATTATTGGGGTACTTTTTGCTTGGTTTCTCAAACAGTAGGGGATACCAATTTTTTTAAACTGGACCTTTCCCAATTACCTTCTGAATTTGAAAAAGTATATTTCAAATCCTATTATCAAGAACAAGATGTTTTTCATACTCAAATAAAAATGTATAATATTGAAAAAGGGGAAGCGTTGATTGCCGTTCCAAAAAAATACAAAGTAGAAGATTATCGTCACTTTATGGCAGATATGAAAAAAATGACACAAGCTGCCAATTATAACTATACCATTGAACAAAAAGAAACATATTTATTAAATAATAATAAAAAATAAGACGATGAAAACTATATTGAAATATTTATTCTTATTCGTTTTTGTAGTTTTATTAGCAGATGCATTCGGGCAAGTTCCCGGAACCTACTGTAATAACGCTATCGCATTTTGTACAGGAACATCTTATAATTTCCCTGCAGGTACTAATACTCCACCAGCACCGGCAACCGGATCACCCGGGCCTATGTATGGTTGTCTTGGGACCCAACCTAATCCTGTTTGGTATTATATGCAAGTGGGTGTATCGGGTAATATTGAATTTTATATGCAGGGTACTGGCCCTAATGATATTGATTTTGCTTGTTGGGGTCCATTCACTTCTCCTACGGCTCCCTGTTTGTCAGGGCTTACTGCAGGTTCACCCACACCTACTCATCATGCAGCTGGTCCTTCGCCTGACTATCCTTCAGCTAACATGATAGATTGTAGTTTTAGTGCAAGTTTCGAAGAATGGTGCTATATTCCTAATGCTGTGATCGGTCAGTATTATCTGCTGTTGATTACAAATTATTCGAATCTGACACAAAATATTATTTTCTCACAAACCAATGTAGGGCAACCCAATGCAGGAATTGCCAACTGCGCTTTACTTCCACCAAATACAAGCAACAATGGTCCTGTTTGCGAGGGTGATACAATTAAATTAACGGCCAATTCAATTCCTACTGCACAATATGTTTGGGCGGGTCCTAATAACTGGACATCTTATCAGCAAAATCCTGTAATACCCAATGCTACAGCAGCCAATGCAGGAATTTATTATCTGCTTTTTACAGTGGGTAGCCAGATCAGTCCCGAATCTCAAACAACGGTTGTGGTTAAACCTAAACCCAATGTTATTATTGTATCTGATACTATTTGTATAGGTGATACTGCTACCATTACTGCATCCGGAGCTAATTCTTATCTGTGGTCACCCGGAGGATTAACAACCAGTTCGTTAAAGCTGACTCCGGGAGTTACAACCAGTTATAGTGTAACCGGAACTTCTTTAGGATGCAAAAAAACAGTCAGTGCTGTTGTAAAAGTAAATCAAAATCCAGTAGTTACTGCCAGTAACGATTCAATTTGTATCAATGATACTGCAAAGCTCTTTGCATATGGTGCATCTAGCTATAAATGGAATAATAGTATTACTTCTGATTCTTTAATAGTGAGTCCACTCATTAATTCAATTTATTCTGTGGTGGGAACCGATACCAATAATTGTGTTGATTCTACATTTTCTTCAGTTGTTGTTTACCCGTTACCTGTTGTGCAATTAACGCCCAATACAACTATTTGTTTGGGCAAAAATATTACACTAACAGCCGGTGGTGGGGTTTCCTATTTATGGAATACAAGTCCTGATGATACTAATTCTTATATTATAGTTACTCCAACGCTCCCAACTACCACTTATGCCGTAGGAGTGAAAGATATAAATAATTGTATCGATTCAGCCTCTGTTGATGTTAATACTATTCTACTTCCTGTTCCAACCATATCCATTGAAGCAGATACTATTTGCAAAGGCTCTAATACAACCATAATTGCCGGTGGAGGAAATTCGTATCACTGGAATACAGGTGAAATTACACCCTCTATTATAGCAAGTCCTTTACAAACATTTATTTATGACGTCGCTATAAGCACTACGTTAAATGGAATTCATTGTTCAATTGATACATCCATTCAATTATATGTAAGGGAATGCAATCTGATATTTATTCCCAATACTTTTTCACCATTTGGGTATAATACAATATTTAAACCAGTAGGTGAAATTGTAATATCCAAGTCTTATTATTTCGTGATTTACAACCGTTGGGGACAAAAGATGTTTGAAACCAAAGATTTTAATCAGGGTTGGGATGGTCGTTTTAATGGAGATTATGTCCCTGATGGAGCTTATGTGTATTATATTATTGTAGATACCGGATTTGAAGGAGCTTATAACAGAGTAGGGACTGTAACTATAGTGAAATAAAGACTGAAGCCGGAAGTTGAGCGAAGCGAAATCCCGAAAGCGAAGCGATTCGGGATCAGAAGTAGGAAGATGGAAGTGAAATTAATTACTGATACTGAATGCTGATATTCAGACAACTTATCACTAAGATTGTTTATTTTTGTAATTGAAAATAAAATAAAAAAAACAGTATTGTCGTTTCCGACAATACTGTTTTTTTATTATGGATGTTTTTATGCTCAATGTGCATTGTGATTATTTAACTACCGTAAACTTTCCATTATCAATTGTTTCACCCTTGCCGTCAAAAAGGTGGTAGAAATAGATGCCATCGTTATAACCGGAAATATTAATTTTGTTTTTATAACGATTCAGCAGTTGTTTCGTTATTAATCTGCCATTTGAATCTAAAATCAGCAAGAAAGTGTTTTGTGGTGTTCCGTTAATATTTATAAATTCGTTGGCGGGATTAGGAAATACATCAATTTTGTTTATTGCACTTGCAGTATTATTAATTCCAAGCCCGGAAGACGTTAAATAGGAGGCGTATACTACATTGCCAGATACATCGGTTTGTAAATTTGCCAATGAATATTTATACAAATTTGATATCCAAATGTAATTATAAGATGTATCTTTCTGCGCCCCACCTGCTGGATTCCACATTCCTGTAATAGTATCGTGGATAAGTGTATTGATTGTATTAATGGAAGTGTTTTTCTGACGAAGGCTTGCTATATTGCTATAAGCAGGAGTGGTGACATTTCCCCAACCATCTACTATACTCGAATAATTGACTGAAAATTGAAGCCACATTGAATCAACCGGAGGGAAATCTAAAGGAACTTTAATATCAAATGCATAAGTACCGTTAAAAGAAGTCAAGTAAGTTGTAGGGAATTGAAAATATTTTAACGGTGGGGTAAAATGCACAGTTTGAAGCCCCATTCCCACTCCTAAATCCTCTTGTGTTCCTAGTGCTACAAATGATGTTGAGCTTTTATTAAAATATGAGTCAATACCGTCTGATTGGGTTTGCGCAATATTGGCGGTTGGAAAGGAGGTTGCTCCTGGCAAAGTGGCCGGGTTCACCCATGAGGTCGTACTCAGATAATGATTTGCGATGTTTGCCAGATTCCATGTTTGATTAGCACCTGCATTTCCTTTCTGTATATTTAAACATACAGTATCGTTAACTTCTGTAAAATTCATATTTGCAGAAGGCATATCACTTTGTGTGATAGTGATTTGTGCATGGGTTGTAAAAGAAATGAATAAGATTGCAACCCCTAAAAAAATATTTTTTTTCATAGCTTTAAGTTTTAATTATGAATAAATAAAAATGGTGTCACAAAAACAAAAACAACTATAATTTTGTTCAATTTTTTTTTTATTTTTTATCATTTTAACATAATTAAAAACAAAAAAAATGACGCTATATACAGCGCCATTTTTTTATTCATAAATTTAATCCATTGCAAAACAATGTTCTTTCTTATAATGTTGTATGAACTATTTTGATTTATCTTCTGCTGATTTTATCAATTGATCGCCTTGGTTTTTAGCTTTGGCTACCAGATCGTTTCCTCTTTGATCGGCTTCAGCATTTAATTTGCCGGCTTTGTTAACGGCTTCGTTGTGTAATTTCTCGGCTCCTTTTTTAGCAGCAATCTTTGCGATAGGGTTGGAAGCTGCATCTACCAGTTTCTTTCCCTGTCCATCAGCTTCGGCTACCAGTTGATCACCAACTTTTTTGGCTTCTGCTCTTAGTGTATTGGCTTGTTTTTGTGCTTCAGCTATCAATTGGTCTGCTTTTTTCTTCGCTTCGGCAATCACTTTCGCAGCTTCTTCTTTCACTTTTGTAGTTACCTCTTCTTTTACTTTTTCCTTTATATCACTCATTGCACCTTCTCTTGAATCTTTTAACCCCGTTTTGATTACAGGTTTTTTGAATGTGCCACCTATTCTTACATCAAACTTAATCATATCGGCAAGCTTAACATTAACACCTTTGGCGTTGGCTTTTGACGCTAAACCTTCCAATAGCGTGTTGGCTGCACTTCCGAAATCTTTACGTGGTATTTCCATTTTCATCAAATAATCAATGGTTTCGTCAAAGCCGGTTGAACCGGATACTTTGGCTTTAGCATTGTCAATTTTAATGTCAAACGGACTGGTGATAACTTTACCGTCGGCAATCAAAAAGGTAATATTCAGCTTTTCGAGACTTAGTTTTCTGAGTTTATCATATTTGATGGCATCTGCCAGTTTATTCAAGGTTTCTGAACTTTCAATCACAATCCGGGAAGTGGAAAGATTACCACTGCCTTTCATGCTGTTTAAAACAGGACTCATTGTATTATCAAGTAAAGTGTTTAATTTAAGTTTAGTAGAGAAGGTGCCACTTGTGTTTTCGGCAATTGGAACCATTTTTCCCATAGTAGCAAAAGTTTTCATCGATTTTTGAATATCAAAATTGCTGATGTCTAAATTAAAATCTGCTTCAGGTTTAGCAATAACCTTGCTGGAATAATAACCGGTAACTGTCATTTTGCCGTTCAGCATGTTCATGCTGAGGTTTTTCATGGCAACTTTTTCATCTTTTATTTCAATGATACCGTTTACATTGTCCATTTCCATTTTATCATACAACAGCTTTTTAAAATCAGCTGTCATGTAAAAGTCGATATTGGCAGGTATTTTAACAACTGACATAGGCTGTGCACTTGTAGTTTTACCAGTTGCAGGTTTGGTTGCTGCACTATCTTTGGGTGCCATTGCCATCAGATCGTTCAGGTTAAAATAATTTGAAGTGGTAGTCAATCTGCCTTTAATGGTTTCACCTTTCAGATAATAAGCCAGATAGTTTTCTATTTTTCCTTTAGCTGAAAAATCGTTTTTGCCCATCAATAAATCAAACTGTGCCAGCTCCATAAACTGAGGAGTGAAATTTAAGCGGGCTATTTTGATATCGATACTTTGAGAATAATCTTTGCTTTTGTATTTCATGTTTTGAAGATCAAGGTATCCACTGGCTTCAAATTCATTGTATCTTTCCTGTTTAATCGACGACATTTTACCTTTCATGGTGATATCCGCTTTCATCTTTCCGGTTAAGTCCTGTCCTTCCATAGGATACACTTGTTTTATGCTTGCCAGATCCATAGAGCCTTTGATGCCCATATTGATTGCAGGATCAGAAACAGGAGTGCTGAGAAACAATCGCATATCCACCGGATTTCCAGCCAATTCTAAGTGGAATTTTGAAATGTCAATGGTGGTATTGTCAGCAGAACCGCCTTTGTTATCGATTTTACAAATGACATTTACATTGTTTACTTCTTTTGGTAAACTTGGATATTTGAACATGCCGTTGATTACCTGAAAGTTCAGTGCAAAAGCAGGTAATTGGTTCATATCTTTATAAATTCCTTTGAAAAAGCCATCGAGAACGAGTTTTCCGCTGCTTTGTATTTTATCAAAATCTTTGGCATACAATGCAGGCACCATGGATAAGATATTTTTGAAGTCTGTCTTGTCTGTTTTAAGTTTTATGTCCATATCATAACTCCCGTCATTGAGCATGGTAAAGAAGCCTTCAAACTGGAAAAACAGTTGATTCAGTCGGGTAGTATTTTCTTTGAAAGTAAATTTCATATTTTTAAGATCCATTCCTAAATCAAGCTTTACATCAGCATCCGATTTATTCAAATACCTAACACCTTCGTAATCTACATCCAGCTGTTTGATGGTAGTATTTGTTGCTAATGTAGTAATATCAGCCGTCATGTCACCTTTTGAGGTATGATCCACACCATCGAGCATCATGTAAAATTGCAATGCTGCATCTTCATACACAATGTGAGCATTGTTGACCTGGATTTTCTGGAAAGCCATTTTAAATTCAGATGGTTCTTCAGCAACTTCGGCAGGTTTTGTTGAATCGGCAGGTTTTACGATATCCCAGTTTACTTTTCCGTTTTTCAAACCTTTCAATAAGATGCGGGCATCATCAGCTATAATTTTTTTGATTTTATATTCCGAACCTTTGATAACACTCATCAAATCGATGGTAATGTAAAGATCGGGCACAGAGGCCAACGTATCTCCCGCAAAATCATCAACTCCTACAACACTCAATCCTTCCATACTCATAGAGAAATTGGGGAAACTCCTGAACAATGACAAGCCGAAGTCGTTGAAATCAACTTTTGCATTGAGGTTTTTATTGGTTGCTTCTTTTATCTTTTTAACAATCGTACCTTTAAACGCAAAAGGTAAAATAATTAATAAAAGGAGAAGGACTCCCAGTACGATTCCGCTGATTTTCAATGTTTTTTTCATAATAAGGTATTTTAAAATTGGTGATTGGTTTTTTCTGGTGTAATTTTGACAAAAGTAAGCATAATAAAGCGTTAAAGGTTCAAAACCTGATAGTATTTTAACACATAGTTGCTGCTTTTTCTTCAGGCTTCGGACTCCGGACTTCCGGCCAATTTATATTCATTACTTATTTTACTGTAATTTCGTCTACAAACAACCATGCTTTATTGCCTTTGTAAGCATGCCAGGATGGAAGTTGCTTTACACCGGTCAGGTTGAACTTCAGATATCTGCATTTTGTATCTTTTACATTGAAAGTAAAAGTTTTGATATCTGTCTTGTATCTGAGTTCAGGATCGGATTTTATTTCATCTAACATTGTATAATCAACTCCATTGTTAGAAAACAAGCAAACAATAGAAGAAGGGTGTAATATCCAAACATCCGGCAAATGGAGGGTGCTGATATTGATTTCATGGATAGTTGAAATACTGTCCAAATCTAATTGTATGCTTGCATCCTGTTCTTCCCATCCCAGCCAGTTGATTTTATAATCTTCGGTTCCTCTCACGCCATTGGTAAGCATTTGCTGACCCATGCCGGTGTATCTGGAGTCGGGTGCTGGCTGGCAGCTGACTTTTTTCTGAAAAGCAAAGTTGCCTTCCACTTGTACATCTACTGCGCGTAAAGTGCTGTTGTAATAAAATTCAGGAGTCAGTCCTTTTTCATTCAGTGATAATATTGAATCATGTTTGCAAAGGGCATAAAAGTCCTCTAGCATCTGATGCATTTCTTTTTTTTGAACATATTTGCCATTTACTTCATGGTACCAGCCTCTGGGGCCGAACAAATCGCTTTTGGCAATTTCAATGGCTGAAAACAAAATGGGCAATCTGGCCGCTTTCACCCTGCCCAGCACTGCTGTGTTATTGGATGTAACAGCCTCAGCTTTATCGAACAGCGTATTGTATTGCATCATATTGCTTTCTGACAGAATATGCTGTGCCAGCCAAACCGGGTTTCCATAAATATCCAGTCTTACGCCTGATTTTTTGCATTCGCTATGTAATAAGTCGAAATATTGACGGATAAAAGGTGCTGCTTCTCCGTAATAACCTTTCATGAAATCATCGATAATTGTATTTGCATCAGCATTGGGATTCCATAGCAGTTTGCTGAGCAGATAACATTTCAGTTCCCCGAAATTTTCGCTGTGCTTACCGTTACATTGTTGGAAATGCGCCATTACATGATTTTTTGTAAAAAACTGTATATTGGGTTGAAGGGTATTGTACAAAGGGAAAGGTCCGAACGAACTCGAAAACTGTGTCTCGTAATCCCACAGCATGATGTTGTTGGTGATGTTGCCCCATTCAATGATCTCTTTGGTGAAATCTGCGCTGCCTGTATCGGTTTCTATGGGCTGGCTGCGGTTGAGTTCGATGGTACAAAGCGTCACCATTACATTGTCGAGGGGTTTTGTTTTTAAAGGTGGTTTGCGGGTATACTGATAGGCCAGTGTGGTAATGATTTTATCAGGGAAAACTTTGGCCACTTCATTCACAAAACGGATCATCAGGCCCGAAGGAGAACCTTCTTCCTGATCGATTGCTTTGCAGGCATCACATTCGCAATGATAATAATTATCAGCCTGGCTCACCGACCAGTGTTTGATGGATGGATGATTGGCAATTTGTGCTTTTAAATCAGCAATGGTGATCTTTAATACTTCGGGGTTCGACAGGCAATACTGACCAAAAGGAACCCGCACACCGTTGACCAGTGCAAAATATTCGGGATGATCCTTGAAATAACTCTCCGAAGGAAGGATGCGGGGAAGTGTATGTACAAAATAGCCAGGATACTCCCCATCGTTCCAGATGTCTTTTATTTCCACAATTTTACGAAAATAAGCATACAGACTATCGTTGGTAAATTCACAATGAACGATACGGATGTCAGCAGGCGGGATTTGTGTATCATCTATCTGTGGGATGCTGATGGTGGGGGTATGGGGAACATATTCCACTGAAGGTGAATATTTTCGACAATACAAAAAGTCTTCCAGAAAACCGGTGACGCCATAGACGATGCCTCTTCCTGAACCACCTAAAATCAGTAATTTTTCACCGGCAGTATACAGATAATAGCCGTCTTCCTTAAGTGTTTTCTTTTTATCCAAGAAACGATCATCCCGGGTTCTGTTGGTTAAGCCAATGAGGATTTCAGTTTTTTTTGATTTTTCACTATCCTTAACAATGGAAATTTCGCAGCCGGAAATTTTTTGGATATAATCCTGCAGTATTTTAGCAGCAGTGGTTTCGTAAGCACTTGCCTTTTGGGGAATGATGATGCGGTAGTTGCTTTTTGCATTGTTTATAAGCGTAATGTTCTGGGCATTCAGCGTATTCATACTGAGAATGCTCAGGGCTATAATCATTAATTTTATTATCATTGCATACAAGTTTTGTGAATGCAAAGATAGAGAAAAAGTCGGAAGTTGAGCGAAGCGAAATCCCGAAAGCGAAGCGATTCGGGATCGGAAGTCGGAAGTCCTGTGTAGTGTTTATATTTTGTTATCCCGAGTGGAATTAAGTAGAATCAACAATTCGGCTGCACTTCTAAAATCCAAAATCGTTCTTCTCAGATCAAAATTATAACATTAGACGATTACCGAATTTTATTAAAAAACAATTCTATCCAACAACCACTAAAGCAAAAGCCTTCCCTTCGGGGAGGTTTGGAGGGGCTAATTATCAATCTGGCGAACTTCTAAAATCTAAAATCGTTATTCGTGGGTATTCCGGAGCAAACTGTACACCCCATTCCGGAACAAACTGTACACCTGATTCCGGAGCAAACTGTACACCCGATTCCGGAGCAAACTGTACAGGTCATTCCGGAGCAAACTGTACACCCTATTCCGGAGCAAACT
>JBBRCQ010000039.1:0-37885 GCA_038204725.1 Bacteroidales bacterium | reverse complement strand
ACATTACTTATATATATTTGTTGTGGATTTAATTCCATTTAAAGTGTTCATTTTATAGGGAAAAACAGCTACAATCCCAAATTCACAAGACCTTTTCATCAAAAAAAAATAAATATCCTAAATTTTAACAAAATATTATATGAATTTAAGATATATGAATAAAAAAATATTACTTTTACAATTAATATCTTTTTACCATATTTAAAAACTCCAGCATGAGCAATTTAAACAAAGCCTCACCTAAGAGAATACAGGTTTATAATTATCTTTTCAATCAATAAAAAACAAAAATTAACAATTATTAATTATTAATTAAATTTTATCCTTATGAAAAAATTATTACTTTTATTCATTGCTATTGCCATAAGCGGGCTTTCGTATGGGCAATATTTTAATGAGTCATTTGATGGTACAACATTTCCACCAACAGGATGGATACAAACTCAAGTAGCGGGCACAGGGCTATGGGACAGAGTAACTACAGGTATTTATCCCAGTTGCAATCCACATTCCGGAGCAGCATTTATCAGGTATAATTCTTATGATTATCTGGCAGGTGCATCTGCTGCTTTAATATCCCCTTCAATAGATTTAACAGCTATTACAGCTAATACTGCACTGGAATTCTGGATGTACAGAGATAATGGCAACTTAACTACCTTAGACAGTTTGTCTTTTTACATCAATACGTCTGCAAGTTTAACCGGAGCCACCTTTCTTGCAAAATACAATAGAATCAGATCTTTAGCTCCAATTGAATCGGGTTTGGATGGTTGGTATAAATATCAAGTTTCAATTCCTGTAAGTTTTAATACTACAACAAATTATCTTATTTTAAAAAGCTATAGTGCTTATGGAAATAGCATGTTTGTTGATGATATCAGAATTATTAATCCTGTTACGCCTGCTCCTCCAACAACTATTACTTTTACTGCAACAAATGCTTCTGGCACTACAATTGGCTGGACAGATAACTCAACAAATGAATACGCTTTTGCAGTTTACATGTCAACAAATGCTACAACTGGTTTTATTCCCATTGATGCTTATATTCCTTCTACATCCACAGCTGGAATTGGAACTACTTATTCAAAATCAGTCACAGGCTTAACAGAAAATACACCTTATTATTTTAGAGTGAGTGCCTATGGCGGAATTGAATCGGCTTATTTAACGGGGACTACGACTACTGCAGCTGGAACCTTATCCGGGACCAAAAACATTGGACCAACTGGAGACTATCCATCACTAACTGCTGCTTTTGCTGATATTACTACGAATGGGTTGTCAGCAAATATTAATTTGGCTTTACAATCCACCTATGTTTCTACAGTAGAAACATTCCCACTTACTCCTTCAAAGAATGCAACAGCTGCTAAATCTATAATAGTATACCCTTCTTCCACTGGCTTAAGCATTACATCAGCCAATACATTAGGTACGCTTAATTTTGACGGAGCTTCTTATGTTAATTTCGATGGAAGGGTAAATGGAACAGGTTCTACAAAAGACTTAGTTATTGCAAATACAGTAAATGTAGCCTCTTCAATAAAATTTGTAAATGATGCTACCCATAATACAATTAAATATTGTACTGTTCAAGGCGTTGACACTACTGGAATCGGAGTGATCAATTTTAGTACAACAACATTTACAAATGGTAATAGTTATAACAAAATTGACTATTGCGACATCAGAGATGGAGCTACAACTCCGTTATATGGAATTCTTTCTTCTGGTACTTCTGGAGCTGACAACAAATTTGACACCATATCCAATTGTAATATTTATAATTTTTATACTAATATTGTAGCCAGCCCATATGGCATTTTAATAAGTTCCGGAAATACAGCCTGGTCACTTTTAAATAATAGTATTTATCAATCTGTACCAAGAAACCCTAGTGTTGGAAATTTATATACAATGATTTATGTTTCAGCTGGAGATAACTATAATATTTCCGGTAATTACATTGGGGGATCAGCACCATTATGTGGAGGATCGGCACTTACTATAAATGGAATAACTTTGTCGAGTACATTTTATGGCATTCGGTTTGGAACTTCTGTTGCTTCAGTAAACGCAAATAATATCCAGGGGAACACCATTGCCAATATTTCATTCCAATATATGTCAACTTCTGCAGGTGCAATTAAGGTTGCATGTATTTTAGCAGCTGGCGGAATACATAATATTGGTACTATTACAGGAAATGTTATAGGTAGCAGCACAACAACAGGGTCAATTTTAATTACAAGTGGAAATGCTGCATCTACATTTACATCTGCTAATGCCGGGATGTACATCTCTGGCGGTTCAGCAAATATACAAAACAATATTATCGGAGGTATCACTTTAGATGCGACAACTGCTTCAACTCAAAGCATATCATTTTATGGAATTTTTAGTGGTGCAGTGGGTGCAAATATTATTGGCAATAATATTATTGGCAATAACACTGTTGCAAATAGTATTCAGACAGTTGCGGGAACTACAACTCCTGTTTTATTTTCCGGTATATACACCAATATTACTGTAGCAGGTTCTTCAATTACTTATGCAAATAATACTATTGCAAATATTACGAACAACAACACTCCTGCCGGAGGTTATTTATTAGGATTAAGAAATGCAGGTACAATGGCAGGTAATATCATTGATAATAATAACATTCATGATTTAACTTGTGCTGCAATAAATACTAGCAATACAAATCTTGCTGCTATTGTTGGTATTTCAAATTCAAATTCAGGTGCGAACTTAGTAATTTCAAGAAATACATTGTACAACTTTAAGACCACAGCCGCTACCGTTGCAAGTTGTATTAACGGTATCTACAGAAGTGGCTCTGGTGCATTAAATGGGAAAATTGAAAGAAATCTGATTTATAATTTTTTAGTTAATTCAACGGCCACAAATTCTTCTATCAATGGAATTATGACTAATGGAGGGACCAACACTTATTCAAACAACATGATTAGATTAGGCTATAAACCAGATGGTACTGATTTGACATTAGGATTAAGAATAAATGGAATTTATGATTTAGCTACAACAAATAATTTTTATCACAACACAGTTTTTATTGGTGGCAACAATGTTGTAAGTGCTGACTCTACGTATGCTTTCAGAAGTAATGTAGTTACTACAACCCGTAATTTTAAAGATAATATCTTTATAAATGCACGTTCTAACACTTCCGGAAATGGTGTAAACTATGCAGTTACTGTTGCCGGCACCACTGCTGATCCTATCGGTTTAAATATGGATTACAATATTTATCAGGCTACAGGAACAGGTGGTATGTTTGGTCGTTTCAATTTATTAAATGTAGCTGACTTAGCCAGTTGGAAAACAAATGTTGGTCAGGATACAAATAGCTTATACGCTAATCCGCTTTTGGTTGCAACATCAGCAAGCATTCCAAATCTTCATTTAACAATTGGTTCTCCTGCCGAAAGCGCCGGAATATTAATAGATTCTGTGGTTTATGATTTTGACGGAGATATCAGGGCAAACAATTCGCCTACTGATATTGGTGCGGATGCAGGTTTTTATGACAACATTTTGCCTTTTGCTACATTTATCCCTGCCAACCTAAGTACGGGCGTTGCTTTAAACACAACGGTTCAGCTTAGCTTTAATGAAATGGTCCGCAAACTGGATAATACAGTATTAGATAA
Organism: Bacteroidales bacterium; assembly: GCA_038204725.1. GTDB lineage: Bacteria > Bacteroidota > Bacteroidia > Bacteroidales > JACABE01 > JACABE01. Next base: position 34,202 of record JBBRCQ010000039.1, on the reverse strand, counting down.
TTCTAATATCGCTTCTGTAATCACTTTCATAAAAGTTTCAGACAACTCAATAGTTCCGTTTACGGCCAGTTGGAATGCTGTTACAAAAACTATTGTGGCTACACCCACAAATACTTTAATGGGTTTAGCTACCTACAAACTGACTGTTGCCGTAGAAGACTATAATAACAATCTGTTAAGCGGAGCTGACACAACCAGATTTACGACCATCGTTAACACAGATGCCACTTTATCCGATTTAAAAGTGAGTGGAATTACAGTCGGAGGATTTGCTTCTTCAACCTTAAGTTACAATGTTGTCCTCCCTTCAGGTACAACAATTGTCCCCACAGTCACAGCTACCACTACAGATATCAATGCAACCAAAGTAATCACAGCTGCAACTTCATTACCAGGAACTACAAATATTGTTGTCACAGCCCAGAACGGCACGATTACAAATACCTATACTGTAAACTTTACAGTTGCCCCTACATCCGATGCATCTTTATCTGATATAAAAGTAAATGGGATTACGGTTACAGGATTTTCATCTACTGTTTACGCTTACAACGTTACATTACCTTACGGAACCACTGTAGCACCAACAGTAACAGCTACAACAACGGATGCTAATGCAACAAAAGTTATAACACCTGCTGCTGCTTTACCAGGAGCCACAACTATATACACTACAGCCGGTGATGGAACAACTCATTTAACTTATACTATCAACTTCACAATTACCCCTCCTTCTACTGTTGCAACTTTATCTGACTTAAAAGTGAATGGAACAACAGTTACAGGATTTGTACCGACTACCTTAATCTACAATGTTGTATTGCCTTATGGAACAACGGTTGTTCCAACGGTAACAGCTACTACTACTGATGCTAATGCAACAAAAGTCATCACTGCTGCAGTATCATTACCGGGAGCTACTAATGTTGTGGTTACTGCTCAAAATGGCACTACAACACAAACCTATACGGTCAACTTTACAATTGCACCTAACAATGTTGCTACACTATCTGATATTAAAGTGAATGGGACAACGGTAACAGGATTTTCGCCTAACATCATCGCTTATACGGTTACATTGCCTTATGGAACCACTGTTGTTCCTACAGTAACTGCAACCACTACAGATGTAAATGCATCCAAAGTAATAACAGTTGCAACTGCATTACCCGGAACGACTACTATTGTGGTAACTGCTGAAAACGGAACGACTACTAAAACATATTCAGTACACTTCGCCATTTCAGCTCCTTCTACGAATGCAAACTTAGCCAGTTTATTGGTAAACGGAACGGCTGTATCAGGATTCTCTTCTTTTATTTTGAATTATAATATCGAATTGCCGGCAGGAACAACAGTTGTTCCAACAGTAACAGCTACAACTACTAATACTAATGCTACAAAGATTATCACACCTGCAACTTCATTGCCGGGAACCACTACTATTGTTGTTACTGCCCAGGATGGAGTTACAACCAAAACGTATTCCATCAACTTCACCGTTGCAATACAGACCTATATCGTCACTTACAACGTTGTAAATGGAAATGGCACTTTGGATGCAACTGTGGATGCAATCGCCATTACTTCTCCCGATACTATTGTTGCAGGTAAAAATGTAGTATTCACAGCTACACCAGCGGCTGGCTACATGGTAAAGGAATGGAAATTAAATGGCAGTGTAATTACAGGAAATACCTCTAACAACGATACCATTATGAATTTATCAGCGGATGCTACTGTAACAGTAGAATTCAAGTTAATTGTCGGCATCAGCGAAATAAATGAAAATTCAATACGTATTTATCCGATTCCTGCCAGTGATGTAGTGAATGTAAAAATGGATACCTACATTCATCAGATTTCTATCGTTGCCATCAATGGTCAGTTTTTATCAAATACCATCATCAACAACAATGAAGGTATTTTAAATACTTCTGATTTGAGCAATGGTATTTACTTCTTACGTATCGAAACGATGAACGGAATTATGATGAAAAAAATTCAAATTTCGAAGTAATTCTAATTAATTTATCCCAAAAGAGGCTGTCTTAACGAAGGACAGCCTCTTTTTTTTGTATTCAAGTGAAATAAGAACCAATAAATATCAATAGTTAAGATTAAATTGATCCTAAAAACTGCATTCATCGGATGACTTAAGAATTATAGTAAATTCTTGCGAATATAAGGTGAATATAAATAATTACCTAAAAAAAGTTTAGTTTTCCAATATATGAAAAAGAACAATGCATTTATCAGTTGGAATTTACTTTTACATGCTTGAATATAAAGGGTAAAGATCGTAAAAAAAATGATGATGAATAATTACTAAAATCACAAACCATCAATGTCCAGTATTTGAATCTCTTCACAGAATAGATTTACAAAACTGCAGATGGCTAATTTGTATGCTTTGTCAAATGGATATTGCTTAAAATAAATATAACCAACAGGCGAGCCATCCACCAATGAGATTTTCCCTTCTGAGGTATTTACTGTAAAACTGCTCAACGACTTTGTTAGACCCGTCCCAATCGCTTTTAAATAGCTTTCTTTCAAAGTCCACAACTGAAAAAAATAATCTTTTTTCAAATCAATATCTTCATAGCCATTTAAAGTTGCAATTTCAGTATCTGAATAAAAACGTTTTGCAACTCCATAATTGGGATTGCGTATTAATTCCACATCAATTCCAACCTCTTTTTTTGAAAAAGCTCCCACTACCCAATGGCCTGAATGAGAAATATTAAAATACAATGAATGATCTGATAAATAAGGTTTGCCTTTATCTCCGATCTGGAAAACAATTTCTATTTCAGGAATTTGTAATTTTTGAGATAAAATTTTACGCAGTAATAATTCGCCCAGTAATGACCGTTGCAAACTATCAGAATGTTTGTAATCACTGTATTTAGCCGCAACATGCAATGGTAATTTATTGATTAATTGATTCTTAATCTCCCCGAAAAGCTCCTTTTCTACTAATTTTACTGCAAACACTTCAACCATATTTCTGATGAATTTTAAAATACAAAGTTACTATTTTTAACGAAGCTCATCAGGAATTTAATTTTTATGAATAGCTGGAGTACTTGGAGAATTTGGAGTAATTAGAATAGTTAGAATAGTTGGCTTATTTAATAATTCTTTGAATCTTGATTCTAACCTCACAAGACTCAGCATAGCATAACTTTATATTCTTTTAGTATTACAGGTAGACAAACATAACATTTTATATTTCAATACATTACAACTTATGCACAGAATTTATCAAAAAACACGAAAAAAATAGTTTTTAATTATCGTTATAGTAATGAGATAAATGATTAATTTTGCACTCTTTTTGAATACATTTCAATGAGTATTTAAATTTATAGCCTAAAAACCATGATTAATATTACTTTACCCGACAATACTGTAAAACAATACAACAAAGGGACTACTGCGCTTGAAATTGCCAAAAGCATCAGCGAAGGTCTAGCCCGTAATGTTTTGGCAGCCAAAGTGAACGAAGAAGTCTGGGATGCAAACCGTCCTATCAACAACGACGCACATTTGCGTTTATACACCTGGAACGATACAGAAGGAAAAGCTGCTATGTGGCATTCTTCGGCACATTTAATGGCTGAAGCAATTGAATTGTTATACCCTGGTGTTAAATTTGGCATAGGTCCTGATATCGAAAATGGATTCTATTACGATATTGATTTTATGGATTACAGCATTTCATCTGATGATTTCAAAAAAATCGAGGATAAAATGCAGGAATTAGCCGGCAAGAAACAGGTTTTTACACGTAAAGACATTTCTAAAACCGATGCGCTTGATTATTTCAGAAGCAAAGGTGATGAGTACAAAGTTGAGTTGATTGACGGCCTGGAAGATGGATCCATCACTTTATATGAAACCGGTGCATTTACTGATTTATGCAGAGGACCACATATCCCGGATACCAGTTTTATCAAAGCCATCAAATTGCTGAATACCGCCGGAGCATATTGGCGAGGTGATGAAAAACGCAAGCAATTAACACGTATATATGGCATTACCTTTCCAAAACAAAAAGAATTAACCGAATACCTTGAATTACTGGAAGAAGCCAAAAAACGCGATCACCGTAAATTAGGGAAGGAATTGGAACTTTTTACTTTCTCTGCTAAAGTAGGCATGGGTTTACCTATATGGTTACCAAAAGGAGCCGCTTTGCGCGAAAGACTTGAAAACTTCTTAAAGAAAATACAAAAAAAAGCAGGTTACGAACAGGTGATTTGCCCACATATCGGTAATGTTGAATTGTACAAAACTTCAGGCCATTTCCAGAAATACGGAAAAGATTCATTTCAACCCATTTCTACGCCTGTTGAAGGTGAACAATTTTTCTTAAAACCAATGAATTGTCCGCACCATTGCGAAATATACAACTTCAAACCACGTTCTTACAAAGATTTACCTGTAAGAATCGCTGAATTTGGTACAGTTTACCGCTACGAACAAAGTGGTGAATTGCATGGTTTGACAAGAGTTAGAGGGTTTACTCAGGATGATGCACATATTTTCTGCCGTCCCGATCAGCTAAAAGAAGAATTTATCAGTGTAATAGATATTGTACTCTATATTTTCAAAACCCTTGATTTTAAAAATTTCACGGCTCAAATTTCATTGAGAGATAAAAATAATTCTGAAAAATATATCGGTAGCGACGAAAACTGGGAAAAAGCAGAAAATGCAATCATAGAAGCTACACAGGAAAAAGGCTTAGATACCACTGTAGTTTACGGTGAAGCAGCCTTTTATGGTCCTAAACTGGATTTCATGGTTAAGGATGCAATTGGTAGAAAATGGCAATTAGGCACCATACAAGTAGATTACAATTTACCGGAACGCTTTGAACTAGAATATGTTGGAAACGACAACCAGAAACATCGTCCGGTAATGATCCACAGAGCACCTTTTGGTTCAATGGAACGATTTATTGCAGTACTTATTGAACACACTGCCGGTAAATTTCCACTTTGGTTAACCCCGGAACAGTTTATTATTCTGCCTATTAGCGAAAAATACACAGAATATGCAAAAAAAGTTTTAAATTTGCTAAAAAATTACGACCTTCGCGGCTCCGTTGACGAAAGAAATGAGAAAACGGGAAAGAAGATCAGAGATGCTGAACTTCAGCGGATTCCATTCATGTTGATCGTTGGTGAAAAAGAAGAAAATGAGAATTCTATTTCAGTAAGGAAACAAAGTGAAGGTGATTTAGGCAGTTTTACCATTGAATCTTTTGCAAAAATCATTCAGGATGAAATTTCAAATTTAATTGAAGAATAATAAATTAAAAAAATAATATCAACTAATTTAGGAGGAACACAGCTATAGCTACACCATTTTACAGCAGAAACAGAGGACAAAGGCCTTTAGATAAAAAAGTTGAAGACCAACATAAGATCAACAATAAAATTACATCACCTGTGGTGCGTGTTGTTGGTGAAAATATTGAGCCTGGTATTTACAATTTCAAAGACGCCATCAAAATGGCCTATGAACTTGAGCTTGATCTGGTAGAAATATCTCCTACAGCTAATCCACCAGTTTGTAAAATAATTGATTACAAAAAATTTCTTTATGAACAGAAAAGAAAACAAAAAGAAATCAAAGCCAAATCGGCTAAAATTGTAGTTAAAGAAATAAGACTCGGACCACAGACCGATGACCATGATTTTATCTTTAAATTAAATCATGCCAGAAAATTTCTACTTGACGGTGCAAAAGTAAAAGTAGATGTGTTTTTCAAAGGTCGTACCATCATCTATAAAGAACAGGGTGAAACCATGTTGTTAAAGTTTGCCGAAGCATTGTTCGAAGTTGGTAAACCCGAAATGATGCCCAAACTCGAAGGAAAACGTATGATGATGATCATTGCACCCAAAAAATAATTTAAAATAATAATTAATCTAAATATCTCACAGCAATGCCAAAAATGAAAAGCAAATCCAGTGCTAAAAAAAGATTTACTCTTACAGGAACTGGAAAAATTAAAAGAAAGCATGCTTACAAAAGTCACATCCTTACAAAAAAATCTATTAAACGTAAACGTAATTTAACTTACAGTACTACAGTAGATAAAGCAGATGCAGCAAAAGTAAGAAGAATGCTTTCTTAATTATCACAAACAATTAGTATTAACCTTGTTTACAGCACAAAAGAGTCCTAAAAAATCGGAACGCTTAAACAAAAAAACAAAACAAAATGCCAAGATCAGTAAATTCAGTAGCATCAAGAGCCCGCAGAAAGAGACTTCTCGCAATGACGAAAGGTCAATTCGGTCGCAGAAAGAATGTGTGGACAGTTGCTAAAAACTCTTTGGAAAAAGGTTTGCAATATGCCTACAGAGACAGAAGAGTAAAAAAACGTAACTTCAGAAACTTATGGATTGCCCGTATTAATGCAGGTGTAAGACCTTATGGATTATCCTATTCAGTATTTATGGGTGGAATTCATAAAAAAAATATCAGTTTAAACAGAAAAGTTCTTGCCGATTTAGCCATGAATCATCCCGAAGCCTTTAAAGCCGTGGTTGATTACGTTAAAAACTAGAACCCGTTTAATCCCTAAGCCATCATTTTTTGAGTGCTGGCTTTCATAAAAAATATTTTGAGTCATGGTGCAAATCAATTAAAAAAATGATTAAATTTGCATCCCCTAAAAAACATTAAAAAATAGCAATCATGAGCAAGCCAGAATTAATGCAATATGTTGAAAGCTTAGTTGAAAGAAAAGAATTTCCTAAATTTAAAGCCGGCGACACTATTACAGTTTCATATAAAATCATTGAAGGTAACAAAGAACGTATACAGCTGTTTCAGGGAGTTGTTCTCCAGAGAAGTGGCAGTAGTTCTACCGAAACTTTTACCGTTCGTAAAATCTCAGGAAGTACAGGCGTGGAAAGAATTTTCCCTATGGCTTCACCATTTATCGATAAAATCGAAGTGAACAAACATGGTGTCGTTAGAAGAGCACGTATTTTCTACTTAAGAGGTTTAAGAGGTAAAAAAGCCAGAATTAAAGAAAAAAGAATGTAATTTCTCTTTTCAAAATATTAAAAAACCCCGACATCTTTTGTTGGGGTTTTTTTTTAGCTAATATTTCGTAATCCCGGAAAATTTGCTTAGGTTTGCTTAATATTTCAATTTGACACAAAGGCTCTAAGACACTAGGAAAATATTTGCCACTATGACACAAAGACACAAAGATTTTTTTGCCACAAAGGCACTAAGACACAACGTTATTTAAAAAATAAAAGAAAATATTTGCCACAAACCTGCTTGCCGGTAGGCGGGGGCACTAAGATTGAAAGTTGTAAACAAAAAAAATCAATAAACAACTATTCATATCATAATAATTCTTAGTGAATTCGTGAATTCGTGAAAAAAAAAACATATCTATGATACTTATAAAATTAATAAAAACTCCATGAAAAAATTATTGATACTACTTGTTATTTCATGCTTTTACTTACAGTTAAACGCTCAAAACAACAAAGGCGGTATTTCACCTGAAATACTCAAAGAAATTCAGAAATCCTATAAAAATGATGCGCACGACAAAGCAATTGGAAATGCTATTTCGGGCAACGAAATCAAAAAACTGGCTTTGAACAGACAAAATGTTGCAGCCAACGACCAGTATTTCTCCAACAGGATTACCTCTAAAGGTATTTCTGATCAAAAATCATCAGGAAGATGCTGGTTATTTACAGGCTTGAATGTCATCAGGGCAAAAGTCATCAGTAAATACAGCCTTTCCCAGTTTCAGTTCTCACAAAACTATTCATTCTTTTGGGATCAATTGGAAAAATCCAATATGTTTTTACAGGAAATCATCGAAACCAAAGATAAGCCTTTGGATGATAAAAAAGTGGAATGGCTTTTCAAAAACCCTATTGGAGATGGTGGCCAATGGACAGGTGTTGTAAATATTACACAAAAATATGGTCTGGTTCCTTCAGATATCATGCCTGAAACTAAAAATGCCGACAATACCAAATCGATGTCTTCTATATTGGGATACAAACTCCGCGAAAACGGAATGATTTTGAGAGACATGGCAAGTAAAGGTCAAAAAAAGGAAATATTGGAATCAAAGAAAAAAGAACAACTTTCAGAAATATACAAAATCCTGGTATATTGCCTGGGTGAACCTCCCAGCGAATTCAACTGGCGCTATAAAACTTCAGACGGTAAAGTAAGTGAACTAAAAAAATACACTCCCCTCTCCTTTTACAATGAATTTGCAGCTGTGGATGTTTCCAATTATGTGATGTTAATGAATGATCCTTCACGTCCTTTCTACAAACTCTATGAAATCGAAAACGACAGACACACCTATGAAGGCAATAACTGGAAATATATTAATTTACCGGTAGATGAAATTAAAAAAATTGCCATTGCATCCATTCTCGATACCAATGCCCTTTATTTTTCATGTGATGTGGCTACACAACTGAATAGCGAAAAAGGATTGCTGGATATAAACAACTATGATTATGAAAACCTTTTTGGAGTTCCTTTAAGAATGAACAAAACACAACGGATCCAAACCTTTGAAAGCGGCTCTTCGCATGGAATGACACTCGTAGCAGTTGATCTTGTAAATGGAAAACCTGTAAAATGGTTGCTTGAAAACAGCTGGGGTAGCAGTGCGGGATTTGAAGGACATTTGATAATGACAGATCGATGGTTTGATGAATATATGTTCCGTTTGGTAGCCAACAAAGCATATATTTCCAATGAAATATTGAAAATTTTAGACCAGCAACCCGTTGTATTACCTCCATGGGATCCAATGTTTTCTCAAGAACTTTAAATGATAAAAATGACCACTGATAATTTTCAGAACATGCACAATTCTATAGGCAATATACTATATAATTGGCTTATTGACATAGGATTAAACGAAAGTTCCGCATTACTTCTAAAAGGTGTTATTATTGTATCTGCACTTTTTTTGTTAAGCATTCTTGTATATTTTATTACAAGAATGATTATCGTAAAAATCCTGCATGCTATTGCCAAAAGGACAGAAAATACTTGGGATGATATCATGGTAGAACAGGGTGTATTCCAACGGCTGGCCTATGCAACTCCAGCTATTTTGATTCATAAGCTAATGCCTGAAATGCTAAAGGACTATCAGACATGGGTTGTTATCCTGCAAGCAGCACTTGAAATTTATATCATACTGATCATTATACTTGTAATGAATGCCTTTTTCAGTGCATTGATCGGTATTTATCAGAAATTTAATGCAGTAAAATTTAAACCCGTCAAAGCCTATTTACAGATATTAAAAATCGTTGTATATTTAATCAGCGCTATTATCATTATTTCCATATTGATCAATAAATCCCCGTTGCTGTTGTTAACCGGATTAGGTGCAATTTCAGCGGTACTGATGTTGATTTTCAAGGACACTTTGTTAGGTTTGGTAGCCAGTATCCAATTATCAAGCAATGATATTCTCCGCCCGGGCGATTGGATTACCATCAATAAATATGGTGCCGACGGAACGGTGTTGGATATTAATCTTACGACTGTAAAAATTGAGAACTTTGATAAAACAATTACAACTGTCCCCACCTATTCGTTGATTTCGGATGCATTCCAGAACTGGAGAGGCATGGAAGAATCGGGTGTGAGAAGGATTAAACGTTCTATCATTTTAAACATGGGCAGCATTAAATTTTGTACTCCCGAAATGCTTGAAAAATTCAGCAAGATCAAACTGATCAGCCAATATTTAACAGAAACGCAAACTGCTTTGGAGGCATTTAATGCAGAAAACAAAATTGACAACATCGAAATCGTAAATGGTAAACGACAAACGAATCTGGGTGTACTAAGAGCTTATATTCAGGCTTATTTGCATAACAATCCTCATTTATCAAAAGAACATTCTATAATGGTTCGTCAGTTGCAACCTACCGAAAAAGGACTACCTATTGAAATTTATGCCTTCAGTATGATACTGGAATGGGAAAAATATGAAGAGTTGATGGCAGACATCTTTGATCATATTCTGGCTGTAGTGCCTGAGTTCGATCTTCAGCTTTTCCAAAACCCAAGCGGTTCTGACTTTAAAAGTCTTGTGAATGTGCAGGGTTAACGGGTTGTTGAGTGTTTAGGTGTACACTGTACACTGTTCACTATTCACTATTCACTATTCACTGATTTTTTCTGATATTACTTACAAACATTAAAGAAAAATCATTACTTTTGCAGCAAATAGGGTTGTTAACTCAGTTGGTTTAGAGTGTTACCTTGACAGGGTAGAAGTCACTGGTTCGAGTCCAGTACAGCCCACTTCAACAACGATAAAAGGATTGTAAATCAATGAGTTTACACTCCTTTTTTTTATTATACAGTATTCTAAATTCAAAAATTTTCTTGATGAATTGATTCTAATTGCTTTCCCCAATATTGATGCTCACTTCTGTTTCTAGCAAATCCCACAACCGGCACCAATCTTATTTCAAGCGTGTGTTTTTAATATATTTTACAAAATGCGTTCATTTTTAATATTTAGCGTTTATTTTTTGTATATTTGCATCCAATAGTAACGTCAATTTTTAATAAAACTATATGGATAGCGTTCGTTTTTCAATCTCAGCAATTGTTTTTAACGGAAAACAATTACCAGAAGAAGGTATTATTATTGGCTATGGAGCACTCATTGCGTTTTATCAATTAGAAATGCCAATGCCTTCTAAACTTTCACTAATTAGCAAAAAAAACAGGAAATATGAAACGAATGAATGGAAAGTATACACTCCGATATACAAACCAGAAGAATCATTATACAAACAACTTACATTTGCTTTGAAAAACGAAGGTATCAACTTATTGTTTTTTAAAAAGTTATTCGAAAAACTAAACACCAATGAAATAATGGCACTTATTCAGGAAGAGCCCACAGGTATTTATTCACGTAAATTATGGTTTTTATATGAGTTTTTATTAGAGAAAAAGCTTCCTTTAAATGATGCTGATGTTAAAATCAAATATACCAATTTGTTAGATGAAAACTTACAATATGCAATACCGAAAGGACAAAACGCTATCAGACATCGTGTCATTAATAATCTTCCAGGTACACTTCATTTTTGTCCATTGATTTTTAAAACAGAAAAACTGGAAAATTACATCAAAGAAGATTTAGCCCATAAAAAACAAAAATACATACAAGGTATACATAAAGAAGTTTTGCAACGTGCATCAGCTTTTTTATTATTAAAAGATTCCAAAGCCTCTTTTAGCATTGAAGGTGAAAGTCCTAAAAGTAAACGCGCAGCCCGATGGGGTGAAGCTATAGGCCAGGCAGGTTTAAAAGAACTGTCCTATGAAGAACTTATAAGATTACAACAAATAGTCATTGAAAATCCCAGATTTATTGAATTAGGCTATCGCAAAAAAGGTGGTTTTGTTGGTGCATACGACCGTAACACAATGGAACCTCTTCCTGACCATATTTCTGCCCGTTCTCAGGATTTGAAAACCTTAATGAATAGTCTTTTAGAAACACAGAAATTATTGTTGAACGAAGGAATTGACGCCGTTTTGGCAGCAGCTATGATTGCTTTTGGTTTTGTATTTATACATCCTTTTGAAGATGGTAATGGTCGTATTCATCGTTATCTTTTCCATCATATTTTATCTAAAAAACAATTTGCTCAGCAAGGTATTATTTTCCCGGTATCGTCATCCATCTTAGATCATATTAATGATTACACAAAAGTGCTGGAGGCATACTCTCTGCCGCTTTTAGAATTTATTGACTGGAATGAAACTAAAGATCATAATGTAGAAGTAATAAACGAAACTATTGATTATTACAGCTATTATGATGCTACGCAACAAGCTGAATTTTTATATGATTGTGTAAACGATACCATTCAAAACATCATTCCAAAAGAAGTAGACTATCTTACAAAATACGATGCTTTTAAAAAGTATATGGATGAAGAGTTTGAAGTACCGGATAAAATGTTGGCTTTGCTTGTAAAATTTCTGGAACAATCAAATGGCTCGATTTCAAAAAGAGCAAGGGAAAAAGAGTTTGAAGCATTTAAAGACCATGAAATTAAAGAAATTGAAGATAAGTATCAGGAAATATTTCAGTAAACAACTGTAATTCTATCATGAATTATCTTCTTCCTGTTTATTCCTCAATTCAATTTTTCCAAAATATTTTCCAATAAAATAAGATACTATTGCAATAATAACTGAAAATTGGGAAAGCAAGTTCGAATATCCTAAAATGTAGATAATAAGCAAAATGCATGAAATGATAATAATAAAGAAAATGTCAAAGTATGGAAAATTTTTCATATTAGATGCGTTTTTATGTTTGTCTTGATAATTATGTCATTGTAAACTTACAATTATTAGTAAGCAAGCAAGTCAATTTCAAAGTGAACTGCTGAGGAATACAATTATCAATTATCTTACCGATGAAGATCATTTAGTATAATTAAAATCGAATAGGTAATCATCATGATAATTCCCAGAATTGTGATATACATTCCATTTAATCTGGCACTGCTATCAAAAACATTCATTCTATCTCCACTAGGCAATGTTTTTTTGCTTTTCCATAAACTGAGCCCAATCGCAATTCCTATAATCCCTCCTAAAAATGCTGAGATATAACCTACAATTGTCCAAATACCAGATCCGGTTTCTTCATGTTTTAGCTCTTTAAGCCTGTTCTCTTTTATAACAGCATCTAACTTTTCATTGATTTCGATACCTCGTTTTTTTAATTCAATTTTTGCAACATTGTAATCATAATGACTCCACTCATCTCTTTTATTTACAACTTCAAGTAATTCATCATCAGTGAATGATAATAAATAATAATCTTCTTCAATCGTTCCAATTGTATTTTTGATAAATGAATTTATCAAGTTATCAGCTTTTTCAAAATCAGATTGTTTTAGCTTTAACCAGATATTAGCTTCGGAACTTTCACCAAAAATTATGGAGGGTGTCGCTTGCCTGTTATCTTCCAGCTTATATGAAATTTCATTTTGTTTTAAAATATCAAGGATCACTTCTACCTCAACCAATGTATTAAATTTCTGATAGGTAACATATTTTTCTTCCATTGTAGTTAGTGTATTTTATTTAATTTAAGTGCACATGAATTGTTTGCCAGCACTAAAATGAGTCAGAAACACAAAGTTTTAAGTTTGCATGACATCCCTCCTATTACAGATGCTATCTTATATATAGGCTTTAACACCTTAACCAATTATTGCATCAGGATTTTCAATTATCACAATCTCTTGTTGGTTTAATTGCATATCTATTATAATTGATTTTCTGGTTGGTTTGTAATATATCATAATGATAATGATTAATCCAGCGAATAATAGAAAAATAATATTATTTGTAAGCATAACAGATACAATTGCAAAAAAGGCAGTTCCTTCAAGAATTGCTAATCTTACCAGAAAGGCACCTCTATAGTATGCCAATTTTTCATTTAGATTATTAATTTCAATTAATGAACTCAATTTATTTTTATAAACCAGATAACTAGCAAGTAAACCGGCAATAAAGACTATTGGTACCAGAAAAAGGAAGTAACCGGATATTTCTGTAAATTCATTTGAACTTTTATCAATTACAAATAACAGATAGCTTATGATTCCGAATAATAATGTTCCAGAAACCAAGGCTAAGTGCAAAATAGCAAGAGTTTTAAAATAATCTTTTGAAGTTTGTTGTATTGTTTCCATATTTTATAATTTTACTTTTCGCCTTTTCAATTATCTATAGATGGCTTTGAATTGGCTAAGGTATTGATTTTTTTTATTTGTTTAACATCTAATAAAATATTAAATGTTAATTTCCAAAATGGGTAGGTATACAAATGATACTGCATTTAAAATCGTGATCGTTGCGTGGATCATAACGGCTCATAATGCATCACAAATCTTCTTCCATATCTACAGAATAAAAACGATTACACTTTATATATAGAAGCGGGACTTCAATATTTTTAGTATCAATTTTACTACATCATTGCTTAAAACCAATAAAGCAGACCAAGTTTTCGCGAAAACTTGGTCTGCTTTATTTTTCATAAAAATGGTCCTAATAATATCAAATTATTTTTTTGATTTTTTCAAATGCTTTTCAAGGAATTTTTCCATACTGCCATAAAAGTCATATTGGTTATCTTGATTGTGAAAACCATGCCCTTCATCATTCTTCACAAGGTATTCCACTTCCACACCTCTTTTCTTCAATGCATTTACCACCTGGTCGCTTTCAGCTTTATTAACTCTTGGATCGTTGGCACCCTGGGCAATAAACAATGGAGCTTTAATTTTATCAGCGTGAAGTGCAGGTGATGCAGAGGCAAGCAACATACTATCTTTTTCTGGATGACCAACCATTTCATAAAATTGATCCAAATAAGGTTTCCAGTAAGGTGGAATTGTTTTCATAAAGGTAAACAGATTGCTTACACCTACATAATCAACAGCACATGCATACAAATCCGGTGTAAAGGCAACACCCGCCAAAGTGGCATAACCGCCATAGCTACCTCCATAAATTGCTATCCGTTTAGGGTCGGCTATTCCTTCTTTCTTCAACCATTCTACTCCATCGGTAATATCATCCTGCATTTTTTTGCCCCATTGTTTAAAGGATGCTTCCCAGAATTTCTTACCGTAGCCTGTACTGCCTCTAAAATTCATTTGAAACACTGCATAACCTCGGTTTGCCAAAAACTGCACTTCCGGGTTAAAGTACCAATCGTCTCTTGCCCATGGACCTCCATGAGGGTTTACAACTACCGGCAGATTCTTTGCTTCCATACCTTTGGGCAATGTAAGATAGCCTTGAATAGTTAGTCCGTCTCTGGTAGTATAGCTGATTGGTTTCATAGAAGCCATATCATTTTCGTTTATCCAGGGATAAGGATCAGCAGCTAATGTAGTTTCCTTTGTTTTAAAATCATAGATGTAATATCTGGCAGGGCTCTTATCATTGCCTACCCAAACAATAGCTTTTGAACGATCATTGTCATAACTAACAACTTCTAATTCATAGTTTTTATATTTTTTTTGCAAGCCCATATAAATGCTTTCCCATTCCTTATCGAAAAAATGTTTCTCTGACTTTACTCCTGTCCACATAACAAAAGCTGGAACTTTTCTCATTCTGTCATAAAAAATTTCATTCAAGTCATAATCTGGGTTACTATACATTACTTTCAGCTCTTTTTTTGCCATTGGATCATATTCCACCAATGCAGTTTTGTCTCTTCCTATATTGCTGATGACATATAAATGCTGATTGTCTGCATTAAATGATTGCGGATTGAATGTTTCTTTAAAAGAAGTTGTAAGGAGTTCTGTAAAATTATCTTTTTCTGAATTTCTGTAAAGGTAAGTGATGTTGACACCATCGGTTTTGGTAGCCATCCTGATTATGCCATTATTATCAATGTACCATGAATCGTAGTTTTCTTTGTTTTCATACAACAAAGTCATTTTCCCCGTTTCAATGTCAATCATATAAGGATCAAAATACTCCTTGTTTCTTTTATTAATTGTAACCAATATCTGATTTTCTTTACCGGGAATGTAGCGTAAATCATCCAGAATATTGGAACGGTATCCGGGAAATGGGGTAAGTGTTATCAAATCAGAACCATCCGGTTTAACTGAAAATAGCTGATAGTTTTCATCTCCACCTACATCCTGCATATAAACGATACGGTTCCCTTTCCAAAGGTACATCGAAATCGAACGTTTTGTATCGTTGGTAACTCTCACTGCATTGGTATCGCTAACCTTTTGGACAAATACATTCATCTTGCCCATATAATCAGCCCTGTATGAAAAATAATTTCCATCGGGCGAAATACGGAATGAAGCCTTATTTCCATTCCTAAAAAAATCTTTCATGTCAATGAGTGGAGCTTTGCTTTCCATTTGTTCAGATCGTGTTTGACATCCGGAAAAAGCCAACAATAGGACACTCAATGATAGAAGTAAAATTGATTTGTTTTTCATGTGATTTGGTTTTTTTGTTGAACATTTATATTTACTATTATAAAAAAAATAAAAAATATCTAACCTTTTCAATTCACATTTATCAGTCAATCTTTCGGGGGTATCAATGCAATCAGATGTTTGATGTTAAAATATTGAACATTATAAAATCAATCTACAAAACAATTCAAAACTTATATTGTTTTGAAATAGCTGTATTTAAATTCAATATAATTGATGTATTCTGATTGAAATACCAAATGTTAGCAAAGTTTTACTTGTGTACTAAAAAAATACAAAAGCCGGAAATACAAAAACAACCTGCTTTAATGATTATTTGAATACTATCAATATAATCTGATATAGCTTATTGGTCAAATTAATCAGATGATTGAAGAACTGAGTTTATGCTTTGATCAGCTTTTCAATATCAAATTTCTTCATTTTCATAAAAGCCTGAACCACACGAGCAGATTTGTCAGTATCGTTCATCAATTCTTTAAGTATAGCCGGAACGATTTGCCATGAAATACCAAATTTATCTTTAAGCCAACCACATTGTTCGGCTTCAGGAACAGCTGATAGCTTTTCCCAGTAATAATCTATTTCTGATTGTGTATCACACTCAACTACAAAAGATATAGCTTCATTAAAACTGAACGGATGCAAAAATGCGCTATCCATTGCCATAAATACATTATTATCTAAAGTAAACTGTGCATGTTTCACGGTTCCATCCTGTTCATTTTCATCTTTATCATATTTCAAAATACCAATTACAGAAGCGTTATCAAACACCGATGTGTAAAATTCAACTGCTTGTTCAGCATTTCCTTTTTGCAAACCGGTAAAAAGCAAAGATGGTGTGAATTTTTGACCGACATCTTCTAATTTCCCAAGAGATAATTGCCAATTGACACCAAACCGATCCTGCAACCATCCATATTTTTCACTCCAATCATATTTTTCCAATGGCATCAAAACCGATCCATTCTCCAATAATTTTTCCCATGTATTATTTAATTCAACTTCGTTTTCGTATACTACAAAAAATGATACTGATGGATTAAATGTAAATTGATTACCTCCATTGAGACACATAAATTTCTGACCTGCTGACTCAAAGGTTACAACCATTGGATTTTCATCAGTTATCTTCGAATGATTAAATACTGAACAATAGAAGGATGCTGCTTCTTTTGCTTGTCCATCAAACCAAAGGCAAGGATATATATTGTTTTTCATTTTAATTAAATTTAATCGGATTTGAATAATTAATTCATTAATTCATATAGGAATATAAGTTAAAAGGACGACTCCACTTTTAAACGTTTTCACATTTATCAGTTTAAAATTCAACGTTTTGGTTATTCCTCCGAAAATAGGATTTCCGGATGCGATCGCAATGGGATCTATCATGACCTGAAATTCATCTATTAAATTGTTTTCAGCTAGTAATGTTACAATGCTGCCGCTTCCGAGAAGCGTAATATCGTTTCCCGGCAGTAGTTTCAGTTTCCTGATTTCATTTGCAACATCTCCGCCAATCACAGTTGTATTCTTCCAATTGGCTGTTTTTAGTGTATTGGAAATAACTATTTTGTTGGCATTGTTCATCCCTTCAGCAACTTCAGGGTCATTTTGCAATGCCAATGGAGTTGGCCAATAAGCAGCCATCATATCATACGTTTTATGACCAAACAGAAGTGTGTTGCATAATTTTAACATCATGGCAGCATATTGATTTTCTTCAGTGCCATGGTTATGCCAGCTAATGTCACCATCGGCAGTATTTAAATATCCATTCAGTGTGATAAAATTAAATATCGTTAGTTTTTTCATTTTTATAGGTGGAATTATTTTTTTTCGGTACAGTTAAACATCCATTGTACGCCAAATTTATCTTTACAACTTCCATAGTAATCGCCCCAAAACATATCCTGAAGTTCCATTTCCACAATACCTCCTTCCGAAAGTGCCATGAAAAGCCTTTTTGTTTCTGCTCTGGAATCCGGTTCTAAATTGATGTATACATTATTTCCGAAAGTTACTATAAATCCCATCGATTCTGGGGCATCTGTTCCCATCAGTACATGGCCGCCGAGTATTGGTAATGCCATATGCATCACCAGATTTTTGTCTTCTTCAGATAAATCAGGCATATCAACAGAAGGAGGTATTTCACCAAAGCGTGCTATATCACCCAAAAATTCGCCTCCAAAAACTGATTTGTAAAAATTAAATGCTTCTTCCGTATTCCGGATAAAATTAAGATAGGTGCTTGTCCTTGCCATAATCATTGAATTTTTAATTGCGATTCTCCGGAAATCTACCAACTATAAAGTCTCATCATTCGTTGAGATACATATTCCAACCTTCAATAAATATTTATTGGATTTACTGATTATTATTCTTTTAGCCCAATTTAAATGATCGGAAAATAATTGTTTAAACTATTTAAAATAACAAAAACATATAAAATTTGTTTGAAAAAAATGACACAATGACGACAAAAATCATTCAAAAAGCATCAATGCAAAAGGATCATTTAACTAAAAAGTAATTTTCAATAATTTAAATATTTGCAGCTATTGTTTGTTTAACCACTCCTTTGTTTTTCCATCTGCCGGTAAGGTAATAACCATATGACAAAATCATTCCAATGCTCCAACCGATAGGAATAGCCCACCATATTCCAACAACACCAAACCGGGGTGCCAGAAAATAAGCCAGTGGGATTCTTACGACCCACAAAGCAAACAAGGTGATAAACATTGGAATCAGCGTATCCCCTGCCCCACGCATTACACCACCTACAACAAACATAGTGGAAAACACAATATAAAAGGAACTCACAATAATGAGATATTGATAACCGATATCAATAACATTTATATCTTTGGTAAACATGCCCATGATAGATCTTCCGAATAAGAGAATTGTCAACGTAACTATTAATGAAACAATGGAAGTCATGATAAACGTAGCTTTCAAACCATTTTTTACACGATGGGGTTTGTTGGCGCCAAGGTTTTGTCCAACGAATGCTGACAAAGCAGCTCCAAAATTCATAGCAGGTAACGATGCAAAAGAATCCAAACGTCCTGCAACACTAAATGCAGCAATAACAGAAGTTCCATGTTTGTTCACAATACCAAACAAAGCTACCATTCCCAATGCAACAAAGGTTTGTTGAAAACCCGTCGGAATTCCTATTTTGATACTTTTGATAAAGATTTCTTTATCAAACTGAAGTTTGAAGATTTGCAATTTAACAATGTCATGTTTTTTGTTAAGGTAAATAATCATGGTGATAAAAGCACCAGCCTGAGAGATAATAGTACCTAAAGCAGCACCTTCTACTCCCATTTTGAATACAACAATAAACAATAAATCAAGAATGATATTGATTAAGTTAGCGGCTACCAGAAAATACAAAGGTGTTTTGGAATCGCCCAATCCTCTCAACGCTGAACTGGTACCGTTGAAACCAAACAGAAAAATAATTCCTGCTAAATATATATTGAGGTAGATTTTGGCTTCGGGTAGTACTTCTGCGGGTAATCCTGTTAATCTAAAAATACTTTCGCTGAAATATATTCCCAGGATACTAATAACTATTGAAGCAAAGAACAGAAATATATACATTGTATCAATGGCTTTGCGAACGCTCACCATATCTTTGGCTCCATAATACTGTGCAATTACAATGGTTGAGCCGGTGCCTATACCGATAATCATCGAAATAAGCATGAAAATAATGGGAAAGGAAGCACCTACTGCAGCCAAAGCGGTAATTCCCAGTGTAAGACCGATGATTATACTATTGACAATGGTATATAATTGCTGAAATACATTTCCCAATAACATAGGCATCGCAAACTTGAAAATCAAACTGCCTTCTTTGCCTACGGTTAAATCTCTCATGAATTTTTATTTCTACAAAAATACGTTTTTTTAATAGATAAGAAAGTTGATATTTATAAATATTAACTGTTCAACGAATGTTTTTTTAAACTTCAATTGATTATCACAAATTAGTTTAAAATATCACTATTAAAAAAGTCCATGAAATACAATTCTCAACACACAATTCAACCAACTTAAGCAATCCAAGAAACCTTGTATATCAAATATGCTTTAAACTCAATGGTTATTTAAAGAACCGCTTACAAACCTCCATCAATTCATCAGCAACCTGTGGATTACAGCTGATGATTTCTTTACCGAAAACAAAGTCAGTGCCTCCTTTAAAATCGAAATTTTGGCCACCTGCTTGTTGCACAATAAATGCGCCTGCTGCCACATCCCACGGACGAAGTCCGTATTCGTAAAATGCTTCAAACCTTCCGCAAGCCACATACACAAGATCAACAGCTGCGGAGCCTAAACGCCTCACGCCTCTTGAATTTTGCAACAGATAAGCAAAGAGTTCCATGTATTCGTTTAATTTCGAATAATCATAGTATGGAAAACCGGTGGCAATCAAACTGTCGTTTAAGGTACTATTTACCGAAACCTTAATAAGCTGATCATTCAGATAAGCGTCGCCACCTTTCCAGGCATAAAAGCATTCTTTCAGATTGATTTCATAAACCACACCTATTACAATTTCGTCGTTTTGTTGTAAGGCGATGCTAATGGCATACAATGGAATCCCATGTATAAAATTGGTGGTGCCATCCAGGGGATCGATAATCCAATTGTACTCAATGCCTACTTTATCAGATGTATTTTCTTCGGCAATATAGCCTGCATCGGGTATGAGTTGCGACAATGCCTCCACCAGCATTTTTTCCGACGACTTGTCGACATAGGTAACAAAATCGTGTTTGCCTTTCACTTCAATATTAGCTGCAGTAATCTTATGGTTTTCATGATAAATAAAATCGCCTACTGTTTTGCAAATGACGGTAACTGCCATGCATATTTCTTTGTAATCCATTCCAATATTTTTTTACAAAAGTAAGCCAGAAATAACAGAAAACAAGTATAAAATTGATTTCTTTAAAAATTATGGGATTGCTTTGCAATATAGACTTTCTTATTAAGGGAAGCTTTAACTTCATTTTTAATAATTGACGGATCTTCACTTGTTAAAAATTTCAACTGGGCAGTAGCACTAACCACTTGACTATTTTCTTTTTTCAATTTGGCCTTACACTTTGAATCAGATTCGTTGTACACTTTTCTCCGGAATGGGGTGTACAGTTTGTTCCGGAATATCCACTGCAGAGGAATTTTTTACAACTAAACAATGAAAACGTAGCTTATTCTTTATTTTACTTTAAAAGTGAAAAGCTATTGTATTGCCAAAAATGAAAAAAATTATGCAAACAAAGAAAAACAATGATATATAAAAAGAAAAACAAAATAAAAGATTTGAAAACAATAAAACATAATAACAATCCAAAGTCAATCTACTTTTTACCCCAAAAGCGAACTGCCTCCAAATCGGTTTCGCTGAACACCATATAGACCAAAATCCTACTAGATATATTACCTAATGGGATTTTTTTGCGAATTGGATTTCGGCTATGCAACTGAATATTGTAGCCAGTGGTTTTTGGTCATTACTTTAGTATCTTTTCAGACCTTTCAATCAGGTCTTGGATATCGTTTTCTTCTTTTATGTTCTGCTTTCCAACATTTAATACCATCTCGGCATGTTTTCTTACAGCATTTTTGTGGTTGGCTTTAACGGTAAAACCATGTATAATTGTCAAAGCTTCCATCAAGCGAATGATAACCGCGGTGCTTCCTCTCGAAAATTGGCGTATTTGGTTGAATGCTGCATCTAACACCCCTTCGAAGTCCAATACATTGGAAACTATTCTGAGTTTTCCTTCATCATCATACCGATACTTTGAAGG
Organism: Bacteroidales bacterium; assembly: GCA_038204725.1. Lineage (GTDB taxonomy): Bacteria > Bacteroidota > Bacteroidia > Bacteroidales > JACABE01 > JACABE01. Next base: position 12,263 of record JBBRCQ010000039.1, on the reverse strand, counting down.
AAATTTTACCTGTGTCAGATATGACATGGTAGTTGTCAGATTATCGATACAAGCTATAGCGGTGAAAGGATCGTTCACTCCGGAAGATAGGGCACGTGCAGCTATTTCAACCATCTGATGGATGGAGAATTCCAAATCTTGCTGGGACGTTTTGGTTTTTCCAATCACAAATTGCTTAAGGATTAATTCAATTGTATCTTTTTCCAATGGAGTGTTTGAATAAATTTCACCAATTTCAACACCTTCCACTATGTAGCTACCTGGTCTGAAGTATAGTTTAAAAAGAGCGTCATGCCCGACAACAAACTTCATTAAACCTTCGCTATCAACATATTGAAGATAACCACTTTTTGTTGATTTTATTAGCATGCTCTCTTTAAAATCAGCTTTAGCCGCAGAGACATCAATAGTATCATTTTCATCTTTTTCTTCTCCCATTTTTTCAGGAAATAGTGTTTTTACTTGATATGAAATAAAGACCGAAATATCAGCTATCACTTTGTCTGCCTGAATGCTTATGGCAATTTGATGTATAAAAATGACAAGCAGAATAATATTGGCAATAGCGGCTATAATCGCTACAAGTATAGATAGGGATGGGATGAAAGTATAATCGTTACTATCTTTTAATGCATTCAAAACAAGGAGGCAATACAAGTAAGTAGCAATATATGAACCAAGTACTATTTGATTGAGTCGGACATACATGAAGTTTTTAATAAGTCTAGGCCCAAATTGTGAAGAAGCAAGAGTTAGGGCTACAAGAGTAAATGAAAAAACTGTCCCGGCTACACCTATCATTGCACCAGATATAGTTGATAAGATACTTCGCGCAGAATCAGTGTTATTGACCAGAAAAAACCGGAACCAGCCTTCTTTAGAAATGTCTATGAAATTGTCTAATGAAACTAATCCTATAGATAAAATGACCGACAACCCTATTATGAGCACAGGTACAAACCAAAAAGTGGCGATTATCTCTTTATAAAAAAACAGTAATTTTTTCATGCTAGAAAGGTAGTTTTATTCCAAATTTATATCATTTACTTTGTATGTATTAATAGAAGAAAGACTGGCAGTTTAATGCCAGATGTTCTATAATCGGGTTTAGAAAATAAGGATGAGATTTTAGATAATCCCTCTTTAAAAGAGTAAAAAGCTGACGAAAAAGCATCTTTTGTTTCTTCCCATTTATCTTCTGATGCTTTATTAAGTTCAGCATACATAGTTTCTAAATCAGATTTTTTGGCTTCTAAATATTTTATAGCCCCCTCATACTGGGACTTTGCATCGTCCTGTGCAGACTCATTTTTTACTTTCAACTCGTTGATTCTTGCAGGCACTTCATCTATTGTCTGGCTGGCTTTTGCTTTGAATTCTTTTTTATTCATTTGCTTAAAAATTAAAACGTTAATAATAATTTCTACTTGTAAAGCTTTTCGGATAACGCTCCTTTTAAATGTGTGACCATTTTTTACCATAGGCTATAACGATTGGCAAGACGAGTTGACAATGGTATTTCAGCCCAAACTTCTCACAGAACCGTGCTTGATAGTCTCCCATCACACAGCCTGCCCCGTTTTTTCGGGTGTTCTTAATGTTCAATCACAAAAGTATAAATACTTTATGGATTTACCAATTTCCAGTGAGGAAAAAGCAGCTTATTAGATGCTCTGCACTTCAAATTAGCACTTTTCAACCGGTTGATAGTATAACGGGGACTTAATGCTAGGCACTACATGCCACATAAAGTCCTATTTATTAGTGCTCGTTTACTATTTCTAATTTTTTATTAAAAACATTTATTTCTGGTACACCTAAAGTTCTTTTCCAATTTATATTTTCAGGTTTATATTCCTTTTTATTTAGGATTGAATTTAAAACTATACTTTCTTCCTCTGTAAGTTTTCTTGTAGATACAGCAATATTATTTTTAATAAAAAGTTTTTTCATTTGAAAATACCTTTCATCCACAATTGTGTCTTGGTTACAAGCAATATATACTCGTTTTGGTCGAATTGAATCCCTTAATATTAGATTTATTACTTCTTCAACTATTTTACTTTTTTTAAAATATTCAGGTTGTAAATTTCTAAAATATGGCAATCTAACAAATGAATCTCTCCCATATAAACAATAAAATCTTTTTTTATGGTAGTAAATATCTTTTAATGAATCAACCAATAAAATATTGTAATCTAAGTAAAATTCAACAATAGTAAGAGTATTAGTATCATTATATTCTTTTTTAGTATCAAGTGATTTAATTATATAAATTTCTCTTACATCAGAAATATCTTCATTTTTTAGTTTCCCATTACAGCAGGTAATAGTAAATAAAATTAGAGAAAAAATAAATGTGTTTAAAATAATTTTTAATTGCATTACTGATTTTTTTTAAATGAGACATTAAGTTCAGCGAATTGCTACAGGCGGGGAGTTCGTAACGCCTTCCCTGTCAGGATGCTACATTAGTTTATTTTTCGTTGTTTACGTACTTAATTCACTTAAAACCCGCTTGCAGCAAATTGCTGTTAGCCAAAGGTTCTGTTTATTAATATATAATAGCTAACATATTTTCTTTTTGTCATAAACCCTTTTATTTTCTCAGATATTACTTTTCCATTGGTGCCTAAAAGATAAAGCTTTTCTCTTTTATAAAACAATTTTTCAGGCATTTTCAATTTGTTTTGTCCACCTGAATATGAATGATTCATTTCAGATTCGTCATATGTAATAATTTCAGATTTTTCATCTATTGATAAGACCAAAGTGTCGATAAAATTTTTGCTCCCTTCTTTCCTATACCTCAAAGTCTCACACGGTTTGTCACTTGGCGAAGAAGCGGATTTAGAATCACTAAACTGCCTGCCCCACCTAGTTTGATACAAAGCACAAAGCTTTATTTAAGCACTGAACCGGTTTTTTTGCCAAACACCTGTTAGCGATAGTGCTACTCTTCCATTTAGTCTTGTTGCTGGGTCTTATTAGTCATAAGTCCAAGCATCATTATCAGTGCTGTCAAAATTATTATTTGAATGATAAGTGATTTATTTACAAATGAAATATTCTGTGCCGGTTCAATTACAAGGAAAAGTAATATTGTAATTAGCCCTCTTGGAGCAATAAATAGCAAAGGTGATAATGAAAGTTTGGAAAGTTTTAGTTGAATTGCTCTAAAAAAAAGAATTGCAGTTACAATTCCGACTGCCCAAATCAAGGTATCAGTGTTCATAATTTCTTTTGCTTGAATAAGATAGCCGAAAACCAAAAAGAAAAGCGCTCTTACTAAAAATGTTGCTTCATTTGTCAACTCCTTAAATTTATGAACCTCTTTATTCAACTCGTCTGGTTTAAAATTTTCAATCCATTTAAATTGTTTTAACTCATCAAGATTACCAAGGAACAAACCAAAAAGAAAAATAAATATTAATGCTGGTAAATGATAATTTTCAGAGATGGCGTATATCAAAATGACAAGCAAAATGATTGGGACAAATTTTATGTGATGTTCAATTTTGTTGAGCAAAAAAGCAAGACCGATTATTGCAAAAAAGGAAATAACTATAATGATGATGAGTTGTAAACCGAAATATCCAAACGAAGAAAGACTAAGGCTTTCATTAAAAGCAATAAAGGTGAAGAATAAAACACCAATGATGTCGGATAAACTACTTTCATAAATGATAAACTCTTTATTGAAGCGTGACAGCGTTTTTACGCTTGGAATTGCGATGGCACTGCTAATTATACAAAGCGGTATGGCATTGATCAAGCTGGCTTTGAATGAGATTTGTCCGAAATGTTGAAACAAAAATGAAAGCAGAAACGCTAACGTAAGCATTTGAAAAATAGAAGCCAAAAAAGATTTTCTGATTAGAGAGACTTTGGATTTGTTGAATTCTAACTCTAAAGAACCCTCCAAAACAATCAAGATAAGTCCTACCATTCCTAATATTGGAAGTAAAGGTGTCAGGTCAGGAATACTAATTTCAAATAATTGGGTCAGTTGCTGGACCACAAATCCTAAAAATAATAACAGAATTACCGAAGGTATTTTTGTCTTTGACGATGTTAGGTCAAAAATATAAGCAAGTAATAGTAAAGTGCATATTGTAATAATAATTGCTATCGTCATAATTGTAGTTCATTTTTATTGCAGTTTTCAAATGTTTTCACCATTCTCAAAGCATTACAGCTAATGCTTGAGACTATAAATAGAGGCGGTTTGCATTGTTGTCCGCTGTCAACCAATCCCGAATGTGTGGGACGAGTTACGGGCTTTCAATTATGTACTTCACCCGCCATTTTTCATAACCTCAGTGTGCGATAGTTGCTTTTAATATACTTTTTCAATAGTGATTTATTTATTCGTGCTTGAATAATTCCTTCTGCATATCTTGCAATTTCATAATCATCAAAGTTAAAAGAAATTGTATCTTTTTCCATACTGAAATCCATATTGTCTAGGCTAGTAACAGAAATATTCTCTGTGTTAATGGTTTTGTCATTAATCCTGTCAGTGAAATTGTGTCTTTTATGGATTCCAATTTAAAGTAATCGCTAAAAGTAATTTTCTTTTCTCTTTTCAAATTGTAATTATATAAATAATAAATTGTCATTGGATGAGCAACTCCAACGTGATAGGATGATATAACAAAGCAGTAACTTACAATATCTTTGTCTTTGAATGCAGAGACTAGATTTACATATAAATCGCTGCCAATTTCCGATATCTGTCCATTATCCTCTTTAATCCTTTTGTCAACACATTTTATAAAATCATCTTTTCGATTTTCAAGTTCTGTTTGGATTTCTCTATCAAGCTTTGAAATACCTGAAATTGTAACTGAAATGAAGATCTCCAGTTTTCTTTTTTCATCAGAGAATTTTATTGAATCAAGCCTAATTGCTTCTGGAAGTTTTATCTTTTCAACGACTTGATTCTCTTGTTTTGTGGTTTTTAAAACTCCAACAATATCAGATTTAGCCTTATTAATGTCAGCGTTTTTAAGCCCGCAACATATTGCAAAAACTATGAGTAAAATTATGATTGTCGTTGTCTTCATTGCAATTATTGCCAATTTGTTTATAAACGCACCAAAATTTCGCTAACACATCTATTTGGGTTGTTTGGACGCAATAAATGTGCGTGTTATTTTTTTCTTGTGTTTATGACGTAAAATTAAAAAAAATATTTAAATATTCTTAATTTTATTTAAATATTACAAATCATTAAGGGTGATCGTATATGTCAATCGCATTGACAATTCCTACATTATCGGCAATTTCATTACAAATAAACCCAGAACCTCAAACAAAATCTAAAACTGTATCCTCTGCTTTTAAATACCCTAATGCCTTTTCAATAAAAATCTTGTATGCAATATCATTTTTTTCAATTTTATCAAATTCCGCCGAAATCCTATCCCTGATTTTTTCGTTTTTATACAAGTATCTGTATTAAATTTAACAATTAATCTGTGGTTGTTTGGGGCTTTTTTTTTTTTTGCTTTTGGCTTTACTATAATCAAAACTGAGCTGAGTGCTATATTAATCCACATGACTTCGTGCATTTAATGTTCAAATCATGATTTTGGGGGTATATCCGACAAGTTACTGACAAACATCTCATTAAAAGATATTTTAATATTTCGTTTTCCATTAGTTTATCAACTGATAATTATTTTCTTACAACGACGCATATATTGTATATCTGTATAACTAACTCATACAAAGCATGCCAATTTGTATGGATCTGTATGACGAAAGTTATAAGCCTATCACCTTGCAAATATAATTCAATTAATAACCCAATCCATTTTATTATCACGGATTGGGTTAAACATAGAATAATTATTTTTATCCCTTTAATTTAAAGATTACGTAGGTTATTGGGATCGTCCTTAGCGTTGCATTTCTGGCTTTTTCATAAGTGTCTTTACCAAAATAACTTTGTATGGCTTTGTCTTCCGGAAAAGCTAAATCTAAAAAGGAATAGACCGATTGGATGAAACTCCTGATAATATCCATCAATTTTTCTATGGATTTTGTCATCAATAATTGAGTTTCGATATATTTAATTAAGTTTACAACCTAAGTTGTTTCATCGATCTTCTAAGTTCTCTAATCAATCGTCTATTTCATTTCATTGATTGTCTAAGTCCGCTCATCAACCGTTTACGATTTCTCATTAATCATCTACGTTCTTTCATTTATCATTTTCATTTTCTCATCGAACGTCTACGTCCTCTCATTAATCATCAACGCTTTCTCATCGATCGTCTACGCCAGTGTAAAGCTTACAATAAAGGGCGTTTTGTTTTTTTGAGAAATCGTAATTGCCTATTTATGTAATGAAAAGTTTTGTTTAAACTATGAAAAAGCTATTAAATAGAGGATTTAAGCCTAAATAGTTATGGATGAAAATAAACGATTGAACGCAGAACTTGAAATATAAACTTTCTATTAGCAATGTAGGTATAAAGATGAGGGTAATTATTTTACAAGGAATGATTTCATTTGTAAAAAATCTGTTGATGCAATGATGCTGATTACAAAACTTGCTTTGTCATAAAGAAGAACCAACCTTATATTTTTTTACACAATAAGACAATCATTTAAAATAGCGCTAATCTGCTAGCAATAAGGTATTCCGAAGTTTAAAAATTAGGATCTATAACATAATGATTATTTCAGAACAACCAGTATTGTGCAAGGATTTTAAATGAAAGTATGATTATCGGCTATTTTTTCCTTTTTCAAATGCATACCGCAAACCGGACAATCGCCAGGATGGCTGTATGTTTTGTCACCTTCGCAACGCATCGGAAAGTAATATTTACCACCGTTAGCTTTCGCTTTAGAATGTTCACTTTTCATAACAGAATTCATTTATAATTCACCCGAGGCATTTGTCCGGATGTTGGATCAAATAATGAATAAAGAGAAGAATTTACACAATACGCTCTTCCATTCATTTTTTCATGTGTTGAATGCATAACTGGCAGTTTCCTTCTAAAAACAGCCAGCTAATATCACTATTTGGAACCATTGTTTCTGTTGGTACTTTTAGCAATAAGCCAGACAACGCCAATAAGAATAAGAATCCCAATAGTCCAGACCCATCCCATTCCACTTCCCATTCCCCAGCCATTTCCTCCAAATCCATCCATCATAATACACCTCCTTGCTTTAAAAAATTAATTGTTTAATGGCATTAAGTTTAATATTAAATGCCAACATTGCGTGGTTAGATAAAGCAACAATAAGAATGAAACATCCAAATATCCAACCAATACCCATTCCCAACACATTCCATACCTATCATTCATGATTAATCAGTTTCTTTCTAATATAATTTATTTAAAAAAGAACCAAAGAGAAGCAATGACCTTTTCGAGTTTTTCTTTTATTTCTAATGCAATTCCAGACAGGTTTGGGTTTACAATCGCCATCATCGAGGCAACAGTATTTATGGCAGCCACTTCGATTAATTTGTTGTCCAATCACTGTATTATCACATTACAAGGAAGCATTAATCCCTCTTTATCTTCCTGTTGTAATGCTTTATAAGCAGTGGGCGGATTGTAAGCCCCTAAGATTTTGTATCTGTTTAACAGCTGTTGTGAATTGGATTATTTACATTAATTCTTTTGTAATTAATCTTTCATCAACTCCAAGATTGGCTAATTGCCTAAGAACAGCTTCCATCATAGGAGGAGGACCACATATATAAAATTGCTTTTTAAAGTTTTTAATGTTGATTTTTAAAAATTCTTCATTTATCATCCCATGATGATATCCATTTACTTTTTCCTCTGATAAAATATTAATAAAATTATCACCCAATATTTCCATCATCTCCTTTTCAAGAATAATGTCGGACTTGGTTTTATTTGCAAATACCAGCATATTGTTGCCTATTTTGTGCTGCTTTTGAAGATCCCTGAAAATAGAAATAAAAGGAGTAATGCCTGCTCCACCTGCAACAAACACTCCTTCCTTTGTGTATGTAATGGCACCAAATACTTCATGTAAAATCAATTCATCTTTTGTTTTAAGTTTCAGAAGTTTATTGGTTACACCCTTATGATCAGGATAGGTTTTAATGGTAAACTCCAGATAATTGTCGCTGGGCAGACAAGTAAAGGTGAAAGGCCTTTTTTCATTTACCCAGTCGGGTTTGTTGATAGCAACTTCAGTTGCTTGTCCTGCATTAAATTGGTATCCATCAGGTTTTTCGGTAACATTTTTTATCACATCATGAGTTACCTTGTCAATTGATTCAATTTTTACAATATACCTTTCCATAGTAATCTTTTTAACAATATTCTCGATTTCTCTTTTCTTCTTTTGGAAGTCGTGTATAATAATAAGTTAACTCATTTAATTAAGCGGTTGCTATTTCTCCAGTCATTTTCAGGAAGAATTGTGTTCATTTTTCCTTTATATGCGACTTAGGTAATTAAATACCCTTAACCATTATCACATTTTTGCAACTATATACAAGCATTTCCAGAAATTGATGTAATCCTTTTTTTGACATTTAATTGTATTTTTCTTATGAGCTATCAGTATTAAAAAGAAGTTACATCTATAAACAACCATTCATATCATGCTTTACACAAATATATTATGAGCTCGTATCTAATACTGACTAAATATTTTTTAACGGCATTGTCTTTTTCAGCTTACTTGCCTATCCCAATAACCCCACATGCTACTCTTGCTCCAGCATTTCCGGTAGGTTGCGTTTTTAGGTCGTCTTCATCTTTGTGGATGATAATTGAATGGCCTATAATTGAATATTTCCCAGATAAGGAAATTGTATTATCAATATATTCCAAGTGCGCTTTCCCATCTTTATCTGCTTCAATGTTGCCCATATCGCCCATATGACGTTCCATATCCATACTACCTCCGTGTTTTTCGCCTTTAGGGTTGAAGTGTCCGCCTGCAGAAGTTCCATCAGGCAAAGTGCAATCACCATATTCGTGAATATGGAAACCATGTTTCCCTTTTTCAAGCCCCTTTAGGTCAGCAATTATTTTGACGCCTTTGTCTGTTGACATAAATGTAACTGTACCTGTAACATTGTTACCATTTGTAGGATAAATTATGCAAACAGCTTTTGTAACGGCTATTTGATGGTTTTCCTGTGCCTTAGTGGTAGTTGCAAAAATTATTAAGTATAAGCAACTAGCTAAAAGGACTTTTTTAAATTTATTTTTTGTGGTCATCATTTCATTTTTTAAATGGTTGTTAATCGTTGATGATTAATGGATGCACCATAAGTGTTCAGTGTTTATGGTGGCTGGTACTTGCCCAATTTAATCTTTGCATTATCGCTGCAAGCTTCAGAAAGCATTTATTTTCAATAACTTTCTTATACATTTTAAAAGCAACTTTATGGCTCGAAATAGTTACTTGTCCTCTTATTTTTTGTAGTAAAATATGACTGTTCAACCTCAGATCCGAAAAAATCTGTTTCTATTGGATCGATTACTTCATCTATACGACTTTAGAAGAAACTACTACTGATGCAAAATCCTTAACAGATTTGTCTTTATTTTTTACAATCAGTGATACTTTATAATTGCTTTAAGAAATTCTTTTTTGTAACCAAAATTAACTATAAACTAAACAATTCTATATGTTTTATGTTCTGATTTTTTATTTTTTTCTTTAAAATACTTCATTTTATTTTTAATGAGAAATAGATCTATTTACAAATATTAAACCTATTCGTTTGCATAAATACGCAATCTCAAAATTTCGGGAATAGTTGTTTTTTATTAAGCAAAAAGTAAAAATTAAATTATAAAACGATGAATCAAAATATGACATTACATCAACATTGTACTTAGATCCCGCACAAACGGAATTTATTATTTAAAATTATTTTATTTAGTTTGGTCAGCATATTTCCACCATAATATAGTGCTAAAATATCCAATAATACTCGTTATTATTATTATTAAATAACTCAAATAATTCAAGTTTGTTTTTAAATCCACACCGCCACTACCGCTATAAATACCGGGAACTGCCCAGGGGAAATAGTTACCAAATCCTAATGCACCTATTATTTGAGCAAATACCAATAATATCGCAACAATACCAAGTGGAGCCATAAAGCCTTTACCAGATATAGCAAAAAATGCAATGGGTGTATTCAATAGTATAATCAAAATAGTAGTCACAACATAAACTGTCAAATTGTTGGCAAATACAACAGCACTCCAACCTGGCAACTGTAGAACAAATCCTATCAAAAGACCCAAAAGCAAGTTAGAAAAGGTAAGTGCAACACACCAAATAATGTAATACATAAACTTGGCGTTCATTATTTTTGTTCTTGAAATGGGTAACGAAAGTAAGTCTTTCGCTGTACCATCGGAATATTCTCTGCCAAACAACCAACTGGCTACGAAACCAAAGATTAAAATACCTCCAACACCTACTGCCTGTGACAATAATCCTAAATAGGAACTCCAATTAGCCTCAAAAGACATTAAAGTTGCTTTTGATTTAAATGCTCCTGACAGACCTTCAACACCATTATCTTTCATTAGAAACATAAACACACCTCCAAATATGGGAGCAAGAGAGAAAGCAATGAAAGTAACCCATGTAATTTGGGAATGTTTATTTTTAAGAATTTCCGCAATAAATGCTTGCCATTGTTGTTTCATACGATTCTGGTTTAATTACCAATCATTCTAAGAAAATAAGTTTCTAAATCTTCCTCAAATACATTCAGCATTTTAGGGGGTAATCCTGTATTTACGAGTAATGTCGAAATGACTTCAGGATGTTGAATAGCTTTTGCTTCTGTGGATTCAACAAAACCATTTTTGTTGATTGATACTATAAAATGCTTATCCTTCAATAGCTGCAAAGCTTTAACATTATCATTGGTGTCGACACAAAGCCTTTTCATTATCTGATGTTCTAATTCATTTGCATTTATTTCCTTAATCAACTTTCCAACATGAACTATTCCGATGCGCGTAGCAACTTTCGAAATCTCTGAAAGTATATGACTTGATAAAAAGACAGTTGTATTATGATTCTTAACTAAGTCTTTCAAAAACGCTCTAACCTCGACGATTCCCGCTGGGTCTAATCCATTGATGGGTTCATCGAGTATTAATAATTTAGGATGATGCATTAAAGCTTTAGCCAAACCCAATCGTTGATTATTGCCTAATGACAAATATTTTGCTTTTTTGTTTTGGTATTCTCCAAGTTGTAATACGTTTATGATGTTGTCAATTTGCTTTTTGTCTTTCAAACCACGAAGTTTATAAAACACTTCCAAATTTTCTCTTACAGTAAGGTTTGGATATGAATAAGGAGTTTCCACTAAATAACCAACATCATTCCAATTTTTAGCAGCTTGTTTTGTTTTTTGTCCAAATAATGAAATAGAGCCGGAATCAGATTTTATCATTCCCAGCAAAAGTCTGATTGTTGTGGTTTTTCCAGCTCCGTTTAATCCTAAAAATCCATAAATTTCGCCTTCTCTAACATGGATGGAAACATTGTCAACGGCAACAGTATCACCAAATTTCTTAGTCAGGCGATCTGTTTGAATTATATTCATAATCTATTGATTTGTTATAATGATGTGTGGTTTATTAATTTTTTACCTAACGTTTCATGAATGAAAAGTAGGCGGTTGCGTTTGATTCTTATTCATATTACATATAGATTGAAACAAATTAAAACCACTAAAGAACAAACAAAATGCCTATTTTTCATACATGATGATGGGCAATGGTTTTATTCTTCTTCCTTGTTTTTATCTTTGAAAACACTGATAATATATGTATAATTAGTCAACAGGAGGTATAACTAACCAATGCTATCACCATGCAAATTTAATTAAATAAATAACCCAATTCATTTTATTATCTAGGATTGGGTTAAATTTAGTTATTTTCTTAGTTATTGGTTATTAAGTTACTGAGCTTTTTGCTCATTCCCGAGCTACAATTTCCGCTAAGCGACAGTCCCGAGCTACAATTTCTTAAGAAGCATTGTTGAGTAAGGAAAAAGATGTATTCGCGTGTGAGTCAACCCTGACAGGGTTTATTTTTTGTGAAGTACGGTTACTATAATTAGCAACTTTGCACCAACAGATTTTCGCAACAGAAAATCACCAGTTGTATAAAAAAAGCCGCAGCCTAAAAGCTCAATTACCAACGTCTACCAACAAAAAAACCCCATCTTACGATGAGGTTTTTTGCGTTAAG
>JBBRCQ010000038.1:0-37936 GCA_038204725.1 Bacteroidales bacterium | reverse complement strand
TATAAAAATGAATTAAGCAAAAACCCAATGAGCGGAATAACGGATTTAGTTCTAATAATACCAGCGTTTACAGCAACATTAACAGTTGAATCAGTAAATTCCGCAATAGATAATTGTACGGTAAATGATTTAAAAAAATGGGAAAAAGAGAACTTGTGTAATTCTCTTTTAGCAAAAAGAAAAACAACATTTAAAAATAAAGAGGGGGAATTTTTAAAAAAAAGATCGGTTATTTAATTCACCCCACCCGAAGGGATTCCCTGTATAGCATGTTAATGTCCTACGGACAATAATACAATGATTATTCACTTACTTTATTGATATTAAAGCCCTACGGGCTAGCCAACGGATATACATTGTGAGAAAATATAGATTTGCGAAACATATATGCATACAAATCTTAAAGAAACTTTCTTTGAAAGATTCGTGTTGGATAATTACCAATGTTAATCTATACTACAACCAAACTTCAATTCAAATCCCGAAGGGATTTAATATGAATAGCCCTGTATGAAATGCAGGGTAATATAATAAAGAACGATTTTCCAACCACAAAGTGTTTGAATGTTGATTTTTTATTCATCGAACGATGCAAGCCCATCCAGGCAAATATCTCTTTTCTCCGTAGGAGATCAATATCAATAGATTATAAACAGATTGTGACATCGAAATTTCCCGTGGGCAATTAACTCTTTTATTCATGGTTGAATGAATAGAGATAGTAATCACAGAAAAATAACCGATATAAAAAAAAGCTGCCCCGAAAGAGGCAGCTTTTTAAATATTAAGTATGCTATAGATTAAAGAACACCTTGATCTAACATTGCATTGGCAACTTTTAAGAAACCTGCAATATTTGCACCTTTTACGTAATTTACATAACCGTCAGCTTGTTTACCGTTTTTAACACAAGCAGCATGGATATTAACCATAATACTATGTAATTTTTCGTCAACTTCTAAAGCAGACCAGCTGTATTTCATTGAATTTTGTGACATTTCCAAACCTGAAGTGGCAACACCACCAGCGTTAACAGCTTTACCAGGTCCGAATAACAGTTTCTTTTCGTTGAAAATTTCAACTGCATCAGGAGTACATCCCATGTTAGAAATTTCAGCTACAAGTATACAACCATTAGCAATTAATGTTTTAGCATCTTCGCCGTTTAATTCATTTTGAGTTGCACAAGGTAATGCGATGTCGCATTTAACTTCCCATGGGCGTTTTCCCTGGTGAAATTGTGCATTAGGAAATTCATAAGAATATGGTTTAACGATGTCCTGATTAGAAGAACGAAGTTCAAGCATATAATCAATTTTTTCTTTTGAAATACCATCTGGATCGTAAATATATCCATCAGGACCTGAAATAGTAAGTACTTTACCACCTAATTCAACTACTTTAAGAGCAGCACCCCAGGCAACATTACCAAATCCGGAAAGAGCAACAGTTTTTCCTTTAAGATCCATTCCTTTTGTTTTCAGCATTTCTGCAACAAAATAGATACCACCAAAACCTGTAGCTTCAGGACGGACTAAACTTCCACCCCAGTTAATACCTTTACCTGTAAGAACACCAACGTGTTCCATGGTTAATTTTTTGTACATACCGTACATGAAACCAATTTCGCGTCCACCAACACCAATATCACCGGCTGGAACATCAGTTTCTGGTCCAATCATTCTCCATAATTCTAACATGAATGACTGGCAAAAACGCATTACTTCAGTGTTTGATTTTCCTTTAGGATCGAAGTTTGAACCACCTTTAGCTCCACCCATTGGTAAGGTAGTTAAACTATTTTTGAAAATTTGTTCAAAACCTAAGAATTTCAAAATACTTAAGTTAACACTAGGGTGAAAACGTAAACCGCCTTTATATGGGCCGATTGCATTGTTGAAATGGACTCTGTAACCTAAGTTAACCTGGACTTTGCCATTATCATCAATCCATGGCACCTTGAATGTCAAAATTCTGTCTGGTTCAACTAATCTGTCGATAATACCAGCTGCTTCGAATTGTGGATTTTCGTTTACCACTTCTTCGATTGATTCTAAAACTTCGCGAACGGCTTGAAGATACTCTGCTTCACCTGGATGTTTTTTTTCCAGATCGTTCATTATTTTCTCTAAGTTCATCTTAAAATGTTTAATTGTTTAATGTTAGTATATAAAAACTTGTTTAAAAAATAACAATGTTAATTAAATAACAATGCAAAATTACATTTAATTAATTGACTAAAAAAAAATTTAGCCAATTATTTTTCAAAAATATTAAAAAAGAATTTAAGTGAAACACTTATGTAGAAAATAAAATAAAAATTATTCTGAAAAGTCAGATAATGAAGGTTTTAAAACTACGCCTCTGTTTTTCTTCCCATCAATCTTTATAATCAATGGATTTGTGAAACGGAGATGACGTATAAATTCGTCTTCATAATAGGGTACTATGCCATTTAAATAATCAATATCATAATATCCATCATTGATAAAAGGATTAATCGTAAAATAACCCACTCTGAAAGATGTAAGATTTTGAAAAAAATGAGTTCCCTGGCTGGGATCAATTCTGTAATTTTTAAGTCCCGATTCAACAATTAGTCGTGCAGCTGATATTTGTGGCCATTTAACCGGGATGCCTAACCAGGGGTCAGTGGAACCCCATCGTCCCGGTCCTACTAATATATAATGTTTATCTTCTTTTAAAAACTGATTGTTTATTTTATCGATATCATTTACCATGGCTTCACTTTTTGAAGGATCAAATGATTCGGGTTTAATATATACTATATCATAAACATCTTCAATAATACCATTACCCAAAGCAGAATCACTTATAATTAAAGTTTTTTCTTTTTCAATTTCACTCAGATCTTCATTCAATGATTGATCATTTTCAACAATCGGACGAATCTGCAAAAGATTGAATATCTTTGGTTGGTTTTCAGGAACATCTAAATCAACAGCAAATTCAATTTCTATGGGCTTGTTCATTTCCCTCTGGGCTATTTCGAGTACATCTTTTAATATTTCAGCCAAAGGAAAAGAATTATAATTCAATATATTGGAAAAAGTGATTACTTTTTTCCCATCATGAAATATACCATCTCTCAACATATGACTATCAAAATCAAAAGTGGAAGCAATCATTTTAATGGAGTGATCTTTTTCAGCTTCTTTAATGGGTAGTTTTAAAATATTAACTCCATCATCCACACAGGGAATAAAACTTTCTTTGTTCATATCCATTGCATAAAAATATTGTTGGGTTTCGCGCAAAGCCATATCAACCGACGAAAGTTGCAATACTTTTTTGGGATATTGAGGCGAAAATCGCAAGGTATTTCCTCCATCTACAATATATTTCCCCAAACCTAAAGCAATATTTACGATACCATCTTCTGGTTTTTCGGGTGCTATTGGGTAAAAGTTGATGGAACGTGCCACTCCTGATATTACAGGATAAAACTTGTTCCCGTAGGGTTGTCCACAAACTTCCTGCAATACAATGCCCATTTTTTCCTCATCAATCACATTTTTTGTAGCAGTCATGTATGCTTTACTGTCTTTAAAATAAACTGATGCATACACACTTTTGATGGCAATGCTTAATTTTTCAATCATTATTCTTTCGTCCGGCAAATAAGGAATCATGTAAGTTGAATATATTCCGGCAAAAGGTTGATAATGTGAATCTTCCAATAAACTTGAGGATCTTATGGCTATAGGTTTTTTTACTACTGATATAAATGTATACAAATCTTCATGAATGCGGAACGGCAAACGAGCTCGCACAAACTTCTGTAAGATTTCTTCATTGCTGCTGTCGGACAAAGCTATTTTGTATAAATCGTTATCGTCCATAAACTCATCAAAAATATCGGTCCCTAAAACTACAGTTCGCGGTATGGTTACAATTACATCGTCGTATCTGTCAACCATTCTGTTTCTTTTGACAAGCGAATCAATAAAAGCCAATCCACGTGCTTTTCCTCCAATAGAACCTTTACCGATACGTGTAAAAATAAGATATTCATCAAATTTATCCCTGTAGAAATCTGCTATTACTCCTCTCCCTTTATTGCTTCGATAACGGGCAATTGCGTCATAAATATAGCGTCTTATTTCATCCAGATCATTGAAATCTTCAAACTTGAGTATTTTAAACATTTCTGCAATAGGAAAAATAGCTCTGGCATTTAACCATTTTGAAAAATGATTATTGCTAATGTGATAAAAAAATGAATCATCAGGTATATCAAAAATTTTATCCTGTAAATTCCTTAAATCACTTACTCTTAGTATTTCCGATTTGGTACTTGGGTTTCTGAATACAAAATCACCAAAAGAAAAGTTATTTAAAATAAAATCCTTTAATTCATGGGAATACGTTTTGGAATTTTTATCTAAAAACCCTACATTTAATTCCTTTGCCTTAATAATATTTTCAGAATCGGACGATTGTAACAAAAATGGCAAATCTTTATCTTCATTTCTTACCAATTCACAAAAACGAATTCCAGCATTTTTATTCATCACACCATATGTTTTGAAACTGATATCTGAAATAATGCCTAATAAATTGTTACGGTATTTTTCATAATAAGCAATCGCCTCTTCGTAATTGGTTGCCAGTAAAATCTTTGGCCGTCCACGCATGCGTAACATTTTTTGATGTTCATTCAATCCCTCTGTCATAAATTTAAGCGACTGTTTGAAAATCAATTTATATAAATTTGGCAGATAACTGGAATACAATCTTATAGAATCTTCAACCAATAACAAAGTTTGAACTCCCACTTCATGGGTATCGTGTTCAACATTCATATTATCTTCTATCAATTTAATGATAGCCAGCATAATATCTGCATTTCCCAGCCAACTGAAAACGTAATCAATAGAACTAGTATCGCCAGAATCTAATTTTAATGAAACTTCGCGTGAAAAAGGAGTAAGAACCACAATAGGTTTGTTTGGATATTTTATTTTGATTTGTTTTGCAAAATCAAAAACATCCACATTCCCTAAATCCAACAGTGTAATAATCAATTCAATCTGATCTTCACTTAACACTTTAAAAGCTTGTTCGGCAGTAGAAACCTGAATAAAATGGGGTGGATACCTTAAATTTAAAGATACATATTCATTAAATATCTGTTCCTCAATCCTTCCATCACCTTCCAGTACAAACGCATCATATTTACTACATATCAGCAATACTTTATTAATGCGTTTGGTCATTAAATTATCAAAGGACGTTTCTGTAAAATAAAATTTTTTAATATCCTTTACTTTCTTATCTTTCTGCATTATTGGTTATTGGTTATTGTTTATTGGTAATTAGTAATTGAGTTACTGAGCTTTTTGCTCAGTCCCGAGCTACAATTCCGCTAAGCGACAGCTTAGTCCCGAGCTACAATTTCTTACGAAGTCTCTTTACTTTTTTACTTTTTACTTATTTCACTGTTCACTAATTACTCTTCACTGTTCACTCTTCACTGTTCACTCTTCACTCTTCACTGTTCACTGTTCACTATTTACAATTCACTGATTTTATAGCGATAACTGCCATTCGTTTTTTGCCGTCCATTTTCACATCGAGAGGGTCTTTAAACCTAATATGTCTGAAAAAAGTTGTTTGATTGATTACTTTTTCTTGTTTTAATTTATCCCAGTTGATGTAACTATCATTCAATTCCTGTTGAACGGAGAAATAGCCAACATTTAGAGAAGTTACGTTATGGAAGAAATGAGAACCCGAAGAAGCATCCAGAGGAAAATCCTCCAGACTGGTTTCAACAATAACTTTAGCATTTGAAATTTGTGTCCAGTTAACAGGTATACCAATCCATTTATCGCGGGTTCCCCATCGTCCAGGACCAATTAAGATGTACTTTCTGTTTTCTTTTATCATAAGCTCATTCAACTGTTCAATTTCTTCGGCCATTTCACCGGTTTTCGATTTATCAAAAATATCTACATCCACATAGATTACATCGGTAATATCATTTATCAAACCATTCCCCATTCCTTTATCAGAAAACAAAAGTACATCGTTTTTGTTAATTTGTGATTCATCAATTGAATAATCTTCTGCATTTCCGATTAATGGCTTTATTTGTAACAAATAAAATGAAGCTCTGTTTTTATCATCTTTGTTTAAATCGATAGCAAATTCAATTTCTACCGGTGATCCCAATGCTTCTTTTACTACATCCAGAACCAAAGCAATGGTTTCTGATAAAGGAATGTAGTTGTATTTTAATATGTTGGCAAAATTAATGATGCGAGGTCCAGGGAAACTCAATCCCGGTACAATTCTGTTATTATCGATATCGTACACAGATGCACAATGACGTAATGTTCCATGTTTTTCAGCAATATCAATATCTAGTTTAATCAAACCTGCATCTTCTCCTTCCAATAAATTTAAGGGTTGTGGTTGTAAATCAATGGCATAAAAATTTACTTGCGAACTTTTATATTGATCTTTAGGGGAATTAATTTCAACACCTGCATACTTTGGTGCAAAACGATATGCTTTCTCCCCTTCAACAACGTATGTTCCTAATCCAACGGCCATTACGGCAAAACCTTCTTCTGGTTTCATGTGAGAAAACGGATAAAAATTATAGGATTGCGCAACACCACTAATATGAGGATAATACACTTGTTCGAAAGTATTTCCAACCACTTCCTGAATAACAATTGCCATTTTTTCTTCTTCAATTTTATAATGGATGGCTTCAACATATCCACGTGCAATTTTAGAAAATACAGAAGCATATACCAATTTTATGGCATCCATCGTCTGAGCAAGGCGAACTTCCAGCTCTGGATGATTATTCGGTATAAGATAAGTTTCAAAAATCCCTGCAAATGGTTGCATCATAGAATCTTCGAATAATCCTGACGAACGGATGGCCAATGGTTTTGTGAGCTTTTTCAGTATCAGTTTTAATTTTTTGACCAATCCATCTGTTAATTTTGATTCCAGAAAAACTTTTCGGATAATTTCATGATCTCTTTCGGTATTAACAAAGTCATACAGATTGTTTCTTTCAATAAAATAATCAAACTCATCGGTACCAATGATTGCTGTTATGGGTGTTCTGATATTTATATCGGGAATCATCTGTGAAAAATCATAGTTATAAATTAAGGTATTGATAAACGTCAGACCTCTCCCCTTGCCTCCTAATGAACCGGAAGCCAGCGACACAATGTTACTTTCGTCAATCACATCAATTTCTTCAAAACTAATAACCTTTCCTCTGTTTTTCTCGTTTCTGTGATTTTGAATGGCATTGAGCATAAAATCTCTTAATTCCTGTGCATTCTTAAAATCAGTAGTTTTTAAGGGATTTATTTTTTTAGCAATTGAAATTTCGCCTCTTGCCATCAGCCACAAAGAAAAGTGATTACGTTTTCCGTGATAAATTAACGATTCGTCGGGTATTGTTTTGAGTTGTTTTTCAAACTCTTTAAGCGAGCTGGCAATAGCAATATCTCTTCCTTCTGCATCTTTGTAAATAAAATTCCCAAAACCCAAATAATGGCTGATAAAACTTTTGATATCCTGCGATAATGTATCTGAATTCTTATCAATAAAAGTTACTTTTAAATCATAAGCAAGTTTCTCATTTTCAGGATTAGAGGATTGAATAATGGTGGGTAAATCTTTTACATTATTTCGTATATATTTTACAAGATCAAATCCGGCATTTTCGTCCAGTATATTGTTTCTGTAGAATTTCATATCTGTAATAAGGCACAATAAATAATCTCTGTATTTATGAAAAATATCTAGGGCTTCTTCATAGGATTTAACAAGCAATATTTTAGGTCTGGCTCTTAATCTTAATACTTTATAAAGTTCATCATTACTAACATCTTCAATTAATTGCTTGGTTTGTGCCAAAACACTCGAATAAAGCATAGGCAGATAACGCGAATAATATTTTGCAGAATCCTCAACCAACAGTATTACAT
Source organism: Bacteroidales bacterium (assembly GCA_038204725.1). Taxonomy (GTDB): domain Bacteria; phylum Bacteroidota; class Bacteroidia; order Bacteroidales; family JACABE01; genus JACABE01. The sequence continues at coordinate 29,945 of JBBRCQ010000038.1, read as the reverse complement.
TGACTAATCCTATTTTTGTGTCATTTTCAACATTTACCATATCTTCGAGATATTTTACCATTGCAAAAAAAACACGGGAATCTCCATTCCATACAAAAATTTTATCCACAAATTTTACAACATCCGGATCATTTTCATAAGTAGCTATATCGCTATTGTTATTTAACAACATAAAAACAGGTATGTAAGGAAAATTGTGCTTAATGCTTTTGCTGATCTCAATAGGAACTTTTTTATCAACACCCAACATTATGATTACAAAATCGTAATGCTTCTCATTTAATTGCATGAGCGCTTCTTCATAGGAAGAAACTCCGGTTACCCTTGGTATTGAAGTGAGATTCAACTGGTAATATTCACCAAGAATGTGTTCTGAAAACCTACCTTCTTTTTCAATATTATAAGCATCATATAAATTTGCAATGAGCAGTATTTCATTAACTTTAAAAGGCATTAAATCATGAAAAACATCTCTGTCGTAGTTTTGCTTATTCAAAAAACGATGTAATAATTGACGGTTGGAAGTTTTCTGTTCTACTTCATCTTTTTCAATATATTCTATATCAGAACTTTTAAATATTGATTTTGCCTTTATACTATTCAGATAATTCACAATGATGGTCGAAAGATTATCGATCAAATGTCGTTCTTCTTTTAAGAAAGGACCTTCATCAAAACTAACAAAGCTCTTCAGATAATAAACTTCTATTGAACCTTTCAAATAATCAATGGTTTCGAAATTTTGTTTTTGCAACCATGGAGTTTCAACAAAATCAGGCGTTTTGAACTCTTTTTTATCAAAGATAATTCGAGCCACGGTATAATCGGGATATTGCCATGCCTTGGGTAAAATCATACAAATCTGCTGCAAGGTTTCTTCAATGGGTTTTCCTTCTTTGAGTATCTTGGTTGTTTGGTTAATAGCAGCCAATTCTTTTAAACGCTCTTTGCTTTCAAAAATTAATTTTTGTAGATTTTCAGAGGTTTCTCCTTCAAAACCTACATCTGAATTTGAAGAAATCGCAGGTAATTCCTTTTCATTTACAGAAAAATCATTTTCATTGTTCATCGCATTAAAATCAAAGCTAATCTGTTTAAGTTTATACAATGCACTTCCTTCTTTTTCCAATACTGGTGTGAAAACGCCATTGATGAATAAATTCGTCCTGTCCTTTTTAATAAAATGAATTTCAGTTTGTTGAACGCCACCATTACGCAATTGTTCCCACATTGCTCTGAATTTATCAGATTTATAGACTGCGTTTTCAAGTAAGAAACTAATATGATTTCCTTTCAAATCTTCAAATTTATAACCTAATAAATTACATAGGTCAGTATTTGCTTTTTCGATGATACCATCCAGATTAAATTCTATTAAAGCCATGTGTTTTTTTTGTTTAAAAGTAAAAAAAAAACCGGGTTTTCTGCTGTATTTTTATATATTTATTTCAAAATTAAGTGTTTTACTTAATAAATATTAAAAATTTAAGTAATAAACTTATTTAAATTTAAGATAAATACGTAATTTATTAAAAATCAATACTTTTTTTGGATTTATATAATATTTTTTAATATCATTGTAAATATATTTGAACTAATTTATTCACATAAAAAAAAAGATTATGAACAATTCTTTAACACAAAAACTCGATCAATTTATGGCAAAAGTGATTGCCAAAAATCCAAGTGAAGTAGAATTTCATCAAGCTGTAAGAGAGGTAGTTGAAACACTACTTCCTTTTATTGAAGAAAATCCGAAATACAATGGAATACTAGATAGAATTGTAGAACCTGAAAGAGTCATTATTTTCAGAGTTCCATGGATGGACGATAAAGGAAATTTTCAGATCAACAGAGGTTTTCGCATCGAAATGAACAGTGCAATTGGACCTTACAAAGGTGGGTTGCGTTTTCATCCTACAGTAAATCTTGGTATTTTGAAATTTTTAGCTTTTGAACAAGTATTGAAAAATAGTTTAACAACATTGCCAATGGGTGGAGGAAAAGGTGGTTCTGATTTCGATCCTAAAGGAAAATCGGACAATGAAGTGATGAAATTTACCCAAAGTTTTATGCTTGAATTACAACGCCATATTGGTCCTGATACTGATGTTCCAGCGGGTGATATTGGAGTTGGTGGAAGAGAAATTGGATTTATGTTCGGACAATATAAAAGAATAAGGAACGAATTCACCGGAGTGCTTACAGGTAAAGGATTGGAATGGGGAGGCAGTTTGATACGTCCTGAAGCAACAGGTTACGGTAATGTTTATTTTGCCAAAGAAATGCTGGCTACTCAAGGTGACAGCTTTAAAGGAAAAGTAGTCGTTATTTCCGGATCAGGGAATGTGGCTCAATATGCAACCCAAAAAGTAAATGAATTAGGCGGAAAAGTTGTTACAATGTCCGATTCTAATGGTTATATTTATGATGCTGCTGGTATAGATGCAGGAAAATTAGATTTTTTAATGGATTTAAAAAACGTAAAACGTGGACGAATTTCCGAATATGCTAAAAAATACAATTGCGAGTACGTTGAAGGAAAAACTCCATGGAATATAAAATGTGATGTAGCCTTGCCTTGTGCAACACAAAACGAATTGAACGGAGCAGATGCCAAAACATTAATTGCAAATGGTTGTAAATGCGTTTCTGAAGGAGCCAATATGCCATCAACACCTGAAGCAGCAGAATATTTTGTAGAAAAGAAAATATTATACGGTCCCGGGAAAGCTGCCAACGCAGGAGGTGTCGCAACCTCAGGGCTGGAAATGTCTCAAAACTCAATGCGTTTAAGCTGGACCAGAGAAAGAGTTGATCAGGAACTGCACAATATCATGATAAATATTCATAAAACCTGTGTAAAATATGGAACAGAAACTGATGGTAGCATTAATTACGTAAAAGGTGCCAACATCGGTGGATTTGTTAAAGTTGCAGATGCAATGATTGCTCAAGGTCTTGTTTAAATATGATTATAAAACAAGCACATCATTTTAATAAAAAAGGTAAAGTCTTACGACTTTACCTTTTTTATTTCTAATGCTTAGCATGTAATCCACATTCTTTGGTTTCCGGATTTTCCCACCACCATCTACCGGCTCTTACATCTTCACCAGCTTTAATGGCACGTGTACAAGGTTGACAACCTATACTTGGAAATCCCTGATCATGCAACTTATTATAAGGAATCCCATTTTTATGAATAAAATCCCATACTTCTTTTTCTGTCCAATTGATTAATGGATTGATCTTTATTAATTGATTATTGCTATCCCATTCAATCATTTGTGTTTCGCCACGGGTAATGGCCTGTTCTTTTCGCAAACCACAAATCCATACTTCCAAACCCTGGAAAGCACGACGTAGAGGCTCCATTTTGCGGACATTGCAACAATATTTCCTGTTTTCGATACTTTCATAAAAAAGATTTATCCCTTTTTCTTTCACCATCTGTTCAACAGCAACAGTATCAGGAAAATAAACTGAAATATTAATTCCGTAATGCATATTTGTTCTTTCGATAGTACTATAAGTTTCAGGAAAAACCCGTGCAGTGTCCAACGTAAAAATTTTTGTTAACGGATTAATATTAAAAATCATATGCGTAAGCACCTGATCTTCGGAACCCATACTGGAAGCCAGTGCAATTTTTGATTTGTAAGTTGTTAAGAAATGTTGCAAAACCAGTTCAGGGCTTGTATTTTTGAATCGATTGTTTAATTCGTTTATTTTTGAAATATCCATGGACTAAAAATTAATTTCTATTTTATAATAAATCTAAATCAGTCATTTGAATGATTTATGGATTTATTATGTTTTATTAATAAAATACAAAATTAAGAAAGATTGCAGTATAAACAATATATTTTCTTATTTTTGTGATCGTTAACAACCAAGACCTTTTCTATTTATCTACAACATATACAATTGATTATCAATAAATATATACTATGAAATTACATTTTATTGCCATTGGTGGCAGTGCCATGCACAATCTTGCGATTGCTTTACATAAAAAAGGAATTGAGGTGAGTGGTTCTGATGACGAAATATTTGAACCCTCTAAAAGTCGTTTGTCAAAATATGGATTGCTACCTGAAAATGAAGGATGGAACGAAAATAATATTACAAATGATATAGATGCAGTAATACTAGGAATGCATGCACGGTTGGATAATCCTGAACTAATTAAAGCCCAGCAATTGGGAATCAAAATATTTTCTTATCCTGAATATTTATATGAAGAATCTAAAGACAAAACCAGAATTGTAATTGGAGGAAGTCATGGAAAAACTACAATTACCTCAATGATTATTCATGTTTTCAATTATTTGAACATGGATTGCGATTATATGGTGGGAGCTCAGTTGCAGGGTTTTGAAGTAATGGTAAAACTTACGCATACTGCCAAATACATGATTATTGAAGGTGATGAATACCTAACATCCCCTATCGACAGAAGACCAAAATTTCACCTTTATATGCCCGACATCGCATTGATAAGCGGAATTGCCTGGGATCATATCAATGTTTTTCCCACTTTTGAAAATTATGTGGATCAATTTAATATTTTCGCAAATTTAATTATTGAAAAAGGGAAACTGGTGTATTGCACTGAGGATGACGAAGTAATTAACGTAGCAAAACAAACTCGAAAAGATATTATCAAATTTCCTTATGGTATCCCAAAACATAGTATACAAAACGGGATTACCAGTATTTTACACAACAATACTGAAATCCCATTACAAATTTTTGGAAATCATAACTTAATGAACCTAAATGGAGCCCGTTTGGTTTGTAATCAGGTTGGTATTTCGGATGATGATTTTTATAAAGCCATTCAATCGTTTCAGGGTGCTTCCAAACGGCTGGAATTGGTAAAAACAAATGATTTTACAACCATATATAAAGATTTTGCGCATTCACCCTCAAAACTAAAAGCTACTACATCGGCTGTTAAAGCACAATTTACGGATCGAAAATTAGTTGCTTGTATGGAATTGCATACTTTTAGTAGTCTAACCCTTGAATTTTTAATGCATTATAAAGATTGTATGCAAGCTGCTGATGAAGCCATCGTTTATTTTAATCCTCATACACTTGCCCATAAAAAACTACCGGCTATTTCTATTGAAGAAGTAAAAAATGCATTTAACAGCACTGACATGCAGGTATATACTGATTCTGCATTGCTAATTAAACATTTACAGGACATTAACTGGAAACATAAAAATCTCTTAATGATGAGTTCAGGCAATTTTGATGGAATCAACTTCAATGATTTAGCGGATCAGCTCATCCAATAGTTGTATTTTTTCGTAATAAATCGTTCCCAATTCTGCATTGCAAGCATTTTTTATGATCGCAGTAATTGTTTTTCAATTCAAGTAATGCTTGCGATTGAAAAGCATTATCAACTGTACATCCGATTTTTATCCATTTATTAATAATAGAATTGTATTCAGGTTTTATTAGTTCTAAAAAGCCTAAAGCTCTGTCTTGATAATCTTTTTCGTCTTTTTCGATGGCATATAAAAATAACATTGGAACAATCGTATTGATAATTAATAAATCTATCGTGGTTTTTCCAATTATCTTCGGATTTTTTTCAGTGACTAATTCATCAAAAATGAAATGATTGTCAAAATATGCAGCTGCTGAAACATGAAAGAATTGATAAATACCTTCTATTGTTTTAGTTTCCATTATTTTTGAGAATAAGTTTTGCGACTGATAGATTAAATTGGCAAACTGAGATATACGTAATGTTGGGAAATTATTCGGACGTAATCGAAGAAATTTCCATAAATGTCCGGAAATTGGATGCAATTTGTATTTTTTCTTTAAAAAATCATATTCATTATAGAGACTCAGCGGATAGATATCTTTAAATTCATCATGTAACAACCCTGCCTGTCCAAACAACAATGCAGTTAACTGAAAATCACTGTTTTTATGTTTTGCTAATGTATGAAGGCTGATTGAACCGGCCAGTAATTCAAAAGGAACTGCATTTAATTTAAATCCAAAATTTTTAGCCAGCACTTGGTAAAAAGTTTCTTCCCAATTATTATTGTTTGCAATAAATATTGACTTAATCTCAAGGGTTTTCCTTTCAATTCGATCAATTAATAATCGCTCAAGCCAGGAATGTAAAATAAAAGGAACTGTATTTTTGAATGTTTTCTCACAAGGAATCCAATTTTTATTGCTGATAAAATCCTGATATCTAGCAAATAAATCATTATCAAAAGCATCTTTGATTTCAAGCAATGGAATTATTTCGTTATTTTTTCGTTTTACTTCGCTATCCTGTTGATATACTACATGCAAAATAACATTGTCGTAAGCCATATCGTTCTGATGTTGATGCAAATACCAATCGGATGCTTTAATATGAATTTCAACATTTCCAGCCCAAATTGTGTTTCCAATTTTTATTTTTGCATTAAAAAAATCCGGTCCGGCATCCGTATTGTGCGTTCCCTGATGGATGATTTCTACTTTTTCACCATCCGAAAGTGTGAATTCTCCTTTCAATAATTTATATTTCCAGAGATAATGTAAAAATTCTTCTGTCATAGCTTTTTATTTAGTGTAAAATTATTACTTTTACAGGCAAAAAGTTAATAAAATGAAAAAAATCGCAACATTTACTTTGTCAACAATTATATTTTTACTATATATGGTTGGCAATCAATCTTTTTCGCAAGTTCAAGTATTTGATGATGAAAATTCTGATAGTATAGTATTTGCGGTTGTAGAAGATCCACCTGAATTTCCGGGAGGAGACAGTGCAAGAATTAGATTTTTTAATAAAAACATTGTATTTCCTCAAATGGCATTAGATTCAGAAGTGCAGGGTACTGTTTACATTACATTTGTTATTGAAAAAGATGGGCAGGTTTCAAATGTCCAAATTCTAAGACGTATTGGCTCTGGATGCGACGAAGAAGCAGTGAGAGTTGTAAAACTCATGCCCAGATGGAAACCCGGTAAGCAAAGAGGAAAAAACGTAAGGGTTCAATACAATTTACCTATAAGGTTTACGTTATCAAAGAAGAATGAGAAAAATTAAATAATAGAGATAAATCAAATCAATCATTTTTGTGCATTATTTAATTTTTTAGGAATAAAAGGTTGTACAATTAAAAAAAATAATGTATATTTGTAAAACAATTTTTGTAGACAGTTTTCTATTCTATGCAGGATTTAAGTATTTTAGTATCAGGAATTGAGTTTAAATTAAAAAAACTCATTGAGCAAAATAATCAACTTAAAATTGAAAACTCTCATTTATTGAAAAAAAATGATGAATTTAACAATAGAATTGAAAATAAGAATAAATCAATAAAAGAATTAGAAGAAAAGTATAAAGTACTAAAAATAGCAAAAACGTTGGAAAACAGTTCAAATTCGTTTGATCAGAAGATAAAAATCAACGAAATGCTGCGGGAAGTTGAAAAGTGTATAGGTCTTTTAAATAAATAGATATTTTGAATATTAAACTTAATGGAAGAAATCTCAATAACAGTACGAATAGCTGATAGGCAATACAAGCTAACAATAGAAAAAGAGGAAGAAGAGATTTTTAGAAAAGCAACTAAATTACTGGCAGATAAATTAATGGAATATGCTCATAATTACGCTTTTAAGGATAAACAGGATTTACTTGCATTGGTTGCATTACAATATACCACAAGTTCGTTGAAATTTGAAGAACAAGCTTCATTTAAAGACAACGAATTGTTAGTAAAATTAAGTGAAATCGATCAGATGATCAACCAAAATATATCTTAAATTTAACAGATAACGTTCTTTGAAAAAAATCATACACTTGACGTAAGATTTACCCGCAATTATTCATTTACAGTTTGTAAACTCAACATTTTAATATCTAGAGCATTCGCTTATTGATGTTTAGAATAGGCCTCATCCCAATTCGTTGGGCTCTCTTAACGGAGACAGTGGACATTCGATGCATCTGGCAGCTCTAAAATTCCATTCAGGGGTTTACAAAACTCTATTGAACATATTGCGGGTTTTTTTTTATTTTAGCACTTTACTAATTATATATTAACCAACTAATAATTAAACTAATATGAGTGTAACACTAGCTATTATCATTGCATTATTTTCTTTAGTAACAGGGGCTGTATTGGCTACTACTGTTCTTAGAAAATTACTTGATAAAAAAAGCCAAAACATCCTTAAAGAAGCTGAAGAAAAAGCCGAAGTCATCAAAAAAGAAAAGATGTTACAGGCCAAAGAAAGATTTTTACAGCTTAAAAGCGAACATGAAAGTATCATACTGGAAAAAAACAGTAATATTCAGAAAAGTGAAAATCGCATCAAGCAGAAAGAATCAAGTTTATCACAAAAAATAGAAGAAATGCAGCGTAAACAAAATGAGCTTACTTCTGTTCGTGAAAACTTAACCAATCAACTTGATATTGTTACTAAAAAACAAGCTGAACTTGATAAAATTCATAAAACGCAGGTAGATAAACTGCAGGCAATAGCCGGTCTTTCGGCAGAAGAAGCCAAAGTGCAAATTATCGAAGCACTTCAGGATGAAGCCAAAAACGAAGCCATCAATTTAATAAAAGACGTTGTGGACGAAGCAAAGATTACTGCTAATCTTGAAGCCAAGAAAATAGTGATCGAGACTTTACAACGTACTGCTGTTGAACATGCTATTGAAAACTCTGTATCGGTTTTTAATATTGAAAATGATGAAATAAAAGGCAGAATTATTGGTAGAGAAGGTAGAAATATCAGAGCCTTAGAAGCATTAACCGGAGTAGAAATTATCATCGACGATTCGCCGGATGCAATTATTATATCCGGATTTGATCCCGTAAGACGAGAAATAGCCCGCCTATCATTGCATAAACTGGTAACTGATGGAAGAATTCATCCAGCACGCATCGAAGAAGTGGTTGCTAAAGTTAAGAAACAGATTGAGCAGGAAATTATCGAAATCGGTAAACGAACTACAATAGATTTGGGTATACTGAATATGCACCACGAACTGGTACGTATGGTAGGTAAAATGAAATACCGTTCCTCATACGGACAGAACTTATTGCAGCACTCGAAAGAAGTTGCCAATTTATGTGCTACTATGGCTGCAGAGCTCGGTCTGAATCCTAAAATAGCCAAACGTGCCGGTTTATTACATGATATTGGCAAGGTACCCGATAACGAACCAGATTTACCACATGCAATATTGGGTATGAAAATGGCAGAAAAGTTTAAAGAGAAACCTGAAATTTGTAATGCCATTGGTGCACATCATGATGAAACCGAAATGGAGTCTTTAATTGCTCCAATTGTTCAGGTTTGTGATGCTATTTCCGGAGCCCGTCCGGGAGCCCGTAGAGAAGTTGTGGATGCTTACATCAACCGTTTGAACAATCTGGAAGAATTAGCACTCTCCTACCCTGGAGTTATTAAAACCTATGCTATACAAGCCGGCAGAGAGTTGCGTGTAATTGTAGGTGCCGATAAAATTTCGGATACCGAAGCCAACCAATTGTCATTTGACTTATCTCATAAAATTCAAAACGAAATGACGTATCCTGGACAGATTAAAATTACTGTAATCAGGGAAACCAGGGCTATCAGTTACGCAAAATAAAAATTCTAACCTACATTATACAAAGGCCTCAGTTAATCACTGAGGCCTTTTTTTTAATGTTTTTTTACTGGATTACAGAATGATTTACAAAATAAATATCTATTATATTTTAAATAAAACATTAAAAAGAATCGTACATTAAAAAAAGATTATATTTGTAGTTTACAATTTAATATAAAATAAAGTTCTTGTAAATAATTGAATAGCTACAAAATGACAAAATATTCATAATGAAGAAAAAAAAATCAAACCTGTAATTCTATAAAAAAGAGCTATTATGAAAAATTACATTCATCAATTGATTGAAGATTTGAAAGAAGCTGCTAAGCAGACACCTTCAATACCTTTTTTTGAAATACCTCCACATCTGGCAAACATTCCGGAAATAGCAGAATTGGCAATGATGCCTTATAAACCTATTTCGGAATGGACCAACATAGAAACATTAGCGTTTCCTGATATTATTGAATTAGATGGCAAACAAATAAAAACAATAAACAAAGCCATTAGGAAAGTATTGGAAAATTTAAATTTAGAAATTATAGATTTACCGGAAGATCTACCCGACGAACTATTTTATGAAATAATAAAAGATTATTGGGATTATCCGATACAATATTTACCCTCATCGGGTTTTGAAATGGAAATATGCACCGGTGATCCTCAAACATGTCCTTATGGTGATTATTGTGATTGTTCAGAATATAAAGAAGATTTAAAAATACCTGAGAATATAAAAGATGCTTTATGCGAAATTGCACAAAAAATAGTTGCTGAGAAGTTTTGTTCGCTTGATATTGAAAACTGTGAGATCAAAGAATATAAAAAAGAGAATGATTATACTGAAGCATTGATTTTTTCAAGAAAATGGATCATTTATTACGAACCAATAGATGCTAAGCATGAATTGGATTTCATTTATAAATTTGCAAATTCACAGAAAAATAATGGACGTTTGAAGAATGAAATTGAAATGATTTTTGAAGGAGAAAATCCTATTATGCATTTCATGCATTTTATTAACAAAAAAGCATTGAATGAAGAATGGAATAAATTCAGAAACACAATAATACTATACCAAGTCAGACAAAAACTATTGCAATATTATAGAGATGAAGCAGATGGATGTTTTGAAATTAACGGATTCTATAATGACGATGGGACAAAAGTAAATATAGAAAATGTAGCAGTACCTGCAATGTGTATGAGTTGTAAAAGTTTTTATACTGAATCTGCAAAAGAAAATATGCTTTGCATAATGAACAGACATGATCAAAAAAACAGCAATGATTTTAGTTGTTTCGCATTTGAAAACATTTAAGGGAAACAAAATAAAAATAAAAAAAATACAATATAAATGTTTAGAATTGATTTATTTGACACTGAATTCCATTAAAAAAGGCTTCAATTAAAAACTGAAGCCTTTTAAAAATAACTAAGTTTAACTTAGCATAATAACTGATTATTAGCTTTTTTTCTGACGTTTGCGGTCGTTTTCATCTAATAAAATTTTACGTAAACGTAATGATAATGGTGTAATTTCCAAATATTCATCATCGATAATAAATTCCATATATTCTTCCAGTGAATATTTAGTAGCCGGAACGATAGATACTTTATCATCAGAACCGGATGCACGCATATTGGTTAGTTTTTTGGTTTTTGTAATGTTGATGACCAAATCATCCTGACGAATGTGTTCACCAATTACCTGACCTGCATAGATAGGTTCACCCGGGTTTACGAAGAAACTACCTCTGTCCTGTAATTTATCTATAGCATATGGAATGGCAGTACCTGATTCCATCGCTATTAAAGAGCCATTTCGTTTTGATGGGATATCACCTTTCCAGGGTTCAAATGCCTTGAAACGATGTGCCATAATGGCTTCTCCTTCGGTTAAGGTTAATATCGTACTTCTTAAACCAATGATCCCTCTTGAAGGAATTGCGAATTCTAAATGCAAACGGTCGGTTTTGGTTTCTATCTGAACTATTTCTCCTTTACGTTGTGTAACCAATTCAATTACTTTTCCTGCAGAAATCTCTGGAGCATGAACCGTTAAGAATTCTATAGGTTCACATTTTACGCCGTTTATTTCTTTCATAATAACACGGGGTTGTCCGACCTGTATTTCGTAACCTTCGCGCCGCATAGTTTCTATTAAAATAGATAAATGCAAAATTCCACGTCCAAATACAATGTAAGCATCCGGAGAATTGGTTTCTTCAACACGTAAGGCAAGATTTTTCTCAAGTTCCTTAAAAAGTCTTTCGCGTAAATGACGTGAAGTTACAAATTTACCTTCTTTTCCAAAAAATGGTGAATTGTTAATGGTAAAAAACATACTCATGGTAGGCTCATCAATGGCAATTGGAATTAAAGCCACAGGATTTTCAAAATCGGCAATGGTATCCCCTATTTCAAAATCGTCCAAACCCAAAACGGCACATATTTCACCTGGAAATACTTCTTCTTTTGTTTTTTCTTTTCCAAGTCCTTCAAATACGTATAGTTCTTTTACTTTCGCCTTTACAATACGTCCATCGCGTTTTACCAATGATACATTCATACCCGCTTTCAATACACCTCTGGAGAGTCTTCCTACAGCAATTCTTCCTACATAAGAAGAATAGTCCAGTGAAGTAATCTGCATTTGCAGACTTCCATGTTCATAAATAGGTTCAGGAATATGTTCAATGATAGTATCTAATAAATAAGTAACATCAGAAGTAGGTGTTTTCCAGTCTGATGACATCCAACCTTCTTTAGATGACCCATATACTGTGGGGAAATTTAATTGGTCTTCGGTGGCATCCAGATTGAACATTAATTCGAAAGCAGCTTCCTGTGTTAATGCAGGATCGCAATTAGGTTTATCAACTTTATTGATAACTATAATTGGTTTAAGATTCAATGCCAATGCTTTTTGTAAAACAAAACGGGTTTGAGGCATAGGACCTTCAAAAGCATCCACTAAGAGCAATACTCCATCGGCCATATTTAATACACGTTCTACTTCACCCCCAAAATCGCTGTGACCTGGTGTATCGATAATATTAATTTTAAATCCTTTATAACGTACAGATACGTTTTTTGATAAGATCGTAATTCCTCTTTCTCTTTCTAAGTCATTGCTGTCGAGTATTAATTCCCCCATAGCCTGGTTGTCTCTAAAAAGTTTTACCTGATGTAAAATTCTATCAACAAGCGTAGTTTTTCCGTGGTCAACGTGGGCTATGATAGCAATGTTCCTGATATTCTGCATAATAATATTTTTTTTGCACTCTGTTTTTGAATTTGCAAAAGTACACATTTTATCCTTACCAAAGCACTATTTCTAAAAGTTAATTGGTGAATTTTTATTTTAGATTTTTTATTTCAATCTATTAAAACAAATAATTTACGATAAATATTGGATATCGTTTATGAATTATTCAGTCAATGGATTTTAAGTTCTTTTTAATATTTAATTAGATGACTACTATTTATTTTACAAAAAAAAATGTTTGTTACTGTATTTTGCATCTTACCATAGTTTGTTCAATTATGAAAGACAAGTATATCATAAATAAATATTGTTTGTATTTATCTGAACCATTGTTAAATTCAAATTTTTCTAAAAAAATGCAATTAAAATATTTTAAAGATTTTTACAGTTGAGTATTCTGATTCAAAAAAAATACGTAGGTTTGTAAAAAAAAGCGGTTAGCAAAATAATAGTATATGCAGATTAAAGAAGTAAAAACTAAACAAGACATTCAGGATTTTCATCAGGTACCAAAGATTGTTTATAAAAACGACAAGATATGGGTTTGTCAACTTGAAAATGAAATTGAAAATATTTTTTTGCCCAACACCAATATATTTTTTAAAAATGGAGAAGCCATCAGATGGATAGTAAGAAACGACAAGGGTGAGTTGATTGGAAGAGTTGCTGCATTTATTAATAAAAACAAGGCATTTAATTATGCTCAACCCACTGGTGGCATGGGTTTTTTTGAATGTATCAATGATAAAGAAGCGGCTAATTTACTTTTTTCTCAATGCGAAAAATGGTTAATGGAAAGAGGAATGGAAGCCATGGACGGACCTATCAATTTTGGAGAAAACGACAATTTCTGGGGTTTACTTGTAGAAGGCTTTACACATCCCGGTATCGGTATGCAATACAATCCACCTTACTACCAATCGTTTTTTGAAGATTATGGTTTTGCATTTTATTTTGAACAAGTTACCAACCATCTCGACCTTACCGTCCCTTTCCCTGAAAGATTTTGGAAAATAGCCGATTGGATCCGTCAAAAACCTGATTATACATTTGAACATTTCAAAATTAAAGAAACAGATCGTTTTATTGATCATTTTAAAACCATTTACGATACAGCCTGGCAATATCACGAAAACTTCACTCCTATTAATAAAGCAGTACTTAAACGCTCCATGCTGAATGCAAGAGCTGTAATTGATGAAGAATTTATCTGGTTTGCATACTCTGAAGGAAAACCCATTGCATTTTTAATTATGTTTCCTGATGTGAATCAGATATTAAAACATTTAAACGGGAAGTTACATTTTTTAAACAAACTCAAATTTTTATATTTAAAGCATAATCATACCATTACACGTGCCAGAATTACAATAATGGGCGTGGTTCCTCAGTTTCAGAAATCCGGAATAGAATCTGCGATTTTCTGGCATTTAGAGCAGGTGATGAAACGCAAGCCTTGGTATACACAGTTGGAACTTTCGTGGGTTGGAGATTTTAATCCAAAAATGAGAGCATTGCACGAATCTGTAGGCGCAAAATTTGCTAAAAAACATATTACCTACCGTAAATTATTCAAGAAAGTCAGCAGTATACAGCGTTCAACCATTATACCTGTTGATACAAAGGAAAAATTTGTAAAAGGAGAATAAATAAGGGGAAGCCGAAAACCATCAGAGTAGGCATAAATAACAATAAGAAAATCAATTATGGAAGAATTTATACTTGATCAGGAGAAAAAACCATTAGCCTATGCAGGATTTTGGTTACGTTTTGTAGCATTTATTATTGATTACATTATTTTAGGGATCGTACAAATGATTATTTTGATACCATTGTTGGGTGTGATTGGTATTACAGCCATGAATTATCAATCAATGACAGCTGAAGAAAATACTGCTGCAATGTTAGCAATAGTTGGTGTAGGAATGATGTCTAATTTTGTATTTCTTGTAATGGGATGGTTGTACTTTGCTTTGATGGAAAGTTATAAAGGCGGAACCATAGGAAAAATGGCAATGGGATTAATCGTAACAGATATGGAAGGTAATCGAATCAGCTTTTTACAGGCAACAGGCCGTTATTTTGGGAAAATAGTATCAGGTATGATATTGTTGATTGGATATATAATGGCAGGTTTTACAGAAAAGAAACAAGCATTACACGACATCATGGCTAATTGCCTGGTTGTAAAAAAGTAATTTTAACTAGTAATATAGAACAGCAAATGCAATTGAAGAATTAACTTCATTTGTAATTATAATAATAAACAGATTATGGAAATTCAATTTTTAGGTGCAGCACAAGAGGTTACAGGGAGTAAACATCTGATTACAACCAGTAAAGGAATAAAAATATTACTTGATTGTGGGATGTTTCAAGGGAAAGGCCTGGAAACCGATTCGATGAACCGTGATTTGGGTTTCGACCCAAAAGAGATTGATTATTTGTTGCTCTCTCATGCACATATTGATCATTCGGGTTTGATACCCTATATTTATAAAAATGGATTTAAAGGAACTATCCTATGTACTCCTGCAACAAGGGATTTATGTGCTATTATGCTTGCTGATTGTGGTTTTATTCAGGAACATGATACTTATTACAACAATAAAAAAAGAGCCAAAAAGCATTTACCCCCTCTCCAACCTATCTATAATGTGGATGATGCACTAGCAACCATGAAATTATTTATCAGTGTACCTTATCATAAAGAATACTTTATAGATGCTGATATTAAAGTTTTATTTACAGATGCTGGACATATATTAGGGAGTTCAGCAATAAATTTATCCATTAAAGATGGTGAAAAAACAAAAAGAATATGTTTTACCGGTGATATTGGCCGTTATCGCAAGCAGATTTTAAAAGATCCGGAGGCATTTCCTCAAGCAGATTATATAATTACTGAATCTACCTATGGTGATAGATTACATGAAAATCTTGAAGATGCAGAAAAAAAGTTTTTAAAAGTAATCATCGATACCTGTAACATTAAAAAGGGTAAGCTTATCATTCCTTCTTTCAGTATTGGCAGGGCACAAGAAATTATTTATGCCCTCGATCGATTGTCGTCTTTAGGATTATTACCCGATGTAAATGTGTATGTTGACAGTCCGTTATCGACTGATGCTACCAATATTATGCGAATGCATCCCGAATGTTTTAATACTGATATACTGGAATATATGAAAACAGATGCAGATCCATTCGGGTTTAAAAAATTGCAGTACATTCAAAGTGTTGATCAATCAAAAGCATTGAACAACAGCCATAAACCCTGTATTATTATTTCTGCATCCGGTATGATGGAAGCAGGACGTATAAAACATCATTTGGCAAACAATATTGAGAATCCATCAACAACAATATTGGTAGTTGGATATTGTGCTCCATCCACTTTAGGAGCCAGAATCAGCAGAGGTGATAAAATTGTTTCGATATTTGGTCAAAAATTAGAAGTAAAGGCTGATGTTGAACATTTGGAATCCTACTCAGCACATGGAGATTATGAAGAAATGACACGATTTTTAAGTTGTCAGGACAAAGAAAAGGTTAAAACAATTTTCCTGGTACATGGTGAAATTAGTGTACAGCAAAATTACAGCAATTATCTTAAAAAGAATGGTTTCAAGAAAATTGAAATTCCAAATAGAAAATCTTTTTATACATTATAAAATTTTGTTTACTTTTACTTTTTAAAATAGAAGTTCCTGAAAAAAGGAATTTTATTTTTCACTTACTATTGTTATAAATATTAAAAACTACAAAAATGATAGATTTAGCAGCTGCAAAAAGATTTATATTGAGTAAATTACGCAAGGAATTAACTCACAAGCTTTATTATCATACGCCAGATCACACCATAGATGTGTACACTGCAACTGTAAGGCTTGCTAAAATGGAAAAAATTAACGGTCACGATTTGGTACTTTTAAAAACAGCTGCCTTGTATCATGATGCCGGACTGATTATAAAATATAAAGAACATGAAGATGCATCTGTACAAATAGCTCTTGAAACACTTCCGGAGTTTGGATATTCCAATGATGATATTGATGTAATCTGTCGATTAATTGCCTGCACTACTTTACCACAATGTGCAGAAAACAAAATTGAAAAAATACTCTGTGATGCTGATTTAGATTACCTCGGTAGAGACGATTTTTTTATGATTGCCCATAGATTACGTTACGAATGGGAAGAACTAGGGTATATTCATTCAACTTTAAAAGAATGGTATCAGTTACAGATTGATTTTTTAAAAGACCATCATTATTATACCAATTCAGCCAATGATTTAAGATACAATGGCAAAATAAAAAACTTATTGGAAATTAAGGATTTGTTTAATGCTGAATAATTGCAATAGAAAGATTATAAAGGATGTTCACCAGATGAACCCAAATCACCGGAGACAACCCGAAAACCATCATAAACCCATATGTTTGTTTTCGGGTTCTTCGTGAACATGTACGTCACATTTTTCAATTGAGGCACAAATTACTTCCTCCACTTTGTGTGAAATTTCATGTGCTTGTTCAATGGTAAGATTCGGGGCAACATGAATATTCAATTCAACAAAAGTATAAGAACCTGAATTCCTGATTTTAAGATTATGAAAAGATAAGACTTCAGGTATTTCTTTAAGTATAGCATTGATTTTATGAACGTTTTCGGGAGAAGTTCTGTCCAATAGCACATCAATAGAACGTTTTCCCAATCGAAATGCAATAAAAATAACGATGGCGGCCACGATTAATGCAGAAATTGAATCTGCTAAATAATAGCCAAATTGCGAACAGATTAATCCTAATAAAACTACAAATGAAGACCAGATATCGGTTGAAAAATGCAAGGCATCTGCTTCCAAAGCCTGACTGTTGTATTTCTTGGCAACTCTTCCCAATGCACGTGACCTGCTAAAATCGATGATAATCGAAGTAATAATAACAGCATAACTCCATCCCGAAACTTCTATTTCAATTTTGCCTGTTAGTAAGCGATGACTGGCTTCGTAAATAATCCAAAAACATGTTATAAACAGCAGTAAAGTTTCAACAAATGCTGAAAAATTCTCATATTTTCCATGTCCATAATGATGATTTTCATCTGCTGGCTTGTCAGAAACCCTCACTGTAAAATAAGTAATGGCAGCAGCTACAAAATCGAGACCTGAATGTAAAGCTTCAGATAAAATCCCTAAACTTCCAGTCAATATGCCAATTATTAATTTCCCACTGGTGATGATAATGGCGGCAAATACGGACAATAAGGCAACTTTTTTCTTTTCCTTTTGAGCAATTAAATCTTCTGTATGCATGCTTTGATAAATTTTTACAAAACTAAATGCATTTTCTTACATAGAAAAGTGTTTTTTAAAAAAGTTATTACCAGATAAAATAATACTAGTCAGCAATTTAAAGAATCCGGAATTGATAATAAGCATTTTGTTAAAATGTTTTATCCTCATTCGTAGTAACTTAAAGCATTGTTAGAAAGAATGCAGTTTTTGTAACGATAAAAAATCTCATCATTTCAATTCCAAAGCTTTAAGAATTCTTTCACAAGCCAGATCAATTTCACCCATCGTTATGGTAAGTGGAGGTATCATCGACAAACTATTGTGATTAAATAAGAACCAAAATGTGATTATTCCATTTTCAATACAATTTTCAACAATTTTTTCAATATATTCAGGTTCATTTAACTCAATGGCCATATACAATCCTGTCCCGCGAATTTCTTTAATAGCTGAATGCCCGGAAAGTTTTTTTCGGAAAATATCAGCTTTTTCGGCTACCTTTTCCATCAGCTTTTCATTTATAATTACATCCAGGGTTGCCAATGATGCTGCACATGAAACTGGATGACCTCCAAAAGTAGTAGCATGCCCCAACAATGGATGATCACCATTGAGACAATCCATCAATGTATTGGATGCTATAAAAGCGCCTAATGGCATTTCGCCACCCATACTTTTGGCTATGCATAAAATATCAGGAACAACCTGGTAATGTTCGAAAGCAAATAGTTTACCCGTTCTGCCATAGCAGGTTTGTATTTCATCAAAAATCAATAAAGTACCGGTTTCAGTACATCTTTTACGCAATGCTGTCAAAAAATCTTTTTCAGCTGCTACGATTCCCCTACCCGCTTGTATTACTTCGGTAACTACACAGGCGGTTCTTTCGGTAATTTGTTCAAGGTTGATGATATTGTTAAATTCCAATAACTTTACATCTGGCATTAATGGTCGAAATGGTTGTTTGTAGCGTTCGTCGCTTAATAAAGTGAGGGCTCCCATTGTACTGCCATGGTAACCTCCTTTAAAAGCTATAATTTCAGAACGTTGTGTAAATTTACGTGCAAGTTTTAAAGCACCTTCAATGGCTTCACTTCCTGAGTTTACAAAATAAGTCATATTGAGTGATGCAGGTAAAACTTCAGCCAGTTTTTTAGCAAGCTTAATTTGTGGGCTTTCTACAAATTCACCATATACCATCACATGTAAATAATTGTCAAGTTGTGCTTTGATAGCCGCAATTACATTAGGATGACGATGTCCGATATTGCTCACTGATATTCCTGACATCATGTCGATGTAATCTTTCCCATATCTGTCAAATACATATATTCCTTCGGCTTTTTCTACCTCAATCTGAAAAGGTGAAAAATTAGAAGTTTGAGCAATATATTTTTTGAAATCAGATTTTAGATTATTCATGTCATTATTTTTATGATACTGCAAAAGTCTTAAAAAAATCAATAGCCAGTATTAGTTTTCTGTTATTTTTTCAAAAACTATGGTTTTACATTCAATTTGTTATTATTTTTGCATCAAAACAATATATTATGCAAACTAAAAATATTTTTATATTCTCTCTTGTTATCCTATTTTCCATTTCAGTTTTTGGACAAATGAAATTAGATGAGAAAGCAGCTTCTATTAAATGGTATTCCTTTGAAGAAGCAATTTTTAAAAACACACAATTACCTAAGAAAAAAATATTTGTGGATGTTTATACCGACTGGTGTGGCTGGTGCAAGAAAATGGATGCCACTACTTTTTCCGATCCCATTATTATCAATTATATGAACGAAAATTTCTATGCTGTAAAATTGAATGCAGAGCGTAAAGACAGTATTTTAATTGATGGTAAATGGTTTGTAAATGCCAATCCAACCGTAAATCGTTCAACACATCAAATAGCTGAAATACTGTTAAATAATCGTATGTCGTATCCTTCCTATGCTTTTATCGACGAAACGGGAAAATCCATCTCGGTAGTTCCCGGTTATATGGATGCTGCTACTTTTGAACCTGTTTTGTTTTATTTTGGTGACAACCAGTATTTAAAACAAACCTGGGAAACTTTTCAAAAGCAATTTGTTGGTAAAATAACGAAGTAGCTATATCAATGCTTTGTTTTGAAAAGTGTTAAAACCCGTCGTGTGCGAAGCTCTCGACGGGTTGATATCCACCACCTTGTTAGGTTGAAATAAGAAAAAGCTTCGTCAGATATTAATTTCTAACGAAGCTTTTTATATTTGGATGAATGAAGTTATCTTATTTTTTTATTTTTGAATCTATTGAAGGTTTTTCATCTATGATTCCTTTTTCGATGTTTCGTTTTTCTTCTTCAATTCTTTCATCTTCCATTTGAGTATCCTTATTGTTTATTTTAAATTTCATACCCAAATTATAAAAAGTAAAAGCCCATACATCAGCAGCTTCATCAATAGCTTTGGAAGTTGGCTTTCCTGCACCATGACCGGCATTCGATTCAATACGGATCAATACAGGGTTTGTTCCTGTTTGTTTCTCCTGTAATGTTGCTATAAATTTAAAAGAATGTGCGGGTACTACCCTGTCATCATGGTCTGCAGTAGTTACTAAAGTAGCAGGATATTGAACCATTTTTTTTATGTTATGTAATGGAGAATATTTATAAATGTATTGAAATTCTTTTTCATTTTCACTGCTTCCATAATCGGATTTCCATGCCCAACCTATGGTGAATTTGTGGTAACGCAACATATCCAATACACCCACAGCTGGCAAAGCTACTTTAAACAATTCAGGACGTTGTGTCATGCAAGCCCCAACCAATAAACCTCCATTAGAACCTCCTGAAATAGCTAATTTTGAGGGATTGGTATAATTTTTTTCAATCAGGTATTCTGCTGCAGCAATAAAGTCATTAAAAGTATTTTGTTTTTCGAGTTTAGTACCTGCTTTATGCCATTCACTACCATATTCACCACCTCCTCTAAGATTTGGAATCGCATAAATACCATCGTTTTCAAGGAATAGTAAACGGCTGATGCTGAACGAAGGTGTTAAACTGATATTGAATCCGCCATACCCATAAAGTACTACAGGATTGTTTCCATCCATTTTAATCCCTTTCTTATGAATCAAAAACATAGATACTTTTGTGCCATCTTTGCTATTGTAAAATACCTGATCGGTAACATATTTATCGGTATTGACAGGTAATTTCGAAACAAATAATTTTTCTACAGATAATTCTTCAGTATTCAATTTGAAAATAGTAGCCGGTTGTGTAAAAGTTGTAAAAGAAAAATAAGCTTTATTCAAATTCTTTTTCCCACTAACACCATTTACAGTAACCAAACCATCGAGTTCTATTTCTTTTTGTAAATCGCCACCGAAACCATATACTGCCATTTTGCTTTTTGCATTGTGCATATATACCAGAATAATTTTATCACCTGCTAAGGTAACAGATTGTAAAACATCTTTCGTTTCGGGCACCATATTTCTGTATTCATCTAGATTCGATTGATTTAGATTCACACTCATTAACCGATAATGAGGTGCATCTTTATTGGTCAAAATCAAAATTTCATCTTCAATATTGCCTGCTAAATTAAAATCGAAATCGAAATTATCATTCAACTGAATAAATTTACTTTTTTCATTGCGCAAATCTTTTACCATCAGTATATTCCCGGATGTTGATTCGGTAACAGAAAGAAACAAAAATCGTTCGTCGTCTGTTGTTTCTGCACTATAATTTCTTAATGGAAATTTGGCATCTTCATAAATTAATACATCGTTTTTTTGTTCAGTACCCAAACTGTGATAATATACTTTATGAAATTCATTTTTTCCTGATAATTTACTTCCTACTTTAGGCTGATCGTAACGGCTGTAATAAAAACCTTCGCTCTTCCAGGCTACATTTGAAAATTTAACCCAATCTAATTTATCTTTCAAAGTTTCTCCACTTTCGGTGTTGATAACATAAATTTCGTTCCAGTCGCTACCACTCCGAGCAATTGTATAGGCAATATAATTTCCATTTTGAGAAATGCTCATATTGCTCAATGCAACCGTTCCATCCTTTGATAAAACATTGGGATCGAGTAAAACTTTAGGTACATCTTCGCCTTCTTTCTGAATATACATTACATTTTGATTTTGAATACCGTCATTCTTTGAAAATACAATGTATCTATCTGTAACAATTGGTAAACCAAATCTTTCAAAGTTCCATAATTTTATAAGATCAAGTTTTATTTTTTCTCTGTCCGGAATTTTTGATAAATAATCCTGTGTAAGTTTATTTTGCATTTGAACCCATTTGGCGGTTGCCGGCGATTTATCATCTTCCAGCCAACGATAAGGATCTTCTACCTTTGTTCCAAAATAGGTATCGATTTGTTTCCCTTTTTGAGTTAAAGGATATTTAATCTGTGCATTACTTTCATTCATGCCGAATAAAATGAGTAAAGTAAATAATGATAATTGTTTGAAATACTTCATGATGTGTTTTTTTAAATATTTTTGATGAAAATCTGAATAAAAATTTTACTTTTGAATCACAAAAATAGATAAAAAAATCGTTATGAGCAAATTAATCAAAAGCATTGATAAGTATCGTTTTAACACATTTACTGTTGATAGTTCGGATGAAACTATTGAAATTGCAGGTGAAATTATGTCGCATGTTGATTACGACAGGCAAGGAAATATTACAGTTTCTTTATCTTATGACACACAGGGTAAAATAGCTGAACATATTACATATAACTACAATGTTCAAAATAAAATGATTGAAGAATTGCTTTACGACGAAGAGGAAATCGTTGAAAAACGTCAATTCGAATACAACGATACCGAAATGATTGTTAAAGAAAAAATATTTTATCTGGATGATACTTTTGATACAATGTTTTATACTTACAATGCTGAAAATTTGCTTATTGAAAAGAAACTTGTGAATACAGACAACGAAACAGAATCTTTTCAAAAGTTTCAATATATCCATCAAAAGATAGAAAAAGAGGGTGATTATGATGCTGAAAATAATTTAATCTATGAAAAGAGATATACTTATGATGATAAAGGAAATCTTGAAAAATCAGGAAATTATGATGCAATTGAAGATCTTCTTATTGAAACACTTTTCGAATATGATGAAAAAGGAAATAAAACCAGGGTTTTAAAGTATGATACTACCGGTAAACTTACCGAAAGATCTACCTTTAAATACAACGATAACAATCAAATGATTGCATTGATAGAAGATACCACGCAATTAAGCAGAACGTATATTTTTGAATACGATGAGAACGGCAAATTAATATTGCAGAAAGAAATAGGCGAAAATGAAGAAATCATTAATACAGTGACTTATTTGTATGATGAAGAAAACCTCATTAAAACTACTTCAGAAGGCGAAGGATACAGTCAGAATTTTATTATCAAAAATGAAATTGAATATTATCCAAGTTAGATAAATAAATGCGAGTCTATAGATTTGAATCTTTATGAGGATTGATTTTAATAAAATTATAGACTTAATAAATACTTAAGCATCGAGAGCGCAAGCCGAAAAGATAATTTTTTTTCAGTTTTGCGCTTTCTTTTTGTTTAAACTGTGATCGCTGTCCCATTGATAAGTTGATTTACAATACAATAACCTCTCCTTATTTTTTTAAAGTTTTTTGTTTTTTATATTTAAATATTAATTAATTTTGTCGCCTTTTAAATGAATGAATACTTATTCAATTATTATTATGGCACGATTAATAGATGATATGAAATTAGAGCGCATTAAGAGTGCGACGCTTGAAATGGTCGTAAGCAATGGATATGGAGGTGCTTCTATTTCCAAAATTGCAAAACATGCTGGTGTTGCCGAAGGATATTTATATAGGTTTTACAGCAGTAAAAATGAGTTGGTGAACGATTTATTGTATACCAATGTTAATGAAATTGCGGATAAAATAGAAGTATTGCTCAATGAATTACACTCAGTTTGGGAAATATTTGAGCATTTAACGAGGCAACTGATTAATATTGCCAAAACCCACCCGGATAGAATTAAATTCCTGTTTGTATTGATGCATGATTATAATTTCAATTTGGTCGAAAGTCAAAGAGATAGAATCTTTGAATTGTGTAGAAGGATAAAAGAAGTTGGATTGGCTAAAAATCAATTGAGAGCAGGTGTTACAGAAGAAGAAATTTATCTGGTGGGCGTCACCTACCCTATTCAATTTATCAATTTAAGGTTAAAAAAGTTTTTCAACCAATCAGCATTGGATGAAAAAGAAATTAATGAAGTATTAACCTTGTGTATCAATTCTCTAAAGCAACATTCATCTCATGAAGAATTTTAAACCAAATACAATATTTGTTTTTACACTAATAGTCATCTTTAGTTTCTCTTATGCAAATGCTCAGGATCAAAGTCAAAAACTAAGTTTTGAACAAGCATTGGATTTATCAAGACAAAAGAGTCATGTAATTAAGCAAGCTGATTATCAGCAACAGGAAAAGAAACAACTCGTAAAAGCTGCGAAAGGATTGTATCTGCCAAAAATCGGAATTTCAGCCCAATACATGGCTATGTCAGAAGACCTGCATTTGGATTTGACACCTGTAAGAGATGCTATTGTCCCACTCTATCAGGTATTGGGTAATTATGGAAATTTTTCAATGACTGGTGTGCCGGATAATACTGCCACTCAAATGCTCAGGGCAAAGATGAAAGATGGTCTTGCAGCTGTGGAAGGAGGCGAATGGGATAAATTGATACAGAAGAAACAATTTGGAACTGTAAATGCTACTTTTGACTGGCCACTTTATGTTGGAGGAAAAATCAGAGCAGCCAATAAAGCAGCCAGCATTCAGCTTACCGAAGCTGATGAGGCAGAACGTCAGAAAGAAGGTGAATTGATGAGTGAGTTGGTTGAGCGTTATTATGGTTTATGTTTGGCAAAACAAGCAGAAAAAGTAAGAGTTGACGTATTCAGCGGCATGGAAAAACATTTGCAGGATGCATTAAAAATGGAGCAGCAAGGTTTTATAGCCAATGCCGACGTGCTGAATGTAAGGGTATTTCATTCTCAGGCAGAAAGAGAAATGAATAAATCGCGACGAACCTCACTAATTATTAATCAGGCATTGCTAAATACCATTGCACAGGACGAGTATTCAAACATAGAACCTATTTCATTACTTTTCTACCTGGATAGTATCGAATCCATGGATTATTATAAGAATCTTGCAAAACAAAACAATCCATTGTTGCATCAGGTTGAAGCCAAAAAACAATTGTCAGTTCAGAATTATAATGCTGAAAAATCGAATTATTTCCCGGCTATCGCTATAATGGGTATGTATGATATTGTAAATGCAGACCTTTCACCTTATACACCCGAATGGATGGTAGGCATAGGGTTAAAATGGACATTGTTTGACGGAGCTTCCCGTTACCGGAAAATAAAGGCAGCTTCCCTAAAAACAGAACAAGTAAAGGAATATCAATTGAAAGCCGCATCTGACATAGAAACCGTTATCGATAAATTGTATCAGGAAATCATTATGTACAAAGAAGAGCTTACGGATTTAGAAACAGCCAGAATGTATGCCAAGGAGTATTTAAGAGTGAGGGAAAAAGGATTTCATGAGGAAATGTCTAATTCCACCGACGTGGTAGATGCCCGTCTGGCACTTTCAAAAATTTTGATTGAAAGATTGGAAACAATGTATAAATATGATGTTAACCTCGCTAAGTTATTAGAATTTGCTGGTATTTCGGAACAATTTACAGCTTACCAGCGAAATCCATCTGCCAAAACAGAATCGTATCAATCAGAAAATAAATAATTTAAAATATAACAAATGAGAATCAAATTGTTCAACAAAAACGGGAATCTGCTTGCTGCCTTTGGCGTTGGAGCATTATTAATTTTTTTGACCTATTTCACATGGATCATCAGCCGCCCTCAGCCAATCGAAGTTCAGGGTGAAGTAGAAGCTACCCAGATTAAAGTCGCTTCAAAATTGATGGGACGTATCGACAGCATGGCCGTTCATAAAGGTGACCGTGTAAAAAAAGGTCAATTGCTTTTCACCTTAAAAAGTCCTGAAATAGAAGCAAAATTACAACAGGCAAATGCAGCATTACAGGGTGCAGAGGCTCAAAATAGCAAAGCCATTTTTGGTGCAGATATTGAAGATATTCAGGCAGCAAACAATTCCTATTTAAAAGCTGAAGCAGCCTGCGAATTAGCTCAAAAAACTTTTACCCGGGTTAACAATCTCTACAAAGAAGGAGTTATGCCTGCTCAAAAACGCGACGAAGCTGAAACCAATTACAAAGCAGCACTTGAAACGTCCAATGCAGCCCGAGCGCTCTGGGAAAAAGCCCGAAAAGGAAGCCGCATTGAAGACAAAAATACTGCAAAAGCAATGGTTTTCAGAGCTGAGGGTGCCATCAATGAAGTGGAAAGTTATCTAACAGAAACCAACATCTACGCTCCTACTGATGGAGAAGTCGCAGATATTATTGCAGAATCAGGTGAATTGGTAAGCGCCGGTTATCCTGTTGTTACTCTTGCTAAACTGGACGATAGCTGGATTACTTTCAATTTGCGTGAAGATATGCTGGCTTCTGTAAAAATGGGCAGCGAATTTACAGCAGTCTTTCCAGCATTAGGAATGAAAGAAATGATATTAAAAGTAACCTATATCCATGCATTGGGTAGTTTTGCCACCTGGAATGCTACCAAGACTTCCGGAGACTTTGACATGAAAACATTTGAAGTACATGCCATCCCTGTGGAAAAAGCTGAAGGACTTCGTCCGGGGATGAGTGCTCTGGTGGACTGGAAAACGGTAGGAATTAAATAATTTTCAGCTTGCTTTGTCATCCATTGTGAACGAGGGATCTCAATAATTATTTAAAACAAATTATGAGATGTTTCACTTTGTTCTGTATGAAAAAATAAAAATGAGGAAATATTGAAATAATGCCGACTATTCGTAAAAACTCAAAAAAATCAATTATTCAATTAATAATATGACACACAGACATCCCATCCTAAGGGTGATGAAAAGGGAAATGGAAAGGATATCAGGGAAATGGGCTTTGATCATGGTTACTTTTGTAGGACCATTGCTCGCCTTTTTATTGATTACATTGATTTTTTCGAGCAATGTTCCCCGCGATCTTCCTATTGCTGTAGTGGATGCAGATCATACGAACCTATCCCGCTTAATTTCCAGAATGACGGATGCAACTCCCATTGCAGCAGCCGATCGCAGCTATATGAGCCTCATAGATGCCCGCAATGCCATGGAGAAAGGAAAGGTAGATGCAATACTTTATCTTCCTAAAGGATGCGAAAAAGGAATTTTAAGAGGTGAAAGTTCCACTTTGGTTTTGTATCTGAACAATGCCAATGTGGTTAAATCCGGATTGTTAAACAGCGGCATACGGAAAGCGCTGAGTACAATATCTGCAGGGATAAAACTCAAAAAGCAATTACAGCAAGGCAAAACGCAACAACAAGCCATCGCCAGAATACTGCCGATTCAATTGCATTCAGTGATATTGTTTAATCCTTTTATCAGCTATTCCTATTTTCTAACACTGGGCTTGATGCCGGTCATTTTGATCGTATTTACACTGCTAGGAACTACTCACGCCATTGGCAGCGAATTATTAAGAGGAACTGGCCCCAAATGGCTGACAGAGGCCAATGGGAATATTGTATTTGCATTAATCGGAAAAATGTTTCCATATACACTTATCTTTACGCTCATCGCTGTTTTTATGAATGTAATATTATTCTATAATCTCGGTTTACCACTCAATGGAAAACTTCACATCATTTTAATCAGTGAATTTATACTAATACTGAGTTATCAGTTCTTATCTATTTTCCTACTGGGTCTTTTTTCAAATTTAAGATTGGCCTTATCTTTGGGAAGCGCTTATTCTATGCTGGCTTTAACATATTCAGGACTTACTTTTCCTGTTTCTGGAATGCCTGCTTTTGGACAAGCTTTTGCTCATATTTTCCCTTTTACCTATTGGCTTAAGATATTTGTAAGCCAGACACTAAGAGGAGAACCTGCTAGCAATAGTATAGCACCTCTATTTGCAATGCTGGCATTTATCATATTGGGCCTGTTGTTTATTCCCCGCTTAAAACATTTATTACTGAACGAAAACCATTGGAGAAAATATTAATTCTATAAATATGTGGAAAACTTTGTCAAACGGTTTGCAACTAATGGTTTATTTCTTCAACAATGAGCTCAAAGCCATTTTTAAAGATGCCGGAGCGGTTTTGATTTTTATGATCGCATTGATTATTTATCCATTGCTCTATGCTATTGCCTACGAAAAAGAAGTTGTACGCGACATTCCGGTTGCAGTGGTTGATCTCGATCATTCGGCTATGAGCCGGCAAGCAAGCAGAATGGTGGATGCAACGGAGCAATTGAATGTTACTGACAAAACTGTTAGTTTGAAAGAAGCCGAACAATTATTTTATCAGGGTTTGGTGAAAGGGGTTTTGCTGATTCCCAATCATTTCGAAAAGGATATTTTAAGCGGAAAACAAACGAATGTTGTTGTTTATAGTGATGCAAGCTATTTCTTGCTTTACAAACAAGTGTATGCCGGAGCCATTTATTCTATCGGAACCTTGAGTGCCGGAATCGAAATAAAAAGAATGCTGGCAGAGGGGAAAGCTATGGGGCAAGCATTTGAACAACAAGATCCCTTAAAAGTGGATGTCAAAAACCTGTACAATCCTGCAGCCGGTTATGGTTCGTTTGTATTACCGGGTATTGTCATACTGATTTTGCAACAAACGCTGCTGATTGGGATTGGCATGATGGGTGGTACCCAACGTGAACGCAATTTATTCCATGTGATTCACGAAAAAGCAAACCGGAAATGGGGCAGTATTCCTGTAATCCTCGGCAAATCGTTTGCCTATACTTTTATTTATATCTTCAATGCCATCTTCTGCATGGTTATATTGCATCATTGGTTTGCGTTGCCCGATAATGGCAGTTTTTGGAATGCCATTGTTCTATTGATCCCCTATCTCCTGAGTGTTTCATTCCTGGGATTGGCCATCAGCGTATTCTTCAGGGAAAGAGTGTATTCTTTGCTATTCATGGTATTTCTTTCGCCGGTTGTATTGTTTTTGAGCGGTCTTTCCTGGCCTGCAGCATCAATTCCTCCATTTCTATATGCAATTGCCCATATTTTCCCGAGTACAAGCATGATACCCATCTATATCAGGATGCGGATCTGCGGAGCAAGTTTGGATCAACTTACTGCAGAATGGGGATTTATCATGATTCAGATGGTTATTTATTTTGTATTGGCCTGTATTTCCTACAAATTTGCAATTAATAAGTTTACAAAAGCTACTGTGAAATAATCTGTATATGGTAATAGATTTGACAACCTGCCATTTTATTTTTGTTTTGTAATTAATGTTCAACCCTAAAGGGTTGCAGTTTGCTGTTTTTTCTTTACCCCCAATTTCATTGGGGGTTATGCATATTGAACTCTTCGAGTTCTAGGTTAACAATATTCACCGGATATCTTGAAATATATTGTAATACTAAACCAAAATACAAATTCGACTCTTTTACTAACGGCATTATAAATGCTGCTCTGTGGTTATCAATATTTGAAATTATTTCATTATCAATAAAAGTCCGTAGGACTTAAT
>JBBRCQ010000037.1:0-38438 GCA_038204725.1 Bacteroidales bacterium | reverse complement strand
AAAAGAAATTTATGATAAATTAAAGTTCAAATATGCTCCTTTTATTCGTAAAAAATCTGTAGTGCCCAAACCGAATCCTGAAAAAAAATTACACTCAATTTATCAGCAACTTATAACGTGATAGCTGCAAAATGGGTTAAGACACTTTAGCATTTCGATTAAACAACTTACAAATTGATTTTTTGACTTAACCGATAAACAACTGATTCGTAAATAATGTATGCGGCGCAGACACTAGATTAATATCAAATTTTAATGACGGTTCTATCCTTGAACTTGCATTGTGAATACGAAAAGAGATTTGCCAACCTTCATTCAAGGTGACTAACAAAGTCGTTTTTGAATTTTCTTGAAAAACTATTTCAATCAATCTATTTGGAAACTTTAATCTCGGGACTTTTGCCTTTGGTTTGATGCTCTCATAAGACAAATTTAAAGTTCCATGCAAGTTATAAGCTTGAATTTCAACCTTTTTATTTCCTTTAATAACCTTATAAAAATCTTGATTTCCAATTAAATATTCAGTCAAACGCTTAGCGACAACCCCAGGGTTTTCTTTATCAAGCCGTAATAACTCTTTTCTAAAAGCGTCTAAAATTGGAACATAAATAGATGTATGATAATCGCCTAACGTATCCCATTTTGTAGTAGCTCTACTTGTTTTTCTTAATTTTTCCAAATTATCAAAAATTGGTTTGACATCTTGGAAATATGTATTAGAACATGAAATGCCTAACCACTTTTGTCCAAAATCAATATCATTAGATAAACGCGAATGCTTAATAGCTCTATGGTTGTTTTTTGCAGAAATCCCAATCTCCCATTTCTGCAAAGATCTAATTGCTAAAACATCTCTGACATCGCCGCTCTGACCAACTTTATCTGAAACAATTTCAAGTTGCAAAAGATCTTTATTGCTAATTCCATTAGACAATCTTGGCTCAATATCAAGCAAAAAATTTACGGCAAAACTTGCAACTAAACTATAGTGACCTTGTTCTTTTTCATTAAAACTTAAATAACATTTTAGAGCTGTAAGATAAGGAGCATTTTCAACAATTGTAACAACGGTAATCGTCTTCAATCTTTCTAAGAACTCTTTCAATAGTGCATATTCAAATGCCTTCCCATTTTTTGTTTGGCTTACATTTTTTGCCATTATTTTATAATGCTATTTATTATTTCATTCATTTTTTCACGGACAAGATTACCATTAATTTCAGTAGCAATATTTTTAAACGTTTCTTTTTTTGATATTCGTAAATTATTTAAATCAGCAAATATTTTTTGTCCTAAAACTTTAGCCATTCTAACAGGAACAGCGTTTCCAATCATTTTATACCCAGCGACAACGCTATTGTAATGAAAAACAAAATGATCAGGAAATGTCTGTATTCTAGCACATTCACGAACACTTAATCTTCTATATAAATGCTCTTTCCCTTTCACAAACTCACGTAGATTCTGCTCAATAAATTTCATGATTGGAGCTTGTGGGTGAATTGGTGCATGTCTGCCGCCAGCTTGAATTGTAAAAGAAACTTGATCCCATTTCCTAACTCTATTTCTTGACATAAAAATTGAAGAAAAACCGCCTATCATGTATTCATGGTTATATACTTTGCAATCATTACCATTAGTGTAATTCCCTTCCTTTGCAGGCAGTGCATTGTCTTTCAAATCGTATATTGCTTTTTCAAGTGTAATTTTATCTAACGGAGTTGTAGGTTTTGGGAATTTAAATTTCAAACCCAAATCCTTTCTATAACCAATAAAAAAAACACGTTTTCTATCTTGCGGCACACCAAAATCAGATACATTCAATAATTGAAAAGATAAATCATATCCAATATCAGTAAACATTTGTTTTATGTTTGCAAGGGCTTCTTTGTGGGCAGGTAACAACATACCAGACACATTTTCAGCAAGAAAAAATTTAGGCTTTTTGTCGGCAAGTATTCGCATAAATTCATAAAAGAGTTGACCTCTTTTATCAGCAATCCCTCTTTTAGAACCAGCTTCAGACCAGCTTTGGCAAGGTGGACCCCCAATTATACCATCACAATCAGGAACTTCATTAGATGGAATATCTACTATACTACGTCTATCTAAATAAGTATTTGGATGGTTTTTTTCATAGGTTTCCCAAATTTCCTTATCATATTCATTTGCCCATATAACATCAAACCCAGCCTTTTCAAATCCTAAATCCAGACCGCCTGCACCTGCAAAAAATGATACTATTTTCATTTATAAAACCTTTAATTTATACTTGCAAAATTATTTTTATTTTTATTAAATTTCGGCAAACAAAAAAAATTATCAACCAATGACACAATAAAGTCTTTCCACCAACTACCTCTACACGGCAAGTGCGGGCAGCGGTAGTATTCGTGGCTCATTTTTTTCGATCAGGCTGTTTTTAGGCTTGACAGGAAATAACCTACAGTCCAAATCGACATGTAGATTCTTACTTTACTTCTTTAGTGCATCGAGTTTTTCATCTACAAAAAATCGGGTAAACAAAAAATTATGATACAAAAAACATAAATCGTTTCTTATATTTTTTATACATTATATAAACGCTAAGCCAATGCGATGCTTTCTCTGATTTTGAGTTCGAGTTCGTCAGCCAATTCTGAATTATCGGTAAGCAGTTGTTTTACACCATCTCTTCCTTGTCCTAATTTGGTTTCGCCATAACTAAACCAAGAACCACTTTTTTTAATGATGTTAAAATTCACACCTAAATCGACGATTTCACCCATTTTGGAAAATCCTTCACCATACATCAAATCAAATTCAGCCATACGAAAGGGTGGTGCAACTTTATTTTTCACAACTTTTACCTTAACCCTGTTTCCGATTACGTTTTCTGAATCTTTTATCTGACTCACTTTTCGGATATCCAATCTAACAGAAGCATAAAATTTAAGTGCATTTCCACCGGTAGTAGTTTCAGGATTACCAAACATTACACCGATTTTTTCGCGCAATTGATTGATAAAAATACAGCAACAATTTGTTTTGCTGATGGTTCCTGTTAATTTCCTCAAAGCTTGCGACATCAATCTAGCTTGTAATCCCATTTTAGAATCACCCATTTCACCTTCTATTTCGCTTTTAGGTGTAAGTGCAGCTACAGAGTCAATAACAATAATATCGATGGCACCTGAACGGATTAGGTTTTCGGTAATTTCAAGCGCTTGTTCACCATTATCAGGTTGAGAAACCAATAAATTGTCAATATCAACACCTAATTTTTTTGCATAAGAACTATCGAAAGCATGTTCTGCATCAATAAAAGCTGCAATTCCACCGGCTTTTTGAGCTTCAGCAATCGCATGAATAGCCAGCGTGGTTTTACCTGAAGATTCAGGACCATAGATTTCAACAACCCGACCTTTGGGCAAACCACCTATACCCAGTGCCATATCCAGACCGATGGAACCCGTTGAAATAAATTCAATGGCTTCGGTTGGATGATCACCTAATTTCATAATTGAACCTTTGCCATAATTCTTTTCAATTTTATCAATGGTTAATTGAAGGGCTTTTAATTTTTCTTTTTTATCCTGATTGTCAGAATTTTCTTTGCTCATGGTATATCGTTTTTAAATGGTTTAATTATGTTGGTTTAATTTTAATTCTCTCAAAATCTGTGTAGTATGGTTTTTAGTATCTACCTTGTTGAAAATTTTCTGAACAATTCCTTTTTCGTCAATTATAAATGTAATCCTGTGAATACCCATAAATGTTTTCCCCATAAATTTTTTCTCACCCCAAACACCGTAATCTAAAATGATTTTTTTCTCTGTATCAGGTATTAAAGGGAAGGGTAAATCAAATTTTTCAGTAAAACGCTGATGCATTGTTTCATCATCAGCACTTATACCAATTATTTTAAATCCTTTATCCAATAATTCCTGATAATTATCCCGAAAATTGCAGGCTTCAGCATTACATCCGGGTGTATTGTCCTTTGGATAAAAATACAAAATCACTTTACTTCCGATATAATCTTGCAAACTGATTGTATTGCCAAATTGGTCTTTTGCTTTAATATCCGGAGCTTTATCTCCTTCTTTCAATTGAAACATGACTTTATTTTTTTTATACAAAAATAAATGAAAAAAGAATGATTTTGACAAAAACTTTAATAAATTAATGTGAATCTAAAATTTAAATTACTAATAAATTGATTTTAAAATAACTGCGTAAAAATAGTTAAATTGTCTAATTCCTTTGTTCTTTCCAAAAAAAATAATAGATTTGCAGAATAATAAACCTCAGCCAACATCAACTACTTATGTATAAACACAAATTCCTTTACCTGATACTGATAATGCTGGTCAGCAGTTCTGTTTCAGGACAAAAACAACCAACAGTTACCGATTTTGCAAAAAACTATGTTACAGTAAAACCCAACGGTGAAATTCCTGAAGATTTGTGTACTCAATTTACCCAGGCTTATAAAAGCGAAAAAGATGAACTAATAAAACAAAATTCAACGCAACGTCAACACGTGACGAAGACAAAAGATAAATTTCTGCAGGAAAGCAATTATTTTATCAACCGTATATTACTTAGCGGAAAAGTGTTGTACAACACTCCATTGAATACCTATATAGACAATATAGTTGATAAAATTTTAGTGAACGAACCTGATTTACGCAAACAGATCAGGGTTTATATTCTTAAAACACCAACTGTAAATGCATCGGCTACTGATAAAGGGATATTGTTTGTAAACCTCGGTTTGATTGCACAATCCGGTAGCGAATCGCAATTGGCATTTATACTCTCTCATGAATTGATCCATTATATTAAAAAACACAGCATGGATTTATACCTCGAAAAAGACAAGATAAGTCGTGAAAACAAAGGATTTAAAAGCTCATCTTTAAGCGAAGTACTTTACAAAACACATTACCGTTCACGCGAAATGGAAAATGAAGCCGACGAAAAAGGATTTAATGATTACTTCAGCAAATGCAATTTCGACCTCAACCAGGCAACCGAAATTTATGATGTACTACAATATGCTTATTTACCTTTCGATGAAATCGCCTTCAATCCCACATTTTTAAGTGACTCTTTATTTATTTTTCCTGCAAAATACCTTCCGGAAATCATCAATCCTATCAAAGCACGCGATGATTATGATGACGAAAACTCGACACATCCCAACTTGAAAAAACGACGTGAACAGATGCAGCAACGATTAGATGGCATAAACAACCAGGGAAAACTCATCAATCCTCAAGGCGAAAGTTATTTTAATGCAATCAGAGACATGGCTCGTTTTGAATGCCTTCGGCTTTATACCATTGAACAAAACTATTCCCTTTCTTTTTACAATGCATGGCTGATGAAAGAAAAGTACCCTGAGAATATGTTTCTCGATCAGGTGATTTCTGCATCACTATACGGAATGGTAAAATACAAAAACAGAGACAACATTAGCAATGTATTACCTTCCGAAAAGAAATCAGAAGGTGAAATTCATGCAGTCGTAAGTTTATTTAAAAACATTAAAAAAAATGAATTAAACGCATTAGCTCTTCGCTATGTATGGAAAGCACAACAAAAACATCCTAACGATCCCTATTTAAAAAACATAAAAAATGATTTATTCAAAGAATTGATCTGGAAAAACAAAGCCAAACTTTCTACATTTGTCAATACACCTCAAATAAGAAAACCAGGTGATAGCTTGCTAGTAGACATTCCAACTACCGAAAATATTCAAAAACAATCGTCAAAAGTAAGAAACATTGAAAAGAAAAAGAAAAAACAATCCACAGATGACTTTTACACTTATATTTTTGCTAATTTAATAAACGACAAAAATTTCATCAATGATTTTAAACTAGCCACTGAAATGCTTGAAAATAAAAAAAATAAAGAGCAGGAAGACATTTCAAAACTCAGCAAAAAAGAACAGGAGAATTATGAAGAGTATGATGGTGAAGATGATGTAGCAGACGATGTGGATGACTTAGCAGATATGGAATACAGCAGAAAAAATAAAAATTATGGATGTAAATTAGGGATTGATACTATTTTATCCTACAATCCATTTTATATGAAATTCGATTACAGAAAATCACAAAATATTAAATTCTTTGATACTGAAACCAGTCAGCTCAATTTTATTGAATTGATGAAAAAAAATGCAAAAAGAACCGGCTTAAAAATGGAAATGATTGTTCCATCTGAATTCAAGAATCAGGGAACTGCGCTTTACAACAAACATTTATTGCTCAATGATTGGACAGATGAATTTTCTAATTGGGAAATAAACGGTGACAGAGTACTTTTCCTTTCTGAAGAAATCAAACCTGTAATCGATGAGTACAACACCAAATACCTGAATATTTCAGGTGTAATTTCGGCCAAGGCTTCCAGTATCGACAACAGGGCATTCTCCATGTTGCTTTATGGTGCTTTAAGCCCTGTAATGTGGCCTATGACAGTGCAATATTTTGCAAGACCTGCTTTTAAGACAATATATTATAATGGTCTTATCGATATGGAAACCGGAAAAGCTGTTTTTATCAATTCCTCAGTTATTGAAATGTCAGATAACAATGCTTATTTGAATTCACGCATATATGATACTTTTAATCAAATAAAAACAAACTAAGTCAACATCAATTATGAAGCACTTTATTTCTACATCACTTATAATTTTCATTTTATTGTTTACTCACAGTAGTTATTCTCAGGTATCAGGTTATATGGGCAAACGCAATGTAATCAAAGCTGGTATTTTTATGAAAAGTTCATTTATTATGCCCAACAGAAACGGGCAATCGGGATATTTCAGTTTTAACGATAGATATACACTGGAATACGAACGTGTGATTACGCGCAATAAATCCATACAATTAAGAGCTACCACATTTGAAACATTTTATAAAACATTGGGATATACACAACACACAACGGATCCATTGATCAAAATGTCTTGTAAAGCAATTGGTGGCGATTTTGTATTGTATAAATCATCGCACATCGCACCTTTAGGCGTTTATTCAGGTTTTGGATTTGATATTATTTTCAGTACAGCAGATATAGATACGGCAGCATTGAATTATCTTTTCAATCAAATATCTTACGATGGAACTTCAAGCCAAAGGTATACAAACACTCAGATATCAACCACTCATTTAGGTTTAAATTTAAAATCAGGTGTTAAACAAATATTTTTCAATTGTTTAAGTGTGGATTTCAACTTTCAGATGGGTGTTATTTTTTCTGATAACATTACCGGAGAGGCAAAATCTGAAGAGAATATTGAAGATTACATTAAAGGAAGAATAGGCAATCGACTTTGGGGTCATTATTTATGGGGTGTGAATTGCTCGGTTGGTTATTTATTTTAAGCCACTATCATCCTTTTTACTATCAATTTAAATAAATCTAAACATGCTATCCTATTACTCAATAAACCCTGCCTTCAAGCAGGGTTTATAAATTGAATTGAGCTGAAAAACATTTATCAATGTAGCTTTGTCATAGATGCGTGATTTTAATACAGTAATTTCAAGAAGTATCCTAAAAACAATTCTATAAATCTTATTTTAATCGCTTAATTTTTGTTACTTTTGTTACCTATTAATATTACTTTATAATACGCTTATGAACAATCAGATAGATATTTTTGTACCCTGCTTTGTTGATCAGGTTTTCCCTGAAACTGCTTTTAACATGGTTAAAATACTCGAAAAACTAGGACAGGAAATACATTATAATCCTAATCAGACTTGTTGTGGACAAATGGCTTTCAACAGCGGTTTCTGGGACGAAGCCCGTGCTATGGGCGAAAAATTCCTGACAGATTTTCCGAACGACCGTTATATTGTTGGTGGATCGGCTTCCTGCATTGGATTTGTAAAGAATTATTATGGAAAGTTATTTCACAATACAGCCTATCATTTGGAATTCAGAAGATTACAAAAAAATATTTTTGAATTTACCGATTTTGTCGTCAATGTTCTGAGGGTTACCAACGTTGGTGCAACATTCAATCATAAAGTTACATATCATGACTCTTGTGCTGCTTTAAGAGAATACGGAATCAAAGACGAACCCCGCTTATTATTACAACAGGTAAAAGGTTTAGAATTGATTGAGATGAAAGAAGTAGACGTTTGTTGTGGTTTTGGAGGTACATTTTCGATCAAACATGAACCCATTTCCACGGCCATGGCCGAACAAAAGGTGATGAATGCTTTGGAAACCGGTGCTGAATATATTGTTTCTACGGATGCATCCTGTTTGATGCACCAAGATGCATATATTAAAAAACAAGGATTGCCTATTAAATGTATCCATATTATTGACATACTGGCTTCAGGGATTTAGTTGTTGGTTGATGGTTATTAAGTCGGAAGTTGAGCGAAGCGAAATCCCAAAAGCGAAGCGATTCGGAATCGGAAGTTGAGCGAAGCGAAATCCCGAAAGCGAAGCGATTCGGGATCGGAAGTTGAGCGAAGCGAAATCCCGAAAGCGAAGCGATTCGGGATCGGAAGAAAAAAGAAAAAAGAAAAAAAATATCTCCCAATCTATTTCTTAGCATCGAGAAATTGCAATTCGGGACTAAGCAAAATCTCAGTTTACTTTAACCTTTATCTTTTTTTCTATCCTTCTCCCTTGAAAAAAATTGAAAAATTTACATTCAATGAAAAAGAAACTCATCTATATATTAATTTTTCTTCTTTTTCAAATAAAAGCAGAGGCACAATTTTACAATATTGGGCAGGATCCTGCGAGTGTAAAATGGCAGCAAATCAATACCTCCCATTTTAAAATAGTTTTCCCGGTTGAATTTGCTGAGAGAGCTAACTTTCTAGCCAATTATCTGGAATATACTTATGTGTACAATACTTTTTCACTGAGCCATAAACCGGTAAAAATGCCTATTCTAATCCATAACCATACGGTTGAATCGAATGCATTTGTAATGTGGGCTCCCAAACGCAGCGAATGGTTTACCTGCCCTCCACAGGACATGTATGGTCAACTTTGGCTGCAACAGCTGGCTATTCACGAATACAGACACGCTGTTCAGGTGAGTCAGATGTACGCAGGAATTACAAACATCTTACGGATTCCTTTTGGTGAAATGGCAACCGGAGCTGTTGCCGGAGTATATTTACCCCGTTGGTTTCTGGAAGGCGATGCAGTGGTAATGGAAACAGCTATAACAAAATCAGGAAGAGGACGTACACCGGGCTTTTCAATAGATTTAAAAGCACAGTTGGTCGAAAAAGGCATGTATAATTATAACAAAGCAGTGTTGGGCTCTTTCAAAACCCATATCCCCAACCCATACACCCTTGGCTATCATCTTGTAGGTTATGCAAAAATAAAATACGGAGTTGACGTTTGGGATAAAACGCTGAAAAACATTGCCAGAAAACCATACACGGTGGTACCTTTTGCAAATGGCTTGAAAAAAGCGACCGGAAAATCACTCACAGAAGTTTACAAAGAATCCATGTCGTATTTTGACAGTTTGTGGACGCAACAGATCAAAAACACAACTATTCAAGATTTCAAAAAACAGACACTGCGAAAAAATAAATATTATACAAATTACAGATTCCCTAATTATATCAACGACAGTGAATTTGTAGCCTTAAAATATGGCATGGACGATATTCCCCGTTTTATAAAAATAGACAAATCGGGAAAAGAATCCATCGTTTATACACAGGGAAATGATTTCAAACAATCCTTAACTTATGCCAATAATATACTGGTTTGGGCTGAACAGATTCCTTCGTTGCGTTGGGCTCAGCAAAGTTATGCTGTTATCAAAACTTACAATCTGTCGACCCAAAAAAGCAAAACGCTCACGCACAAAACCAAATATTTTGCACCTGCAATTTCACATGATGCAACGAAAATAGCAACCATCGAAGTAGATATGCAAAACAACTATTCGTTGGTGATACTGGATGCCAAATCAGGTAAAATACTCAGTAAGATTATTTCTCCTTTAAACGCATTTTTAGCGATTCCAAGCTGGAGCAACGACAACCAAAAAATTATCATGATTGCAACTACCAATGATGGCAAAACATTTGCAGAATTTCATCTGAACAGTGAAAAAATAGATTTTTTAATTCCATTTACAAAATGCGAAATAAGTGGTGCAGCCTATTTTAAGAATTTTATTGTTTACAATGACACTTATGGTGATGTGGATAACATTTATGCGATGGATACACTTACGATAAAAAAATTCAGGATAACAACTTCAAGATACGGAGCTACCGATCCATGTATTTCTTACGACGAAAGCCATCTAACCTATGCAGATTATACAGTAGATGGTTATGATATCGTTAGCATTGCTATACAGCCTGAAATATGGAAACCTATCACAGACCATCCAATTGATAGTATGAGTTTTCCTGAGCAACTAGCCAGACAAGAAAAAGGAGTGATCAACTTTCAAAAAAAGGATGTTAAACAATTTGAAGTTAAAAGATACAGTAAATTAGCTCATTTGTTCAATTTTCATACCTGGGCGCCCCTCTCTATAGATGCGAATAACCAGACAGCTGCTCCAGGTATTTCGTTGATGTCGCACAATTTATTAAGTACTTCATTTTTTACAACCGGTTATGAATATATAAAAGCCGAAAAAACCGGAAAATATTACATCAATTATACCTACAAAGGCTTTTTCCCGGTTATTGATGCAAGTTTTGACTACAGGAAAAGTAATGGAACGCTGATCAAATTAGACAACAGCCGTCAACCATTTACTTTTAACGAATACAATATAAAACTGGGGCTGAGTTTACCTTTGCAATTTCCTACCGGAAAGTATTATACAGGCATTCGACCTTCAGTAAATACAACACTTATCGATATTTCACACGATGCCAGCACACCTGCAAGATTTACGGAAGGAACCATCAACAGCATTGATTACCGTTTTTATGGTTACCATGTTTTAAAAACAAGCGAAAGGGATTTGTATCCCAAATGGGGACAAACCCTTGAAATAAATTATCGCCACTCCCCTTTCGGTATTTTAGATTATGGAAATATTTCCAGTGTGGAATCCTATTTGTATTTTCCATCAGTCATCCGTCATCATGGTTTTAAATTGTATGGTGGCATTCAATACAGAAATGCAGCTACTTTCCATGCAACTTTTTCTGACATCATTAATTATCCATTGGGAAATTCTGCTGTTTTAAACGACCGACTCTATTCTTCTGCTATCAGTTATTTTTATCCACTGCTTTACCCCGATTTCAGCATTAGTTCGCTGTTGTACCTCAAAAGACTGGATATGGATCTTTTCTATGGACGAGCTATGGCTTACTATCAGGGCACAACCACTCAATTACAATCCTTAGGAGCAGAAATCAACAGCGAGTTGCATTTATTGCGATTTGTAGCTCCTTTTAATGTAGGTTATCGATTTACATATCTTACTGAAGACAAATCAGTAAGACATGAGTTTTTGATAAGTGTCAATTTTTCGTTGATTGGACCGAAAAGTAAGCATTGATGATTGGTAATTGGGTTATTGAGTTAAAATAGATAATACTTTTTCAGCTTATTTTTTAATTGGATATATTTTACAATACCAACTATCAAGATTATTGCACTTACAAGAATTGATAGATAAGCAAACCAATTAATATTATCGAAATCCTTGAATTGAAGAAAAGCTATTGCAACTATAAATAGATACAATGAGGTTCTGATATATGAAAAAAGCGTTCTTTCGTTCGCAAGTCTCGTACGTTCAAGAGCCAGATAATCTCTTAGGATGATCTGTTCTTTGTTTTCAAATCCGTATGTTGAATTCTGATTTATTTCCATAATAACAATTTGATTAACAGAAAATACTATCAATTTGTTTAAACCAAAGCTGAATTTCATCCATTAAATCATCCTATTCATTCTGATGATTTTCAATGGTTATGATCTTCTTTTTATTATTTCACACTCCTGAGCGAAAGAATATAAATGGCTACTATTACGGCAATTGACATCAAAACAATACTGACATACAGATTTTTTATTACAAATAAACTTGAAAAAATAGTTGTAATACTCAATAAAGAAATAGCCATTATTTTTACCTTTATTGGAACACCTTTCCCTTCTCTGTAATTTTTAATGTATTTCCCAAACCATTTATTATTTAAAAGCCAGTTGTAAAATCTTTTTGAACTTCTTGCATAACATGCTGCAGCCAATAACAGAAATGGTGTGGTTGGCAACAACGGCAAAAAAATACCAAGAATACCAAGGCCTACAAATAGAGTTCCCAAAACCAGCAATACCCATTTAATAAAACTGTCAGGCATTTCTATAACTTTATCCTGTGGAGCATCATAAGGTAGTTTGTCATTTTTGCTCATTAATATGCTATATTTTATTTTTTAATGCTATAATATATTTTAAAGTCAACCAATGATTACATTCAAAATCATGGCTATTGACAGATTTACAACATACTGTTTCCCAATATCTTGTTATATACATCCATATATCCTTCAATCATTTTTTCACGACTGAATTTTGAAGCAGCCCAGTTATGACAATAATTTCTGTTGATGAATTTTATATTGTTAACGGCAGCAACGGCTTCATCTATTGTATTGACAAGGAAACCTGTTCTTGTGTCATCAATCAATTCAGGCATTGAGCCTTTATGAAATGCAATTACCGGTGTTCCGCAAAGCATAGCCTCGGCTACACTCAAGCCAAAGGGTTCTTCAAAACTAATGGGATGCAACAATGCGTATGCTTCGCCCAACAAACGGTCTCTTTCTATACTTCCTGAGTTGCCAACATACACAATATCATCATTATTGATAAAAGGTTTAACCTTGTTATCGAAATAATCCTGATCTTGTATCAATCCCGAAATGATGAGTTTCCTCCCGGCTTTCTTTGCAATTTGTATGGATTCGTAAGTGCCTTTTTCAGGATGAATTCTTCCGAAAAACAATAAATAATCTTTAGTAACAGGCTGGAAAGTAAAATCATTGGTATTGATACCGTTATATACTGTTGCCATGTAATCCAGTTCAGGACTGCGGTCAGAATTACTGATGGAGACATAAAAATTATCTGCATTGTATTTCTTATACACTTCAAGTATTTTAGATGATGAAAACCCATGGATGGTTGTAATCATAGGTGTTTTAATAAGTCTTGAATAGCTTAGTGGCAAAAAATCATAGTTATTGTGTATAAGATCGTATTCATCAGCATGTTCCATTAAATTACTGATATGCAAACATTCCCATACTTTAGGATCCATATCAGTATTTTCAGCATAGGCAGTTTCTGAAATAAATTCAAGCTTCCCTTTGGTGAAAGAATTAGCTGTTGCATATAGTGTTACATCAATACCATGTTCAATCAATCCTTCGGTAATATTAGAAGCCACCTGTTCCCAGGGACCGTATTTGATGGGTGGAGTACGCCAGGCAATAGGCGAAAGTATTGCAATTTTCATAGTAATCTGATTGTAAGTTAATAAAGTGCTTAATGCTATTTTTGCTTAGTCCCAAAAGAAACGATTCAGGATTTGTAAATTGAAATTAGTATACTATTTTAATTGTGTTCCTTCAATATAAATTGAATGAATTCATCAAAAAATTTTGCTACAATGCATTTCTTGAATGATTCAAACAATGGTCTACCAGTTCCTCAATCATGGCAGTTCCCACACACATCACTTTGTCTGCTCCTCCCCAGTATATTTTAACACTTCCATCGGGCTCAGCAACCGCACCGCATGAAAAAACCACGTTGTGCACATAGCCTGTAATTTCATATACTTCTTCGGGTTGCAGTATCCACTCATCGCCCACAGCAATAATTACGGAAGGGTCATAAAGATCATGCAATGCCACGCCGAGGCGGTACACACTACCGTCCATGGTAGGAAATACACCGTGATAGATATTCAACCATCCACGCTTGGTTTTGATGGGTGGCGCACCCGGACCAATTTTCATTTCATCCCAATGGTACTGCATCGGTTTCATAATCAGCTTTGATTCGCCCCAAAAACGCAAATCAGGAGAATATGAAAT
Organism: Bacteroidales bacterium; assembly: GCA_038204725.1. GTDB lineage: Bacteria > Bacteroidota > Bacteroidia > Bacteroidales > JACABE01 > JACABE01. The sequence goes on along the minus strand of JBBRCQ010000037.1, from coordinate 24,342 downwards.
CCATACCGACCACGGTGATATTTCGGAATGTGGACGGTCTAAACGTGCATATAATCCATTAAATTTTTCGGGAAAAATAACCACATTCCGATAATCAGCTTCTGTTATGAGCGAAAACCGTTGTACTGTCTTGAAATCAGTTGTTTTAGCAAGACCAATGCGAACTCCATGTCTGGAATAAGCACTATAAGTGATAAGGTATTCACCCTCCATAAAAACAATTCTGGGATCTTCAACTCCATATTCTTCGTATTCTTTAAATATACCTTCAGTAGCAGGAATCATAAAAGGTTCGGCGTCCACTTTAAAACTAAAACCATCCTCACTAACAGCTTTGCCCAAAATACTCCGTCCATTCAATTTGTGTGATCTAAAAATCATGATGTATAAATCGTTGTATTTTACAACTCCGGCATTATGCACAGTTGCAACCGGATATGGAACATCTTCTTTGGTTAGTATCGGATTGTTTTTGTATCTATTTATCAACATGATATTTATTTTTTTTATTTTAAAATTGCTGACTTACGTAAAGGTATCGAATTTTTTTTCTTTACCATATGCTTTTATACTTAAATACTGTAAGTCCTGGTTATACTAACCAAAATCTGAAACTTTGGTTTGATACAAGTTGAAATTTACCAAAACTTAAAGGTAAAAATAGGCTCAGATTCCTTTTATATATTGTCTATTGGTTGTAGGATGAATAGTTGCATTTAGGTTTTTAACTGCATCAGTTTTATGATTGACTAAATTATTAAAAAGCTGAATGATAACGGTTTTATCTTTTTCTAAATTGGTTTTGGTTTTAATATCACTCAGGTTAATTGAAAAACCGGAAAACAAATCAGGAAGATCTTTCAAAATAGCTGTATTCATAAAATGCATATCCTGAATGATTGTATGATAGTTCCCTATTGTTTTTTCAAGATTGAATGTCGTCTGTTTTTCTAAATTTTGAATGAATGCAGATTTTTCACAATATTGCAAACATTCATCATCCATGCATTCTTTTTCGCATCCAGTTACTTGATGAAATAAACACTGCCGGCTTGTCATCAGCACTACAGGATGAAAGATGCTATAGTAAAGTTTAAAATCTTCAGGTTTTTGAATGCGTTGCAACTGCATTTTATTCAGCTCATTGGAGATAAATGCACCTGAACAATTAAAATATTCTTTTAAACATTTTATACTGAATGAATTCACAATATTTAAAAAGGGACCGGCTATCCATGAAATTCCTCTTTCCCAGGCTTCATATGCAATACCGGTATTGTTGGTAACAATAAGTCCGGGTTGTAACTGTTGAAGAAATTCAACTGCAGCCGTATAGTCATCACCAATTAAAACAGAAGGAAAACAGGGGATTAATTTTTTATTTGCTATAAATAAAGCTGTCATCGCAGTGGCTTCTTTTTTAAACCCATCAGGAAGCAGAAAGCAGATTGTCACATCCGTTTCATTACAAAGCGCTACATCTTTTTGTGAATCGATAAATATTAAAAGTTCAGGTTGTGTTTTTAGAGCTATTTGTTTTTTCAAAACGGGAACATCAATGGGATCCATCCATTCTTTGGAACCATTCAATTTGAACAAAATTCTTTTTTTAATAGAAGTGAGTTCATTAAACGGCAGTGAAGCAGATGGCTGAAGCTGATCTAATTCCAGATATGAAATTACATATTCCGTTTCGTTGATGACTTTCAGCCTTTTAAATACAATATCGTAATTCAAAATCGTTATTTTGCTGAATGTAAGATTCATTGACGAAAATATCACAAATGAACTATCAGCTGTTTTAACAATAACTTTTAAAGGATTTCCAATCTCCCCGGAAATACTGATAATGATGGGTATTTTATCGATACTTAAGCTTTTAATTCTTTTTTCAACAAAGGATTTCAGTTTCTCATTTTCATCATACAGTGCCAATTGAACTTTTTCAATGTCATCATTTTCAGTATTATTATTGATCTCCGAAAGATACAGCATGGAATGATTCCGGGGCTGATCAATAAATATATCCTTATGCAGCTTTCCTTTCAAAAAGGAATCAGACAAATCGCGGTTAAATACTTTATACAGTTCACTATTATCTGAACTGAGTTTATTTCCGGTATAAAAACGCTGCAGTTGCTTTTTCCAGGCATTTACAACAGTATAAACATAATCAAATTGTTTGATTCTTCCTTCAATTTTAAAGGAATCAACACCTGCTTCCGCTAATTCTCTTACATCTAAAAATGCTGAATTGTCTTTTAAATTAAGGGGGAAATCTTTACCTGCATCAGTAGTTATGTATCGATCTCTACAAGGTTGGCTGCATCGACCCCGGTTGCCTGAATTTCCGCTTTGTACAGAACTCATATAGCATATACCCGAAAAAGAGATACAATTTGAACCATGTACAAACACTTCTGTTAAAACGTCGTTTTGATGTGCAACAGCGGTCAATGCTTTAATTTCACCGAGGTTCAACTCTCTGGACAGATTGACCCTTGCAGCATTCAATTTACTCAAGAAACTTACCTGACCTTGATTATGTGTTGTAAGTTGTGTGGATGCATGTATTTTGAGTGTTTTAAAATATTGATTTAAAAGATAAAACACACCTAAATCCTGCACAATGATTCCATCTAAAGTTGTGTTGATTAATTTATTCAGCAAAGCAATAAGAGCAGGAATTTCACTTTCTACAATTAAAATGTTTAGGGTTAAAAAAACCTGACAATCATGCGAATGGGCTAATCTCAATACACCCTGCAAATCATCAAAGCTAATATTTGTGGCAGTGTTTCTGGCATTAAATCTGTCCAATCCACAATATACAGCATTTGCACCCGCAAGAATTGCAGCTTTAATGGAATCAATATCTCCACCCGGTGCAAGGATTTCAATTTTACTTTTCACAAATTCAGTATCACTTTTGTTTTATTTTTCTTTTTTGCACAATGACATAAAATGGTTTCCTTCGAGAGGGGACTCAGTAATGAAAACAATATAATGTCGTATTTTGAAATTTTCATTTTCTATTAATTGAAATTGTATAAATGAAAAAAATGAAATTTTAAAAGTTATTCATTAAAAACTACATCCATTCAATTCAAATTTTAGTCTTGTAAATTATTAAGCTCGTTTTGCTATGAAGAAGGACCGACATTATAGAATTTACGCTACAAAACAAGCATTTAAAATAGCGGTGGGACTGGTAAGTAATACAGTATAGCGAAGTTTATTAATGAATTCAATGGAATAATGCTTATTTCGCTATAACTTGTATTGCGCAGGGATTTTATCCCGAAACTTCGGGATTGTTACTTTTTGATCAAGCAAAAAGTAACAAATAAAAAAAAAACAATTAAAATACGACATTTCGTCTTTCACATTACTTTACTTTAAAGTGTATATCAATCTATTGAAAATGATGTTTGTATTAATTGTACTTTTTAAATACATATAATACTGATATTGCTACATAGATTTCATCCGTTCAAAGGGCTTGTTACGATCGAAAAGATAACGATAAGTAGTGTGTATTTTCCCTATTTCACCACCTACTTGTTTCACAACTGTAATCATTTTCTTATTAAAATCGCCTATTCCATTTATTTCCAGAATCGGATATCTTTTATAATTTTGCTGTACAATATCGGCTGTGGCCATAATCAGCGCTCCATCCAGTCCCTTACCCTGATGTTCGGGTACAACACCGAAAACCAATCCCAGCATTTTTTTATTGGTTTTTAACCATGTATGCCAGATAAACTTTAATTTCCCAACAAAATTAAGTTTACCATTCAGGTATTTAAATATCTGATTTACTTCAGGAATATTTATATAAAAAGCAACCGGTTCACCTTTGTAATAGGCCAGCCAGATTATTTTTTCATCAACAATCGGTTTCAGTTTATTAATAATGGCTTCTCCCTGTTCATCCGACATAAAAGGCACGCCTTCATGATCGATCCAGGCTCGGTTATAAATACTTAAGATATCAGCCGAATACTTTTTGTAATGTTTCTTTTGAATGTGTTCGAAAGAATAATCCGGGTCTCTTTTCAGCATATCTGCTTTGTACTTAATTCTCGGATGAAAAGGATCAAATGTATTGCGTATAAACGTATAATGCTCAAAATACAATTGAAACCCGTAATTCTCAAACAAATCTTTATAATACGGCATGTGATAATTGCACTGATAGATGGGTTCAAATTCGAACCCTTTGGTAAGCAAACCCCACCATTTATCTCTGTCTCCAAAATTGATGGGACCATCCATGGCTTCTACACCCTTTTGCTGCAACCATTGTTTACAACTGTCGAATAAAAGATTAGCTGCATCCTGATTATTAATGCATTCAAAAAAGCCAACACCACCGGTGGGCTGATCAGTATCTTTATTGATCGTTATATCATTGACAAAAGCAGCTACAGTGCCGATGGTTTCACCATTCTGCTCAAGAATCCACCGTATACATTCGCCATGTTGAAAACTTTCATTCTTTTTTGGATCAAATATATCTTCAATATCTTTTATGATTGGACAAATCCAACATTCAGTGTTTTTGTAAAGTACAGATGGAAATGTTATGAATTTTTCAGCATCCGGTGAAGTTTTTACTTCTATTAATTTCATTAAAATATAAAATTTGATGGGTAATGCAGACTATCCATTAACTTTGAAAATATAGAAGAAAAACAAACAATGAATTGCTTGTATTTGAATAAATATTTCAAATCTATAGTATGGGTAAGAATGAAGTCCGTTTATTCTTCAAAATTATTCATTTTTTTTGGATATCAGTCAAAAAAATGTTGCTCTTTTTTCAAGCTGCCTCTAAACCGAAGTCCGCATGATTTTAAATTTTAAACTTTTGTCAATCCTTTACATCGGTGACTAAATAACCCACCGATTTGATAGCAGCCACTACTTCATGCTGTTGTATTTCGTTTTCAATCGTCACGATTGCTTCACCTAGCTCTAATTTGTCAAGCATTACACCCTGAATACTTTTGATGGCATTACTCACCCGCATTTCGCAGTGAGAACATGTCATTCCTTGAATGGTAATTTTTATTTTTTTCATTTTTGATTTTGTTTTTAAGTTGTTGGTTATTGGTTATTAATATTCACTTTTCACTATTAACTATCCCCGAATAACAATTTCTAACTCATGCTTCGTAAGAAATTGTAGCTCGGGACTAAGCTATCGCTTAGTAACTATTCACTATTCGCTATTCACTATTCACTATTCACTATTCACTATTCACTATTTTACTATGCCCTATTTTACTTTTGCCATTTCAACCGTAGGCTATTACTCACAACGCTCACACTGCTTAAGGCCATGGCTGCACTGGCTATCATGGGATTCAGTTGAAAGTCGATTAATGGAATCAGTATTCCGGCAGCAATAGGAATTCCAATAAGATTGTAAATAAAAGCCCAAAACAGGTTTTGACGAATGGTTGCGACGGTTTGTTTTGAAAGTTGAATCGCTTCAGGAATTTTAGTCAAGTCGGAAGAAATAATGGTCATTTTGGCTACGTCCATGGCAATATCGCTGCCTTTGCCCATGGCAATGCTCACATCAGCCTGCGCCAAAGCAGCACTGTCGTTGATACCGTCACCTACCATAGCAACCGTTTTACCTTCAGTTTGTAATTGTTTGATAAAATCTGCCTTTTGATGGGGCAAGACTTCCGCTTTAAAATGAAGGATGCCTGTTTTATCAGCAATAGCTTTAGCTGTAGTTTCATTATCACCCGTAAGCATATATACTGTAATTCCCATATCATTCAGCGTTTTCACAGCTGCTACTGAAGATTCTTTTATTTGATCTGTAATGGCTACAATGGCCAATGCCTGTTGATGGTCAGCAAACCAAATAACAGTCTTGGCTTCCCGGCTCCAAGCCTTAGCATTATTTAGCAAATCAGCATCCATTGGAATATTGTTTTCAACCAGCAGTTTTTGGTTGCCTGCAAAATAAGTTTCGTTGTTGATTTTGGCTTTAACGCCTTTGCCTGTAATACTTTCAAATTGATCAAAAGAAACCGCCTGTAATTCAGCAAAGTGAAGAACGATGGCTTCTGCCAAAGGATGCCCGGACTGTTTTTCGAGACTGTACAAGAGATTTGCTTTCGCAGCATCGTTTTGCAGCCAGGCGATATCAGAAACTTCCATTTTGCCCTTGGTTATCGTTCCTGTTTTGTCGAGGACGATGGCATTTACTTTTTTGGCAACCTCCAGACTTTCGGCATCTTTGATCAAAATCCCCATTCCGGCACCTTTACCCATACCGACCATAATGGCTGTGGGAGTAGCCAATCCCAATGCACAAGGACAAGCAATTACCAAAACAGTAACCATCGACAACATGCCCAATGTAAAGCCATTTTCACCACCAAAAACAAACCATACAATAAAAGACAATATGGCTATGCTTATTACGATCGGAACAAATATACCTGCAATTCTATCTGCAAGTTTTTGAACAGGTGCTTTACTGCCTTGTGCATCCTGCACCATTTGAATAATTTGTGCCAATAAAGTGTCGCTTCCTATTTTTTCTGCTTTAAACTGAAAACTGCCATTTTGATTGATAGTTCCTGCAAAAACCTTTGCATTCTCTGTTTTCAATAATGGTAAAGGTTCTCCGCTCAGCATGCTTTCATCTACATACGAACTCCCGTTTAATACGATACCGTCCACTGCAATTTTCCCGCCCGGTTTTACAAGTATCACATCACCGGCGTTTACGTTTTCTATGGAAATTTCTTGTTGATTACCATCTTTATCCAATATTGTAACCGTATTGGGTTGTAGTCCCATTAGTTTTTTAATGGCTGAAGAAGTGTTGCCTTTGGCTTTTTCTTCCAATAATTTCCCTAACAATATAAAGGAGACAATTACAGCTGCTGCTTCAAAATATACATGCCCGTGAAGACCCCTCTGGTGCCAGTATTGGGGATAGAGGGTATTGAAAACGCTGAAAAGATAGGTTATCCCTATACTTAACGAAACCAGTGTATCCATATTGGCAGATCGATGGCTGGCCTGTTTCCAAGCATTGATAAAAAAATCTTTACCAAACCAAAGCACAACCGGTGTTGCCAATATCCACATGATATAATTGGCAAAAGGCATATTCATAAATAACATTCCTGTAATTACTAATGGAATTGACAGTACAACCGCACCTAAGGTACGAAACTTCAGTTTTTTGAAATCCTTTTTGCGAATATCTTCAATGGATTCATTATCATCGTTTTTTTCTTCAATCATCAGATCGTAACCGATGGATTGTATAACCTGCTTTAATTTGGCTGCATTGATTATGTCGGGATTGTATTCTATATTTACATTGGCATTCGCATAATTCACCACAGCATTCAACACACCTTGCTGTGATTTTAGCATGCTTTCAACACTTATCACGCAGTTTGCGCAACTCATGTGCAAAACAGGAAATGTTTTTTTGACTGAAATTAAATCATTTGAGTTCATAATGTTAGAGATTAAGCCGGAAGTCCGAAGTCCGAAGAAAAAAAATTCGAATTCATTTAGTAAAGGTATTAAATTTTACTTTTACCTTTAAAACTTGAATACAAAATTAACTCAAGAAACTTCACAAAGCATTACACAATTTCTGGAAAGAGTTGTAAAATTTACAGTTTATCTAAAGGTTTGCGTTTTTCGGTTTTTATATTTTTAAAGTGGCTGGGTGTGAGTCCCATTACTTTTTTGAATTGATTACTCAAATAGGCCACATTGCTATATCCCATCTGATAGGCAATTTCGCTGAGGGAGAGTTCATCGTAGACCAATAACTCTTTGACTCTTTCAATTTTATGCGCAATATAATATTTTTCAATGGTGGTTCCTTCGATTTCTGAAAAAAAAGTACTCAGGTAATTGTATTCATAGTTTAATTTATCTGCAAGATAATCCGAAAGATTCGTTTTGTGTTGCTCAGTTGAATAACGGACAAAATCAATGACAGTGGTTTTTATTTTTTCTATGAGCCTGCTCTTTTTGTCATCTATCAGTTCAAAACCAATAGCGATTAAATGATCAGAGAGAACGGCTGATTTTTCATCAGAAATTGATGCTAACAAATCCACTTCGCCTAAACGGATTGCAGTAAAGGGAATATCCAGTTCTTTCATTATTTGCTGTACTGCCAGGATGCAGCGGTTGCAAACCATATTTTTAATGTAGAGTGTCATGATTGAGTAAACAAGTGATTGCATAAATGGTTGCTATATAGAGAGCTTTAATTTTAATATTCAATAATGAATTGGGAGCAAAATAGTAATTTCATTAAAAATCTTTTGTTTTTAATAATTTCCGGTTAACACCCCCGAAACGCACCAATGGCTGAAACTTCCACCTTCGGGCAGTCCCTGATCTATTACTACCTGAAGACTATGTTTTCCCTTGGAAAGATTCGTCAATGGAATTATAAATGGAGGTGTAAGAGTACCCGGACACCAGTTGGAACGGCTCAGATCACTCGAAGACAAACCATCGGGGAAATTACCTGAAGCAGGATTCAGCAAACGATAAGTTCCACAATCTGTTCGCCAGGGTGTATGTTGAAATACTGCGATACCATCTATATAAACCTGATTGAGTTTTGGCATAAACTCATCCCCTTTTTCCCAACCACCATGACCAGTAGAGGTAAAAAGCAAGCGTAGATTTTGTATGGAATCAGGAATTTCAAACTGCATTTTCAATGTATCGTTCCGAAACAGCTTTCCGTAATTCTGTCCGGCAGCTTCCATAATATTTACGGTGCTGAACAAAGGTTGTATCCATTTATTTGTTGCATCCATTTCAGGTTCGGGATAGAAATCCAGCTCAAGACTTACCTTATGACCGCCTTTGTCGTAATTTCCAATAAATACGCCTACCCATATCTCTTTTTCATCCGTCGGGATCAAAGAAGTGACTTCCTGCTTAAAAACTGCTGAATCGCTCCATTGGTATCCCGAAATAATCCGTCTGTTGTTAAAATAGCCCACCCCGAATGGCGTAAAAAAGCGCATCCATTCTACGGCAGGAGAATACTCAGGAGTAGCAATGATTCCCTGATATTGATTACCGGCATTATCAGAATATAAAGGTAAATGATCAATACCTTTGCGCAAAGCCTCCAATATTGTTTTTTCGTTTTGAACAGAAAATGTAAACACAGATCCTACTCTGTCGTATGCATCGCCATTCGACCAATCGGACAATTGAACAAAAAACAATCCTTTATCACTGTTTTCTGGCAATTTTATTTTTTTAAGAATTACATTGCCTTTCGAAAAACGATAGGTATGGTTCAGCATTTCCTCGTCAGCATTGATAATATTGTTTTCAAAATTGATTTGTTCTTTTTCAAAAACAGGGATACGGATGTATCTGGATTGAATCTGTGCTGCTACATATACTGCCTCGTCTACCATAGTAAATTCTTTACCTGGAAATACAACAACTTCATCAGATAGGGTCATCGATTTGGCTTTGATGGTTCGGTTTCCATTCATAACATATTTCAAAATCAAACCATCCACAGGTGCAAATGAGATAGAAGGAGATCCTTTATACTTGGTTTCAGTGGTATACCAAATTTCTATTCTATTTGAGAATACATCATACGTTGCTTTCTTACAAATATAACCTAAAAGGGTATCAGTAGCTTCAACATATACCGGTTGGCTCAACTTTTTGAATGAGGTAGAAACTGCATATTTCTGTTCTTTAATGATGCCTGTTTTAATAGTATTTTGTTTACGGTAATGAATAAAAAAACGTTCAGCGGTTGATGAATTAACAATACTGGCAGTTGATTTATCACATTTTAATGTAATGATTCTGTTTGGAATTAATTTCCCATTTTCAAATTGCTCGTAAACGATGGTAGCCGTTTTACCGGATTGAGCAATAACATTATTCGCTGATAAAAAGAAAAGTGTAATCAAAAGTGTTGTACAAAAATTCTTCATGCAAGTTTTTATTTACAGGTTAAACATTAATTGACAAAAGTACAAAAAATAAGTAGTAATGAAATGGCTTCGCTTTACGATTTCATTTTATAAATAAAAAGGATAATTGAAGGACGATTTAAGCCTGAAAGGCTTGAATATGAATAAACACAAGTGAAACCTGTGGAGCTGTGGAAAAAAATCTCCAGTTACCTCAAGCCCGAATGGGCTTGAAGCGTTTGATAAATGTTAAATCAACATTCAACCACTTTATGGCTTAGGATTTGCAATATAGTTTGGTTGTAGCTTAATATTGCGTTGGAATTTATCAATCACGAATCATTCAAGCATCTGACATTCTAGCTTTCAACTAAAAAGTTGATGGTTTTAACTATTATTGCTTGTTTTTTTTAAATAAAGACAGAAAAAACAATAAACTTAAAACGAGAAATACAATATTAACAACCTTTGCAAAAGGAGGCACACCTTCAGGCCAGATTTGGCCGGTTAAAACGATTACATTTAAAATCATCAGTATTATCAGCAGTACTTTTTTAGCTATTATCATCATTTAAAGTATGTTAAGATTATTATTGAAAGATATATTTTAAATTTATGCTATTTTTCTTTCAATTTCCTTGAGATTATCCATTTTCTTTTTCTCAAGAAAGCTCTGTATATCTCCCATGTGTTCTTTGATGGTTTTATTGCCAAACTCATATACTTTTTCAACCAAACCATCCAGGAAATCTCGGTCATGAGAAACAACAATCAGCGTTCCATCAAAATCTTTTAGCGCTGATTTCAGAATTTCTTTGGTTCTTATATCCAGATGATTGGTAGGTTCATCGAGTATCAAGAGGTTGACCGGTTCGAGCAAAAGTTTGATCATTGCCAATCGGGTACGTTCTCCTCCCGAAAGCACTTTTACCTTTTTATTGATATCGTCGCCGCCAAACATAAAGGCTCCCAGTAAGTCCCTGATTTTGTTTCGAATATCACCTTTGGCAACATCATCTATCGTTTGAAAAACGCTTATATTTTCATCGAGCAACGATGCTTGATTTTGAGCAAAATAACCTATCATGGTATTGTGACCGATGTTCACCTTTCCCTTAAAATCCATTTCACCCATAATGGCTTTGACCAGAGTAGATTTCCCTTCCCCGTTTTTACCCACAAAAGCTACTCTTTGTTCTCTTTCGAGCGTTAGATTTGCATTTTTAAAAACTACATGATCATCGTAACTTTTCGTTAAATCTTCTATAATCAGTGGATAATTCCCTGAACGGGGCGAAGGCGGAAACTTGAGTCTAAGTGCAGAATTATCTTCTTCGTCAATGGTTACGATGGTTAATTTTTCGAGCATTTTCACCCTCGACTGCACCTGATTGGTTTTGGAATACGTTCCTTTGAACCTGTCGATAAAAAGCTGATTGTCTGCAATAAATTTTTGTTGTTCGCTGAATTGTTTTTGCTGCTGTTCGCGTCTTTCCAAACGCAATTCAAGATATTTCGAGTAATTTACCTTGTAATCGTAAATCTTACCCATTGTAATTTCGATGGTACGGGTAGTTATATTATCAATAAAAGCCCTGTCGTGCGATATTACAATAACAGCTTTGGCATTGTTGATCAGAAAATCTTCCAGCCATTGAATAGATTCAATATCCATGTGATTGGTGGGTTCATCGAGCAATATCAAATCAGGTTTTTGCAGCAATATCTTTGCCAGCTCAATACGCATGCGCCATCCACCACTGAATTCACTGGTAGGACGTGTGAAATCTTCACGCATAAAGCCCAATCCCAATAATATTTTTTCTATTTCAGCATCATAGTTGATTTCTTCTATGGTATAAAATTTTTCACTTAAAGCAGAAACTTCTTCAATAATCTCATAATATTCAGTGGATTCATAATCAGTTCGACTAGATAACTGAAGGTTCAGTGCTTCGATACGGCTTTCCATTTCATTAATATCAGCAAATGCCTGTGAAGCTTCCTCGAAAACGGTACGATTATCTTCAGTCATCAGATGTTGAGGCAGATACGCGATGATGGCTTCTTTGGGAACCGAGATATTTCCTCTGCTGGCAGTTTTGACGCCGGCCAGTATTTTCAGTAAAGTGGATTTCCCCGCTCCATTTTTACCCATCAGTGCAATGCGATCTTTCTCATTGATTGCAAAGGATATATCTTTAAAAAGTGTGGTATTTCCGAATTCTACTGTAAGCCCGTCTACTGAAATCATTCTGTTTTTTTTGAGCGGCAAAAGTAAGCATTTCTGAGCAATTTATAAGTGATATTTGTTATCATTATCACTTTAAACTGACTGTAAGTAGTTTAAACTAAAAAAGCTCCTGCATTGATTTAATTTGCAAGAGCTTTTTTTATAAATTTAAAACTTAAACCACTAAGACAGTTCGTGAACAATCAATCCACTGCGCAATTTAGGTTCGAACCAGGTAGTTTTAGGAGGCATAATATTGCCGGTGTCGGCAATGTCAATCAGTTGTTGCATAGATACAGCATACAAAGCAAAGGCAACTTTCATTTCGCCTGAATCCACTCTGCGTTTCAATTCGCTCAAGCCTCTAATACCACCAATAAAATCGATGCGTTTGTCGGTACGTAAATCTTTAATACCCAGTATATGGTCTAATATCAAATTCGACAAAATGGTTACATCCAAAACACCAATAGGGTCGGCATCGTTATAAGTACCTTCTTTAGCTGTAAGTGAATACCATTTACCATCCAGATACATGCTGAATTCGTGTAATTTTGTAGGTTTGTAAATTTCGCTTCCTTCTTCCGTAACGATAAAAGTTTCGTTTAATTTCTCCAGTAACTGAGCTGAAGTCAAACCATTCAGATCTTTTACCACGCGGTTGTAATCAATAATTTTCAATTGATTATCAGGAAAATGCACTGCCAGGAAAAAATTGTATTCTTCGGTACCATTATGACCGGGATTCATGCTTTTCTTTTCATTACCAACAAGGGCTGCAGCAGCAGTACGGTGGTGTCCGTCGGCTACATAGGTAAATGGAACTTTAGTGTTGAAAAGTTCTATGATGTTGGAAATGGTTGCATCGTCGTTGATAACCCAGAAATGATGTCCGAATCCATCATTGGCCGTAAAATCATATTCAGGTTTTTGAGTTTTAACAATGTTTTCGACGATAGCATCTATTTCTTTAACAGCTGGATAGGTAAAAAACACAGGTTCCATATTCGCATTGGTACTGCGAACGTGTTTCATACGATCTTCCTCTTTATCTTTACGGGTTAATTCGTGTTTTTTGATAATGCCATTCATGTAATCTTCCACAGCTGCACAACCAACAATACCATATTGGGTACGACCGTCCATGGTTTGAGCATAAATATACAGTTTTTCCTTTTCATCCTGTACCAACCATTTATTGTGTTGAAATTTGATGAAGTTTTCTTTTGCTTTTTCATAAACTGATTGATCATGTTCGTCGATGCCAACCGGCATATCAATTTCAGGTTTGATAATGTGAAGCAGTGAATAATCGTTCCCGTTTGCTTCATCGCGAGCTTCTGCAGAATTTAATACGTCATAAGGACGTGAAGCAAGCGCTTGAGCGATAGCAACCGGTGGACGTAGTCCTTTAAATGCTTTAAGTATAGCCATAATAATACTACTTAATAAAAATATTAATGATTTAATTGATAAATAAAAATTTCATTCAGGAAACAAATGCAGGCGCTAATCTTCAAATTCACTATCTTCAACATGTTTTTCGTCTGTTTGTCCGCTCGCCAATTGAGCTTTTTGTAAGGATGCAATTAATGCTCCTGTCATTTTGGTTAATTCCATTAATTGTCGTCTGCCCTCTTCTTCGGTTTCTTCCGAAATATAATGAAGCGTTTTAGCAACGGTTGCATATACAACACATTCCCTTATCGCACTTTTAGCCATTTTTAAATAATACACAAATTGGCTTTTGTTGCGAGCAGAACCTTCTGCTATATTGATTACAATCGCCTGAGCTGCTTTTGAAAAAGGAACTCCAATATTGGGTTTGGCATCGTCAGGAAAAAAGCTGGTTGTTTGTTGAACCCAGTCAACAAAATCAATCGCTTTGTGATAAATTCTCAAATCTTCAAATCTGAAGAAACTGTTGATTTTGTCAGTAGTGTTTTCCATAATTTCTAAGTTATTATAGTTTATGCATTCATAATTTAAGCAAAAATATATAATTCCAGACGAATTCGGTGAAAAATCTGAAAAAATCTTCATCTTTTTTTTTGTTCCGGACTGAATTAAAACACATTTAATTCTTTATAAACCATAGTAGATGGGATACAGGGTGGAAAATCTAGTCACTAAATCACTAATCACTAATCACTATTAACTATTAACTATTAATGCGAATCAAGACTTGAAAATTAAATAAGTAAGTGATGCAATTTGTCAAACACATTAACAATGAGACCTTCTATAGAATAAAAGGATTCCTCATTCCGCTACGCTACATTCGGAATGACAGCCATCTGTAGTTTTAGAGAGGAGTAATGGACGGCTTCGACGTCCATTTTTCCTCACTTTTTAAAGATAAACTTGTCATTACTAACGAAGTGAGGAATCTAACATTGTAAAAAATGATAGTTTTCAAACCTTGATTGGCATTATTATCTATTCACTTTTCACTTTTCACTATTCACTATTAACTATTCACTATTCACTTTTCACTATTCACAATTCACAATTCACAATTCACAATTCACCAACATTTATTTTGTTTTAAAAATAAAAAATTTGCTTTCATAAGCATTGATGCTTGTTTTTCCGTCTTTTACAGGAATACCGGTAACATCTGTTTCCTGCAAATTTAGCTGTTGCCGGCTGATTGTATTGAAGAGTGAAAGGGTTGTATTTTTACCATCGGTTTCACGCAGCTGAATCCTTATGCTGTTGTCTTCCATTGGGATAGATGCTATCAAAATCACATTATCCGGCAATCCTTCAATAAAACTGCCTTCCCATTTAGCATCGCCATTTCCGCCGCCCTGCATTGCTCTGCTCAAAAAAGGGATACGGCAATTCCATCCAAAATGGGTAGCAAAACTGTTGGATGCATCGTTTGCAGAGGTAATGTTGTAAGTCCAGCTATGTCCACCTCTCTGATCGGCATTGAAATTGGTAGTCCAGTAATTATTCATTGGCCAAGAATAAATATGTGTGGTCTGAGGCAAAGCGCCTGCCTTAAACCTGCCTGTGTTTATATTTCCAAATTGCATCAGTGGCATCTCATTGCAGTTCATCACAATCTGAGATTGCGTATTTCTTACAGCCGTAAATCCCTGAACAACGGCCCAGTCAGCAGATGATCCCAAAATCTGGTCTTTACCGTTTTCTACCACTCCTCCTGCCATTTCAGTAAAATGTTTACCTTCTTTCAAACTAAATGGGAAGGCAATGTAAAAGCTTTCCGGAGTTATGATATTTTTCTTAATAATTGCGAAATTGACATCAATCCGTTTTTCGGTTTTAAAAACCCTGAATTCAATAGCAAATCCTCTTGGATTTTCAAAGGTTTCCGATTCGCCCAAAAATTTATAGGTAGTCCAGATATCTCCTTCCGTTACTGCATCAAATTTTATATGATCCAAAGCACTTCTTTTAAAGTCATCCAACTTGTATGATTCCAGTTGGCTGCGATTTCCGAGTTGTTCCAGTATAAATTCACCAAGTTTTACAGTAGCTGTTTTATCAATCAGTTCAGTTGCCATCTCTTTGTCGAACCATGAAGTGATGACTCCTTTGGCAGTGTCAATTTCAATTTTATACCATTGATTTTCAATACCTGTTTGAATAGTTTGGCTTGAAGCAGCTGTTCCTTCGTCCCCCGCTTTTAAGCTGAATTTCTTATAGCCAAATGCAGGAATATCTTTAAGATAAATGGCCCAATAGGTTCCATCCGAGCGAGATGCAATAGCCTGAACAGGTATTATATTTCCGTCTTTATCTGTTATGATCGCTTTTTTACCTATCCCAACCAGCTGATGATCGATATATACCGTGGCCAGGCCGTTGCGTTTCCAGTTGAGGGTATTGAAAAACAAAAGTGATGCTTGCTTTTCTTTATTAAATAAACTTTGCAACAATCCCATGCACTCTTCACCTATGCCGGCTACTCTGCGATTGGCTTCCCAGGCATAAGAATCTTTGAGAGCCCGCTGTTCCATCGTATTTTGCGAAAGCGGTTCTCTTACACTTTCAGAATAGCCGGTAGTATGTTCTGTGTAAAACAACATGGCTTCTTCTGCAAGGGAGATATTTTGTTGTGTATTTTCGGGAATCTTAATATCAGCCATTTTAGCCATCGCCAAACCGGATACATTCGCTGAAAAGTTAGCAGATGCTGAACGGCAAACAGCAACTTCACGGGCAGAAGCACCCAATCCATCTGCCCACCAATCGGGCCAACCGGCTTTGACAACAGGAATTACATTCTTGTAACTCGCTTCCATTTTCTCAAAATATGCAGAAGCAGTAGATGTAGTCAATTTAGGATATTCATAAATTTCATTCCATTGCCTGATCAATTCACTCATGGTAGTGGATGGAGGAGAATTATCCGTCATATAACCGGAGTGCTGTATTGCTATTTCATTATAAGGATAACCCTTTTTGTTGAGTTCCACAAGATAAGAAAGCATTTTGTCGGTAAATTTGTTTAAATCACCCGATTGCATTTCGAAGACCGTATTTCCTGTCATATAATGTTCAGCCCGGAAAGCAAGCATACGTTTACCCGAAGGTGACTCCCACCAGAAAAGCGTAGGTTTGTCGAAGCTGATCAATGCCCTGTGACCATGTGTACCCATGTTCAGGTATTTAACGCCCATAGTATTAAAGTAATCGTTCATGCACCAGCCAATGCCATTTACATCATTTTGCATCGCCAGCTTAACTTCAATACCTGCATTTTTGATTCTTCCCAATGCATTGAGTGAAGCAGCCATTTGTTGTTCGTCCGCTAATTCCGAAAAGTTAAAATACATGGCAGTTACTTCAATTCTATCTTCTTTAATTCTTTTTTTCAATCTTTCAATCTGAGCAACGGGTCTGGCTTTCAAATATTCATCAACGGCCCACGATGCTTCACACACCCATTTGAATTTCGCATTTTCCGGATATTGATCGGTGGCATCGCAATAATCTAATGCATAGTCGATATATCTTAAATGTTCGGCTAGAATTTCTGTTTGCGAACGGGTGTAACCAATGTCGGTATGGCTGTGTTGCACAAAACTGATTTCCCATTTTTTTACAGGTTCTAAAGTTATGATGGTCTTTTCGGTTTTACCATCAATCTCTGTCTTGATGGTTATCTTTTTAGTTTTTGAAACGGGGTCTAACTTAAGTTTAATATAATTATGCCCGAAACTCAGCTTTTGTGTTGCAATCAACTTTTGATCGGCAAAGAATTTAGCTTCGGTTTCTTTCCCGAAATAAAAGATACTCGCAGTAGCCAGTTGCTTAAGCTTATGATGGTCTTTGATAATAGCGGGTAACGCTTTAATGGTCAGATTGGTTTTAATGGGTTTTTTATAGGTCATGTACCAGGAAGAAAGTGCTGTATTGCCTCCAGTGATTTTAATCCTTATGGATTTACCGATTGTAATCAATTCTTTAGGTATTTTTAATTGCATGTATCCGTGATGATCACCATATTGGTCGGTCCACATTTTTGTAAATCGAAGTTTGCTGCCATTATTTGATAACAATTCCCATTCAGGTTTTCCGTCAGAAAAGAAAACAAAAGATTCGCCATGATTGGTTTCCAATTTAAAATCTGCTTTCCCGGGACCTGAACCTATGGCAGCTATCCAGATAAAAGAGATGTATTTCATTTCAGGAGAAATAGATTTAACAGTTTCTGTTTCCCATTCCATCATCTCTTTACCTCCTGTAGCTCTGATAATCATGCTTTCATTTAAACCGGGAATAAAAGAATGATAAATATAATCGGTTCCTGAAATTTTATTTTCATAACCGTTTAATAAGTAATCCTCTGGATTGATCAAAGATTGCGTTTGAGCTATTTCAAAGCAAATAAAGGAGAGTAAAAATAGGCACAATATTTTTTTCATGGATATTGAGAAATAATGATATTCATTCATAACATTTGTTTATTTGGAAATACATTTTTTTTCATTAGATCATTTACCGGAATGACCATAAAATTAGCAGGTACTATCCTAAAATTTATTACAAAAGTATTGGCAACCGATCTATCAATTAATTTTTAAAATGCATTCTTTAATTACAGTCAGTTACAAAATATACCGGAAATTTAAATTTTTACAAAGATATTTAATTTCTTTATCCTTCCATTAAATATATTTATCTATTCAAAAGTACTTTTAACCAATTCATTATAAGTATTTTAAACAACAACCATAATTATATCAGGAATTAAAAGATAAAAATTGTTTTTTTATAATTTTTATTACTTTTGTTGAGAGAACTTTACTTCAATAATACTACACCTATAATTCAGCTGATTATGACTGCAAATAAAGAAGCCTGGGGAACAAGAGTTGGTTTAATATTAGCAATGGCAGGCAATGCCGTTGGATTCGGAAATTTTTTAAGATTTCCGGTTCAGGCCATTCAAAATGGAGGGGGTGCATTCATCATTCCTTATCTGGTATGCTTTCTGTTAATGGGAATTCCGCTTTTGTTCATCGAATGGTCAATTGGCAGGTATGGCGGACAACTGGGCAACCATTCCACTCCGTTCATGATGAACAGTTTGGACAAAAAGCGAATCTGGAAATATGTAGGGGTTTTCGGAATTTTCAGCAATATTGGCATTGCCTCTTATTATTGTTACCTTGAATCATGGACACTTTCCTACGTGCTTCATTCTGTAATAGGATCGTTCAACGGTCTTTCGCAGGAAGGCGTTGTAACTGTTTTCAACAATTATGTAACCCTCAATAAAACAACGCTCATCCCTTACGAATCCATCGTTTTTTTTATATTGTGCCTTGCCCTTAATACATGGATATTATCCAAAGGACTGAGTGGCGGTGTTGAAAAAGTTGCCAAAATAGGTATGCCTTTGCTGATTGGATTTGGATTAATACTGGCAATAAAAGCAGTATCTTTAAAAGCAGGACAGGATGGTGCTATATACGATGGCACAAAGGGACTCAATTTTTTATGGACACCAAAATTTGACAGCATTACCAATCCAAAAGTGTGGTTGGCTGCTGCAGGACAGATATTTTTCACCCTTTCGCTTGGAATGGGTTCAATTCAGGCTTACGCCTCTTATCTCAAAAAAACAGATGATATCGCCCTCAATGCCATGTCGGCCGGCTGGATGAATGAATTTGTAGAAGTTGTAATTGGTGGTGCTATTATTATTCCAATTTCAATAGGTTATCTCGGTATAGATAAAGTTACTGAACTCTCAGGATTAGGCGGCTTGGGGATGGGCTTTAAAACATTGCCGTATTTGTTTGCACAATGGGGCCCAATGTTAGCCGCATTTGCCGGTGTAATGTGGTTTGGATTGCTGTTTTTCGCAGGTATTACCTCATCATTGGCAATGGGCATCCCTTGTATGGGATTTATGCAAGACGAATTCAACTGGAATCGCAAAAAGTCAGCCCTTGCTTTTGGCATTACCATATTAATACTCGGTTTACCTACAGTTCTTTTCTTTAACCAGGGCGTTTTTGATGAATACGATTACTGGACGGGAACGGTTTCGCTCTTTGTATTTGCCTTGTTTGAATCCATACTCTTTGCCTGGATATTCGGAATGAAGAAAGGCTGGAAAGAAATCAATCGTGGAGCCGACATCAAAGTACCGCTTATTTATAAATACATCATCAAATACATTACACCCGTTTTGCTTATTTTTGTGTTTGTGGGAGCTTTGATTACGCCTGCCAACAACGATTGGCTGGCTGTTTTCCACAATTTAATGTCAGGAAATGGCTGGGTACTCGATAATGGTTCAATTTTAATGCAGATTGCCAATACAGCTTTAAAAGAACAAATTGCCGCTGCTACTGATGCAGTCGTAAAACATGACCTGCAAATAAAAATGTATTTGATAAATGGTACGCGTATCTTATTGATGAGTGTATTTGCAGGCATTTCAATATTGGTACACATTGCTTATAAAAACCGCATTAAAAAAGGGAGATTTTAACATGGAAACAACAGCTTTAATACTATGGTTGACAACCATTTCAGTTATTACTTCAGTTACAATATATTTTTTTGCAAAGGTTTTGTTTACAAAGCCCAAACCTGAACCTGATTCTTATTCCGAAAATGATGATGAACCCAGATAAAACCTGAATTGTTTTGAAAAAGAAAACAGACACGCTAAAACATTATTTCTCGTTTACCAAAGGAGAAAGAAGAGGTATATTTGTATTAATATGTCTCTTAATGCTGATGATATCATTGCGTGTTTTCCTTTTCCCTTATTTAGTAAAATCACAAAAAGCTGATTTTAGCAGTTTCGAAAAAGAAATACAGGCTTTTGAAAAGTATACCGATTCTCTGGAAAAAGCTGAAAGCGATAACAATGAACGATTTGATTACAACAACAGTGACAAATCGTTTGCAGAGCTCAAATTAAAGCCCTTCCCTTTCAATCCCAACGAAATGCATTCTGAACAATGGGAATTGCTGGGTTTAAGCGAAAAACAAATCAAAGTGTTGACGAACTATCTTGCAAAAGGAGGGAAATTTTACAAAAAAGAAGATTTCAAAAAGATGTATTGCATCAGCAGCGATGAATACAAAATTCTAGAACCTTTTATAATGATTCCGGGAAAAGACAATAAAAACAATACAGCAATAAAATATGAAACGAAAGTAAAGCCTTTGTTTGTAGTGGAGATCAACACTGCTGATACCAATGATTTGCAGGAAGTAAAAGGCATAGGACCTGCATTTGCCCGGCGTATAGCCAATTACAGAGACAAGCTGGGTGGTTTTGTGAAAATTGAACAGTTACGAGAGGTTTTTGGAATGGATAGTGCAAAATATGAACAGATACAAGCATCATTCACCATCAATCCCTTGGATATTCAAAAAATAAACATCAACAAAGCCAGCATACAGGATTTGAAAAAACATCCCTATTTCGATTATTACCTTGCTAAATCAGTAGTAATGTACCGAAACAAAAATGGTGATTATCATTCGGTAAGTGATATTAAAAAAGCAAATTTGATTTATGATGATTTTTATGATAGAGTTTCACCTTATCTGACCGTAAATTAGTTATAGCGATTCGGGATTGAGCGAAGCGAAATCCCCAAAGCGAAGCGATTCGGGATCGGAAGACCGGAGTAGTGTGTATGTTTTGTCATCACTTAACACTTTTAGCGCAAGAGGTATATTTTTAATTTCATCGCTTTGAATTATATATATAAAATAGTTCGGAGAACCTCCCTTCCCATTTTAGGGGAAGGGATGGGGATGGGGTGACATTATTAACGATTTTAGATTTTAGATTTACGAAGAAAAGAAATATTAACCAACCACAAACCATGAACCTCACACAGGTAATCAGAACATTTTCACGAAACTTTTGGATGGCCAATACCATGGAGCTCTTTGAACGCTGGGCTTACTATGGAATGTTTGCCGTGCTGGCATTGTACCTCACTGGCTCCAAAGATACCGGAGCATTGGGTTTTACCCAAATCCAGAAAGGGCATCTGATGGGTACAGTAACATTTATTTTATACTTTTTACCTGTAATTACCGGTTCTATTGCTGATAAATTTGGTTACAAAAAAGTATTGTTTGTGGCTTATATCATCTTATCATCCGGTTATTTCCTGATGGGAAGAATGGAAAGCTATTCGTCTGTTTTTATCGTTTTTTTGTATGTAGCCATTGGAGCTGCCTTGTTTAAACCCGTTATTTCAGCTACCATAGCCCGCAATACCAATTTAACCAATTCATCGGTAGGATTTGGCATCTTTTACATGATTGTCAATATAGGAGCTTTCATAGGTCCTATTTTTGCTTCAAAACTTAGAGCCCACAATTGGAATTATGTATTCCTCATGTCGTCGGGTATTATATTGATCAACTTGATCTTACTTCTTTTTTACAAAGAACCAGAACGAAAAAAAACGACAGAATCTTTGGCAAAAGTAATTGCTACTGTTTTCAAAAATATTTTTGAAGTGGTAAAAGATTTTAAGTTCGTTATATTTTTGTTGATTATAGTGGGATTCTGGACTATGTATTGGCAGCTTTTCTTTACCCTGCCTACCTTTATCGAACAATGGGTAGACACAAGCATTATTTACAACAATATTGCCAACCTATCCCCTTTTCTGGCTTCCAAAATCGGAAATGATTCAGGTGGTATATCTCCTGAAATGCTGATCAATATTGATGCACTGTACATCATCCTATTCCAGATCATTGTTTCGTCGGTAGTGATGAAACTAAAACCACTAAATTCGATGATCAGCGGCATATTTGTCTGTTCTATCGGATTAGGATTGTGGTTTGTAACCCAAAACGGCATGTATCTGTTCCTTTCCATCATGATATTTTCGTTTGGTGAAATGGCAAGTTCACCCAAAATATCGGAATACATCGGACGCATTGCCCCCAAAGACAAAACCGCCTTGTACATGGGCACGTCCTTTTTACCCCTGGCAGGAGGTAATTTCTTTGCCGGTATATTATCCGGCAATGTATACACACAAATGTCTGATAAAATCACACTGCTCAAGACAGAAGTTGCAGCAAGAGGCTTGAAGATTCCGGAAATTTCCGACAATTTTACCCAGAACGATTACATCCGCCAGGCTTCCCAATCCATGGGAATGAGTGAACATGAACTTACACAGTTTTTGTGGAACACCTATCATCCTTCTGATATCTGGATGGTATTTTCGGGTATCGGCGTTTTTACAGCATTGATGCTTTTTTTGTATGACAGACTGCTGTTGAAATCGAAATAAATCCGTCGAATACATACTTCCCTGCGGGTTCAACAGATTCAACTTCTAAAATCTAAAATCGTTGATCGTTGTTCACAAATCTTCAAACATTTCTTATAAACGATTGAATTAACTTAGATTACAACCCGTCGGGAACTTCGTACCCGACGGGTTGTATCTACGTTTTATTAAACTACAACCATCCCATATTGCAAATCCTGAAGGGATTCAATATAAATAGCCCTGTATGAAATGCAGGGTAATGTAATAAAGAACGATTATCCAACCACAAAGTGGTTGAATATTGATTGAACATCATCTAACGATTATTTTTACCAAAATCGACCCAACGGTATTCACGATGCCATCAAAAATATCTACATCTTAAACAGCTGCAAATGGAGTTCGAATATGTGCAAATGGGGTTCGAAAATGTTAAAAATGGATTCGAAGATGTTAAAATTGTCTTCGAAAATGTTAAAATTGGTTTCGAAGATGTTAAAAATGGCTTCGAAGAGGTGAAAATGGGCTTCGAAGAGATGGAATTAGGCTTCGAAAGTATGCAATAAGGATTCTAAACGCTGCAATAGACATTCTAAACGCTGCAATAGACATTCTAACACTGAACAAACTTCTAAAATCATATATCTTTAACCCCTGCCTGCCGGTAGATAAAGAAAAAGAAAACAAAATCGATACTTATACAGAAAACCAACCATTTATTTCATTTCAGTCCATAGTGTGTTAAATCCCTATTGCTGTAATTCTATCTTTCCCATTTTAAAATTTCCTTTATTTAATATAATTCTGATTAATTGTAATTATTTCAAAAACAACTACAATTAAAGCCACACCTGATTTCCATTGTTTTGCAATTTAAATTTTCAACATGTCATAATAATGTCACAAAGATAAATATTTGCATTGCAAAACCATAGTTTGTATTTAGGTTTGCGAGATATTTTATAATTTTTATTAAAGTGTGAAAGGAGACAATTATGATTTAACAAAAAAATAAGTACAATAAAAATTTATCGACAACCCAAAACTGTTGATTCAAAACAAAAAAAAATTGAAAATCTTTCTAAAAATAGTACATAATTTTATACATAGTGAATCATTTTTATTGATTTGTAACTTCCTGTTGTATATATGTAAATATACAAATGTTCATATGTACTGCACCAAACTTTATCTGTTTTTCGTTTTTAAATGTACATTTCAAGGCTATACAATAAACACAATTGCAAGCCGCAGTGGATTTACCTGAGCTTGCCTGTGCAGTGTATCTTTGTTCTGCATGGGCATAATTGTATTTAATAATGCAAAAAAGATAAGGGAATACTTGAAATACCTTAGAATAAAT
>JBBRCQ010000036.1:0-39099 GCA_038204725.1 Bacteroidales bacterium | reverse complement strand
AAGAGCGTTGTATAGCGATATTTTAAACCTTGCTGTTGCCACCAAAGAATACAGCGAATTTGAAGGTGTTTTACGTAAATTTACCACTGTATATGAAGTAAAAGATTTACTCAATGAAGCAATGCAAGACGAAAACGTCAGAAGGGAACTGGCGATGAAAGTCTGTACCAACGAAAAAGCAATGCATATTTACAATGATCTGGCAGACCTTAACATAGAAGATTTCACAAGAGCAATGATAGAAGGTGTTGAGATGAAAAAAGACACCTTGACCAGTTTTCTGAGCCAGGAAAGGTATACATTGCGGTCGTTGCATAATTTCTTTTTCATGAGAGACGCTTCTACTTCAATGTACAATGAAGTATTGATAAGCCGCATGGCCAATGTGGTTCGTGCCAGGGAAGCCATTATTATGGAAACCATCTTCAACCATAGCACTTCCATAACGGCATCAACCATCAATCCGGCAAAATTTAAAGATTTTGACCCTGAAATAACCATTGAAGGCGGTGATGTTCTAATAGCCCGCGAAGATGTTATATTAATAGGCTTAGGCAGCCGCTCCACTACCAAAGCTGTTGATTTTTTAATTGACCGTTTTAAAGCCAACAAAACTACCATGAATATTGTTGTACAGGAATTGCCATTCAAACCTGAATCGTTTATTCACCTCGATATGGTTTTTACCTTTCTCGATAAAGACCAATGTATGATCTACGAGCCTTTAATTGCTCAGCACAATAAATACCAAACCGTTCATATCCGTATCGACAATGGGAAAGTTGACTTTATCCGTTTCCGCAATACCATGATGGAAGCCCTGCAAAAGCTAAATTTCGACTTAAAACCACTGACTTGCGGAATTCAAGATGATTTATGGATACAACAACGCGAACAATGGCACAGTGGAGCTAATTTCTTTGCACTAGGACCCGGAAAAGTAATGGGTTATGCCCGTAACAGTTATACCATCGATGCATTAAACAACAATGGGTTTGAAGTTTTAAAAGCCCGCGACATTATCAATGGAAAAAAATTAATGAACGATTACCAAAAATTTGTGGTTTCCATTGATGGCTCAGAATTGCCCAGAGGCGGAGGTGGCGCAAGATGTATGACTATGCCGGTGAGGAGAGACAAGGTAGAATGGTAGAAAAAAGGTCGGAAGTCGGAAGACCGAAGACCGAAGCGGATCTCGCTTTTGTCATCCTCTCGTCTTTGACGAGAAAGGATCTCATAGAAAGGTTTAAGGAAAAAGGGAAAAGGGAATATTTGCGATTAACGATTCACGAATAGCGAAGTAAGAAGAAAAAAGTACAATCTGGCTTTACTTTTAAAATCATCAAAAATTTTTCTAAAATAAAAAAATATGTTAGAATGGATTGGTTACCTTGCATCTATTGTGATTGCGGCTTCAATGCTAATGAATTCCATACAGAAACTGAGATGGGTCAACATGACAGGAGCCTGCCTGTTTTCAGTTTATGGCTTTGCGATTGATGCATTGCCGGTAGGCATTCTGAATGGATTTATTGTAGTGATTAATATTTATTACCTTATAAAAATGTATGCCGGTACTGATCATTTTCGATTGCTCGAAGTTCGCAATGACAATAAGTACCTAGAAGCTTTCCTTGAATTTCACCAGAAAGAAATCAAAAAATTCTTTCCGAATTTTAGCTTTCAACCGGGAATGAATAAGCTCAACATTTTGATTCTGAAAAACATGTCGGTGGCCGGTGTCATTCTGGCTCACGAAATAGATGCAAAAACACTGATGATAGGTCTTGATTTTGTGATTCCTGAATACCGCGATCAAAAACCCGGTAAGTTTGTGTATAATCAGAACTTGTATTACTTTTCTAAACTGGGTTACGAGAAGCTTTGCACTGAATCTCAATCAAAAAGTCATGATCTGTACATGCAAAAAATGGGATTCATCAAAGGTTTGTCAGACGATCCAAAACTTCTGGTCAAAAGATTGGTGTATTAGATATTATTTAAAAAAGTTAAGTAACAAATGATTAATTTAAAGAGAATATAAAAACATCTTAAATCTAGTTTTATTGAGCCGGAGTATTTCTTTCATTTCCTTTCTTTGGATTTTGTGATGCATAAAGAATGGCTATTACAATGATAGTATTTCTTTGCGATCAATGAAGTAATGTATCATGTAAGGAAACGGAAGCAATAATACAGTATGTACATCAGCATACTTAACCTGATAGATAAACGGATTGTTGCATAGTATTGCCATTTTTCCACGAAAACTCCTCATAAACTGTTTACCAAGACCCTTTTGTTTTGTTTTGTTTCTTACCAAAGTGCAGTCTCATATAAATCAATTTTAGCAATCGGAAAAACTTCAGCTTTATATTTCATAATTCAATTTCAATGTCATCACAAACTTTATCAATTTCCATTGCATTTTCCGGGTATGATTTGTACTCGCTTACTCTTTGATCAATAATTTCTTTATGCCATTGAGGAATCTCATCCATAGCTGAAATTTCATTTTCAATACCCCCGTATTTTTTTTTAATTTTTTCCTAGTCTTTAACAGGAATAAAAACTCCGGTCGGAATTCCTATATGGTCGAATATATATTGTAGGTTTATACGAGTCTCAAATGACAAAAACCCAATTAATTCCAATCCGACCAAACAGTATCTGAAATGAATACAATTTCGCCAAAAACTCATCCAACTTTTTGTTTTTTTATTACCGGGAAATAATTATTTTTACGATATAAAAAACTGATAGATATATAGATAGATAGATAGATAGATAGATAGATAGATAGATAGATAGACGATATTTCTTTAATTTTATGTTAATAATTTAAATAAAAAGTTTATATTCGCAGTCTAATTTTTTAAAAGATTATATTAAAATCAATAATTTTTAAAACCCTTAATAAAAAAAAACATCATAACCCCACAATTAATTATTAAACCTCTCATAGAATTAAACAAAAATCAAAAAAAATGAAAAACAAACCAAAAAAAATTATTTAAATAGCCATGCTGCTATTTTTTGTATCAGTGTTTACAATCAGTTGCAAGAAAGATGAAAACCCCAAACTGCCAACCCCGCCACCTGCTTCAATAATCGGAACATGGACGAATGCCGGTTCGGGTGGTAAATTGGTAATTACTGCCAGTAATTTTACTCTTTATGGTATCGGTATTTCTCTTGATGAAGATACTTATACAATAAATTCTTCTACTATCACACTAAAAACAACATCAAGTTTGTTTTGCACAGAAGATGAAACTTGTTCTTATAAATTTACGGTTACGTCAACTAATTTAAGCTTTACTTTGGTAAATGATGCCTGTTATCAAAGGAATGCATATATGAATGTGACCTATACCAGAGAATAATTTAACAACAGTACTCAACATCAGCAGTTTTGCCAAAGGGGTATATGTGGTAAAAGTGAGGAATGATAGGAATAGGTTTGTGGGTAAGTTTGTGAGGGAATAGCTAATTCCTCAACTCTGACAGGGTTTTGAACCCTGTCAGAGTTCTACTTCCAAACAAAACAAAGAGAAAAAAGAAAAAATATGAAAAAACTATACTTTATAATGATGGCATTATTGCTGGGAATTACTGTGAATGCACAAAACTACCTCATAAACTTTACCGGTTCCGGAGCTTCAACAACTGTTGACAGTGTAAAAGTGGAAAATCTTACAAAAGGTGTAAATGTAACAGTATTGGGTACAGATACTTTGCATTTAGGAACTGTTGGGATTAACGAAATGGATATTAAGAATAACTATTTGAAAGTATATCCCAATCCTATGCAGGGAGAAGCAGAATTGTCCTTTTATGCTAAGCAGTTTGGAAATGTTCAATTATCTATCTATGATATATCAGGGAGAACAATTTTGAAAATAAATGATAAGTTATTGAAAGGCAGTCATACGTTCAAATTAAGTTGTTTAAAACAAGGGATGTATTTTATTTATATCAATGGTGAAAATTTTTCATATTCAACAAAAATCATAAGTCAGCATTCAACATTTTGTGAAGCTAAGCTTGAATATAAGGGAGGCGAAAAAGAAAAGGAAACTTTTACCGGATTAAAAAGTACAAAAGCAACAATAAATATTGCATTTTCAAATGGCGATATAATACGTTTTACCGGATATTCTAATAATTACTATTCTAGTACGACTGTTATGCCAACTGGTAATTTGGTACTTACTTTTTATTTTACTGCTTCATTGCCTTCACTAACTACAACAATTGTATCCTCAATAACTAATACAACTGCATCAAGCGGAGGAAATATCAGTGATGATGGAGGTGCCATTGTTACCGAAAGAGGTATTTGTTATCATACCTATTCAAATCCGACAACTATAAATCCTAAAATAATTTGTGGAAGTGATACGGGCAGTTTTACAGCAAATCTTACAAACCTGATTCCAAGTACTACTTATTATGTGAGGGCTTATGCTATAAATAATGAAGGTACAGCCTATGGAATCCAGGAAAATTTCTCAACCCTTCCCCTTCAAATACCTTCTGTCTCTACAATAAACGTTTCGAACATATCAGCCACTACTGCGACTTCAGGTGGGTACATAAGCTCTGATGGAGGAGATAGTGTTTTTGCAAGAGGTATTTGTTACAGCACAACGCCCAACCCAACAATTGCAAATAGTTTGACAAATAATGGTACCGGAACAGGTATGTATTCTTCCTATCTAACTGGTTTAACATCTACAACTTTTTATTACGTAAGAGCTTATGCAAACAATAATATTGGAACAGCTTATGGAAACCAGATGAGTTTTGTTACAATGGCATTATTGCCGACGCTCACCACAGCTTCTGCAACACTCATAACATTATTCACTGCCACTTCAGGTGGTAATATTACATCCAATGGGGGTGCTCCAATATCAACTAGAGGAATTTGTTATAGTACTATAGCAGATCCAACTACTTTAGATGCTATCGTTAGCAATGGAAGTGGTTCAGGATTATTTACTTCAAATCTCACAGGATTAACAACAGGAACTTTATATTATGTAAAAGCCTTTGCAAGTAATAACGCAGGTACTGCTTATGGTAATCAGATAAGTTTTACAACTATTCCTTTACAACTTCCAATAGTTTCTACAGCTCCCATTTCTAATGTATCAGCTACTACAGCAATTTCCGGTGGAAATGTGACTTCAGATGGTGGAGCTTTTGTTACATTAAGGGGTATTTGTTATAGTTCTACAACTAATCCATCAACAGCAGATATATTAGTAACTAATGGAACAGGACCAGGATCATTTATTTCAAATCTGAATGGCTTATTGGCATCAACTACTTATTATGCTAGAGCTTTTGCAACTAACAGTGAGGGAACTGCTTATGGTAACCAGATAAGTTTTACAACTATTCCATTACAACCTCCCTCTGTTAATACAACTTTTTCAAGTGGAGGTGTCACAACAGCAATTTTCGGTGGAAATGTGACTTCAGATGGTGGCACTACTGTTATGGCAAAGGGTATTTGTTATAACATTATTACAAATCCAACAACTGCAAATTCAATTGTTAATAATGGAAACGGAACGGGTTCGTTTACTTCAAATCTGACTGGTCTAACTGCATCAACTACTTATTATGTAAAAGCTTATGCCATCAATAGTATAGGAACTGCTTATGGAAATGAGATAAACTTTACAACTTATTCTTTACAAATACCTGATGTCAGCACAACAATAGCTTCATCCATAACATCCACAACAGCATCCTCCGGAGGTTATGTTACATTTGATGGTGGTGATACTATTTTAACCAGAGGTATATGTTATAGCAATTCGACGATGCCTACAATCGCAAATTCTATAATTACAACTGGAAGTGGTGTAGGTTCATTTACTTCGAACTTAACAAATTTAATACCTGCTTTTACATATTATGTGAGAGCTTTTGCAACAAATAATATTGGAATTGCATATGGATATCAAATCAGTTTTACGACTCTTCCATCAACTCAACTTGCAAATGTTTCACTAATTGCAATTAAAGATATAACGAAAACTTCTGTTGTTTTAAATTGCAATGTTGTTTCAGATGGGGGAGATACAGTAACAACAAGAGGTGTTTGTTACTCTACTTCAGTTAATCCAACAATAGCTAATGATACTTTGGTTATAGGTAATGGAACGGGTTCTTTCTATTCAACTTTGATCAATTTACTTCCAAATACAAATTATTTTTCAAGAGCTTTTGCGACAAATAGTATAGGAACTTCATACAGTAATCAGGTTGGATTTATTACATTACCTATTCAAATCATAAATTCAGGAAGCACCACCGGAAATGCATTAATAGATGTTGATGGGAATGGATACGATACTGTTAAAATTGGCAATCAAGTATGGATGAAACAAAATCTGAAAGTAAAACATTACCGTAATGGTGTTATCATACCAAAAGTTACTAATTCATCACAATGGGGCAATCTTGCAACAAGTGCATATTGCTGGTATAATAATGATTCAGTTACTTACAATAACGCTTATGGTCTTATGTATAACTGGTTTACTGTAGTTGATTCAAATAAATTATGTCCCAGCGGTTGGCATATACCTGATAACGAGGAATGGACATGCTTATACAATTATATTGGAGGTGCAAGTATGGGAGGTGCATTGAAAGACACTGGCAATACTCATTGGTCAAGTCCAAATTCTGGTGCTACCAATGCAACAGATTTTACAGCATTACCAGGTGGAACAAGGAGCGATATTGGGATGTATTCACAAATAAATGGCGTTGGTTATTGGTGGACGTCAACTTTAGCAAATTCAAATACCTCATATACTCATTATTTAAATTATAATGATTCTGCAACCCACAATATAAATTATTTTAGAAAAAGAGGGTTATCTGTTCGTTGTATAAGTGATGAAAGTATTATAACATCTTATCTGCCAATAGTTACAACTCTATCGGTTGAATCCATTACCTCAAAAACGGCAACTGTTTATGGAAAAATAAATTTTAATGGAGGAAGTACTACAACAGAAACCGGTTTCTGTTTTAGTATAAATCCACACCCAACAATAGCAGATGAATTAATAAGTATTGGGGGAGTAAATATAAGTTCAATCGGAGGGTATTTTCTTGAATTACTCCCTGCAACTTCATATTATGTAAGAGCGTATTCTACTAATAGTAAAGGAACTACTTATGGCAATCAGATTTTTTTTACTACATTAACAAACACTCCTTCAGTTACAACAATTTCTGCATTCCCAACATCTGATACTACCGCTACAGTGAGTGGAGAAGTAATTAACGATGGTGGTTTAACTATTACAACAAGAGGTATTTGTTACAGCACTTCAACAAACCCAACTTTATCAGCAAATACAGTAATTTGTGGATCCGGAACAGGATTATTTACAGCAACTCTGACAAACTTATTTCCAAATACTAAATTTTACGTTAAAGCATTTGCAACTAATAATTTAGGAACAGCCTATGGTAATCAATTATTTTTTAAAAAGAGTTTAAGTGTGCAATTTCCAGTTGTATCTACCAGTAATGTAACTACTATAATGGCAACGTCAGCATTTTCCGGCGGAAATGTAACTTCTGAAGGAGGAGCATCAGTCAGTGCAAAAGGTGTATGCTGGAGTACGCAAGTTAATCCCTCTATAAACGACAATCATACCACATACGGAAATGGACTGGGTAGTTTTACCGACTATATGGAAGGATTATCACCCAATACAACCTATTATCTACGTGCTTATACAGTTAATGGCATTGGAATTGGCTATGGTAATACAATAAATTTTACAACATTACCAATAAATTCATCTACCGTTATTGATATTGATGGTAATATTTATGATGAAGTTCAAATAGGCACTCAAATATGGATGAAACAAAATCTTAAAGTGACTCATTTCAGGAATGGCGATACTATTCCATATATCACAGATAATTTACAATGGTATTCAGATACATCAGGAGCATATTGCAATTTTAATAATGATGCTTATCATGCAATAACTTATGGTAGATTATATAATTTTTACACAGTGGTAGATTCCCGTAATTTATGTCCAATAAACTGGCATATTCCAACAGATTCAGAATGGACAATCTTAACAATCTTATTAGGAGGGAATATTCAAGCTGGTGGTAAATTGAAAGAAGCGGGATTAAATCATTGGGAAAGCCCCAATACAGGAGCAACAAATAATAGTGGATTTTCAGCTTTACCTGGAGGATACAGGTATTATAATGGAGCATATAACATTTTAGGTCAAATAGGATATTGGTGGAGTTCCTCAGTGGATAATAATAACTTACCCCTGTCGTGTTTAGTAAGCAATTTAAGCAGTGAAATTATATCTTACAGCAGCCATAAAAGAAATGGACGTTCAATACGTTGCATTAAAAATTAAGAGATAAAACTAATTCCATTTAAAGATATAGAGTTATCATTGCTTCATCAAACTATGCTATATGCATAAACAGTACTCAACATCAGCAGTTTTGCCAAAGGGGTGTATATGGTTAAAGTGAGTAATGATAGGAATAGGTTTGTGGGTAAGTTTGTGAGGGAATAGCTAATTCCTCAACTCTGACAGGGTTTTGAACCCTGTCAGAGTTCTACTTCCAAACAAAACAAAGAACTTCGAAAAAAGATAAAATATGAAAAAACTTTACATTTTGATGATTGCAATATTGTTGGTGAATATTGTGAATGCACAATCACCAACTATCACTTCTTTTTCACCTGTTAATGGATCAATAGGGTCTTTAATAACTATTAACGGAACTAATTTAAGTAACCCGGGTATATTTACAATCGGAGGAACTTCCGCAATAAAAGTCTCAAATACAGATACAACTTTAGTTGGGATGATTATGCCAGGAACTGTAACAGGTTCTGTAAATATTACAACAGCTTATGGAACTGCAATAAGTGGAAATAATTATACATTGGTTGCTGGTTCTTGTCCTTCTGTTCAACAAGGTAATAAGTTGGTGGCATCAGACTATGTTGATGTATCTCAGCAAGGGTATTCTGTATCGATGAGTGCAGATGGCAATACTGCTTTAGTGGGTGGAATTGGGGATAATGCTGATATTGGTGCTGCATGGATTTATACTTTTAGTGGAGGTGTATGGTCGCAGCAAGGGAGCAAATTAGTAGGATCAGGTTCGGTTAATAGTTATTTTGGTCAGGGGAATGCTGTATGTTTGAGTGCTGATGGTAATACTGCTATAATAGGTGGGCATTGGGACAATAATAATATAGGTGCTGTATGGATTTTTGTCCGCAACGGAAATATCTGGACACAACAAGGCAATAAATTAGTCGGAACCAATGCAATTGGTAATGCAAGTCAAGGGTTTTCTGTATCGTTAAGTGCTGATGGCAATACTGCTATTGTGGGAGGATGTTCAGACAGTAATTCTATAGGTGCTGCTTGGGTATATACCCGAAACGTCGGTGGAATCTGGACACAACAAGGCAATAAATTAAAAGGATCAGTTTCTGTTGGAGCTTCTAATCAAGGTTGTGCCGTTTCATTAAGTGCTGATGGTAATACGGCAATTGTGGGTGGAACTATTGATAATAATAGTGTAGGTGCTGCATGGATATTTATCCGTAATGGAGGTGTATGGTCACAGCAAGGCAGTAAATTAGTCGGAACAGATGCAATTGGTGTTGCCAAACAAGGTTATTCAGTATGTTTGAGTGCTGATGGTAATACTGCTATTGTAGGAGGACCTGCCGACCATGGTTCTGTTGGTGCTTCCTGGATATATATACGTAGTGGAAGTATCTGGACACAACAAGGAAGTAAATTAACAGGGTATGATGCAAATGACAATCCTTATTATCATGTATACCAGGGTTGTTCAGTGTCATTGAGTGCAAATGGAAATACAGCTGCAGTAGGTGGTTTTGGCGACAATTATAATATGGGTGCCAGCTGGGTATTTATTCGAATTGGTGGTGTTTGGATGCAACATGGCAATAAGTTAATTGGTACAGAAACTTTTCATAATGGATTATTT
Organism: Bacteroidales bacterium; assembly: GCA_038204725.1. Classification (GTDB taxonomy): domain Bacteria; phylum Bacteroidota; class Bacteroidia; order Bacteroidales; family JACABE01; genus JACABE01. The sequence continues at coordinate 29,031 of JBBRCQ010000036.1, read as the reverse complement.
GAAGGACATGATGATGTTTTACAAGGTAAATCAATATCACTGAGTGGCGATGGCAATAAAATGATAGTAGGAGGTAACGGTAATGGTATTGGTTTTCATCTTGGTAGTTATGTTGGTTCTGCATGGATATATGCAAATAACTGCACTAACCCCAGTGTTCCAACTGTATCAGTATCTGAAAATTTAATATGTTATGGAGGAACTACCACATTAAGTATTGCATCCGGTAATCTAAATGGAGCTTTTACCTGGAATTGGTATACATCAAGTAGCGGAGGTATTGCCACAGGATCGGGGACTTCACTTTCAGTTTCTCCAACTACAACAACAACTTATTATGCAAGAGGTGAAGGAGGTTGTATAACTCCTGGTGCTTTTGATTCAATAAATGTAACTGTTAATACCTTATCTCCGGGCAATGCTGGAACAATATCCGGAATAACAACGGTTTGTCAGGGTGAAAGTTCAATTAGTTATACCACTTCTGCAATTGCTAATGCTACATCTTATGTTTGGGAATTACCAAATGGTGTTAGCGGAATAAGTGATTCAAACTTTATAACAATCAATTATGGTACTTCTGCTACATCCGGTAATATTACTGTTAAAGGACATAATTCTTGTGGTAATGGTGATTCATCTCTTTTAGCTGTTACTGTAAATCCATTACCTGAAAATGCAGGAACTATTTCAGGATTAGCATCTTTTTGTAAAAGTCAGGATTCATTAATATATAGTGTCCCTGCAATTACTTTTGCAACTTCTTATATATGGTCATTGCCGGGTGGTACATACGGAACTAGTAATACAAATACTATTAACATCCATTTTGGTGATTCTGCAACCACAGGCAATATTACAGTGAAAGGTTTAAATTCATGCGGGAATGGAGTTTCCTCAAGTAAATATATTACATTTTATAATTTAATAGTAAATGCCGGTAGCGATATAACAAAACTTTGTGGTGATTCTTTAAATTTGATTCCGGTTTCAAATTATAAGCTAAATGATACAAATTTGATTTGGTCATGGAACCCTGGTGAAGGTTTAAGTTCATCTTTCATAAAAAATCCTCTTGCATTTTCAGATACAACTATTCATTATATATTGAATCTAAGTTCTTTAGAAGGATGTCAGGCAACAGATACTATAAAGGTTAATATAATTTTCCCCATCATACTCACAACTTTGTACACAGAAAATTTCGAATCAGCATTCCCACCAATAAACTGGAAATTAAAAAGTCCAACGCTTAATAACTGGAAACAAGGGAATGCCGATGCTGGAGGAATAGGCTTATTTTCTGCTTTATATAACTTTTTCAATATTAGTGCAGGAAAGCATGGATATATGTATAGTCTGCCATTTAATTTATCTCAAATAAATAATGCTGTAATGACATTTGATGTTGCTTATGCAAAATATGGCAATGAAAACGATACACTAGAGGTCCAGGCTTCTTCTGATTGTGGTTCTACATGGACAAGTTTATATTCTAAAAGTAACTCTAATTTAGCCACAGTACCAGCTCAAATGTCTTTATTTATTCCAACTTTAGCTTCACAATGGAGAAATGAAGTAATAAACCTTTCTCCATTTATCGGTCAATCCAATATATCGTTTCGTTTTATTGCAAAAAGTGGATATGGGAATAATTTATATATCGATAATTTTAAAATATTTCCAGGTTTATTAACCGGAGCTTCTGTTGTATGTCAGGGACAACAACATGTAAATTACACAGTCCCTGCAATTGCAAATGCTACTTCATATAGCTGGACATTACCTTCAGGTGCTTCAGGAACAAGTTCTACAAATAGTATTCTTGTAGATTATAATAATTTTGCAGTTTCAGGTGATATAATCGTAAATGCATATAATTCAAATGTACTTCTAACTTCATCAACTCTACCTATTGCTGTAAATAATTTACCTGAAAACGCAGGAACAATAAGTGGTTTAACAACAGTTTGCCAGGGACAAAATGCCGTAACTTATACTGTACCTTCAATTCTAAATGCAACTACTTATAGTTGGACAATACCTAATGGTTCAACAGGAACAAGCAATACAAACAATATTACTTTAAATTATGGCAAATCATCTGCTTCAGGAAATATTAGAATAAAGGGTCATAATTCATGTGGTGATGGTATTTCATCTAATCTGGGAGTAATAGTAAATCCTTTACCTGATAGTGCAGGTGTAATTTCCGGGATAACTTTAAAATGTAATTTTCAGGATTCTTTGTTATATAGTGTACCCGCAATTTCAAATGCTATATATTATAATTGGACTTTACCTGCAGGAACTTTTGGGTCAGGTAATACGAATAATATATATGTTCATTTTACTGATTCATCTTATTCGGGAAACATTACGGTGAATGGTGTTAATTTATGTGGCAATGGGGTTACATCCAATAATTTCATTACAACGTATAAATTAACTGTAAATGCAGGGAATGATACTGTAAAAGGATATTGTGATTCTGTTTTAGTTTATCCAACTTCAAATTATAATGGAAATGATTCCAATTTAATATGGTCTTGGAGTCCAGTCATAGGATTAAGTTCATCATTCATAAAAACCCCATCTGCTTTTTCAAATACATCAAGCAATTATATTGTAAATTTAACAACCATTGAAGGATGTCATGCAAGTGATTCAATAATGATAAATGTAATTCCTCCATATATTGTTTCTTCGCTTATTGCAGAAACATTTGAAGGAGTTTTCCCTCCGATAAACTGGAAATTAGAATCGTCATCATACTATAATTGGTCAAAAGGATATGTTAGTGCTGAAGGAACTGGAATGAGTTCAGCTATGTTTAATTCCTATAATTGGGCAGTTGGGAAAATTGGATATTTAGATTGTTTTCATATGAATTTTTCACAATTTATAAATTCTGTAATGACTTTTGATGTTGCATACGCTCAATATTTAAATAATTCAAATATTGATACGTTAGAGGTTCAGGTTTCAACGAATTGTGGCTCGACATGGTCAACAATATATTCAAAATCCGATACATTATTAGCTACATCCCCGGTTCAAACATCTTCTTTTATTCCAACTTTAGCTTCGCAATGGAGAAATGAATTAATAAATCTCTCATCGTTTTCAGGTCAATCAGATGTATTAATACGTTTTAAAGCTATAAGTGGTTATGGAAATAATATATTTATTGATAATCTTAAATTTTATAAACCTTATCCTATATCCGGTGATTCAATAGTATGTAAAGGTCAAAATCTTGTAAATTATACTTTGCCTGTTGTTCCAAATGCTACTTCTTACAATTGGTTATTGCCAAACGGAGCAATTGGCAGCAGTTCTACAAATAATATTATTGTAAATTTTGATACCTCTGCGATTTCTGGTAATATAATTGTAAATGTATTTAATTCAAATGTACTTTTAACTACATCAACGTATGCAGTTAAAGTAAATTCGCTGCCATTAACATCCGGAACGATTACAGGAATTGCAACGATTTGCCAGGGGAACCCTTCTGTAACCTATTCAGTTCCAGTTATTACAAATGCTGCATCCTATGTTTGGACTTTACCCAACGGCGTAACTGGTACAAGTACAACAAACAGTATTGTTGCAGGATTTGGAACATCAGCCATATCTGGAAACATAACAGTATATGGTACAAATTCCTGTGGTAATGGGAATCCATCATCTAAACCAATTACAGTATTCCCTTTGCCATCTGCGGCAGGAGTTATTTCCGGGACAACAAATGTTTGTCAGGGACAAAATTCAGTAATTTATAGTGTTCCAATAATACCAAATGCTACATCCTATAACTGGACCTTATCCAATGGTGCTGTCGGTACAAGCACAACAGATAGCATAACTGTTGTTTTTGGTAATTCATCTGCTTCCGGGAATATATCAGTAAATGGTGTAGGATCTTGTGGATTAGGAATAACATCTAATTTAGCAATTACAGTAAATTCTTTACCTGAATCTGCTGGTTCTATCACAGGCAGTACTAATGTGACAGAAGGTCAACAAAATGTTCAATATTCAGTTCCTGTTATTAATAATGCAACTTCTTATAGCTGGACATTACCAAATGGAGCAACAGGCATAAGTACTACAAATAGTATTTCTGTAGACTATAGTTTAACTGCAATTTCAGGAAACATTACAGTAAAAGGAAACAATGCTTGCGGTGATGGCGATTCTTCCACTTTATATGTAACCGTAAATCCCTTTGTACCCAATTGTTCCGCACAGTTTGATTTGGTGGCTGATACAGTTGTAATGCATCATTACTTTATTGTAAACAATGCTTCTGGTGTTCCTCCTTTGCATTACAACTGGAGCTGGGGCGATGGAACACATGACACTACAGCTTTGCCAACACACACTTATGCTACAGCAGGTTACTATAATATTTGCCTCAGCATTACCGATTCTGTGGGATGTACAGCTACCTATTGCGATTCTTCTTATTTGCAAAAATCACCAAATGCTATTATTTCTGTAACAGTGGTTGCTCAGGGTTCTTTAGGGATAGCTGTGAATGAAATCTCTGAGAAAATAAAGATTTACCCCAACCCGGCCACTAATAAACTTTTTATAGATTTACAACAATTGACAAATCTGCAAAATACAACTATTTCTATTTACGATATACAAGGCAAACTCATACTGCAACAAACCATAGCACAAACACAAACAGTACTCAACATCTGCAGTTTTGCCAAAGGGGTGTATATGGTTAAAGTGAGTAATGAAATCCATAGTATGATCTATAAATTTGTGAAGAATTAGCTTATTCCTCAACCCTGACAGGGTTTTACGGTTTTACAGAAGTCACCTACCTGCCGGTAACCCTGTCAGGGTTAGGTCACTTTGACTGTCCTTTTATCAAAAGTCTTTAATAAAGATATCCTTTTTGATGTATTTTAAAAGTCAGGCAAATAGTAAATGTTTTAATTAAATTTAATTGTATGGTCAACCCTGACAGGGTTTAAAGCCCTGTCAGGGTTTTTCAATTATTGGTTACACACAGAAAAGGCTGCCCGATTATAGCAGCCTTTTCTTTTATATTATTGTGATTTCCGTATGGTCTAAAAGTCCACTGTTAAATAATCTAATAACTATTAACCAATAACTTAATAACCATTAACTAACAACCAACTATCCATTCATCGAAACCAGAAATTCCTCGTTGGTTTGCGTAAAACGCATTCTTTCTTTCAGAAATTCCATAGCTTCCAAAGGATTCATATCGGCTAAATGGTTACGCAATACCCAAAGGCGTTGCAATACATCTTTGTCGAGCAGTAAGTCGTCGCGACGGGTACTGGATGCTACAATGTCGATGGCAGGGAATATACGTTTGTTGGCTAGTTTACGATCCAATTGCAATTCCATGTTACCTGTACCCTTGAATTCTTCAAAGATCACTTCATCCATTTTGGAACCGGTATCAATTAAAGCGGTAGCAATAATGGTGAGTGAACCGCCGTTTTCTATTTTACGGGCAGCACCAAAGAATCGTTTAGGTTTTTGTAAAGCATTGGCTTCTACTCCACCCGACAATACTTTGCCGGATGCCGGTGAAACTGTATTGTAAGCTCTTGCCAGACGTGTAATTGAATCCAGTAGAATAACCACATCATGTCCACATTCGGTCAATCTTTTGGCTTTTTCGAGTACGATGTTAGCAATTTTTACATGACGTTCAGCAGGTTCATCAAAAGTAGAAGATATAACTTCAGCATTCACGCTGCGTTCCATATCGGTTACTTCTTCAGGACGTTCGTCAATCAATAATATTATAAGGTAAACTTCGGGATGATTGGCTGCAATGGCATTGGCTATTTCTTTCAACAAAACTGTTTTACCGGTTTTAGGTTGTGCAACAATCAAACCACGTTGTCCTTTACCAATAGGTGTAAACATATCGATTACACGGGTAGAAATCGTGGATTCGTTGTGACCGGTCAAAATAAACTTTTCCTGTGGAAACAATGGTTTCAGATAGTCGAAAGGAATACGATCCCTAACTTCTTCTGGTTTTCTGCCATTGATCATTTCAACTTTAATCAAAGGGAAATATTTTTCGCCATCTTTTGGAGGACGTATGCTTCCTTTAACAGTATCGCCTGTTTTCAAACCAAACAATTTGATTTGTGATTGGGATACATAAATATCATCGGGTGAATTCAGATAATTGTAATCGGATGAACGCAAAAAACCATAACCATCCTGCATAATTTCCAATACACCTTCACTAACAATCACAGAATCAAAATCATAACTATCGTCTCTGGTTCTTTCCTGAAATTTAGGTTTTACAAAATTATCGCGTTTGGGTCGATCTTGAATATTTTTTCTTTCCTCAACAACTTCTTCTTCAATAGTTTTATTATCAGAAATCTTAATTTCCTGCATTTGAGGCAGGTCAATATCTAAATCATGTTCGGGTTCGGGTTCGGGTTCGGGAATACTACCTAATATTTCGTCGATTTTAAGATCATCAAATTTATATAAATCTTCATCCACGTATTTTCTTACTAAATCATCCCTTTCATTTGAAGTTAACTGCTTAACTAACTGTTCAGGTTTATTAGGTTTTGCATTTTTATGCTTTTGTCCTTTTTTATAAGGTACATTTGATTTAACTTGATTTTCCGTATTTTGAGCAGCTTCCACTTTTTGAACAGTTTCCACTTTTTGAACATTTTCAGTTTCCTGAACAGGAATTTGTTTGATGGGTTTAATCAGAATAGGTTTGCTAACAATTGCTTTTTCTTCAACTTTCTCTGCAGTTTTTTCAATATAATCCTCTATATTCTTTTCAACAACAGAAACCGGTGTTACAATTTCAGGCTTTGCAATACTGTTCATATTCGATTTAGCGATAGGTTGCTGGTGTTCAGTTTTCTTTTTTTCGGAAAGTTCCACACGCTGACGTTTGGGACGAAAAGCATTTTTCTCCATTTTTCGTTCTTTGTCTAATACTTCTTTGGGAGGATTGGCAGCCTGGTGGTCAAGGATTTTATAAACCAAATCCTGTTTTGACAGTTTCTCAAACTTGGGGATATTTATTGCTTTGGCAATGTCTTTTAATTCGTTAACTAATTTGTTATTTAGTTCAGTAATGTCGTACATCATAAGAATAAGTTTCTTTATTATTTTTTAAAGGTAGGTAAAATATAAATATTTGATTTAAAAGTTTATTAAAACCAATGACCAATAGTTTAAACGATAAAAATGGTTGATTGGAATAATAAAGAGATCTTTTAAGTTTTTAGAATAAAAACCTGATTTTTTTTTGCAAATATAATACAAATATATCTTAAAACATGCTTTTACTTAATATTTTTTATTTTTTTTAAATATTTTCATATATATTATACTACTTTTGTTTCCTAAAAGGTCGTTACTTCAACTGATTATCTCTTTTTGTAAAAAACGCAATCCTTTGAATGCATGTAATATAAACGAATCTGAATTATCAACATTTTAAATAAAATAAAAAAATGAAAAATACAAAACTTATATTGTTACTATTATTTGTCTTTGTTGTTACAACATTATCTGCACAAATTCCTAATTCAGGATTCGAAAACTGGTCAGCTTCCAATCCTGTTGGCTGGGATAATGTAAATTCGGTAGTAATCTTACCGGCTTACTATACATGTACCAAAGGTGTTCCGGGTAATCCGGGAGCTTCTTATCTGAAATTAACAACCAAAACCATTCCAATTATAGGATTGGTTCAAGGGATTGCTCTCAGTGGGATACTGGATAAAACTACCTTTTTGCCAAAATCAGGATTTCCATTCAACCAACGTCCCAAAGCATTAACGGGTAACTGGCAATACAAGGCATTTGGAAATGATCAGGGTTTTATTGCCATTGCTTTTACTAAATGGAATTCAACTACCCAAAACCGTGACACTATCAGTACTACTTACTATTTGCTGCAAGATTCGGTAATGAGCTGGGAAAATTTCAGCATTCCCATTACATTTTCCAATTCAGATATTCCGGATACCTGTTTAATTGTTTTATCATCAAGTAGCTTAACTACACCTGCTGCAAACAGTTATTTATACATTGACAATCTTGATTTTTCATTCCAAAATACTGTGAGCGAAAACATTCACTTGGAACAAAACTTTAACATTTATCCCAATCCGGTAACTGATCAACTACGGGTTGAATTCAAGGGAAAAGAAAATCCTTCCTTTTTCAGTTATAAAATCTATAACTTAGTGGGACAAATGGTACAATCATCCGGTACTTCTCAACACAAAAGTATTGAAACTTCAGGTTTATCAAAAGGTTACTATCAATTGCTGATTGAAAACAAAGAAAAACATTATTCGCAAAAGTTTATCAAACAATAAACATTAAATTTATAGTTCAATATTGTTATTCAAAAAAGGAATAATATCTTTGCAAAAAAATTAATACTTTTATTATTATGTTACAACGCATTCAAACTGTTTATTTAATGCTGGCTTTTATTGCTTCTGCATTGTTATTTACAAAATTACCCATTGCTGTTTTTCCTTTCCCTGATGGCGGTGATATCATTTTCAACATTGTTGGTAAATATGAAATTATAAGCACTTTACCCCTTCTCTTATTAAACGGTGCACTGGTATTGTTAACATTTATCCCTACTTTCCTTTACAGAAACCGTCCATTACAATACAAACTTACGATGTTTGGTTTTTTAATCAATGTAATTTTGATTATTGTAATCTTTTTTACTGCCGACAGCTTGCAAAACCAATTGAACATGGAAGCGAAATATAAATTAGGTGCAATTCTGCCTTTGATTTCATTGGTTCTACTGATACTTGCCAGTAAAGCCATCCGTAAAGACGAAAAATTGATAAAATCAGCAGATCGATTGAGGTAGTTAAAGTCGGAAGTCGGAAGATCGAAGTAGGAAGTTGAGCGAAGCGTTTCGGAATCGGAAGTTGAGCAAAGCGAAATCCAGAAGCGAAGCGTTTCGGAATTGGAATCGGAATCGAAAGACAGAAGACCAAATTTGAAGATGGAAGTTGGGAGACCTAAGATCGAAGACCGAAGACAATCAACTCTAGCCTGTAGGGCTTGCATCCTAATTTCAGAAAACACAGCTGAAAAAGCTAAATCTTTCACCTATCATTAATCGCTTGTTTCCATACGTTTAACCAATAAATTTTGAATTTTTAACAGAGATATAACTGTAAAATTATTCACAGCAATTTGTTTTTCCGTAACTTTACCGCAAATTTTAAAAACAAAACAGCATACAGGATACAATGCTATTTGTTTTATTTTCAAACATTTAATTTGTATATTTAGATTATACGCTTATGAAAAAAATTGCGAGTTTGTTTTTGTGCATGTTTATTATTTCTCAAATTTTTTTGAGCAACACCGCAAAAGCAGTAACTGCTTATCCACATCCCATTGAGTTTACACAACCCGATGGATCAAAAATTACAATTCTGCTGAAAGGTGATGAAAAAATAAGATGGGCCGAAACCATGGATGGGTATTCCCTTTTGTTCAATAAAAAAGGAACCTATGAATATGCTGTTTTGGACTATAGCAACAACCTAATCCCTTCGGGAAGACAGGCAAAGTCACAATCATTAAGGAATACTGATGATATCAATTTGTTAAGAACAATTCCGAAAGGTATTCGTTATTCTCCTGCACAGGTTCAGATGATGAAAAGTGCGTGGAACGTATACAGTAAAGAAGCTCAAAGTGCTTTTCCAACAACAGGAAATCGCAGTTTGGTTTGCATACTGATTGGATATACAGATGTGCCTTTTACAAAAACAAATGCAGATTTCAACAACCTCTTCAACCAGATCAATTACACAACAGAAGGAGCTACAGGGAGTGTGAAGGATTATTATCTCGAAAACTCCTACAATCAGTTAAATCTTACTATTACTGTTGCCGGTCCATATACAGCCAGCAATACCATGGCATATTACGGTGCTGATTATAACGGAAGCCATTCCATCAGAGCCAGGGATTTAATAACTGAAGCTGTTTATGCAGCCAATGCTACGGTAAATTATGCTGATTTTGATAATGACAATGATGGTGCTGTGGATGGTGTATATGTAATTTTTGCCGGATACGGACAGGAAGCAGGTGGATCCGCTGATGCTATTTGGTCACATGCTTCAAATATACAACCCATCACATTGGATGGAAAAACTATCAGCAAGTATTCCTGTTCATCTGAATTAAGATTTAATTACGGAGAATATATGACACGTATAGGTGTTATTTGTCATGAATTTGGACATGTGTTAGGTGCACCCGATTATTATGATACCGACTATGCTACCAGTGGCGAATATGACGGAACTGGAGAATGGGATCTGATGGCTGCCGGTGCATGGAATAACGGTGGAAAAACCCCTCCTCATCACAATGCCTATACAAAAACAGTTGTTTATAATTGGGCTGTTCAAACTGTAATTAATTCACCCACTCAGATATCATTAGACAATGCTGCTGAATATTCCGGCAGTTTCTACCGTTATAATACCAATTCAGCAGAAGAGTATTATTTAATCGAAAACCGCCAGAATATCAAGTTTGATGCTTTTATTCCAGGTCATGGTATGATTATTTACCATGTTGACAAAAATTTTATCAGTTCCGGAGGAAATTCCTTTAATACAAACAGTCATCAGGGTATGTATCCTGTTTGTGCAAATGCAAACGGAAATGCTCCAACTGTATACGGAATCATTAATAGTGGCGGATGCCCATTCCCGGGTACCGCAAACAAAACTTCCTTTACTGATAGTACAACACCCAACTCAAAATCATGGGCCGGAATAAATACAGCTAAGCCGATCACAAACATTTCAGAAAATACTACTTATAAAACCGTTTCTTTTGCATTTATGGGTGGCTTTACGTGCACATCAGCCACGATACAAGCTACTAATCTCACCTTTCCTGCCAAAACAACAGCTTCCATTACAATCGCAACAACAAGAGGTAACGGAAACAGGTTATTAATTATAGCAAAAGAAGGATTATATGTTAATGCTAATTTATCATCAGGAACTCCTTATGCTGCAGATACTGTATTTGGTTCAGGTCAACAAATAGGTTCAGGAAACTATGTAGTTTATAACGGTAATGGAAATGGAACAACCATAACAGGTTTAACTTCAGGAAAGCTTTATTATTTTGCTTGTTACGAATTCAATACAATTGAAAATTGTTATGTGTTACCAGCATTAACAGGATATTGTTATACAGATTACAACCTGCCCTTGGCTGCAGGGAATATAAGTGGAGCCAATAATGTTTGTAACGGACAGAACAACGTAACTTATATAGTACCACCCATTACCAATGCAACTTACTACACATGGACAATTCCTACAGGTGCTACCGGATACAGTTCCACCAATAGCATTACAGTAAATTTCGGGAGTTCAGCTGTTTCCGGAGATATATCAGTAACAGGAACCAATCCTACAGGAAACGGTCCATCTGCTTCATATACAATTATGGTAAATCCAATTCCAGCAACGCCCATCATCACCCAAAATGGGAATCAACTTATTTCTGATGCTATTCAAGGTAACCAGTGGTATATAACCACAACTCCATTGATAAATGCAACTTCAAATTTTATCAATCCTGTTCAAACAGGAAATTATTTTGTAGTTGTAATAGAAAATGGCTGTCAATCAGCACCTTCAAATACAATTTACTTCAGTACTACAGCGATTACTGAGAGCAACAACAATGTTTTGAATACGAAAGTATACCCGAATCCTTTTAAAGAAAAAACAACAATTCATTATACACTTACCGAAGATGAAAATGTTGAATTAACACTTTTTGATATAACTGGACAAAATTTGATACAATTGCTTAACCAAAAACAAGAAAAAGGGGATCACCATTTTGTTATTGATGCTAAAAGCCTAAGTACAGGTATTTATTTTTATCAACTAAAATCCGGAAACAATTTACAAAAAGGTAAATTAATCTTATACTAAGAGTTACAAAGTATATCGTTGATGTATTAAATCTGTAAAATTGAAGACTTATCCTAAAAAGCAGGAAATGCATTTAAAACTGAAATAAAACCAATAAAAAAAAATTTCAGATAATATTTTGTTTTACGGGTAAAATTTGCTACTTTTGCACTCCGAATTTTGATTAAACACAAAATTAATTATAATAAACCGATTATCAATTATTTAAAATTATAATAAGATGAAAAAGGATATTCATCCAAAAGATTACAGATTCGTTGTATTTAAAGATATTTCCAACGATTACATGTTTATAACAAGATCAACTGTTAAAACCAACGACAAGATTGTTTACACCGACGGTATTGAATATCCGCTTGTAAAGCTCGAAATATCAAATACCTCGCATCCTTTCTTTACTGGAAAAATCAAATTAATTGATACTGCAGGTCGTGTTGATAAATTTAAAACAAAATATCAAAAACATTTTGAAAACAGAAGCAATTAATAATTGTTATCTTATTTAAAAGAAATTTTAAAGCTCTTTTTTAAAGGGCTTTTTTTATTCCTTTTTTTTTAGTATTTTTGATACCTAATTAAATCTAATCCACAAAACGCTTAACAATATGAATTACATATTATTTGACGATGCTTCACGCAATAATTTATTACCATTGGTTTTTACAAGACCGGTTGCAGATATCCGTGTGGGAATATTAACTATACGCGAAAAATGGGAAAAATTTCTTCAATGCAAAACATCTTCCTTAACAGAAGATTATCTGAGCGAAAAATTCCCCATCGTAGTAGAATCTGACAATTATCTGATCAACAGCTCCATTTTCCCTAACCAGCAGCTTATTGACGAAATTCATCAGTTAAAACCCAATCAAACATTAACTTCAGGTGATTGTGTGATTGCTTATAAAATTAAAGAAGAGGATTTCTTAAACATTGGAGATGACACTTTAACAAATTACGAAGAAATTGTTTCAAAATCACAGTACTCCAAGTTAAATAATGTATGGGACATTTTCGTACTGAATGCTCAGGAAATTGTTGCTGATTTCGAAATGCTTACAAAAGGAAGAAAATCAGCAACACTTTCATCTACAAATAAAACGGCAGGTGAGTATACTGTTTTTATTGAAGAAGGTGCTAAAGTAGAGTTTTCAATTCTTAATGCAACAGATGGTCCTGTTTATATTGGCAAAGATGCAGAAATCATGGAAGGTTGTATGGTTAAAGGACCTTTTGCTTTATGTGAACATGCCATCTTAAAAATGGGTGCTAAAATATATGGTGGCACTACTATCGGACCTTACTCTAAAGTAGGTGGAGAGTTAAACAATGTTGTTATATTAGGTTATTCCAATAAAGCACATGATGGATTTGTTGGTAATTCAGTAATTGGTGAATGGTGCAACCTGGGTGCTGATACCAATACTTCAAATCTTAAAAACACCTATGAAGAAGTAAAACTATGGAACTATCCTTTACAAACATTTGTAAATACAGGATTACAATTTTGTGGTCTTATCATGGGTGACCACACCAAATGTGGTATCAATACAATGTTTAATACAGGTACAGTTGTAGGTGTGAATTCAAATGTATTCGGTTCAGGCTTTCAACGTAATTTTATTCCCTCCTTTTCATGGGGTGGTGTAAATGGAATTTCTACCTACGATATCAAAAAAGCAGTAATTGTTGCTCAAAGAGTTTATGAAAGAAGAAATTTAACTTTCAGTGATACCGAAAAAAACATATTAGACCATGTTTTTAATTTAACTTATAAAAATAGAATGTTATAGCTTTATGATAAAGCTATTTTAATTCATTGACCGAACATATAAAATTATTTTATTGAAGATGATAAACAGAGATTTTGTGAAATTTGCGAATCTGGTGGATGATGATGCTGAATTCATTCCTTTACTTTCTATTGAAGACGAAGAAATTATGAATGCTGAAGCTATTCCTGACACTTTACCTATTTTGCCACTTCGTAATACCGTTTTATTCCCTGGCGTTGTAATTCCAATTACCGTCGGTCGGGATAAGTCAATTAAACTTATAAAAGAAGCATATAAAGGCAATAAACTGATAGGTGTTGTTGCTCAAAAGGATAAAGAACATGAAGACCCTCAATTTGAGGATTTACATAAAATAGGTACTCTTGCCCAAATTCTAAAAACACTTCAGATGCCCGATGGTAGCACTACTATCATTATTCAGGGTAAAAAGCGCTTCGAATTGGGAATGTTGCTGCAATCGGATCCATATTTTATAGCAGAAGTTAAACAATTTGGTGTTGCTAAAAAAAGCAGCAAGGACAAAAATTTTACAGCTTTGATATCCTCATTAAAAGACTTATCCATCGAAATCATTAAGTTGTCGCCCAATATACCTTCTGATGCAGCATTTGCTATTCAGAATATTGAGAGTCCCCATTTTCTTGTGAATTTTATATCGTCCAACTTAAATACTGACATTACAGAAAAACAAAAACTACTGGAAGTTTCTGACATTAAAGAACGGGCTAATTTTGCCCTTTCATTTCTAACCAAAGACTTACAAATGTTAGAACTTAAAAATCAAATACAAAACAAAGCCAAAGTTGATATTGATAAACAACAGCGTGATTATTTTCTCAATCAACAGTTAAAAACAATTCAGGAAGAATTAGGTGGGAATCCCGGCGAACAGGAAATCAATGAAATCAAAGCAAAAGCTGAGCAAAAGAAATGGTCAAAAGAAGTTGCAGCTACTTTCGAGAAAGAACTTAAAAAATTGCAACGCACCAATCCCAACTCTCCTGATTTCTCCATTCAGATCAATTATTTGAATGTACTTACTGATCTCCCTTGGAACGAATACACTGTAGATAATTTTGATTTAAACCATGCCCAAAAAATCCTGGATGAAGATCATTTCGGTTTAGAAAAAGTTAAAGAAAGAATCATAGAATACCTTGCCGTTTTAAAGCTAAAAGGTGATATGAAATCTCCTATTTTATGCCTGGTAGGCCCTCCGGGAGTTGGTAAAACTTCACTCGGAAAATCAATTGCACGTGCCATCGATCGCAAATACATAAGGATGTCGTTAGGTGGTTTAAGAGATGAATCCGAAATCAGAGGCCATCGCAAAACATACATCGGTGCAATGCCCGGCAGAATTATTCAGCAAATCAAAAAGGCAAAATCATCCAATCCTGTTTTTGTGCTCGATGAAATCGATAAAATACTGGGAATGAACGTCAATGGCGATCCTTCTGCGGCTTTACTGGAAGTACTGGATCCTGAACAAAACAATACCTTTTACGATAATTTTCTGGAGGAAACCTTCAATCTATCCAAGGTCATGTTTATTTCTACCGCCAATTCACTCAGCACCATTCATCCTGCTCTGCGCGACAGAATGGAAATCATCGACATCAGCGGTTACATTCTGGAAGAAAAAATTGAAATTGCAAAAAGACATCTTATTCCTAAACAGCTGCTCGAACATGGAGTAAAGAAACCACAATTAAAGTTTACCGATACTGTTATCACAAAAATTATTGATGAATATACCCGCGAATCAGGTGTTCGTCAACTGGAAAAAAATATTGCAAAAGTGATCCGTAACCGTGCCCGCTTTATAGCCAATAAGGATACTTACAATAAAACGGTTTCAATCCCTGAAATTTCTATTATTCTCGGGATACCAACAGCTCAACATGACAGTTCACTCACCAAAAGCATGGTTGGTGTAGCTACCGGACTTGCCTGGACTGCAGTGGGAGGCGAAATCCTATTTGTGGAATCAAGTTTAAGCGCCGGCAAAGGAATACTCACTCTCACTGGAAACCTGGGTGATGTAATGAAAGAATCCGCGACCATTGCTTATGAATACCTTAAATCACATTCTGAGCAATTAAACCTAGAACCCGAAATATTTGAGAAATGGAATGTACATGTACATGTTCCTGAAGGTGCAACTCCAAAAGATGGTCCATCTGCAGGAATTACTATGTTTTCATCTATCAGCTCTGCATTTACAAAACGTCCAATTAAATCAACGATGGCAATGACAGGTGAAACTACGTTGAGAGGAAAAGTACTGCCTGTAGGTGGCATCAGAGAGAAAATACTGGCTGCCAAACGTTCAAAAATCACTGATATTATTCTATCTACTGACAATAAAAGAGATATTGAGGAAATCAAACCGGAATATATTAAGGGACTTACATTTCACTATATAAATGAAATGATAGAAGTGGTAAATATCGCTTTTGAAAAATAAACTTTCCTGAGTTCCGGAAAACCGAAATAAAACTTCTCTAATGGAGAAAAACTAAAAAACACCTTTTTGATTTTAATATAAATTCAAAAAGGTGTAACTGTTTCCAACGGTACCCAAATACCTTATAAAATCTTCAAAGCTGACCACCAATGAAGCAGTGTTGATATTGGGATGGAAACTGATCTTGGTTGTTTTCTGAAGGTTCTCGTCAATAAAGACGATTACTTCATGCTTTTTATCATTGATTAAACCAAAAGGAGAAACAGAACCTGCTTTCAATCCTAGATACTTCATCAATCTTTCGTCGGAAGCAAAGGAAATTTTACCTTGCTTCAGTTTTGCTTCCAGATTTTTTATATCCAGGTTCTGATAAAACTCCAGCAAAACTAGGAAATGACGGTTACCTTTGTGATTGCGAAAAAACAAATTTTTACAGTGAGCAGCTTCAATATCTTTCCAATAAATCATGGCTTCCTTTACAGTAGGAACCGGTGGATGCTCATAGTAATCGAACGGGATTCCCAACTTCTGAAGTGTTTCGTAAACCAGCGGCTGACCATTCATGGATTTGGTGATTTGATTTGTGATTGGTGATAAAAAGTGATAGTTTCACTTCCACTGAAACTATCACTCAAAGCAACTAATAACTAATAACTATTAATGCGAATCAAGAGTTGAAAATTAAATAAATGTTGATGCAATTTATCAAACACATGAAAAATGAGACCTTGTGTAGAATAAAAGGATTCCTCATTCCGCTTCGCTCTATTACTAATGACAAGTTTTTATAAATATCATATTTTCATTGAGTTACTAATTCTACTTTTAATTCTTTCGTTAGTCTTTTTAAAGCTCTATGATTTATTAATTAATTTGACAAAATTAATCATTTGTCATTTACCTTCAAGCATTTTTTTAAATGTTAAAACTCGGAATGACAGCCATCTGTGGTTTTAAAGAGGAATAATGGACGGCTTCGCCGTCCATTATTCCTCACTACCAAAATTTAAGTTGTCATTAGTAGCGAAGCGAGGAATCTAGTCGTCCATTATTCCTCACTTTTAAAAGTTAAAGTTTTCATTCCATTTAGTAAGAGTGGAATCTAAAAATGTTAAAAAATGATAGTTTTCAACTCTTGATTGGCATTAATAACTTAATAACTTAATAACTTAATAACTTAATAACTACTTCCTGACCAATAGCACTACATTTTCCACATGATGGGTGTGAGGGAACATATCTACCGGTTGTATTTTTTCAACTTTGTATTGCTCGCTCATCCATTCAATATCGCGTGCCTGTGTAGCGGGATTGCAACTGATATAAACAATCTTTTTAGGTGCTGCTCTCAGTATCTGTTGTACTACTTTCTCATGCATACCGGCTCTTGGCGGATCGGTGATGATGGTATCGGGTGTACCATTTACTTTCACAAAATCATCAGTAAGCACTTTCACCATATCTCCTGCATAAAAGTAGGCATTGTTGATAGAATTATGAACTGAATTGCGATAAGCATCATCAATGGCTTCAGGTACATATTCAATGCCCACCACTTTCTGCACACTACCTGCAATAAAATTGGCAATGGTACCGGTACCGGTATATAAATCATATACAATTTCATCGCTTTTCAGATCAGCAAACTCAGCCGCTATTTTATACAAATTATATGCTTGTTCCGAATTGGTCTGGTAAAAAGATTTGGGTCCAATGATAAACTGCAACTCCTGCCCTGTTTTGTAAGCAGTCATTTTTTCAATGATATAGGGATTGCCTTTATACAGCTGTATATTCAGATCACCAATGGTATCGTTGCGTTTATTGTTGACCACATACATCAGTGATGTAATTTGAGGAAATTTCGCATACAAATCATCCAGCAAACGGAAGATTACTTTAGGCCTGTCGTCTTTTACGATTAAAATAACCATTACATCACCTGTAGTAGATGTCCTGATGATCAGATTGCGCAAAAAACCTTCCCATTTGCGGGCATCAAAAAAAGTAAGTTTGTTGGTCATCGCAAATTCTTTAACTGCATCACGGATGCCATTAGAAGGATCTTTTTGCAAATAACATTTATCTACATTCAACACTCTGTCGAACAACTGAGGAATATGAAAACCCAAAGCATTCATGTTGACCAGTTCATCATCTTTTTCTTCGGAATATTCTCCATCCAGTAACCAACGCTTGCTCGAAAATGTATATTCAAGTTTATTGCGGTAAAAAAAAGTATTGGCCGAGGGAAAGATAGGACTGATACAAGAAGTATCGATTTTACCGATTCGTTGCAGGTTGTCTTCTATTTGTTTTTGTTTGTAAACCAGTTGATCTTCATACTTCATAGCCTGCCATTTGCAGCCGCCACAAACCCCAAAGTGAGAACAAAGCGGCTTTACTCTTTTATCAGAAAATTTATGTATTGCTATGGCTTTGGCTTCAGCAAATGTTTTTTTCTTTTTGATGATTTTTAAATCAACCACATCGCCAGGGACTACAAAAGGTACAAAAATTACCATATCATCCACTTTTGCAATGGCTTTACCTTCACTGCCGGCATCTGTAATTTCAATATTTTCAAGTATTTCCGGTTCTCTGTATTTCTTATCTGTTCTCATTCTATCGTATGCTATTTTTTTTGAATTGATTTGCAAAATTACGATAATTAACCGGATTGCAGGGTAGCAAAATGCATTATTTATAGTTAATTAGCTATAAATTAAACACACAAAGCATCGATTCATCATTCAAAAATAAACGGATCTGAAAAAGAAGTTTTAATAGATCGACCTATTTTTACATTCAGTCATTCAAGAACCAGTGGATTTTTGACTTAATATAAAATATACAGCCCGATAAGAGCACGATAACAGGGTTTACTTTTGATGAATTACAAATGGTCAGGTATCTTTCAAGCCGGTTGATATTAAAATCCCTATCAACAGCCTGAATCAGAAAAGCATAATCAATGTTTGCTGCTATCATCTGAATTTCTGCAGTTGAACCTACCATTTGTCTTTTAAGAACAGAGCTTCTGGGTAAAATCCTGTGAATGATGGCATACGCATCATCATACACTGACAAGGCAACCCAATCGCCCACAACAGGAAAATCTTCACGGCCTTTGGCTGTAAAACGCATATACCGGTAATTTCAGCATCAAATTCACCATTTTCCGTTTTAACAATATACCTATCCTTGTGTTCAGCAATAACCCTGCCTTTATCATAAATGCTAAGATTATTGTCAATTCTGAATTTTTCCAGATTGATGTTATATCCAAGTTCTTCTAATCTCATACTTGGTCATTGATTATTGATTACGGACAGCTTATTATTTTCTTATTTATTACGTTGTTGTCATTGTCGATGAGTGTTATAATATAGGTTCCAGTGCTTAAGTTATTTATTTCAACATTTGACTGTTTTATTGAATGATATTGTTGAATGGTTTTTCCAATCAAGTCAGAAATAATTACATCTTTTATAGAAAGATTATCAAAATAAACCTTGAATGAGCCGTTGGATGGATTGGGAAATATTGTAATTTTAGCTGAAATCTCATCCAGCGTATTTACAGAAGTAATAAAATCGCATGCCGGAGCTAGTTCCGGTGAATAGCTAAAAGAACTATTATCAGAATAGCATCGGAAGTTTCCACCTTCAATGTATTCGTCTAATATCATTCCACAATAATCAAATTTTTGTGGGAATAAATAAGCATAAGGGTATGAACTATATGATTTTATCGGTCCAACTTTTTCAACAATTTTAGCTTTCCATCCCCATTTCTGCATAGTATCCAACAAACTAACACAGATATAACGAAGATTTTCAGTATTGATGGTCATTGTTCCAATACTGTCAACACGTATTGTACCAATAGAATCACAACCGTCATAACGACTTATTTCAGGAACTATCCATGTATCGCCAATTTGTGCAGAAAAATCATAAAGCGTATAAAATTGATGGTGTTTATAAATATAAACTTTGTCATTGTCGGAATAGGTATATTCAGTTCCAATAACGACAGTATCAATTGTTTGTGTTACCAGATTTTTGTTATAATGTGTCTTTTGCAGTTTATTACATTGAAATGCATGAACTTGATTTGTCAAAATGGTTGTATCGCCAACATTTTCAATTTTGTAATACCCTGCATTTGTCCATACTGAAAAACCGTAATACCAGGTTGCACCCACAGGAGCCCAATTCTGACCTATTGTCAAAAAAGGAAGTAAAGTGATTAAAATAAATAATGTTTTTTTCATCTCTGTTTTTTTAGTTTGGTTAATAAATTCTTTTTTTAATATGCACAGACACTAACAAAACCTATCTATAACTTCTTTTTTATGTAGAATTAGTTGTGTTTAAATAATGATAACAATATTACAAAAAAATTTCAATTTGTGTTAAAATATTTTCATAAATTTCATTTTTTTTTGTTACTTTTTTGAATTGGGGAGTTATTCTGTTACTAAAACAATTTTTGACTGTTATTTTATAATCGTTTGATAAGTATTCCCCCAACTTTGTTTAATAATTCTTAAATGCGTCATATTTTTACAACTACTTCGTAAAATTAGCTTAAATTTTAAAGCTATTTATATTTTTGATTATATAATCTCGGAGAGTTATTAACATTGTTTTCACTAAAAAGCTTCTTAATGAGATTACAGGTTAAAATTGTATTATCTTTAGCACGATAATTTATAAAATTACTAAAACCCTTCGGTTTATAAACAAATCCCGACGGGGTTCATAATCAATATCAGATAAGATATTTTAGTATTAACCTGAATAATAAAACTCTTATGTCAAAACAAATCCCAAAAGCAAAGAAAACCTTTGAGCAAAAAACGAAGCAAACACCTTATCGTTTCATTTATCTCTTTCTACTTATCGCCTATGGCTATGCAACTGTACTCACACCCAACCTTTTAACGCTGGACTCCAACGGACCTAAGTTTCTTGTTTTATCACTGCTCAATTTGGTGTCATTCATCTATCTGTTTAGCCGTAATGAAATAAAAACCCGTCCCGAATGGTATTATGCATTTTTTAATAATCGTATAGGAATTGCGTATGCATTAGTGATACTGATCTCACTGCTTTCTTTTTTCAAAGCTTTCAATGTGCTTGAATCGGTTATGCATTTTACTAAAATATTTACCACATTCACGGCTGCATATCTGATTTCTGTCATTATTATTACCGACAAAAGAAACATCCTTTATTTGTGTATCGCAATGACTTTGTTGCTGGTCTACGATAGCTTCTCAGTTTTTGCCGATATCAATAAATATATAAACAAAAATTTACGTACCATTGGAGAAATCAAATCAGTATATTCCAATAAAAACATACTGGCAGCAGCTATTTTCATAAAAATTCCTTTTGCGGTCTGGTTAATGGTTTTTAATCGAAATTGGATGAGAACAGTCGGTATTTTAGGCATTTTTACAGGTGTTTTAGCACTTTTTTTCCTGAGCAACAGAGCATTTTACCTTGGCATATTTGCTATAAGCAGTTTTCTGTTGATTATATTTTTTATTCAATACAAACAAACACACGATCGTTATTATCTGAAATTGGGTGGTGGTTATATATTACTTATTGTTTCTACGTTCTTGATTTATTCAACAACAGTACAATTTTATTATCCAAAAACATATGATGCTAACGAAAGAAGTGTAGGTGCCAGATTAGCAACTATTGCCACAGCTGATAATTCTAAGTTTTTGAGAACGGAAGGTTGGAAACGATCCTGGCATGTATTCAAAGAAGATCCTTTATTAGGTATTGGACTCGGTAACTGGAAAATAGCCACACTAAAGGAAGAGAACCTGAATACAGAAAATTTTAAATACCAGGTAAAAGCTCACAACGATTTTATTGAAATTACAACAGAAACTGGTATATTTGGGGGACTCATTTATATTTCCATTTTCTTTTTAATTGTATGGGTATTTATAAAAGAACTATTTAAAAATGCTATTTCTGAAGGACTGTCTTTTTTCTTTCTTGCCGCTTTTGGAATAATTTGTTACAGTTTTGATGCTTTTTTTAACTTCCCTCAGGACCGTCCTGAAATTCAGTCCTTGTTTGCTTTATACATCGGCCTCGCAATTGCCATCAGCTCGTTGCAAAAACACGAAAAAGATAGTTCCATTCAAAACCAAGACATATCCAAAGTTCCTTTACCAAACCCATTACAAAATCCAAATAATCAAACCCAAAAGCAAAGCACCAGCATTTTCAGGATTCCCATTTTCGTCATCGGTATCGTGATGCTTTCTTTATCCGTTTATATTTTCAATCTGTATTTCAAATCGCTGAAACTTCAACTTATTGTAGCTGATGATATAAAACGCAACAATCTCCATCACCCGGCTTCATTGTTCCTGGATGGATTTCCTGCCATACCGAGTCTTACGGTAGCTGCTCTGCCTATTGCTGTTCAGAAAGCCCGCTACCTAATTGTAGAAAAACGTTATGATGAGGCCATTGCGATGCTGAAAAACGATAAAACAAATCCCAATGATGCGCTTTCGAAAGGATTAATAGCAGAAGCTTACCTTAATGCAAAAAACCTTGACAGCAGCTTAGTGTATGCACAAATCATGTATAAAATGAAACCTAAAAATTTTCAAAATATTTCTTTCATCTGTGAGAGATTAATGGAGAAAGGAAAGCAGAAAGAAAGTGAAGCTTTAATGGATGACTTTTTGAGTAAAACAAAAAAAAACAAAGAAGCCTGGATATATATTTCCACTTATTATTATAATTATGGAAATATAAAAAAAGCAGCAAGTGTTATCGATGAAGCTGCCATTTACTTTCCTACCGATACTTTGATAGCTAAACAAAAGGAAGGTCTTGACTTTAAAGCTCTTATTTTACCTTATCAGGATTTGTATGATGCAGCCGTAGTAGCATACAATACCATGAAATTTAAGGAAGCTGCAGATTATTATTCAAACATACTGTCGAAAATGCCCGACTTTATTGAAGGTTACGAAAACAGAGCTTTTTGTCATTATTTTAATAAAGAATATTCCAAAAGTAATATGGATTTAAATGTTTTGGTTTCTAAAGGAAGAATGCGACCCGATTTGTACAATCTGAGAGGTGTAAATTACAACAATCTGAAAAACATGGATGAAGCATGTAAAAACTATAAAATTGCAGCCGATATGGGTAACAAGGATGGAATTGATAACTATGCAAAATTATGTCAACAACGGAATGAATTATTGAGCAACCTTAAATGATAACAGCATATTGGTTTAACCCCCTATTATTCGGACTTTTTTAATCTAGCAGTACAAAGATAGTAAAATATCGTTTATCTTTGCAAAGCAAGGAACAACCGACGGCGACTCTTTATACCGTTTGTTGATTGATGATTCAGCGCTGGACATCATTTTTTTATTTTTTTTTATTTTTTTATACGACTTCGTCGCATAAAAATATATTTTGCAAGGAACTTCCCTCAAGCTCTTCATTACCCGTATATTGATTGATTTT
Source organism: Bacteroidales bacterium (assembly GCA_038204725.1). Classification (GTDB taxonomy): domain Bacteria; phylum Bacteroidota; class Bacteroidia; order Bacteroidales; family JACABE01; genus JACABE01. The sequence continues at coordinate 5,192 of JBBRCQ010000036.1, read as the reverse complement.
GTGGTAAGGAATTTTCAGTTTGAATTTTATTTTTCTCATTTTTTGATTGACAGTTTTAGTTATTAAATTTCTTTCCCATAAATCCCAGAATTTTCTTGGATTTAGATATGCAATAGATCCATGGATTCTTTCATTATTGTATTTTTCGTAAAACAAAATCAGGTTCTGCGATAGTTCTTCCATAGACCAAAAGTTGTATGGTCTTAAATGTTTTGACAAGATAGAATGAAAGCTTTCAATATGTCCATTTTCCTGCGGTGTATAAGGGTGTGTAAACACCTGGTTAAGATAGTTTTCTTTAAAAAATCTTTGAACCATATGTGCTGAAAAGCGTTTGTCGTTATCGTTTCTTACTTCAATGATGATGTCATTATTTAAACAGTTGTTTGGTTGTAAATGATTGATAATTATATGAGTCCAGACTTGTTTTACATCATCTTGCATAATAGAGTATTTTACAATATAATTTAAAACCATACGCGTAAAAGTATCAATGACAGTAAGAATATAGGCATGTTTTCTAAACTCCTCGACCCACACAAATTTTATGTCCATTTCCAATACATGCAAAGGTTTTTCCGGCAATACTTTTCTGTATTTTGCAAAAGTTTTTTCAGACTTCATGTGTTTTTGTTTTAGCAATCCGTTTTCTTTCATTATCCGATATACTTTCTTTTTATTAATCAGATAGCCCTTTGTTTGTAAGGCATAAGTCATTTTAATGTATCCATAATCTGTTTCAGGATCATTTGTAATATTTTTTATCTCATCCACTGTTTCCTGAATAGAAAAGATATTCCCCAGAGCACTCAATACTACTATTGATGGCGATTTACCCTGTTTAGTTTTCTTTGGTTTGTAATAATACTGATGTTTTGTAATACCTGCTATTTTTAACGCAGTATCTCGTTTTAGTCCTTTAGAAATATACTGAATTACAAGGTCTTTCTTTTCTCCAAAGCAAACTTTTTTTTTAATAGCTCATCTTTGAGTTTGCCTTGCAGTTCTTTCTCTGCGACAATTTCTTTAAGTAATTTATTTTCTTTTTCTAACTCTCGTATTCGTTTAAGATGTGCAGGAGTCATCCCATGATTCAAACCTTCTTCACCCATTGTGCTGAGCTTTTTCTTCCATTCATAATAGGTAACAGGATAAATACCGTGCTTTTCTATTGTATTACTTACACCATTTTCGGATGCTTCCTTTAAAATTGCTAATTTTTGTTCTTTTGTAAATGTTCTTTTTTTCATAATTGACAAAATTAATAATACTTTTCTAACTATAATCTTGTCCGATTATTTAGGGGGCTAAAACAATATAAAAGATAAATATTTCAATAAAACATAAACAAAAAAACAACATCCGGCTAATAATTATTTCGTACCTTTGTGAATTAAATAACAACATTTATAATTTTATAAAAAATGAAATTCACACCTGAAATATGTAGCATCAAAGATCAGAGAATGAAGCCATTCATTGATCCTGATGAAATCTGGAATTACATCAATACATCCAAAGCCAGCAAAGAAAGAGTAAGAGAAATAATAGCCAAGTCGTTGAGCAAACAACGACTTACGATGGAAGAAACGGCTGTACTTATTAATGCCACAGAACCTGAGTTAATAGAAGAAATTAAGCAAGGTGCCCGCACCTTGAAAAAAACCGTTTATGGCAATCGCATCGTGTTGTTTGCACCATTATATGTTGGAAACAAATGCGTTAACAATTGCAAATATTGCGGATTTCGTGCTGAGAATAAAGCGGCCATTCGCAAAACTTTATCCGATGAAGAATTAATACAGGAAGTTGAAGCCCTGGAAGACAATGGTCAGAAACGGTTAATTTTGGTTTATGGAGAACATCCTGCTTACACTCCTGAATACATAGCACATACAGTAGATGTTGTATATGGAGTTAAAAAAGGAAAAGGTGAAATAAGAAGAGTAAATATCAATGCAGCTCCGCTTGATATTGATGGTTTCAGAACCGTTAAAGATTCCGGTGTTGGCACTTACCAGGTTTTCCAGGAAACATATAACCCTGAAGCATATAAAATTTATCATTTAGGTGGTAAAAAAATGGATTTCGAATACAGATTAACATCTCTCGACAGAGCTCAGGAAGCAGGTTTAGATGATGTTGGTATAGGGGCTTTGTTTGGTTTGTACGACTGGCGTTATGAAGTATTGGGTTTGGTTCGTCATGCCAATCATTTAGAAGCCTGTTACAATGTAGGACCTCATACTATCTCTTTCCCAAGGATTCAGGATGCATCTTCGCTCGATATAGATGGCAAATATTTAGTCAGCGATGAAGAATTCGCAAGACTGGTTGCTATCCTTCGTTTAGCAGTTCCTTACACAGGTATGATTCTTACTGCCCGCGAAAGTGCTGCTATCAGAGACGAAGTTATTAGTTTTGGGGTTTCTCAGATTGATGGAGGCACCAAATTGGAATTAGGCAGTTATTCAGCCACCAAAAACGAAAATCAGGATTTAAACAAAGAACAATTTGCCATTAACGACAATCGTTCGCTCAACGAAATCATCGAAGATTTGCTTGAGAAAGACTATTTACCTTCTTTTTGTACAGCTTGTTACCGTTTAGGCAGAACAGGTGAACATTTTATGGAATTTTCGGTTCCCGGATTTATCAAAAGATATTGTACTCCCAATGCTATTTTGACTTTGGCTGAATATCTCTGCGACTATGCGCCTGAAAATACTTCCCATAAAGGATGGCAGGTTATTGAAAAAAATGTGGAAACACTTGAAGACGAAAAGAGCAAAGTTGAAATCAGAAACAGAATTGAAAAAATAAAAAATGGTGTAAGAGACCTTTATTTTTAAATTAAAACAAATACGACATGAAGGAAATGAGAATATTAGGTTTAATGATTACCGACAGAATCAAAGAAGCCGGCAGAACTCAGAAAATACTGACTAAAAATTCGAACATCATCAAATCGAGATTAGGTTTTCATGAAGTATCCGAAGATGTATGCAGCAGAGTAGGTATGATCTTACTTCAGTTGGGCGGCAATCCATCAGAATGGCCACAACTTGAAATTGAATTGCAAACCATTGAAGGTTTGGAAATTCAAAATATGAGTTTTCAATATTAATCAAATATAAGATAAAATGAAGAAAATTGTAATTTTAGGTATCAACATTACCGATAAAGTAAAGGAAATACTAAAAGTGCAGGATGTTTTAACCAAGTTCGGTTGTTCCATAAAAACCCGTTTGGGTTTACATGATTTTGGAAATGATGAATGCAGTTCAAATGGATTGATTCTGCTGGAATTAACAGGAGAAACCGATGAAATGACGAAACTGGAAAACGAATTGCTGAAAATTGAGGGATTAGAAGTTCAGAAAATGACCTTTTAATCAATTTTTATTAAAATAAATCAGAAATCAGAATCTTTAGTTATATAAGCTTTACAAACTGATATTTACAAAGATTTATACATTTTTATGTTGCAGAAACCACAAAATCAACTTAGTTTTGTGGTTTCTTTTTTAAATTTATTCCAATATGCGAAAGTCAATTATCTTTTTCCTTTTTATATTCATTTATAATGCCTTACACTTAACAGCCCAGGAAAGCAATCTTAAATTCAAAGGCCCTACGGTTTATCTGGGAACCATTGAAGAAGACAAACTTCCCAAAACAATCACTTTTTCATACATCAATAATAGCAACCTGAATATTAGAATTATCGACATTAATGTTTCAAATGACTGTAAAGTTTCCAACTGGAACAAACTAAGCCAGATAAAACCGAATATGAGTGGATTTATAAACATCGTCTTTAACAGTACAAATATAGGCGTTTTCAACGAAAAAGTCCTTGTCAAAACCAGTGAACCAGGAGGAAAAGAAATCATTTTAAGTTTTGGAGGAGAGATAGTTCCACGAAAAAAAACACTTGCTGACAGATATGCTATAAATGACGGATCTTTAAATTTTAAGAAAAACAATCTGAATTTCGGAGAAATAAAAAATTCGCAAAAAAAGTCCGACACTCTTTACTTCATGAATACTTCCAAGAAAACTATTACAATAGAAGCAACTGCTGAACTTCCTCCTTTTATCAATATTCAATATTCAAACACTGAAATAAAACCATCAACTTTCGGAAAAATCACAATCACTTATGATGCTTCCTTAAGAAATGCTTATGGAAAGACGAAGGATACCATTACGATTCAGACCGATGATGAGATGAATCCATTAAAGGAAATCTATTTAACTGCTGATATTTTTGAAGATTTCTCTAAAATAAAGCCTGATAAACTAAAATTAGCACCTGATGCTTATCTGGAAAATACAACTTTTGATTTCAGATATGCTAAAAAAGGAACTGATGTTAAAGCAGTATTTAATATTAAAAATAAAGGAAAAACACAATTGGTCATCCGAAAAGCTGATGCAAGTTGCGATTGCATACAATCAAAATATGCAGACAAAATAAGGTTCGATAGAAACTCCCCTATCGAAGTAACAATAAACACTACACATCTAAAAGGAAATATTCACGAAACCATAACCCTTGTAACGAATGATCCAAAACAAGCCAGAATTGTATTGCATATCACGGGATTTATTGAATAGATAGTGAATTGGTTATTGGTTATTGGTTATTAATGCCAATCAAAGGTTGAAAACCATAATAAACAAAGTATAGCCACTAAGACCCGAAGACACAAAGAAAAAATAATAATTTAGAAAAAAGTGTAAGATATAATAACTGATTATTAGTGGCTTAGTAACTTTGTTGCAAGAAAAACTTAACCCTTGATTCGCATTATTAAGTTAAATGTCTAGTGAGTCAAGTGTTACCGCTAATGCTTAGAGAAAGAACAAGAAAATAATTGCGAAAATGTTTTGGGATGACACAAGAGGAATTAGCTATAAAATGTGGAACTAATAAATCCTATATTTCACGAATAGAGAACAATTCAAGTGATATCAGGCTTTCAACTTTAATGAAAATTATACAGCAAGGATTAGGTGCTCATTTAAAATTCAGGTTACAAATATGGGTATTCCGGAGCAAACTGTACACCCCATTCCGGAACAAACTGTACACCTGATTCCGGAGCAAACTGTACACCCGATTCCGGAGCAAACTGTACACCCGATTCCGGAGCAAACTGTACAGGTCATTCCGGAGCAAACTG
>JBBRCQ010000035.1:0-40168 GCA_038204725.1 Bacteroidales bacterium | reverse complement strand
GGTAAAGCACAACTGGGTTGTGTAATGGTACCTATAATCGGAGCCGTTGGTATTGTTGGCTGACTATTGATGACTATATTAGCAGAAGCTACAGACATACATGCAGAAGCATTTGTAACAGTATAAGTGTAAGTGCCGGCAACCAGCCCTGAAATTGTTGTGCTTGTTCCGGTTCCAGTTGAAGTTATCGCTCCGGGTGATCTGGTTAATGTCCAGGTTCCTGTTGCCGGTAATCCGCTTAAATCCACACTTCCGGTTGCTAACGAACAGGTTGGTTGTGTGATAGTTCCTACAATAGGTGCAGGAGGAACTGAAGCCGGTGTAGCGATAACTATGTTAGCAGAAGCCACAGAAATACATGCAGAAGCATTTGTAACAGTATAAGTGTAAGTGCCGGCAGCAAGCCCTGAAATTGTTGTGCTTGTTCCGGTGCCTGTTGATGTTATAGCACCAGGACTCCTGGTTAATATCCAGGATCCGGTTGCCGGTAAACCGCTTAAATCCACACTTCCGGTTGCTAACAAACAGCTTGGTTGTGTGATAGTTCCTACAATAGGAGCTGCAGGAGCAGAGGGAACAGCATTAATAACTGCATTGGATGATGCAGCTGAAATACATACTGTAGTTACTGTAAAAGAATAGGTTCCGGGAGCAAGACCTGATATTGTTGTACTGGTACCGGTGCCTGTTGATGTTGCCGCTCCCGGTGATCTGGTTAATGTCCAGGTTCCAGTTGCCGGTAACCCGCTTATAACCACACTTCCTGTGGGTAAAGCACAACTAGGTTGTGTAATGGTACCTATAATAGGAGCCGTTGGTATTGTTGGCTGACTATTGATGACAATATTAGCAGAAGCCACAGAAGTACATGCAGATGCATTGGTAACTGTATAAGTATAAGTGCCGGCAGCAAGCCCTGAAATTGTTGTGCTTGTTCCTGTTCCTGTTAAAGTTACCGCTCCGGGAGATCTGGTTAATGTCCAGGTTCCTGTTGCCGGTAAACCGGTTAAATCCACACTTCCGGTAGCTAACAAACAGCTTGGTTGTGTGATGGTTCCTACAATAGGAGCTGTAGGAGCAGAAGGAACAGCATTAATAACTGCATTGGATGATGCAGCTGAAATACATCCTGTAGTTACTGTAAAAGAATAGGTTCCGGGAGCAAGTCCTGAAATTGTTGTGCTTGTTCCGGTGCCTGTTGAAGTTATAGCACCAGGACTCCTGGTTAATGTCCATGTACCTGTTGCCGGTAACCCACTTAAAACAACACTTCCTGTGGGTAAAGCACATGTAGGTTGTGTAATGGTTCCTATAACAGGAGCTGTAGGTGCATTGGTAATGGTAATATTTGTTCCATTATCCGTTCCTGTACTTAAAGGTTGACTGCCAACCACTCTTATTCTATAACCGGTTCCAGCAGGTGTGCCTCCGGGTATGGTTGCGGATATTGTTCCTGCCGCTGTTCCCGCTAAGGTACCAATACTGACAGGACTTGTAAAACTACCGCTGGCATCTGACAATTGAGCGGTCCAGATATTATTGTTATAAACCGTTCCAGCACCTTTTGTAAAACCAACATTTAATGCTGCACCAGTACAAAAGGTACTGGATGTTAAGGATGAGGTTGTTACTGATATTTGAGCTGCAGGAGTCCAAACCAATGTCATTGAAATAAAATTGGTTTGATTTGAAAGTGGTACAGTTTGCATTACAGGACCCTTGGTAAATGTTGCATAAAAAAATTGCCGTCCCACACCTGCTACCTTTGATGAAGCCCATGCTAATTCCATTCCGATGCTGTAAATTCCATCCGGTAATAGATTATAGGGTGTGCTTCCTGTTAAATCGTTACCAGCCCATGTAATAGTTGGATATAAAAAAGGATTTGTAGTTTTGGTTGATCCTGTTATAGCATCCACTACATTTTCTGTAGGCGTTTTCGAAAGCCATTGTATGAAATGATCTGTTTCATTCCCATATTTAATTCGCGTTTTTACAAATGTCCCAGATGAATTTTCAATCCAAACTACAAAATTGGATGATGAGCCCCAGGATCCATTTGTAAATGTTGTAGTTACATTAAATGACAATGTCCCAGCAGTTTGTGAATTGGTTTTTTCAGGGAATAAAAACACAATAATAAAAGTCAGATAAATTAATATATTGATTGATTTCATATTTCTAATATTTAAGATTATTTTTTATGAATTAATACAAAGGTAAGGCTTAGATTTTATTTATTTTTATATTGATATTAATCATATTCTATATGTTTTATTTAAATTTTTATTGAAAAATATTTTCAATCTATTGATTATCTAAGGTGTCAGAAAAACTGTATCGGTTTGCATAACTTATAAATACGCTTCTGGAAATTTTAACAGCCTGCGTTCCTTTAAAGGTTGACTTCAATATAATAAGTTTCGTATTGTAATTGTTAAATTTAAGATTCATTAATTGTAATTAAATGATACTTTAACTGTATTTGAGCAAAAATTTAACGTAAAATATTGAAAAACAATGAGAAAATAATTTTTTAATTTACATTTTGTACAAAAGCTGTTATAGGAAAAGAAATAAAAAATGGAATATTTATCCTGCTTAATACTATAAAAAAGATAAAATTTTTCATTGACTTTTCTCAGTCTGATTTTTTGAAAGAAACAAATATTAAATAAAACATAAAAAGGTTAATGATTGCTAGAAAAGGATTGACTCCTATCTTTTATAAGTATTAAACATAAATGTATTGTAATTGTTTTTTTTGTTATAACAATGGATTTGATTTAAACATAAAATATCAAAAAGTTGTTTATTATTCAAATTCACATTCAATTTATTCACATTAAAAATTCAATAATCATTTGAGTAAGGATAAAGAGATTCAAAATTGTATTTAAATCCTATTAAACATAATTCTCAAATGAAAGTGGAGGCCAGAAACCATATAAAAAACGGGGCGGCACTGAAAAGCCATATGAGTAGGAGGACTTAAATTTATATAAAAATGAAAACAAAAATTACCCTTATTTTATTCTTGATCTTTGTAAGTTTAAAAGGAATTTGTACAGTATGGACTGTGAGTAATACTGGAGAAACTTTTACACCTGGCACTCTAACAATTACGCTTGGTGATACTGTTGTTTTTAATATTGAATCTATTCATGATGCTGCTGAGGTAAGCTTATCGACATGGAATTCCAATGGCAGTTCATTATTGCCCGGTGGATTTAAAACTGCTTTTGGTGGTGGTATCGTTTTGCCTACTCAATTGAGTCTAGGAACTCATTATTATATCTGTGAAAACCATATTCCGATGGGAATGAAAGGAATAATTATCGTTCAGAATCCTTTAAATCTCAAAGAAAATCTTTCAAATGCAAATATACTGGTTTGTCCAAATCCTTCAAATGGGAAGTTCCAATTTATAATTAATGGATCTGAACAATTTGATAATTTTACAATTGATATTTATAACCTGCTTGGGCAAAAGGTTGTTCAACCGGTAATCACAGACTTTATCTCAGAAATTGATATGAGCCATCAGCCAAAAGGCATTTATTTTATAAAAATAGATTCAGGACAGTCGATGCTAACTAAAAAAATAATCATTCGATAATAATACTTATATTTGGTTTCAATTAAAATTCCATTCTTAAAAAGAATTCCAAAAGTTTAAATATTAGATAATTTTAAATTAATCAAAGCTATAACTGATTCTAATAACTTTATAAAGAGCGTACATGAATTGATTAGTGAAATCAATAAATGTAGTAAAATATATTATGGAAACTCCTGTTTTTATTGGAGTTACGTTTATAAAGTAATTTTTGTATCGTTCAAAACCTCATTTTATAATTAAACAGGAGGAAATCTTTTAAATAATGCATACAAACATATAATCAAAATAAGTTCAGATAGTTACAATCTGCAATTTCTTTGATTTTGTAAAAAAGAAGCTATAATATTTTGTAAATAATTCTAAATTTCTTTCATTGTAAGTGAACGTATCATTATTTATGATCAATCCAAATAGGGTTAGTTAAAAAAGGGAAATAGTTGAACATAAACTTATTATATTTGTTTTTTATTAACTTTTAAATCTGTATACTAATCTTAAATATACATTTTACATTTGATTACTGAAATAAGTCAGCGAATTATCTGATTGCCATAAAAGTAATTAAAGAATGAATCAATTGATAATAAGTTTTACGTTTGACAAATGTCTTTAGGTTGAGGAAAAGCGTTGATGCTTTTAAAATAGAAGGTTTACTGTCAATAAAAAACATATTTTAAAATCAAACAAGTATTAAATTTAAAAACTAAAAAACATGAGAACAAAAATTATATTTTCGTTATTATTATTTGTCATAAGTCTGAAAGGTTTCTCTACAATTTGGACAGTTACTAATTCGGGATTTACATTTTCACCTGCAACAATCACTATTGTTTTTGGTGACACTGTTGATTTTAACGTAACATCAGAACACAATGCAGCTGAGGTGAGTCTGGCAACCTGGAATATTAATGACAATACACCGCTTTCCGGAGGATTCCAAACTCCTTTTGGAGGAGGGATGGTTTTTCCGGCTCAACTGAGCGTTGGTACTCATTATTATGTTTGTGAAGCCCACGCTTCTATGGGAATGAAAGGAATTGTTATTGTTCAAAATTGTACTATTCCTACACAGCCTGGTATTATCAGTGGGAATGCCACTGTTTGTTCCGGTAGTACGAATACCTATAGTGTAACTGCGGTAGCGGGAGCTACATCTTATATTTGGACATTGCCCGGTGGATGGACAGGTAACTCTAATACAAACTCTATAATTGCTGTGGCAGGGATATTAGCCGGTAATATTTCGGTAGCCGCCAACAATGCCTGTGGCCCTTCCCCGGTAAGGACTTTAAATGTTGCCGTTAACACACCACCTGCACAACCGGGAGCTATTACAGGTAATAATCCGATTTGCTCCGGTACTTCAAATACCTACAGTATAAATACTGTTACAGGTGCTACATCTTATACCTGGAATTTGCCGGGAGGATGGACAGGTACATCAACCACTACTACTATTCTGGCAACAGCATCAACCACTAGTGGAAATGTTACAATATCCGCAAACAATACATGTGGTCCGTCTACCCTTCGAATACTTAATGTTACAGTGAATACAGCACCTGCTCAACCTTCGGCTATCATTGGCAATGCTTCAGTTTGTCAAGATTCTTCCAATACTTATAGTGTAACACCAGTAACAGGTGCAACTTCTTATACATGGAATTTACCTGTTGGCTGGACCGGTAATTCAATTACAAATATCATCAATGCTATTGCAGGTTCAATATCTGGGAATATATCAGTAACTGCCAATAATAACTGTGGTTCATCCATCCAACGTTTATTAGGTATTTCTATAAATACACCACTTGCACAACCCGGTATTATCAGTGGATCCGATTCGGTATGTGCAGAAACCTTAAATTTTTACAGCATTTTACCGGTAACAGGAGCCGTATCATATACCTGGATGTTGCCACTTGGATGGACAGGGACTTCAATTACAAATTCTATCAATGTAGTAGCTGGATCTTCAAGTGGAAACATTTCGGTTATGGCAAATAATGCTTGCGGAACGTCGGTAGCACAAACAAAGAGCATATTTCTCAATCTGGTTGATACTTCTGTTTTTGTTTCAGGGAATTCAATAACGGCTGTTGTAGCAGCTGCTAATTATGTATGGTTGGATTGCAACAGTAATTTACCTGTTCCCGGACAAACCAATCAGAGCTTTACACCAACTGTGACAGGGGACTATGCTGTGGTTGTTACCATCAATGGTTGTTCTGATACGTCGTCCTGCTATAATATAACCATTGTAGGAATTCATGAAAATGCCCCTTCTTCTGCTGTAGCTTTATTTCCCAATCCTTCCGATGGAAAATTTCTGATTACATCGAAAATAAAAAGTAATGAAAAGGTTGAAATTTTTAATCTGATGGGTGAAAAGATCCTGCAATCAAACATTCATGGTCAAAATACAGCAATTGATATAAGTAATCATCCATCCGGAATTTATTTCGTGAAAATTTATGCTGAAAATACGGTTTATACCAAGAAAATTCTTATTCAATAAATACATTCATTGCTTATGATGAATCTTTTATTTCAGTGCTAAATGAGTATAGAAAAAAGTCTCTGTAAAATTTACAGAGACCTTTTTATTTTATTGAAGACATTCAGCAGGACGGATCTCAGGAAATGATGGAATGCTTTGAAGTCAACATCCTTTAACCTGAAGCTGAGAATTCATTAACATTTATTTCATTGTCATATAACCGAATTTTAATTCTGCAAATTATAGCAATCAAAGTGTCTTAAAATTACTTTTAAATGTTTTTCGTTTTCCGGATATTATATACCATAAGCGATTGTCCATGTCTTATGAACAAGTATCCGTTTTTAATAGCCGGATGAGAAAAATGTTCTTTCGTTCCTTTGGTAATCTTGAAACTACTTATCAGTTTCATCTTATCAGCAAAAGGATTTACCAAACCTAATTGTCCCTTGTCGTTATAACAATACAACATACTGTCAGCATAAATAGTGACTCCTTTCTTAAAGTCTAAAGAATCAATGATTTTCCCCGAAGTTGCATCTACCGAAAGCCATTTGTTTTTTTTCTCACAGGCAGCAAAAATTTTATCATTTATTTTGACAATACCACTGAAATAATTGATATGAGCTTTATTTCTCCAGGCTTCTTGCATTTTAGTGCCATCCTCAGATATTAAAAGTTTAACCAGTCCGTTTCCACAACCGGCAGCATAATAGATGCATCCATTTTCGTATATAGCTGTATTTGCGTGTATGTCACAGGAAGTATCCTGAGGTTGCGACCATAAAAGGCTACCATCTTTAGCATCAATTGCCATAAACTCGGAAAAAGAAAAAGTAACGATTAATTTCCGGTTAGGTAGATTAATAAGCAATGGAGAACAAAAGGCGCTGATTTGACTTTTCCCTTTCCCAATCCAGATCAGATCACCGTTAAACCGGTTCAATGCAATTATATTCGTGTCATTTCCCCCGGGAGTAGCATATAAAGTATTTTCATCAATTAAAAGGGATTCTGAATATCCAAAACGATTATTTTTCCCGTTATAATCAGTTATCATATTTTTAGACCACTTTTTGGTCCCATTTTCTTTTTCGAAACAGACGATCTCACCAAGTCCGGAACATATGTAAATTAAATCTTCTATAACTGTCGGTGTTGAACGGGAGCCCGTAAAATTCTCCATCCATTCTTTGCCATAATATGATTTCCAGAGCAACTTTCCTTTTAAATCAAATGCAAATAAGTAACCGCTACTGTCAATTTCACCCTGCACATACACACGATCAGAAGTAATGGATGGTGAGCCATAACCATTTCCAATACTATCATTGAACCACAGCAATGCAGGACCAATTTCGGGCCACGATTTTAGCAATCCGGTATCATTATATTTTCCGTCACGGTGTTCACCTCTCCATTGTGAAATTTCAGGACCATCAAATTTCAGGGCCAATTCAGTAAATGAGTAAAAGAACAAAATCAGTATTAAAAAGAATAATTTTTTCATCTGTCAATAATTATTATGTTTATTCATTTCGTAAAGAAGTAATTATGTTTTCATTTAAAGCATTTTTTATGGGCAAATATATCCATAATAATGCATTTGTAAAAATTATTATCAACAAAAATAAAATAAAATAAGCATCCGGAATATGAAAACTTCCGGATATAAAAGACGGTAGAATTCCAATGAATGCAGACATCAGTCCAATTGTTATTCCAATAATGATTAAGAAAAGATTTTCGTAAAAAATCAAGTTGAATATTTTTTGTTTTGAAAATCCCAGTGCCATCAACATACCAATCTCCTGCTTTCTGTCAATCAGGTTTCTGAATAAAATAATTCCTATGCCAATAGTTCCAATGATAAGGCCCAATCCACCTAATATCATAAATACAGATAAGTAAGTATTGGTTATTGAATTAAACTGACTAAGCTTTTCATTTGTTTTGGTGATTTCTATGCCAAAATCCTTAAAATTATTATTTAATAACTTAGATACTGCGTCTGGTTTATCTTCAGCAGCATCCACCAACATTAATTTGGAACCACTCACCGAAGGAAAGTTTTCTTTAAAATATTTTTCGGCAATCAGAATATTTCCCTGGAAAACAGATGCATTCAATCCCCCGGCTAAAACCAAATATAATTTCTTTCCATTTTCATTAACATACATCAAAGTATCACCAATTTTTTTCATGATTCCCCATGTAATAACGGTTTGATCGGCAAAAGCCGGAATTACATTATTTCCATAAGATTTATTGAGCTCCAGCCATGGATTGTCACCGTCAACGTTTGTTTTCAGGGTTTTGAATGAAAATGAATTGCGTTGATCAAACAAAACCGGATTCACCCCTATGATTCTGGGCTTCTCAACCTGGTTCAGGTTGAGGCAGCTTGCATCGTCTCCGTTCAGCGACAATAGCTGAATAAACTCAACGTTGTTCATTATCATATCATTGGTAATTCCCGCTTTTTCTTTTCCTTGAACAGTATTTAAATCAATATCCATGGGAACACTTGATTCTGCCCAAAAAGTATAACCTCCGGTTCCCGATTGATTCTTATTTTCGGTACCGTAAAATGTTTTACGGTTGGCTCCTGTAATAATAACTGCAAAAACCCCTAAAGAAAGTAACAATACTATCGTTAAGCTTCTGTTTCTGTTTCTGGAAGCATTCTTAAAGGCAAGATTTGCCAAGCCATGTATTGCCGAATCATGGTTTTGTTGTTGTGTAATCATTGTGCCGGTAAATATCCAGCAAGCCATCATAAATACACCTCCGGATAGTAGAAATAATCCGGCATTGTAATCAACAGAAGTTAAAACTGAATATAAAAGTAAACCCAAAGAACCACCAAAGCCTATTATCATCAAACCAAGTCTCAGCCCTTTTTTCCTATTTCTAATTGATAGTAACGATTGAAAATTATTGTTTATCAATCCAATGGCTGTTTTCCTGAGATTAAAGTAAGTGACAACATAAATTGAAATCATAGAAATTTCGAAACCACTTAATAGTCCGGTTAATAATGTCATTGGTTTTAAGGTAATATCCAGCATTGGAGTTCTTACAATATCATTCCAGACAGAATTAATGGCAGCCATCAATCCGTAATTGTATAATATTCCGGTTAAAACACCCAGAATACTTCCAAATAATATAGTAAGGGTGCTTTCATAAATCTGAAGGTTCATAATTTTTTTTCTGCTAAAACCCATACTTATCAGCAAACCAATTTCCTGTTTCCGGGATTGTAGGTTCAATAAATAAAGTAGAACAGTCAATATGATTCCTGCTAGAATGACAAAGAAACTAAGGCTTATAAACAGTTCTCCAAAATTTACACCATTTTCTGCAGCATGAATCCCACCGGTTTTAATATCCACAAAAGAAAGGTTTAAATCTTGTGGATTCAGTAAATTTAAAATTTCCTTATTCGGTTTTCCTGCAATAGATGCTGATCTAAAAACTGAATCGTTAAAACGAATAGCTGTATAATCACCAAAATTATTATGCCATAGCATTTTTCCGGCCGCTATTGAAATCATAGCTTTTGGAGTACCTCTGAATTCATTCCAATATGCTTCGTCTTTATCACGGATTTTATCAAGGTCTATGGGAAGATTGGTGTTCCATTCCATACAACTGACTGCTTTAGCAAAACCTGGAAATTTTGGCATAAGAGAGCGGTTCATCAGTGGATCTTGTGTTGGTATAATCTCTTTTACAACAAAACGACTACTGTCTGTCTTCAGATTTCTCAGTGAATCTATTATAAAATAGGTCAAAGTCACTGTGTCTCCTGCTTTAGCTTTTAAATCCTCAGCCAACCATTCATTAATAATGATGTCTTCATCTTTTAATTTTTTCCCGGAATAATTTTCCGAAACTGCAGTAACAAATGAATAGGGAGTTGATTTCTCTTTTAAACGGATGGAATTAACCAGGTAAGAAAGAATGGTTTTAAACCTGAATTTATTTTCTAAAATGGGGGCTGCTATTTGGTGATCAATAAATATTCTGTCTGAAGTAATTTCGAAATTACCCTCAGTATCCATTTTGTTGATTTCAAGTCCGGCATCTTTTAATTGCCAGACTTCAGAAATAGTATTGCTGAGTATTTTGGTATTCATAGCTGATCCATTCTCTCCTGTAACGAGGACAACATTTGCAAGCCCATAAATATCCATTTTATTACTCAGATATTCTCTTGAGACAAAAACATTGTAAGGTGCAATCTGATTGCTTTTCAGGCTAAATTTGCCCAATGTATTATTGTCAGCAATGGCTTTAATTTTCAACCTGAGAGAAACTGAAGGCACTTCCTGGTTGCTGAATGGGGAATTCAATGGAATGATACTCAACTTTTCTACTCTGAGAATGATATCATCATTGATTTTTAGCTTTAGTTTTTCAGCTGTATTCGAACTGATGATGGCTTCATCCTCCCTTAATTCCGGCATTTTCTTATCCGAAATAGTCCAGAAAGCGGAGTCAATGCCAACAACCTGGGTTTTATTAATTCTGAATTCATTTTCGGGGTTGGATGTCACTCCTTCCAGCAATAAAATGGCAGCCGATTTTACATCCAGTTTTTCTGAAATGTCATTGGCAAGTTTTGCTCTTACAAATCGGTCGTTGGTTTGTAATGCATATTGAACATTGCCCAATCTGGCTTCTACCATCTTACTCAAACTATATTTTACCGAATCGCCTACAATTAAAGCTCCTGTTAATACTGCCGTAGTAATAATGGTTCCCAGCAATACAGCTAAATGTTGCTTTTTAAAAAAAAGAAAAGATTTTAATATATAGTTTAGCATTGACATTCTGTTTACATCTTTTATTGAATTCAAATTCTTATTTTGCCAGTTTTCCATTCTTCAGCGTATACCGAATGTCCATTTTAGCAGCCAGTTCCGTAGAATGAGTTACTATTACCAGTGTTATATTCTGCTCTTTATGGATGTTGGATAAAAGCTCACCAATTTGTTCGGCAGATTCCTGATCTAAAGAACCGGTGGGTTCGTCAGCCAGAATTATATCGGGTTTATTTATCAATGCTCTCACAACTGCTGTGCGCTGACATTCACCACCCGAAAGCTGTCCGGGATACTGTTTGATTTTATCTTCCAATCCTACTTTTTTCAGCAAGTCCATGGCCCTGGAATAAGCGGAATCCCTGAGTTTTTTATCTTTAATAATCAGGGAAGGCAGCAGTACATTTTCAATAAGATTTAACTGTGGTAAAAGATGATGCAACTGAAAAACAAACCCGATTTTCTGATTGCGGATTTCTGCCAGTTTTAAATCGTTTAGTTTTGAAATATCCTCATGTTCAATGCTGATAATTCCTGAAGAAGGTTTATCCAATGTCCCTATCATATTCAGCAAAGTGCTTTTTCCGGATCCAGAAGGACCTACAATAGCAATTGAATCGTTGGTATTTATAGTAAGGGAAATTCCTTCTAAAACAGCTCTTTGAGGTGAACCTGAATTATTACTGTAGCTTTTAAAAATGTTTTCTAATTGGATGATCATTGATATTTTATTTGCAGGTTTAGATTATGATTAATTGTCTCTTGAAGAGAGAACGGCCTGATAGATTTCAACCAGTTTTGCAGTTGATTTCTTTAGATTAAAATTTTCTTCAACGGCTTTTCTACCATTAAAACTCATTTGATGAAGCTTTTCCAGATCTGATAATACTTCAGCCAGTTTATCAGCCAATGCATCGGCATTATTGGGATGATACACAACCCCTGCTTTAGAAATCGCTGCAATTTCCGGAAAGGCTGCAAGGTCGGGCTGAACAATTGGAATACCGGATGCAAGTGCTTCCAATAGATACAAGCCAAAAGCTTCACCGTTTAGAACCGGTACTGACAATACGCTGATTTGTTTAAAAAAATCATTCAATACTGAAGTTCTGAAATCAGCTACAATTTCAACATAATGAAATACATTGGCCTTTTTTAATTTTCTAATTTGTTTATCAATAAACTTATCATCGTCTGAGGTTTTCCCTCCGGTAAGTATTAGTTTGAGATTGTCAAACTGAGTATTCTTTTTAAGATTAATAAACGCATCGACCAGAATTTCAAGTCCGTTTCCTTCGTTCATCCTCGATAAAAACCCTATTGCAGCCGGGTTTTGAGCAGGGATTTGAGCAGTATAAAATTCGGGATTCACGCCAAGATGAATAACCTTAATTTTGGCATCCGGAATATTCATATAATGTTGCATGATGCCTTTAAAATACTCACTGACAGCAATAAACCCATCGACATCCTTTGCCTTTTCGCTCATTAACTGCCACAATCCGGGCTTGTATTGTTCATTCATGGCATTGATCCATACATCTTCATCCTGCAACGTACAAAAAACCGGCACATTGACTTCTTGCTTGATTTTTGCTGCCAAACCCAGGAGTAAAGCATTTGAAAGATGAACTACATCAGGTTTTTCGTGATGTTTTAAGAAATATATCAATTGATCCAGTTCCTCTTTTTGAAATCCGTCAGCACCCTGAAGCATAGAAATTGTCATTTCTTCCAACCCTTCGGCCCTGGTTGAACCGGATTTACTGGCTGCAAATTTCAATATAAAAGGCATATTGAAGAATTTATACATCCAGTAGGGCATTTTCCTAAACATTTTAAAGTTCTGTTTCAGGTAAATGTTTACAGCTCCGTAAAAAACAGGTACATCCGTCTGGTGTGCAAATTCTTCAATGGAATGAGGCAAATACAACGGCAAAGTTACAGAATCGTGACCCTGCTCTTTCAGGGCTTTTGAAAAAGCACTGTCGCGCAAACAGTTTCCGCAGTAAAAACTTCCTCCAAATCCGGGAACAATATAGGTTATTTTCATGTGTTTAAATTCATTTTATTTACCAAAAACATAAACTTTTCCATCGCTGGCTCCCACAATTATATAATTATTGATAACAGCAGGAGTGGATAAAACCGGACTTCCGATTTCGTAAGACCATAATTTTTTTCCGGTTTTCAAATCCAGGATATAAAGCCGGCCATCACCGGATGCAACTATCACAGTATTTAGAGCAATTACCGGAGAACCTTCTATTTTCTGCAAAGTAGGGAAGTTCCATATTATTTTTCCATCCGCTTTGTTTAAACAATACACTTTTTTGTCCTGGGAAGTAATGACAACATATTTGTCATAAACTGCAGGTGAAGAAGTAAAAGTACCACCTCCCTCATACTTCCATATTTGTTTTTTAGTGATGAGGTCAATGCAAAAAAACTCTCCGTCATAATTGCCGAAATATGCACGGTTGGCATCTATGGCAGCAGAAGATGCAATGTAATTATTGATATTAATTTTGGCCGTTTCTTTTCCAGTATTTACATCAATCAGATGCAAAAATCCATCACATCCGCCAAAGGCAGCTGTCGTTTTTGAAATAGCAGCGGTTCCGTTAATAAAATTGCTGGATTCATATTTCCAAATTACTTTCCCGTTGGAAGCATCCACACAGTGTAGATTATAATCATAACTTCCGGTAATAATTCTTTTTTGATTTTTATCAGGACCCAACACCCAATTGGAAGCCCCTGAAATCTGACCTTCGGTTTTGTATTTCCATTTCTGTTTTCCTGTTTTAGCATCGAGGGCAAATAAATTTCCTTCTATGGAACCAAAAAAGACAGTATTGTCAAGCAAAATAGGTGAAGCTTCTATAGATGTTCCTGCTTTAAACTTCCAGTTGAGCTTACCCGATTTTGATAAAGAATACAAATATCCGTCATCAGAGCCTATATAAATACTCTCTTTTGCTATTACCGGTGATGATTTAATTTTGTCTTTAGTTTTGAAAGTCCACAGTAATTTATATGATTTTAAAGGAAGTGTATTTGCAAATCCTGTCAAGGCCTGATTCCCGCGAAATGAAGGCCAGCTGTCCTGCGCATGCACTGATGCAGAGAGCAGAAGTAAAAGAAGAAATGTTATTATATTTTTCCATCTCATTGTTCATTGGGTTTAAATTCATCTTCCCCATAGAAATCAGAAAGAGCGCCTGTAGGACACACTTTAATGCATTCAGTGGCAGCATTTGCAATGGCTTGTTGTAAGGTTTTGCTAAACGGAACTGCTATGTGCATATCGAAACCGCGTCCAATATATGCAAGACCTGTTAGTTCTTGTTTTTTACTTACAATTTCTATACAAAGCCCACATTTAATACACTTTTCCGGTTCATAGACCAGTATTTCCTGCTGAAAATATTTCCGTATGGATTTCCTTTCTCCAAACTTATATTTCAGTTGATTGACTTTATATGCGTCAGCATGAATTCTGAGCTTGCAAGTGCGGGATTTGCGACAATCGCATCTGAGGCAGCGTTTTGCTTCTGCCATAGCTTCTTCCTTATTAAAACCCTGAAGATATCCGTTTGCCGGTTCATTTCTTTTGGCGGTAGATGATTCTTTAAGGTATTCAATAATCTCAACCTTATCCAGTTTAACAAACCTGGAGTTGAATAGTTTTTTTGGAGGTTGCGGAATTTTCCCTGACAAAAATGTATCAACAGCGTAGGCTGCATGCTTTCCCTGAGCAACAACTTTTACTGCCATTTTCACAGTACGGATCACTGAACCACATGCAAATATTCCTTTTTGATTGCTTGAAAAATCATCTTCGTTTAAAAGTATAGCTGATGAGTTTGTATTTTCTCCGGTCGCAATAATTACGGCATCAAAATCATTTTTAATTTGTTCAATTTCCACAAAGGAATCAAACCGGAACTCAGCTCCATATTGTTTGAGAATTTCAATTTCGAAATCCAACACTTCATTTGGTAGCTCATCTTCCGGTAAATGTAGAAGTGCTCCTCCTGCTTTTTCGTTTTTCTCAAAAAGCATGCAGGAATGTCCCAGTTTCATCAAATGAAAAGCAGCTGAAAGTCCGGCCATTCCAGTTCCTATGATTGCAACTTTTTTGTCTGTTTTTATTTTTTTTCCCGGTAAATAAAAATGAGTCGTTGTAAGGTCGTTTAAAGCAACAAATTTCTTTAACTGGCAAATAGAAACTGCTCCTTCCATTTGCTTTCTCCTGCAAGCATTTTCGCAGGGAGCAGCACAAATATAGCTGAGTATCAAAGGAAGAGAGATTTCTTCTTTTACAACTTTTAGTGCTTTGGTAAAATCTCCTTTGGCAATCAGACGGTTCATTTGTGGGATATCCATAAATGCCGGACAACTGATTCTACAAGGGGCTTCACAATCGCCAACATGATCACTTAACAACAATTCCAGGGCATCTTTTCTGAATTCAATAACTTTATGTGAATTGCAGCTAATGTCCATTCCTTGTTGAGCTTTTGTTTCGCAGGATGGAATATATTCACCGGTGATATTGTTTTTAACAGCACAAACCATGCAGGAAGCATGATTTGGAACCGACTCATCAAAGCACATCGTTGGAATCACAATGCCTTCCTTCTCTGCAGCTTTGAGAAGTGTAGTTCCAACGGGAACCGTAATTTCATGATTATCTATTTTTAATTCTATCATTTATATTGTAATAACTGCATTGGTTGGACAAATCTGTTTGCAAATATCGCACTTTATGCATTTCTCTTTATCAATAACATGGATTTCGTGTGGTTTCGCTTCAATGGCATCGGCGGGGCATCTTTGTGCACATTTTGTACAACCTATACAATCTTCCGAGATTTCATACTGAATCATGTCTTTACACTTACCGGTCGGGCAATAGCCATGAATATGGGCTTCATATTCATTCCGGTAATACCGGAGTGTTGAAAGTACAGGATTTGGAGCGGATTTACCCAATCCACATAAACTTCCCTTCTTGGTCTTCAATGCCAATTGTTCCAGATGATCAATATCTTCGAGTTTGCCTTTCCCGCTGCATATTTTATTTAAAATTTCGAGCATTTTCCTGGTTCCGATTCTACAGAATGTACATTTTCCGCAGGACTGATCTTGGGTAAAAGAAAGAAAAAACCTCGAAATATCGACCATGCAATCTGTTTCATCTAATACGACAAGTCCTCCGGATCCCATCATGGCTCCTGCATGGGATAATGATTCGTAATCTATGGGAATATCAGCCATAGAAGCCGGAATGCAACCACCCGAAGGGCCTCCGATTTGCACTGCTTTAAAGGCTTTTCCTCCGGCAATTCCACCTCCGATTTCTTCCACAATTTGTTGAATGGTAGTACCCATGGGTACCTCAATAAGACCTCCTCGATTTACTTTCCCGGCAAGGGCAAAAACTTTTGTTCCCTTGCTGTTTGCTGTACCGATTTTATTGAATTCACCTGCACTGTTTCTGAAAATCCATGAAACCAGAGAAAGTGTTTCAGCGTTATTTATTAAAGTTGGTTTTCCCCACAACCCATTTTCAGAGGGATATGGCGGTCGCAAAGTAGGAAATCCTCTGTTTCCTTCAACCGATTGAATTAAAGCGGATTCTTCGCCGCAGATAAAAGCACCCGCTCCTTCAAATAAACTGATATCAAAAGAAAAATTACTTTTCAGAATAGCTGTTCCCAATAAGTCGTTTTGACGACAGATTTCCAATGCAGTGGTGATTTGTCTGACCGCAAGCTTATATTCTGCGCGTATGTAAAATATTCCAAGGGTTGCACCCACAGCATAGGCTGCAATCATCATTCCTTCAATGATTCTGAAAGGGTAGGATTCGAGCAGCATACGATCCATAAAAGCACCGGGATCACCTTCATCTCCATTGCAGATTACAAATTTTTCTTCATTTCCTGCATTCTTAACTTTTTCCCACTTTATACCCGTAGGAAAACCGCCACCTCCTCTTCCCCTTAAACCACTGAGTTTAATTTCATCTATAATTTCTTCGGGACGCAACTCTTTCAGGCATTTTTTTAGTGCACTGAATCCGCCAAGATTCATATACTCCTCTATATCCAATGGTTTTATGATTCCTCTGTGTTCGGTCGCTATATTTATTTGACTGTTCAAAAATTCCGAAACAGGAGTATCCCTTTTTTCAATTGAATATTTTTGAGTAGATACTGGTATATCCTCTATGGCAACATCTTCAATAAAATTGTAAATGCGATTCCTGAATCCGGTTAAAAAACTGTCAGGTTTAAAATGTCTCAATACTATTTTTCTGACTTCATCTGGCTGTATTTTTGTGTAAATGGTGGAAACTTCGCCTTCTTTAATGATTTCCATCATGGGAACCTGATTGCAAATACCTACACAACCCACCTGCTTTACATTGACATTAATGCTGTTGTTGTTCAATGTCTTTTCCAATTCAGCTTTTACATCAGAACTTCCACTGGCAACACAACAGGAACCAAGACCAATCCTGATTTCTCCCTTTACAACTGCATTGTCCAGCAAATGCTTTTTCCGGTTTATGTAGGGATGGTTTTTTGTATTTACAAAATCCTGCAGTACTTCTGGAACTTTCTCAGTTGTAAGGTTTCCATAAGTAATATCATCTATCTGGATTACAGGTGCAATTGTACAACAACCCAGGCAGGCAACCTGTAAAACTGTAAATAAACCTTCTGCATCTGTATCACAACCATCTTCCAGTTTCAGTTCTCTTCTGAAAGCATCGTATACAAGCATGGCGCCTTTAACATGACAAGCAGTTCCTACACAAACATGAATGATATGTTTTCCTACCTGTTGACGCCTGAACTGTGAATAAAAGGTAGATACACTGTAAATACGTGAAGGAGTGATGTCTGTAATTTCACAAACCCTTTCCAAGGCTACTTCAGGCAAATAATTAAATTCCAGCTGAATAGCCTGAAGAATAGGAATAACCCTATTAACAGCTGTTCCTTTTTCAGCGACGATTTTATCAACAATATCTATTATTTCTTTACTCATTCCTTTATTTTCCAATACAATAAAGATTATTTCCTGCACGGATAAAAATACTGCCATTCGCAAATGCAGGGGTACAAAATGATTGCTCTCCTATTACAGGTTCTCCTATCAGTGTAAAATTTTTATCAGCTTTAAAAATGTGCATTGTGCCTTTTTTATCCAGCAAATATACGTTCCCTCCTGCTATTATGGGTGAAGAATAAGTTGGAGACGCAAAATCATGGTTCCAATATTTGTCTCCGGTTTTGGGGTTGTAGCAGGCCACTTCGCCATAGCTTGTAACTACAAAAAGATATTTATCCGTAGCCACGGGACTGGGAACATCTGACAAATAATCGTTGTTTTCCCAAAGAATTTTAGGTTGAGCTCCAATTTGAATGGCTACTAATTTTGCATAATCATTCAATGCAAACACAATACCATTGGCATAAGCGACAGAAGGACCTACTTCACCGGAAGTGCATTCTATTTTCCAGAGTTCTTTTCCGGTTAACGGATCGTAAGAAGCAACAAATGGTTCTGCAATCAATAGAATTTCAACCCTGGAGCCGGTATTTACAATAACAGGTGAAGCCCATGATATTTTTACTTTCCGCGGGGTAGTCCATACAGTTTCTCCCGTTTGGGTAGAAAGTGCATAAAGATGAGCCGATTTATTCTGATCGTATTGAACAATTAATTTATTATCAACTAACATCAATGAAGAAGAATGCCCATAATGATTCACCGGAACTCCGATATTTCTTGCCCATACTTTTTTGCCATTCATGTCCAATGCAATAATATCACCGCTTGCAAAAATGGCATATACTTTTTCTCCGTCTGTTGTAACAGTGGGGGCTGAATAACCTGTATTGTCACTAACTTTTGGCGATTTTGAAGGGGAGCCCTTAATCGCATTGACATCTGCAGCCCAACGTATTTTCCCGGAATTCTTATCGAAGCAATACACTTTCTGTTTGGAGCCATCCGCTCCACTTAAAAAAACAAATGCTCCCCACACAACCGGCGAATTGTATCCGGGAAGTGGAATTCCGGTTTTCCACCTGATATTTTTGCCACGCACTCCATCCCAGTTTACAGGAATGTTTTTCTGATAAGCAATCCCGTTTCCGCCTGCTCCACGGAAGGAAGGAAAATTGCTTTTCATTGCCGGAGAGGGAAACTCAGTCGTAGTTGCTACCTGGACTGTATCTGCAACAGAAGTATCCTGCTGAGGTGACTGACTGGTAATAATTTGTGTTGTATCGGTTACATTCAGATTGTTTTCTGAAAGCAGTTGCTGTGAAAACTTATTTTCTAAATCTTTATGCGACAGAAATGCAAAAATCAATGTAACAAGAGCCAGTGCAATTCCAACAATTGCAGTCCATTTCCTGGCAGTTTTTTGAGTCTCCGGTAATTTTTCGTTTTTTATTAAGGTAACCGACAGGATTTTTTTATTGAGTGCATCCATCATCAATACAGCAATTACCATAATAATAATTGCTGTGAGGAACAGATATCCACCAAATCTTATTTGCCATTGTGTTGTAAAATATGCTTTTCTGGCCAGCAGATCCATCTCTCTGATTTCATTTCTGAGTGCCTGATCGTCAGGTGTTTTATTTAATCTTTCAACCAAAGTATTAATAACCCCGGTATTTACAGGATCAGAGCTGTTCAGCTGAAAATAATTGGCAATCATCAAAATGCAAACCGCAAATGAAAATACACCTGCAATTATCAGTATGGATCTCCAGAAACGGACTTTTAAATTTGTTTGAATGCTTTCTTTTATCATTTTTTTTCAGGTAAAACGGGACAATATTTCATACATCTTGCGCAACTAAGGCAAGTTGCCTTGTTTGGACTGTAATCCGGGTGATATTTAAACACAGATAAACCAATCAATGTCAATCCAAATACCAATCCGATAAATCCACCCAAAAACCAGCTGCCCATATAGAATTCATCAACAATTGAAGCAGCTTCTGCGTAAAGCTGTTCAATGGTTTGACCGGATGATTTAAATGCAGTAATTTCAAGGGCTTCCTTTCCTACGACTCCATAATTTGTATTGTTCACGGTTTCATTGGCCAGTTTCACTTTGGGATGAACCATGGCCAGGTTTTTATGAAAATTTGAAGCAATATAGCCTCCCGAAAAAACCAAAACAGGAACGATTATGCTTAACAGTATATAACGTTGGACAACCACCTCTGTTTTTTCTTTTTCTTTTATCGTTACCGGTATATTTATTGCGCCAAAAGGACAGGCATTTTCGCATAGTTTACAATTAATACATGCTGCAGGCGTAATGCTCATGTGTTTGAACGAAAAACGGCTTACAATATTTAACAACGCACCATACGGACATAAAAAACGACAATAGGGGCGGGCGATAAAGATTCCAATCAAAAGGAAAAATCCGCCTATGATAAACATTGAAAAACTTGCATCCAGCCTGAAAAATCCAACAAATGGATCGTAACGACAGATTATAAAATCGGTAGCTGTGGCGGCATATAAAATAGCTAAAGCAAGATAAATAAATGGGATTATCCCCAGCACTTTTTCAAGCCATGCTTTGACAGGCATCGGGCGAAAAGCTACAATATCCTGCAATGCGCCGAGAGGACAAATGCCTGCACAAAAAGTCCGTCCAAAGAAAATTGTGTAAACAACGGGAATTACAAAAAACAGAAATGCTGTAAGAGGAATGGTGTAATTGCCTTTAAAGAGCGCCAATGTAACATTTTGTATGGCGCCTATCGAACAAATACAGCCTTCACGATAAAATCCAAAATAAAGGATGGCAAAAACCGACATCCCAAAAACCCCTTTTCGGGAACGCTTTTTCAAAATAAACCAGGTAATCAGAGAAAGTGATAGCAGTAAAACGGCTACATCAAGATATTCCAGGATAACAGCTCTGGATGCAGGTGTAATGGTCACAGGCTGGGTATGTCCTGATTCAAATTCAGGTTTTGGGAAACGGTTTTTTGCGGATACGTCGAAAGCCTGTAACGTGAGTAAACCCAACAGAATATAAATTGCTATGTATTTTATTTTATTCATGTGTGCTCTTTACAGTTTGTTTTTCCATTGATTTTGATCTCTTAAACCCAGCATCAGATACGGATTTGTTGAAGCAATTCTGGATATTGCACTGGAAGGGCAATCGCGGGCTATTGAACACTCATTGCAGTTATCACATAAACTATGATCAATCTGTAATTGCAATGATCCGTTGCCAAATGCTCCGCAACCTTTCACACATTTGCCGCAGCCTATACATAAATCGTTTACAATATCATATTCAAAAAAAGGCTCTTCAATGAATTTACGCTGAATAGCCGCTGTAGGACAAAGTTGATTTTCGGCGGCAGTGGTCAGGTTTTTAGTGCCCGGTTTGAAAAATCCACCGCATAAATCACAGTATCCACAAAGGTCATATGCATGAAAACACTTTACAGCTGAGGGTTTCTTTACACAACTGGTGGCACATCTTCCGCATTGTATGCATTTTTTTGTGTCGATCTGCCATACCGTTTTACCGGTCACTGTCTTTGAAATCAATCCTACTGCTAAACCCCCAGCTCCAAGCAATATTGAATATTGCATGCCTTTGCGAAAGAATTCACGTCGTGAAATATTAGGATTGTCCTTTTCTGCACTCATTGAATATGACGGTTTAATTGATTGATTTCCTTAAATTTATCAGCCTCAGGCAATTTGCATGCTGAAAGTTGTTTGCATTTACTGCAAATAAAATGATATTCGCAAAAATCAGCTGTCTTTTCCTCAAACAATAACTTACCGGTAATTATACCCAAACCAACAAGGATGGAACCTCTTGCCATATTTTTGAGAAAGTTTCTTCTGTCCATTTCTTTGTCTGCTTTATTTTTTTTCAAAAATTCTGATTTGCTTCCTTACAGGATCCAATACATAAATTCTGTTTTTCGAATCCACAGCGAGATCCAATCCTTTGGTGCCTTGGTCGAATTGATCAGGTCCGACCACTAAGCATGAAAAAACACCGGTTTGTGAATATATTTTTACCCGCGGAATTGCTTTTTCACTGGTTACAAAAGAACCATCGGAAAGCAATGCAATATGGGTAGGATTGCAACATCCGCAAAAACCATCGGTTTCGTCTGATTGCTTTCCCCATGATGATTTCATATTTCCTTTTTTGTCAAAAGCTTCCAGTAAATACATCCCAGGATTTACAATCCAGATTTCGTGATCCCTTCCTATTGCCACATCAAAGTTAGGACTTCTTATTACGATGGCTGGAACTCCTTTTGCATCGTCCTGAACGCCCAGATTATTGATGAATTTTCCTTTTAAATCATATTGATGCACCAGTCTTTCCTCAGCATCTGCAACAAAAACACTTGCATCATCCACAGCTATTCCTGTTAAAACCGATTCACTGTTCCCTGTATTCCAACTTCTGAGAAATTTCCCCTGTAGATCCCTTACTTCGATCTGATGCTGAATGCCCAAAAATATTACGTTACTAGGACTCACTGCCAGACTATTGCATATTTCTGCCAGTTTGTAAGATTTTGCATCTTTAAAATTTGGATTATAAATCATTAACTTACTGCCTGCCACTATAATATGATCATTTTTATCAATAGCTATAGCATTTATTTCATCCATTTCAAGTTTCATTTGATATATTTCATTATAACAAATCAAACCGCTGTCAAATTTATTTAAACTATCAGTGAGCAATTCATAAGGATTGTCCTGACTTTTTTCAGTAAAGAATAAATCGTTTACCATAAATGCTATAATTGCTATAATCAGGACCACTAAAAATGATAGGATTAATTTCTTTCCCATGTTTTACTTTTTAAATTATTTGAAACCAACTGGTTATTCAACCCGTCGGGAACTTCGTACCCGACGGGTTGATAACCTATTTTCATTTCCTCATGTCAATACAAATCATCTGTTTCGAATCTCTCAGAATTAACTTGCCATCAGCAATAGCAATGGGTCCCCAGGCATCCTGACCATCCATTAGTTTAGTCTTACTCAATACCACAAATTTTGAGGTATTTGCTTCTGCAATCGTTAATGTTCCATCATCGTTCAGAATATAAAACTTTCCATCAGCTATTATATAAGGCCCTAATCCAAAACGGTCATTGTTTCCGCTGGACCAAAGTATTTTTTTGCAATCGGCCGGATTGCAACACACAAACTGATCACGCAATCCTCCAGCGTCTTTTGGAAGAATCGCATATACAAACCCTTTATAAAAAATGGGGGTTTGTTGCTCTGAAGCGATTCCTTCGGTGGGTAAATACTTTTGTAAAACTTTCGCATTAAAACCATTACCATTCGCAACCAATTGTAACAATATCGCTCCAGCACCATAACCTGCTGTAATTAATACTTTGCCATCGTTAAGTATAAGAGGGGAAGGAGCTACAACGTTGGGTCCAAACTCACTGGTCTTCCATAAAACAGTTCCTGCATCATTACCTTCTGCTGAAATACCACATATGCCACCAATGGCAGAATATACAAACATCTTTTTCCCATTGAAAGTCATGGGCATGATGGATGAATGCGACATTTTCCATTGGTCGGGATTGGGTGTTTTCCAAATAACTTTCCCAGTAGTGCATTCTACACCTATCATCAGCGAAGTACCACCTGGAGCGATAATAGCAATATCTTTTTCAATCAACGGACATTGCCCGGTATTCCAGAAAGGAATTTCAGCAGCATAGTCTTTTTCAAGATCTATTCCCCAAAGTAAATCACCTTTATCAGAATTTACACACATAACATGTCCTTTGGGACCTATGCTTACTATGTATTTATCTGTAACAGCCGGAATGGTTCTTGAAATACCATGGTTTCGCTTGATATGAACACTGTATGATCTTCGCCAGAGCGCTTCTCCTGTTTCGAGTGACAGACACTTTAATACATCCGCTTTTTTGGCTTCGTTGTAATCCAGCACATAAACTTTCCCATTGTATATTGCCGCTGCAGCGTGGCCTTCGCCCATATCTTCCTTCCAAAGTATTTTCGGACCTTCCTTTCCGAAGCGGTCAATGAGTTTGATGTTTTCCTTGTTGATATTATCGTAATCGCTCCCCCTGAAATGAGGCCATTTCCCGGTAAGTGTTGAGGTGAATGCTTTAAGAAATGTAAAATTCTCACCGATACGAACCACAGTGTTTGTATCTGCGGTGCGGGGTGGTCTGTGATCTAAACCAGGTATATTGGCTTTGAAATCTTTTACAGGATTATAAACAAACCACAATAAAAAAGCAGTAATGCCTGTTAGAGCAAGAAAAAGAATTACGAATGTTCCTGCGCTTTTTCTATGCATATAAAATCATTACTATTATTTTTTACCTGTTTTAAACTATTCAGCAGCCAATGAATACGCTATCATGGCATTGCCGTGACGAACATATAAAATTTTATCTTTAATTACTGGGTGTGCCCAATGATAATCCGCACCCAGGGTAATTTTGATTTTACTGATGATTTCAAAAGCAGTTTCAGTTGGCTTTACAAGGGCTAAATCACCTTTGTCGCTGTAACAGTACAAAAGACCTTCATTGGCGATTGTAACACCTTTTCCCAGGGCATTCGTCTGGTATTTCAGAATACCTGTCTTCCAGTCGATGCATTGCCAGGTTTTATTATCCTGTCCGGAACCGTATAGATTGCCATTCAGCAATACCACACCTCCCATCTGATTGTCCAGGCTTGTATTGGTCCAGGCCTGAGTTACCGAATTTCCGTCATCGGCAAGTTTCAGCATAATACCACCTGAACCATATCCGCTGACCACATATATATGTCCGTCGTAGTAAAGAGGGGTATTGGCATGCACCGACCAGGTGTTCTTTTTAGGATACAACCACAATACTTTTCCGGATACTGCGTCAATACCAAGTACCGAATTAGCAGTAAGGGTACAGATAATTTTTTTTTCTTTGTGATAGATGAGCAAGGGTGAACAATATGCAGTTAATTCACCTGCACCCGGTGAAGTCCAGATGGTTTTCCCATCCAATCTGTTTAAAGCAACCATGTTTTGTGTTGGCCCACCTGTAGTAAAAATAACTTTATCATCTACAATTAAAGGAGACTCTACGATGCCCCATTTTGGGGGTGTGGCGCCAAAAGTTTTATTCAAATCATTACTCCACAAAATTTTCCCATCCATAACGTTGATACAAACAGCCATTCCAAAGCTGGAGACGACATAAATTTTATTGTCAAAAACAGTAGGGGTAGATCTGCATCCTGGCCACGATTCAGTCCACTCGGTGCCATAAGCGGTTTTCCAAATGAGCTTACCTTTTAGGTCCAGACAAAATACATAACCGATACTTTCAAGCATTCCGGAAGAGATAATTTTATCGTTGTAAACAACAGCAGAAGTAAAGCCTTTGCCAAGCTCATCAAAATGCCACAGGATTTTCGGACCGTCGACCGGCCATTGTTTGATCAATCCTTTTTCTGAGTAAACGCCGTCACGGTTGATTCCGCGAAATTGCGATTCAAACTGTGCATTCGCCCATCCATAAGCAAACAGCATTACGATAAGGCTAAGGATAAATTTTCTGTTTCTCATATAACTTCTCTACTAATTTAAAATCAGATTTTTGTAACAGTGGCAAAGTTAATATTTCTGGGGTATTTTTTATGATATTTTTTAAAAAAATAGATGATATAACATTGAAAAAGAAATATGATGATAGAAATCAAAATCGCATTAGGAATCACTAAGATAGGAAGATATTATCTAGAATTCACTATAATCAGTGTCAAATAAAAATCCAGAAAAAGTGAATTTATTCATGTTTTTAGTGCTTTAGTCCATGAAGCAAAAAAAATAGGTATGAATAAAAGAAATTAAACCTTAATTCGAATCCATTGTTTATTAATTTCCGTTTTCTCGTTTCAAAGTTTATAAAACAAAAAAATGCAATGGAACATAAATTCACAAACCATCTTATACACGAAAGCAGTCCTTACTTATTACAACATGCTCATAATCCTGTTGATTGGTATCCTTGGGGTAAAGAGGCATTGGACAAAGCCAGAAATGAAAATAAACTTTTAATCATCAGCATTGGATATGCGGCTTGTCATTGGTGCCATGTGATGGAACATGAAAGTTTTGAAGACGAAAAAGTGGCAGCATTCATGAATGATCGGTTCATTTCTATTAAGATTGACAGGGAGGAAAGACCCGATATTGATCAGGTCTACATGAATGCCATTCAAATTCTTATTGGTAATGGAGGTTGGCCGTTAAATTGTATTGCTTTGCCGGATGGACGACCTGTTTATGGAGGAACCTATTTCCCTGCATCACAATGGTTGGATATGCTCGAAAAAGTTTCAGATTGGGCCAGTGGAAATCCTGAAATAGCAGAAGACCAGGCATATAAACTTACAAAAAGTTTGCAATCCGATAATAGTTTAATAGTAAATACAGAAACACCTGAATTTACCATTGAAGACTTACAGTTTGTTTTTTCGGGATGGGTTAAAAATATTGATTTTATATATGGCGGACACAATCATGCTCCAAAATTTCCAATACCGGTTGGTTGGCAGTATTTGCTGCATTATCATCATATTACCCGTCATCAGGATGCATTGAAAGCAGTATTGATTACCTTAAACAAAATGGCAGATGGGGGCATTTATGATCAGATTGGTGGCGGTTTTGCCAGATACTCAACTGATGCATATTGGAAAGTGCCTCATTTCGAAAAAATGCTGTATGATAATGCACAATTGGTCAGTTTATATACAAAAGCATATCAGGTTACCAAAGATGATTATTACAAAGTTATTGTTACAGAAACGCTGGATTTTATAAAAAGAGAATTAACTTCTGAAGAAGGAGGTTTTTATGCTTCCGTAGATGCTGACAGCGAAGGGGAAGAAGGCAGATTTTATGTATGGACAAAATCTGAATTTCAAAAAGCATTAGGTATTAAAGCAGAGATGTTTCTTGATTTTTATAATATTACAGATAAAGGAAACTGGGAAGACGGTAAAAACATTTTATATAAAACAAATTCTGATATTGCAATTTCTGATAAATATGGCATCACTCCAGGAGAATTTTCACAGCATCTGCTTGAAACAAAAAAAATATTACGCTACGAGAGGAGTCAACGTATTCGTCCAGCGTTGGATGATAAAATAATAAATGCATGGAATGCTCTGATGCTTAAAGGATATGTTGATGCTTATACCGTTTTTGACAATACTGTATATTTAGAAATGGCCTTGAAAAATGCAACATTTATCAATACAAAAATCAAAACTCCTGATTACAGATTACACCGGAGCTATAAAAATGGAAAGGCAACCATCAATGGATTTCTTGACGATTATGCATTTACAATTGCGGCTTTTATCTCCTTATACCAGGCAACCTTTGATGAAAAATGGTTAAAGGAAGCGCAACAATTAGCCATTTATACGATTACTCATTTTTATGATTCAAAAACAATGCTATTCTTTTATACTTCTGATATGGATCCGCCATTAATCAAAAGGAATATAGATGTAAGCGACAATGTAATTCCTTCGGCAAATTCTGAAATGGCAAAGAATCTTTATTTGTTGGGCCATTATTTTTACAATGATGAATATATACAGATGTCGAAAAATATGCTGAACAACGTAAAACAAAGTGCTTTGGAATACGGTAGTTATTATGCAAACTGGGATGTGCTGATGGCGTGGTTTGTCAGTGAAACCTATGAAGTAACCATTGTTGGGGATGAGGTTGAAGCAATGCGAAAGCAATTTAATCAATACTATTTACCCAATGTTTTATTCGCAGGAGCCATCAGACAAGGTGAAATTCCATGGTTTGAAAATAAATACATCGAAGGTCAGACCCACATTTATATTTGCAGGGACAAAGCTTGTTTTCAGCCTGTTGCAGATGTGGCTCAGGCAATGAAACTTTTGACTTTGAAAGATAAGACGATAAAATAAAATGATAACGTTATAAGGGAATTTGTGTGTATTGTTAGATGTAAAAACAAAAAACCCTTGCAATCGAATTGATTTACAAGGGTTTTTGTTTTGATTTTATTGTTGACCTACCAGGATTCGAACCTAGACTGACTGTACCAAAAACAGTTGTGCTACCATTACACAATAGGTCAAGCTTTGAATTGAGGGTGCAAAAATAATACTTTTTTTTAACCTGACAAAGGAAATTTTAAAAATTATCAGACAAAAATCATATTTACATCGGTTTTATCAATATTTTAGCTTCCATCATGTCCTGTATCGCATATTTAACGCCTTCTCTACCGAGACCGGAATCTTTGATACCGCCATAAGGTGCATGATCCACACGGAAAGTAGGAACATCATTGATAATTACGCCACCCACTTCCAAGTGACTGAAAGCCTGATTCATTTCATCTATTTGATTGGTAAAAACACCAGCCTGCAAACCAAACCGGCTATCGTTGACGGCGTCTACAGCTTCCCGGAAATGATTGTATGATTCAAGTATGACGACCGGTCCAAAAACTTCCAAAGCACATACTTTCATGTCTTTATGGGTATCTGTCAAAACAGTGGGTGTATAAAAAGTACCAATTCTGTTACCTCCACAAATTAGTTTAGCGCCTCCGTTTATAGCATCGTTCACCCATTCTTCCACACGTATCGCATTGTTTTCGTCAATCATGGCCGATATATCTGTTTCCGGATTCAACGGTTCGCCATTTTTTAATAATTTTACCGCTTCTGTAAATTTTTGTGTAAAATGTTCAAATATTTCAGCATGAATGTAGATTCGTTGAGCATGAATACATACTTGTCCCGAATAAGCAAAGCCACCGACCACGCATTTTGCTACAGCCACATCAATATCCGCAGTTTTAGTGACGATAACACCTGCATTTCCGCCTAATTCGAGTACTACTTTTTTCTTACCTGCATCGGCTTTCATTTTCCAGCCCACTTCAGGAGAACCGGTGAAGGTAAGTAATTTAAATCTTTCATCGGTGACCAATTGATTCCCGGCCTGGCGATCCATTGGTAAAATTGAAAGTGCTCCTTTAGGTAGAGAAGTTTTATCAACAATTTTAGCAAACTCCAGGGTAGAAAGCGGTGTGGAACTTGCCGGTTTTAAAATAATAGGACATCCGGCTGCTATAGCCGGAGCTATCTTATGTATTGCCAGGTTGATTGGGAAATTGAATGGAGCAATGCCTGCAATGATACCGATGGGAAAGTGTTTCACCCAGCCTTCTTTTCCTTTCCCGGCTGCAGTCCAGTCAATAGACAGGTATTCGCCCTGAAGTCTTTTAGCTTCTTCGGCAGCCACAATAATGGTTTGTATGGCCCTTGCTATTTCACCCAAAGCGTATTTTATGGGTTTACAAGCCTCTGTAGCCAATACTTCTGCCAGATGTTTTTCGTTGCGTTTCATCTCTGCTGCAATTTCCATTAAAATAGCATACTTCTCATATGAAGGCAGATTCTTCATTAGAGGCAATGCTTTTTCAGCAGCCAGTATCGCTTTTTCAAGTACGGCCTCATCTGCCAGATAGGTCTGTGCGTAGATTTCTCCGCTATATGGATTGAAAACATTGAGCGCATGTGCAGTTGATACAAACTCACCACCTGCATATATTTTATAAATTTCCATAATTATGTTTTTTTACAAAAGTAGAAAAAAAATGAAAATTTTTTAAATATTTAATGATTTGAATGTAAAAGGACTAACTTTACAAAAAAAAAATATAAAACGATACAACTTTTTTTTAAAATAGGTGTCTATAACATACTTAATCATTTAACTAATAATCAAAATTATGAATAAAAAACTTACGCTTTTTGCATTAATAATGGTAATTTCAGTTAGTTTGTTTTCGCAAACACCGAAACGTCAGCCAGATTATAATGTTAATCAAACAAAATCAACTAATAATCTACAGATTAATCCCATTAGTATTTTAGGTAACATTGCCAATTATTTATCAGGACCTGGTGTTAGTATTACCAATGTAAAATTCAATGGAAATGATTCTGCAATTATAGGATCCATGATAGGTTACTTTGAAGTAGTGCAACCGGCACTATCTTTTGGAATTGATACCGGTATTATCATTTCTACAGGTGGAGTAATGGGTGCTCTTGGAGGAAATAGCTCTTTTAGTACTACAACACCAACAGGATCATACATTCAATACCATGATTCTACATTGCTATCACTGATACCCAATCATACCCTTGTTGAAGCTGCGGTTCTGGAATTTGATTTTACACCCTTGACAGATACATTGATCGCCTGTAAATTTGTGTTTGCTTCCGAGGAATATCCAGAGTTTGTCAATACACAATTTAATGATGTTTTTGGATTTTTTATCAGCGGACCCAATCCGTCGGGAGGAATGTTTGTGAATAAAAACCTTGCTTTGATTCCTGGAACAAATAGTCCAATTACAATTGACAGTGTGAATGCAAATACTCATCCTCAGTATTATGTAGATAATAATGGTGGCGGTACAATGCAATACGATGGGTACACCACTCCTATTATACTACAACAAGTGGTAACTCCAGGTCAGACTTATCATTTTAAAGTTGGAGTGGCTGATGCCGGAGATGCTGCCTATGATTCAGGTGTTTTTATGAAAATTAAGAGTTTTTATGGTTATGCCAGTATGCCCATCGCCAATTTTTCGTTTAGTATTAGCGGAAATATGGTAACGTTCAACAATACCACCAATTGGGCCAAATATTATGTATGGAATTTTGGAGATGGTGCAACAGACACTACTTATGATAATAGTACACCCATCACGCATTTTTATAACGATGAAGGCATCTATACTGTAAGTATTGAGGCGCATAATTATTATCAGATCAATACAAAAACTCTAACCATTCAGATTGGCAATGAACAAGGTATCGCAAAGAACAATGGAAGTACTTATGAACTGATACCTTTGGGAGATGATAATTCATATCAGTTGAATATTTCGCTCAATCAGCCTGAAAATGTAAGTATTTATATTACCGATATTTCCGGGAAAAAAGTACAAATCATTCATGCAGAAGGTCAAAAGGAAATCAGTCAAATCATCCGTCTTTCAGGCCTGGCAAAAGGGGTTTATATTTTACAGGTAAAAACCAAAGAAAACACCTTTGTCAGAAAAGTTATCAACAAATAAAGCGGACTTATCAACATTTATTATTTTCTCAATAGCTTGTAAATGTTTCATTTCGTAAAAAAACACTTTTAAATCATAACTTTTTCTATAAAAATATTGCAATTTAAAATAAAATGTTTAATTTTGCACTCCCAATTTAAAAATGAATACAATCAAAATACTATAATAATGTACGCAATAGTAGATATAGCCGGTCAACAATTTAAAGTGAAAAAAGATCAGAAGGTTTTTGTTCACCGTTTGGAAGCAGCAGAAGGTACCAACGTTGAATTCAACGATGTATTTCTTACTGAAGAAGAAGGTAAAATAAACGTAGGAGCTCCGGTGGTTGCTGGTGCCAAAGTTACTGCAAAAGTACTTACACATTTACGCGGCGATAAAGTTCTTGTTTTCAAGAAAAAAAGAAGAAAAGGTTATCAAAAATGTAACGGTCATCGTCAATATTTGACCCAAATTCAAATAGAACAAATTAGTTTATAATTTATTGTAAAAACATTCCTGATTTTCAGGCTTAAAATATTATATTATGGCTCATAAAAAAGGTGCTGGTAGTTCAAGCAATGGTAGAGAATCCCATAGTAAACGATTGGGTATTAAGATATATGGCGGACAAGTTGCTATCGCCGGTAATATCATCGTAAGACAAAGAGGAACCGTTCACAATCCCGGTCTCAATGTTGGCTTAGGTAAAGATCATACGATTTTTGCATTGGTGGATGGTATCGTTGAATTCAAAAGAAAAAGAGACAACAGATCATTCGTTTCTGTTAGCCCCATCGAAGCGGAAGCGGCTAACTAAACTTTGCTTAAAAATATTTAAATCTCCTGAAGTAAACATCAGGAGATTTTTTATTTTGTAGCTGTCAGGTTGGGATATCCCTGTCAACTAATTGCGAGTCAACCCTGACAGGGTTTGCTAGCTATTTCCATTTCTACACTGTCAAGTTTCCAACCCTGTCAGGGTTTCGATGTAATTTTTATTTGTTCCTATTTGGTTGTTTCCAGCCCTGACAGGGTTCAAAACCCTGTCAGGGTTGACTATAAATTAAATAACAATTAAGTCAATTCTTTTTTTTTCTGATTTCAAAAAATTAATCTCACCGTATATATTTATTAAAAACTATGGATAATAGAATAGCAAAGAAAATAACTCTAACAAGATTCATAACTCAGGGTTATGATAATCAGTAATTCTTCGTTTTTTTTTTGCTAACATAACAAGAGTTACCGGTTTTCCCGAAAAAATCTGAATGTGCTAATATGCTTACTTACTTTGATCCGACTCCCGACTTCGGTCTTCCGTCTTCCTTTCTTCTGACTTCTTACTTCCGACTTCCGACTTCCATCTTCCTATTTCCAACTTTTTTCATTAACTTTGCCATTTAAAAATATACATTGATATGTTACAACTTAATTTTATCCGTGAGCATTCACAGGAAGTTATTGACAGACTAGCTGTTAAGAACTATAACGCAACAGAAATCATTCAAACGGTCATTGCATTGGATAACAATCGTCGCGAATCCCAAAAAAAATTAGATGACAGTTTAGCGGAAGCCAATAATCTGGCCAAAGAGATTGGCCTTTTATTCAAATCGGGTAAACAATCCGAAGCCAATGACTTAAAAGCCAGAACTGCCGATTTAAAAGTGATTTCAAAAGAACTGAGCGAAAAACTGGAAGAAATTGAAAATACACTCAATCAAACATTGGTTCTTATCCCTAATTTGCCTCATCATTCAGTACCCAAAGGGAAATCACCCGAACAAAATGAGAATATCCACGAAGAAGGCAAAATGCCTCAATTGTATGAGGGTGCTGTACCTCACTGGGATTTATGCTCAAAATATGATATCGTAGATTTTGAACTGGGAAATAAAATTACCGGTGCAGGTTTCCCTGTTTACAAAGGTAAAGGCTCAAAATTACAACGCGCGCTGATTAATTTCTTTCTGGACAATGCTTCAGAAGCCGGTTATCTTGAAATTCAGCCACCATTACTGGTAAATGAGGCTTCAGGATATGGAACCGGTCAGTTACCTGACAAAGAAGGACAAATGTACCATGCAACCATTGATAATCTGTATTTGATTCCAACGGCTGAGGTACCTGTTACCAATATTTACCGCAACGTAATTGTAGAAGAAAAACAATTTCCTATCAAAAACACGGCCTATTCAGCCTGTTTTCGCAGAGAAGCCGGTTCATACGGAAAAGATGTCAGAGGACTGAATCGATTGCACCAATTTGATAAAGTGGAAATCGTTCAGATTCAACATCCTGATAAATCATACGAAACGCTGGAACAAATGAAAGATTACGTTGTTACTTTACTTCGGAAACTGGAATTACCTTTTAGAATATTAAGACTTTGCGGTGGAGATATGAGTTTTACTTCGGCATTGACGTATGACTTTGAAGTGTATTCTGCTGCACAGGAAAAATGGCTGGAAGTAAGTTCGGTTTCTAATTTCGAAAGCTTTCAGGCCAATCGTATGAAATTGAGATATAAAGATATAAACGGAAAAATTCAACTGGCTCATACACTAAATGGGAGTGCTTTGGCGTTACCCAGAATAGTTGCTGCACTTTTGGAAAATAACCAGACTCCTGACGGGATTCTTATCCCAAAAGCTTTGCAAGCTTATACGAAATTTGAAATCATTAATTAACAGCATACAATGCTTAAGAAAACTTTAGCGGCTTTTATTCTGATACTGGGATTTACATTTTTTGCGCATTCGCAAAAAACAGTGAATGAACAATTGGCTGCTCAATATTTTCAAAATGGTGAGTTCGAAAAAGCTGCTGAATTATATGAACAATTGTACGATGATAATCCTTCCGTTTTTTTTTACACCAATCTTATTCAAACGTTGATAAGTGGTAAAGATTTTAAAAAAGCAGAGAAAATCATTAAAAAACGTATAAAGCAAAATCCGATGGATTTAAGATTGTCAGTGGATTTAGGTTTTATCTATACTTCTTCCGGTGAAGAAAAAAAAGCCGATCAACAATACCTTGAAGCTATTGATAAACTCACTCCTAATCATCAGCAAATTAATGATCTGGCTAACTCTTTTTTGCTCCGGTCGCAATTTGATTATGCTGCTACTACTTATCTGAAAGGCAGAAAAATACTCAATACCCCGACTGCTTTTGCGGTAGAGTTAGCTATGATATATGAAACCAGGGGTAGTTATCAGGAAATGATGGATGAATATCTTAATTTATTATCAACTGATGCAAATTATCTTACTTATATACAGGCTCGGTTACAGGCAGTATTAAATACAGATAAAGAGAGCAAAAAAAGTGAAGTCATAAAAACTACCTTATTACGCAAATCTCAAAAAAATCCTGAAAACGGATTGTATGCAAATTTATTGATGTGGTATTCATTACAGCTCAAAGATTTTGAATTGGCTTTTAATCAGGCAAAATCCATTGATAAACGATTTAAAGACAATGGGACTAAGGTTTTTGAATTAGCCGAACTTTGTATAACCAATAAAGAATACAATATTGCTATTGATGCATATCAATATAATATCAACAAAGGCGAACTGAGTACTTATTATATTAATAGCAAGATCGGTCTTTTAAATGCGAAGTATCTGAAAATTACTT
This sequence comes from Bacteroidales bacterium, assembly GCA_038204725.1. Lineage (GTDB taxonomy): Bacteria > Bacteroidota > Bacteroidia > Bacteroidales > JACABE01 > JACABE01. The sequence continues at coordinate 5,305 of JBBRCQ010000035.1, read as the reverse complement.
CCGCCTTTGTGTTGAATAAAAAAGATTTAACGGAATTAGAAAAAGAGTATATCAATACACTCAACGAATTGGGCAAAGATGCTTCAACCATTGTATTGTTGAAAAATTTAGCGCATATTTATGCTTTCTATTCTTTAAAAACTAATGAAGCAATAGAATTATTGAACGAAGCCATTACTTTACCGAATGCCGATAAAAACACTGTTGCCGGATGTAAAATAGAACTGGCAGATATACAGCTTTTTGCAGGCGATGTATGGGAAGCTACCTTATTATATTCGCAAGTGGAAAAGGCTTTTAAAAATGATGCTGTTGGTTTTGAAGCTAAATTCAGAAATGCTAAATTGTCATTTTATATTGGTGAATTCAATTGGGCCAAAGCACAGTTGGATGTTCTGAAAGCTGCAACTTCCAAACTGATTGCCAACGATGCCATGGAATTATCATTACTTATCAACGATAATATTGATGAAGATAGTTCAACTGTAGCTCTTGGCTATTATGCGCAGGCTGATTTACTGGCTTACCGTAATCAGTTTGATAAAGCATTGGAAATGTTAGATTCAATTCGCCTGGTGGGTTTGTCGCATCCAATTTTTGATGATGTAATATATAAACAAGCTGAAATCAAAATGAAACAGGGTTTATTCAAAGAAGCCGACAGTCTGCTGCAAAAATTAATAGAATTTTATCCAGAAGGATTATTGGCGGATGATGCTTTGTTTTTACAAGCTGATTTAAATGAAAATCAACTGAATAACAAAATAAAAGCCATGATGTGCTATGAAAATTTAATTTTTAAATATCCTGCAAGTTTATACAATGTAGAAGCCAGAAAAAGATTCAGGAACTTAAGGGGCGACCAGATCAATTAACAGTGAACAATTAACAGTGAACAGTGAACAGTGAACAGTAAACAGTAAACAGTAAACAGTAAACAGTAAACAATTACAAAATTCGAATTATGCAAACTTCAGACTTCAGGTTTAATAACCTAATAACCAACAACTAACAACCAACAATAATGGACTACGTAAGGGCTAAAAAACATCTGGGTCAGCATTTTTTAAAAGATGAAGAGATTGCAAAAGAAATCACGTTGAGTTTGGATGATAAAACTACCAACCTTTTGGAAATAGGTCCAGGAACCGGAGTACTGACCAAATATTTGCTTAAGAATGATCAATTAAATCTCAATGTTATTGAAATTGACAGAGAATCAGTAGCCTATCTTCGAACGAATTTCCCACAATTAGAGGGCAGGATTATAATGGGAGATTTTTTGCATTTTCCCATCGAAACCTTTTTCAACGGTGAATCTTATTCAATTATCGGCAATTTCCCCTATAATATTTCAAGTCAGATTTTATTTAAGGTCCTGGAAAATCGCACGCAAATTCCTGAAGTGGTAGGCATGTTCCAAAAAGAAGTAGCTGAAAGAATTGCATCAAAACCGGGTAAAAAAACCTATGGGATATTAAGTGTTTTGCTACAGGCTTATTATGATATTGAATATTTGTTTACGGTAGAACCCCATGTTTTTGTACCACCTCCCAAAGTTAAATCGGCAGTAATTCGTGTAAGAAGGAATAATGTAATTCAGATAAATTGCGATGATAAATTGTTTTTCAGAGTAGTAAAAACTGCATTCAATCAAAGAAGAAAGACCTTACGCAATGCATTGAGTGTATTTGCTTTTGATGTTGATAAACTACCGGCAGAAATATTGACGAAGAGAGCAGAACAATTATCGGTAGAAGATTTTGTAAATCTTACCAATGCGGTAAAAGTACTATAGAGAATATTAAGTGATAAGTTTTTAATTACAATCTCGAGAACCACTCTTTTCATTTTTTCGTAAAGACATCTTATTAAAAACATGATATATTAAACCTGTTTTGCCCATTCTTCTTAATGACAGCAGTGTTATATTCCTTCCATTAGCTATTGCTGAAAGCATTCTTTCCTCTTCCTCTTTCCTGTTACAAAAAAACTCAGGTGAAGTATAACCATAAATTATAAAAGGATTTTGAATATTATTACACTTTTTGTGTTACGCATTTTGCGTTACAAAAAATAATTTTTTTTTATCAAGAAAGTATTTTAAGGTCATATATTTTGTTTAAAATTGATATTATTTTTAAATGCATTGGTGAACAATGTCAATAGAAAAACATCCTGGAACATGATTTTTTTCCCGTAGGGAATAACCTGATATTTAAAATCTATAATTATTAATGTCCTAGGGACAAGAGAAATATTTTATGCTATTTTTCTATAAACATTTATGCCCTAACGTGCAAAAATCAATAAAGAGAATTCAACTCTTGATTCGCATTAATAACTAATCATTACTTAAATGAAACAATACTGTAATTTTTAATACACCATCAACCGAAATTCCAGTTCAATTTATAGTGCTGTCACAGACGCAAGCCTACCTGCAGGCAAGAACCTTTTCAAAACAAACAACTTCGAGTGTATGAATATTTCTAATGGCTTGATTCAATTTATTTCCTTAATTTTGCAGCAGATTTAGTAAAAGCAATGAATACTATGGAAAACAAATTACAAGTCTACAACACGATAAGCAGACAAAAAGAAATATTTGAACCACTGAAAGCCCCATTTGTAGGGATGTATGTGTGTGGTCCCACCGTATACGGTGACGGCCATCTGGGACATGCCCGTCCTGCCATTACTTTTGATCTTGTATTTAGATATTTGCAACACATTGGTTATAAAGTAAGATATGTTAGAAATATAACCGATGTAGGCCATCTTGAAAATGATGCCGATGAAGGAGAAGATAAAATTGCCAAAAAAGCAAGATTGGAACAGCTTGAACCTATGGAGGTTGCGCAATATTTTACGGATAGATACCATATCAATATGGATCAGCTGAACGTAAAACGTCCCAGCATTGAACCCATGGCTTCAGGACACATAATCGAACAGATAGAAATGATAAAAAAAATTCTTGAAAAAGGATTTGCTTATGAAATCAACGGTTCTGTGTATTTTGATGTTAAAAAATATAATGATGAATATGCCTATGGCAAGCTTTCGGGCAGAGTGTTGGAAGATTTATTGTCCAATACCCGCGTATTGGAAGGACAGGATGAGAAACAAAATTCATTTGATTTTGCACTTTGGAAAAAAGCACAACCTGAGCATATAATGCGCTGGCCTTCACCATGGAGTGATGGCTTTCCGGGTTGGCATGCAGAATGTTCAGCCATGAGTGCTAAATACCTGGGCGTGCATTTTGATATTCACGGTGGTGGTATGGATTTGTTGTTTCCTCATCATGAATCGGAAATTGCACAAAGTCAGGTGGCCCATAATTGTGAACCCTGCAAATATTGGTTGCATAACAATATGATTACCATCAACGGACAAAAGATGGGAAAATCACTTGGGAATTTTATCACGCTCAACGACTTTTTTACGGGTAGCCATCCTTCTTTGGAAAAAGCATACAGTCCAATGTGTATACGGTTCTTTATTTTACAGGCTCATTATCGTTCTACCCTCGATTTTTCAAACGAAGCACTTTTAGCTGCTGAAAAAGGACTCAAAAGATTGATGATTGGTGTTGATACATTGCAAAATCTCACACCATCGGCTACTTCAACAATTGATATCTCTAAATTGTCAGCCAATTGCTATGAAGCGATGAATGATGATTTTAACAGTCCTATTGTGATTGCCAACTTATTTGAAGGTTTGAGAATAATCAATGCTGTAAACGATGGAAAAGAAACGCTGACAGCAGAAGATCTGGAAATACTTAAAAATCTATATCAGACTTTTGTATTTGAAATATTGGGATTAACCAATGAAGCAGAAAATCATCAGTTTGAATTGGTTGATGGTTTGATGCAGATGGTACTTTCGTTTCGCCAACAAGCCAAAATGAACAAAGATTATGCAGCTTCCGATAAAATCCGTGATGAACTTACCAAGTTAGGGATCGTAGTTAAAGATGGGAAAGAAGGTTCGGCATGGACCTTAGAATAAATAAAACAAAATTAATGGAAATGAAGTCATAGTTTTACTCCGAGTGAAACTATGACTTTCAATAATATATAATAATTTAAAGTAAATAAATGAAAATCAGATATATAATTTTTGTAGTTGGAATTTTGTTTTTTGTTTCTTGTAAAGATAGCAAAAAGAAAACCGAAGAAAGAAAACCAGAAGTTATTGCCAAAAAAGTTGAAATACCTGGTTTTAATGCTGATTCAGCTTATTATTTTACAGAAAAGCAAGTTGCTTTCGGGCCAAGAGTTCCCAATACCAAAGCGCACGAAATGTGTTCTGAATATCTTGTATCTGTTTTACAGAAATATTGTAAAGATGTAAAAGTACAATCATTTCAGGCAAAAGCCTGGGACGGAACATTGTTAAAAGGTAAAAATATCATTGCAGCATTTAATCCAGAAAGCAATAACCGTATCTTTTTTTCATCTCATTGGGATTCAAGGCCCTATGCTGATTATGATGCTGATGAAAAAAATCACAGAAAAGCCATATTAGGAGCCAATGATGGAGCTGCCGGTGTTGGAATTTTGATAGAAATTGCCCGTTTATTCAATCAAACCCACCCCAATATTGGAGTGGATCTCATTCTTTTTGATCTGGAAGATTATGGCGAACCCAAAGGCTCTGTGGATAAAGGGGAAGACAATTGGTGTTTAGGCTCGCAATACTGGGCCAACAATCCACACAAACCAGGTTATTTTGCCAAATATGGCATTTTGCTGGACATGGTTGCTGCTAAAAACGCTGTTTTTACAATGGAAAACACATCAATGTATTACGCTCCTGATATCATGAAAATGGTTTGGGATATTGCCAATTCATTGGGTTACAGCCATTATTTTTCATCTGAACAAACAGGCGGTTTGATAGATGATCATTTGTATATCAATAAAATTGCAAAAATTCCGACGATTGATATTGTCCATCATGATCCAACTACAGCATCCAAGTTTTTCCCATACTGGCACACAATAAAAGACGATATGAGTAATATTGATAAATCAACGCTGATGGTTGTTGGAAATACTTTGTTGACAGTAGCATATGGGGAAGAGTAACAAAAATATCTTTTAGCTATGTAATGTGTAAGATGTAACGTCGTATTTTAATTAATCACTTTTTATTTATTTTTTACTTTTTGCTTTTATCTAAGTAATTCGAAAATTATTGCATTTCAGCTACATACAGCATCTGTTTTTTAAGGTCAATTATCTTTTTATCCAGATTATTTATGTGTCTGATGTAGAGCTTTTGAGCA
>JBBRCQ010000034.1:0-40293 GCA_038204725.1 Bacteroidales bacterium | reverse complement strand
CGCACCACAATGCGAACGCCAGGTTTTGCCATGAATGCTGTTCAGATTCATTTCCCCTATTCGGATAACACCGGAAGTGGGTGGATAAAAACCCAGCAACAGCTTTATCAGTGTTGTTTTCCCGCTTCCGCTCGTACCCACGATGGCTGTAATCTTACCCTGCGGTATTTCTAAATCCACAGCATCGAGTACAAGGGGTGAATGAGGCCCTTCGTAACGAAAATCCAGCTGACTGATGTGAATGTTGTGTCTTTCGGGCAAGACTTGCAACCGCATTTCTTCCGGCGGTTCTTCATCCTGCTTCTGATGGATTTCGCCCAACCGTTCCAGACTGATCTTAGCATCCTGCAGCGACTGCATAAACCCTATCAACTGATCGATGGGTGCACTGATCTGCCCTACAATGTATTGTACCGAAAGCATCATCCCCAATGTCATTTTACCGTCTATCACCAGGCGGGCCGACAGAAAACTGATCAACACATTGGTAGTTTGCGAAAACAACAACGACCCCAGATATTGCCATTGCCCCAGCGCCAATCCTTTGACATTTACCCTGAACAACCTTGCCTGTATATGTTCCCATTTCCAACGTTTTTGCTTTTCGCAATTGTTGAGCTTGATCTCCTGCATGCCGGTAATGAGCTGGAAAAGATTGCTCTGGTTGTCGGAAGCCTGCTCAAAACGTTTGTAATCAAGCTCACGGCGCTTTTTCATAAACAGCAGTACCCATAGAATGTACATTGCATTTCCACCCAGAAAAACCAATAAGATCAAAGCATTGTAATAAGCCAGCACAACGCCAAACACCAACAGATTCACCATCGAAAACAAAGTGGAAAGCGATGAACCCGTCAGAAAAGATTCGATGCGGGCATGATCGCCGATGCGTTGCATGATATCACCTATCTTTTTGCTATCGAAAAACCCGATGGGCAACTTCATCAGCTTGATTAAAAAATCGGATATCAGCGAAATATTGATGCGCGAACTAATGTGCAGCAATATCCAGCTCCGGATAAATTCAACCATGATTCTGCCCATGGTAAGTACCAGCTGTGCCATCAGTATCAGGGTAACAAAGCCAAGGTTACGGTTCGAAATACCTACATCCACAATGGCCTGCATCAGAAAAGGAAAGATGAGCTGCAATAAGGTTCCCAGCAGCATCCCCAACAACAGCTGAACCATGTATTTCCGATAAGGCGTGAGATAACGCATAAAAAAACGAATGCGGGTTTTATCCGGCTTGTCGCCTTCATACTGATAAAAATCGGGTGTAGGTTCCAGCAACAATGCAATGCCTTTTTCTTCACCATCCTTCTGTGTGCTGAGCCAGGCTTTCAGAAACTCTTTCCGGGTATACGTAAGCAATCCATGCCCGGGATCGCCGATGCATACCTTATCTCCATTTTTTAAAAACCTGTACACCACCACAAAATGATTCTGTTTCCAATGGACTATACAAGGCAACAACGCTTCATGCTTCAGCTGCTGAAAGCTGATGCGAACACCTATCGAACGGTAACCGATGCTTTCGGCTGCATCGCTGATGCCTTGCATCGAAACACCGGCATTGGTGATATAACTGCGCTCACGCAAAAAGTTAAGACTGTATGCTTTCCCGTGCGATTTGGCAATCATCCGAAGACAGGAAGGACCACAATCCATCGCATCAAGTTGCTTGTAAAACGGAAACTTCAGCATCATTTCTATTTATTTTCAATCAATAAATTTTTTTAATCACTTGAAAGCTGATGAAAAAGATTCAACTTATATTCACGTTTAAAATTTGAGTTTATCTTTAATTTCATTGTAATATGTGTTTTGTTTTTACCACGAATCACATTAATAGAACATTTAGCTTTGTTTTGTTACAATTTCCTTTTTCAATCCTCTTCTGCTTTTATTAAGTTTTAAAGCCAAAGCAAACATCACATACAAATACTATCTTGTTATTTTTAATTTTTACTACTTCGCCTTTGCTCATTTCTGGTTATTACTAATGTTTTCCATTTTCAATTTTTAATTTTTAATTTACAAATCTCCCTTTCCTTTTATCAAAGCTTTAATCGGATTAAAAAATCTTTCCAACAACCGAATGTCTTCTGTTATAATTTCGGCCTGCCCTGTCATACCACTTTTGAAACCGAGCGTTTTGTGATAGTTGGTATGTAAACCATTGGGCATTTTGATGAGCAATACCCAGGATTTATCATCGGGTACAGGCGAAACTGTGGCAACCACACCTTCTACAAGACCATATTCCATATAGGGGAAATCGCTCAGGCGTATCAGCACTTTCTGGTTGGGTTTTACTTTGCCGGCACCACTTAAAGGCAACAACAGCCTGCCACTGATTTCACCTTTGCCTTGTGGAACCACACTTACCACCTGATCACCGGCAGTTACCTGTTGATGAACACTCCAGAATCTTGTAAAGACCACTTTTCCATCCACTGGAGCCGATAGCACATAGGTTTGCTTCCAAATAGCCAATTGATTGCTTAATGTTGTTATGCTTTGTTGAAACGATTGTTGTAATTGCTGGATTTGTTCTTCCATTTGCAATTGCAATGTCAGTATTTGCTGATCCAATTGTGCCATTTGTATCTGGGTAGCAGCCAAAATAGTTCGGCTACCTTCAAAATTATATTTCTTTTGTATAAAAGCAGATTGTTTCTTTTCGAAATCAGCCGTGGCAATCACATCGTTTTTATACAAAACCGAATCTCTGTTGTATTCCTTAGAAGCTAGTAGAAGATCATTTTCAAGCAGGTTGCGTTGAAGGTAGAGCCGGTTGTAATAGAGATGGGTCATTATTTTTTCCTGCTTATAGGACTGCAACTTTTGGCTGTAAAAACCAAGCGTATAAAAACGCAAATAATCTTTAAACGTTTTGTCAAAAGCTGCATATGATTGTTGAAGATCTCCCAAAACCCATACTTGTTGAATTGTATATTGAAACAGTGAAATTGTATTGTTTTGATAATGCAATATAATGCTATCAAGTAAAGCTTCCAATGCAATTACATCCTGATAAGAAGCAGGATTCTCTAAAAGCAAAATGGGACAGCCTGCTTTAACCTCCTGTTCAGAATTTACAAAAACCCTGATTATTTCACCATTAACTTTTGCTGACAAACGCACAGGCATTTTGTCTGAATACAATGTAATTTCTGCTTTTAAAGCATCCGGATAATGGATAAACCAGCTCACACCCAACAGCAACAGAATGACAAGCAATACAATTGCAATTCCCCATCGGAGAATAGAATTAGGAGCTTTGCCCAATATTTCATCAATCTCTTCATTCCGAAGCTCTATTGGGCGATCTGTATGGCTTGATAGCTGCTCTTTCATATTATATAATATATTCTCAATCTACATTTTGCTTTCGGTTAACACTTTGATTTTTTTCATTTTGCTTTACGAATTCAATTAATTCTTCAAAATTTATTTTTTCCCTATAATTGATTGGATAATAAATATCAGGCAACACTCCATGGCCATCTGGTTTTCCTCCTATATTGCAAAATGATTTATGGGAGCATACACAACTCAAACCTGTATACGGTAATTTAAATGGATAGCTGTCAATATAACCTGCAGTTGTACCTCCGGTTTCTTCTCCAATAATTGTAGCTAGTTTATAATATTTTACAATAGAACTTAAATCAACAGATGCTGAAAAAGTTGCACGTCCTTGTATAAGATAAATCTTGCCTTTAAATGGATTTTCTGGGTAAACGATTGAATTATGCTTGAAAAATGTTAAACTGCCTTTTTTCTTCCAGTAAACTGCCCTATTCATTTTGCTTTTTAAAATTTTATAAAATCCAGGTTTCTTCCCGTTGTGCATATAATCTGTATATATTTGTCTTACTTGTTTACTTGTTTTTAAAGACATACTACCATCACTCATTTCCATTGTATCTTGAATAATTCTATCAAGGAACATCATCGCATAATTACTATTTCCTCCTGTATTTTTCGAAATATCAATAAATAAATATTCGATGTTTGAATTTATTATTGAGTCAAATGCACTATTTATTTTTCGAGTATAATTTTCCTCATTTTCATTAGATATTGAAAAGCTGTTAATTGATAAAATTGCTGCTTTTTGCTTGGCTAACAAATCAAATTCTATAACTCCAACTTCTGGTGAATTCATATTAATTCCGTTTGATTTAGAAACTACACCTGCAATTGTATCTGTGTCTTTGTCAATATACTTGATGCTATATGTTTTTGTTTTATCCGATATTAAAGGGAAAATAATATGAAAATATAATTCAATAAATAAATTTTTGAAATCTCTGCTTTCAACTGAGAAAAATGTTGACAATTTTTCGACAATAGTTGTAGAAGCCAAACTATTAATAGATATAATTTCTAACCCGGACATATCTATTGCATTTAATTTAAATCCTTTAGTGAAATAAAGCTTATTACTTTTTACATCAATAATATTTTCTGGAAAATTATCAAAATTTGCAAATTCATTTAACATTCCATCATAAAAGGTTTCTGTACCTGTATGTCCATCAAACAAAGAATTGACAACTGGGCAAAACAACAACCAAAAATCAAGCAAACTCATCGGATGTTGTATTAATTTAAGAAGATTTTGTTTTTTATCATCCACTAATTGCTTTGAACTAAAAGCATACATATTGGGATGTACATCTTCTATTGTTTTAAAAAAAAACTCCACATCCAATTTAAGGGAATCCGGAATGTATTCCTTAATTTCATGTTTCATTTGACCCAGTGAATTAATAGAAATTAAACACAAACATAAGATTATAACTTTTCTCATTCTTTTATTAAGCTTTAATATTTATTTATGAAAGTTTAAATATTACTAGTAGTTTAATATATTTTTGAATTGATTTAATTTTCGCTTCTGTATTTCAAATTCAAGTATAAATATTAAAAAATTTTAAATTTATACCATTGAATTTAAGTAGTTGCTTCAGAAATTTGAATACTATTTTTATAATCCATCAGCGACTCAAAACAATCGATAATATAATCTTCTATCTCATATTCACTTAATTTCAATGTGCATGAATTTTCTAAATCATTATTTGTATTTACTTCAAGTATTTTTTGAGAACAAGGTCCCATGCAAAGTGGCAGACTTTTACATTGAATGCACATTTCATTTTCAAATGTAGCATTTGAAAACCGTTTGGAAAGTTCATTTTCATTCCAAACCAATTCTCCGGATTGCAAAAGTTCAGCTACCATATATTTTTCATCATATCCTCTTCCTGTACATTTATATACCTTCCCATCATAATTGATTTCCAAATGATTTATTTTATCAACATAACATGTAATTCCTTTATTTGGGTATATATGACCCAATCCCTTATACAAAAAGCCCATTCTCCTTACTCTTGCAGAGAAATCAATCTTCCATTGATTTCTGACTTCTTTTTTTTCAAATGTTTGCCATACTCTCTGAAAATCTATAGAAATTTTATTTCTGTATTCAAGAGGTATTATTTCCAAATCTTTTGTAAAATCAGTTTTCTTAGTTTTATCGGTATAATTAAGTCTTAATACTACTTCAACATCATTCATTTCTTTACATATCATTATTACATTATTTATAATGGTTTCATACGTTGGAGTGTTATAGTGTCGTCTTATCTTATCATGTAGTTCTTTATCACCATCAATCGTGATTTGAAAAAAATTAAAATTCATTTCTTTAAACTTATGAATCATTTCAGGTGTAATTAAATAACCATTAGTCGTTATTGTACTTCTAAAACCTATTTTTTTTCTAATTGAAACTTTTTTAAAATAAGTTGCCATTGGATAAATAATTTCATCAAAATACAAAAGGGGCTCACCACCAAACCAATCAAGATGCAAACTATCAATTTGTTTATTGTCGATTAACAAGTTTACATGTTTTTTTATTTTATTTATAGTTTTTTTGCTCATTATCCCTTTCTCATGTTTTTCGTAACAATACCAGCAATTAAAGTTACACTCAAGGGTTGGATTGAGTATCAATCTGTATTCTTTATCTAAATACACACTCAGATTATTCCTGAATTTAATTATATCAATTTCATTAACTCCATCATTTATAATATATCCATTATTCAATAAATATTTAAATAAGGATGGATATTTTCCTTTTAAAAAGTCAATATCAATGAGTAAAGCTTTTATATTTTCAAATTCATTCTCAGAAAATGAAAGCACGTTTCCAGTAATAGCATTAAAAAACAGCATTCTGTTTTCATGTTTGACAGATATATTATATTTACTTTCTTTCATTTTATTCTATTTTTATAAACATCCCCTAAAAAACACTTTAGGGGATGTTTGTTAATATTTACATTTATTGATTACAAACTGAATCTTTTACCGGTTCTACTTTACAAATAGAATCTTTTTTGGTATCAAAACATAATTTTATCTTGCAAAGAACATCTGTTGAACAAGTTTTTGTACAACCTATATTATCTCCAGTTTCACCACCTCTCAAAGATTGCAGTTCAAAAGAACTCAATGTTTCGTCAGAGAAAAGTTCTCTGACTTCATCTAAATTTATGCCCGTATTTTGAGCCAATATATCTTTATTCATTGTATGTATATTTAAATTTAAACTTAATTTCCACTCTCGCAGTCAAACAATTGTGCGCTTTACACAAGAACACTCGCTTATTTTTCGTGGTCTCACCGGCATCATAAGAACCTTCTCTAATTTTTTTTAACAATAAAGTTAAAAAGTGAACCAAATAAGTAGTAAGTTTGTATTTCCTCCTTTGTTTACTTAAAACGAATGTCGGCCATGGCATTTTAAGTGAGTTTAACGCCGCTGCAAACTTTAAAGGAGGGCTTTGCAGCGGCTTTTTTATCTGAATCGCATCGCATTGCTTTTATTATGGTTAGGTCGATTAAATTGTTCCCAATAATTTTCTTGCTTTTACTGTTTGCTTGTTCAAAACATAAAAACCCAACTCCGCCTCCATTTATATTTTATCTTTACCCTTTTGCCATCACTCATTGTAAACATTCTTTTTATTTACACCCTCTCAAAACCTTGCTGTAAGCATTCACCGGAAATTTTATCCGCATTGTATTTAAAATGACCCCACAAATGTAATGCGCCACACTGACAATTTTTGTCAGTGTGCAAAATATTTTTATTATTTAACAAAATTATTGTTATTTTTTCGTTAGGTTAAATATTATCAAGCTGTTACAAATGTATGTTTGCTGCAATTGCATCTTCCATGGATACGGGTCGTTAAAAACGCTCCGGCAAATGCAGCTTAGCATACAACAGCCTTCGCTATTACAACGGAAAATAAAAATGAAAAGTAGTCCCCTCACCCGCTATGCTTTGGGTTTGGATAAAGCCTTTGTGGTTGTCCATCACCAGTTTGCAAATAGCAAGCCCCACCCCTGTGCCGGAGTATTCCGATTTGTTGTGCAGTCGATAAAAAAGCGTAAAGATATGGTCTGCATAGCTTTGTTCAAAACCAATTCCATTGTCGGAAAACGAGATGCTGTAAAACTTACTGAAACCACCTGTGGGCAAGCCGGGTAAATCCTTGGCCGATAGCATAAGAGCACTCACCACAATGAGGGGATCTACATCGGGCTTGCTGTATTTGAGCGAATTGGAGAGGATGTTGTTAAAAAGCTGCTGTATCTGAAAAGGTATTACATACAGCTTGGGCAAAGCGGTAGTTAACTGTATTACGGCTTTTTTCTCCTGTATTTGCTGCGAAAGCTCCTGCTGAGAGTTTTCGAGCAGCACATTTAAATCGGTAAATTCAAACACTTTGTTCACGTTGTTGGCCCGCGAATAGAGCAACAAGTCCTGTATAAACGTCTCCATCCGTGTCGTCGCTCTCTCTATACCCAACAGATAATCCTTTACCTTTTCGGGCAGTGTATCAAAATCGCTTTCGCGGATGCGCGATATAAACGTAAGCACTTTGCGCAACGGTTCTTGCAAATCGTGACTCGCTATGTGATTAAAGGCAAACAACTCTTTGTTCGTCATCTCCAGGGCCAGCACTTTTTCTTCAATAATAATGTCTTTGGCTTGTTGTTCTGCAATATCGGCATTTACGCCAATCACAAATGTTTTGCCGTAGTTATCGGTAATCACTTTGCCAATCGACTTAAAGTACCTCAACAATCCGTCTTTTCGTATCACACGGTAAGTGATGGAAGCTTTTACATTGCCTTCGAACGCAGCTTTTCTCCAATCCATCAAAAGCTGCCGATCGTCAGGATGAACAAATGTAATATACCTTTCGAGTGTAGGTACAAATGCATCGGGTTCGCAACCCAACAAATAATATAGGTTTTTGGAATAGGTAAGCTGTTTTTTTTCAACATCCCAACACCAATTACCGATAGCTGCTATTTGTTCTGATTGTTCAAAAACTTCTTTGTTGATTAACAAAAGATTGTTGGCTTTCATAAACTTTTTTAAATCGCTGTTTATTTTAAGGAAAGCCATCACAAAGATAAAGAAAGCCAAAACGACCATCAAAAATATAGATAAGGGAGAAATGTCAAGGTCTTTGTTGTATTCCTTTTCATGACTGTTTAACCGGTATAATTCGCTGTTCACAATTTTGCGCACCAGTGTCTGACTACGCAGCAGCAGATAACTTCCTTCGATTAAGTTATTAACAATGGTATCGGTAGCCGATGCACGATTGCTATAGGCGTGTACAACATTTTCGAGCCATACAAATCGCAAATCCAGAATGATGGCTAATGAATCAATGCTTTTTAATTGTTCAGGATTTTCGCCGGTTAGCATTTTTAGTTTTTTAATGGATGCCTGGGCATCGCCAATGGCTTTTTGGTAAGAGATCTTAAATCGCTTGTCTTTGGTAAGTAAAAAGCCCCGTTGGCTCGATTCTGCCTCATGGGCGTAAGCATTTAATTGTTCTAATTCGATGTTGACCAAATAAGAATGTGCCACCAATTTTCCGGATTGGGTTAATGATTGGATTTGCCTGTACGATAAGCCGGCAACAAACAAAAGCGCGCATGTCGACACAAAAAAAAGGCTTTTTAACAGCAGTGCAGCGAGGGTGTGCTTTAAAATCTTCATACATTAAGCATCATTGTAATTGAACAGGAAATTTTCTTTTTTTAAACCTAATGTGTAGTATTGCCAATTGAGTGTAATAACCTGGGCTAATATTGATTTTAATTTCGAAAAATCATTGGGTTTTTTAATGTAAATATTGGCTCCGTTCACAAAAGCTTCTTCAATGTCCTTATCAGAGCTTGAAGTAGAATAAATAGCTACGGCAAGATCTTTCAGGCGGCTGTTACTCCTGATTTCTTTTAAACATTCCATTCCGTTTTTGAGGGGCATGTTCAGATCCAGAAAAAGTACATTGGGCAGGCGAACGTCAGGCTTGTTAAGATAGTCCATCAATTCAATGCCATCCTTAAAGTACAATACATCAATCTTTATTTTGATTTCTTCTAACGCCTCTTTAAAAAAAAGACGATCGTCGGCATCGTCATCTGTCAGCACTATATTTAAAGCCTCAATTTCCATATCAACTATTTTAAATGATGTTAGGGAATTACTATACTTTTCCTTTTTTGAATAATTCTTATAAATTGGGTGGGTGTTAAACCGGTTGTTTTTTTAAACTGAGCCGAAAGATGGGCAGGGCTGCTATAATTCAACTTCCATGCCACTTCGTTCAATGTGATGTTTTCATCAATAAGCAATTGTTTAGCCCGTTCGATACGTTGGAGGATGATAAAATTTTCGATGGTAGAATACGTTACCTCCGAAAATATTTTAGAAATAGAACTGTAACTCAGATTGACTTTATCGGAAATGTAAGCTGATATTTTAAAATCCGGCAGTTGGTCTTCTTTAAATACCATATTGCATACTACATCTTTTATTTGCTGTACCACTACCTTTTTAGGGTCGTCGATAAATTCAATGCCATATTTGCGGACCGCTAACTTTAAAGCATCAAATATTTCAGGACTTAAAGCAGCTGAAATATTTATTTCGCTCATGCCGGATACCGTATAGGGAATCGCTAATTTCTCAAGCATCTCCTCTAATATTACAATAGCGGCCCGGTGGATATCATATTTAAAATGCAACTTCATCTCACTTTTGATTTGCATAATAAACCATCTTAAAAATAAATTGTTCAATTGCTTACACGATAAAAACAAAAATTTAAGACCATTAATTTCAATGATATTTAAACGGTTAAGATTATTTTAAGTCGATACTATTACTTTCTATAAAAGAAACAATAAGCATATATCTTCTTATTTTAAAAAATAAAAGAGGATGGAATCATATAAAATAAATACAAAATTGTATAGCAACTTCGCTTTTTGCTTGCTATAATTTTGTATCGTCAAATTAAATAAGTAAAAGTAAAAAGTAAAATTTTATCTACAGTTGCGAAATATAACTTTTAAATATCATAGATGATTCCGCAAAAAAAATGCAATAAAAATATCTTTATTAAAAACAGTAATTACAAATTTTAAATACAAAAATTATGGAAAATAGCAGCAATGACCAAGAAAGAAAAGGTAACAATGATGATCGGTCAGAAAGCGATAACCGAAAACATGATGATAATTCATCCAAAGCTCAAAGGCAACAAGATCAGGCGGAAGCAATGGAGTCAGCATACACTGCATCAGGTGATGACAAAAATTCGGACAATCGAGATCATTCTTCCAGAAAACCCATGAACAATGACGAATATGAACGCAGTAGACAATCGGATGCTTCTAAAAAAAATAAATACTCCACTTTAAACGATGGTTTAATTGATCAGGATTCCGATCAGAAAGATTTGTATGAGGAGGATGAGGATACAGATGAAAATGATGAAGATGATGTTTATAACGGCAGAACAACCGGAATGAATGAATCTAAATATCCGAGTGAAGAGGATTATAAAAATACTGAAAGGAAAAATCCGAGGGAAGATGCCAATTATTAAGACTGGTGAAACATAAAACATCCTACAGTAAAGAAAGCAGAAAATCAAATGACAACTCGAGAAAAAAGTAAAATTTAATTTCAATCATTTATAAACAATTAATAATTAAAACAATGGAAAACAATAAAAAAACCGACCAGGAAAGTAGAGATACCAAAACCGGTCAGAACGAAAAACAAGGCAATTCTACAGGTGGAAACAAAAAAACCTCTACCGGCAAAGAAAGCAGAAAATCAAATGACAACTCGAGAAAAAAGTAAAATTTAATTTCAATCATTTATAAACAATTAATAATTAAAACAATGGAAAACAATAAAAAAACCGACCAGGAAAGTAAAGATACCAAAACCGGTCAGAATGAAAAACAAGATCAATCAACGGGTAGAACCAAAAAAACCTCTACCGGCAAAGAAAGCAGAAAATCATCTGACGCTGCCAGAAGAAGGTAGTTGTTAAACCCAAAAAGGGAGGGAGATAGAGAAGATTGAGAAGACGAAAAAACAATCGCTCAGGTTGTATATGAGATCCTTCATTCATTACAGATTGAAAGGATCTCACTGATTACCTAACTATCTCCCTCCTTTTTCATATTGGTCTATTATATAGAGTTGGCTTTGCTATATAGAAAGATAGACATTGTAAAATAAAAGCACAGCTGGCTCACACAAAGAAATTATGTTTGAGAAACAACCGCTCCTATCGAAAGAAAATAATTCGACATTAAAAACCACATAAGTTTTATCTGTGAAAAATGTCTATTTTGTATAGTTAGTAAAGGTAATTGCTAATTACTTATGACAGTATTCAGCCTCTTATATTTAAAAGCCCCTGACTTTGACAGTTCTATTTTGCTTGTTTTTATATCTGTCAATTTATCAATATTATATAAATTTTGCTTCTCCCATTGTGGTGCATTGTCTTGGATAAAATTACCAATGTTAATCTATACTATAACCAATCTTCAATGCAAATCCCGAAGGGATTCAATATGAATAGCCCTGTATGAAATGCAGGGTAATATAGTAAAGAATGATTTTCCAACCACAAAGTGGTTGAATGTTGATTAAATTTTCATTGAACGATGCAAGCTCATTCACATTAATAATCTTCTCCGTAGGAGATCAATATCAATAGAATATAAGCAGATTGTGACATCGAAATTTCCCGTAGGGAATTAACTCTTTTAATCAATTGGTTTAAAAACTTTATCTTTCATCAAATTCTTAAAAAACACAAACTGGTAAGCATGTTAGTGTCCTACTGACAAAAACATTATGATTATTCACTTACTTCTTTTGACACTAAAGACCTACGGGCTAAAAAAGAGGAAAACAATCTTATCAGTCGTACTAATATCTCTTTTCTCCGTAGGAGATCAATATCAATAGAATATAAGCAGATTGTGACATCGAAATTCCCCGTAGGGAATTAACTCTTTTAATCAATTGGTTTAAAAACTTTATCTTTCATCAAATTCTTAAAAATACAAACTGGTTAAGCATGTTAATGTCCTACGGACAAAAATATCATGATTATTCATTCTCTTTGTTTACCTTCTTAGAAATTCTTTTTTTAATTTTTTGTTTTGTTTCAGCTTTTCTGTTTTTTATGAATTCACTGATTTCATTTTTCTCTTTTTCTGTTAAAGGTGAACTTTCAATAATAAAATCTACACCTTCCGGTTCTTTAATTAAACCCATATTATTAATTTTAAAAATATTTTTCTACTAACTTGCTGCAATAGTTTCATCTAACTATATTTTAAACAGTAAGCTGGTAATCGCTTAATAAGAGTTCCGCAGAAAGATTCAGCTTGTTTGTCAATTTACGAATCATTTCAACAGTTAATTTGCGTTTTTTGTTTAGAACTTCAGATACTCTGCTTTTTCCACCAATTTCATTTATTAAGTCAACTTGTTTTAGATGCATTTCCTGCATTCTAATTTTAATAGCTTCAATTGGATCAGGAGCTTCAATTGGATAATGTTTTTTCTCGTATTCGTCCACTATCATTCCAAGCAAATCTGCTTCATCGCTTTCTTGGGTTCCAATTTTAGCGTCAAAAATTGCGTCAAGACGTTTAAGTGCATTACGATATTCTGATTCTGTTTTTATTAATTTGATATTCATTTTGTTGATGTTTATATATCATTTGCATTTATTTTGTCATATTCTAAATGAGTCCCAATGAATTTAATGAAAACCCATTGTTTTTCGAAGTGGA
Organism: Bacteroidales bacterium; assembly: GCA_038204725.1. GTDB lineage: Bacteria > Bacteroidota > Bacteroidia > Bacteroidales > JACABE01 > JACABE01. The sequence goes on along the minus strand of JBBRCQ010000034.1, from coordinate 27,051 downwards.
TTTTAACGACAACAGTATTGTAGTCATTTTCATTCGTTTTTTATCTTATCAGTCGAAGTAGGAAATCAACGTTCATTATTGTCAGGTATCCTATTTCTTTTCTTTTTACCATTCCTTTAAACAGACTAACCAAGAAGAGAATAATTGGAATAATCATACTTATACGAATCTCACCCGCATAAGGCCAATGCATTAAAGAGAAAAGATTTGCTCCAAATACAAAGAATCCCGACAGAACAATTGTTGTCCGATTAAATGTCGTAAGTCCTTTGTTTTTAAAATTGATTATCGAAATAAAAAGTGCCGTAAAAATGTAAATTATCAGGCCTGTCGTTATAATAAATGAAATACCTGTCCAAGTTAATAATAATCCAACAGTCAATCCAGCAGTCAGAAAGGTTGTCAGCTTGTCGCCCTTTTTAAAAGTCAATGCAAGCATAATAATAGCAACAATTGATAAAATTATTCTTTCTGTCATTATTTTTTAAGTTCCAATTTGTCGGTGAATTAAAAGTGCAAGTAGCAGAAATAAAGTTGAGCCGAATGATATTAAGGTTAGATTTTTCTGTCCTTTGATTATTGTCCGAACTGTAAATAGCAATACGGCCAAAAATAGGATACCCCAAACTAAGTTAACAGTTGAATATAGTTCAGCCGTCTTGTAATAATATGGTGACGACCCTTCTCCGCCAAAAGGATATTCTGCTGTCAGTCCTTGTATTTTTACGATATACCACTCTGATAAATTCATTAAAACCAAAAATCCATTAAGGATAATGGTTAATAAACCCAATATGATATTTGTCGGTCTGTTCATTTCTATTATTTCGGTCTTATTTCAAATGCGCTACAACATTTCAATAGCATTACAAACGTAATAAAAATAATTAAGATAGTGTTTACTTTCTTTTAAATATTCAAATATTCATTGGGCTTTTTATCTGGACAAAACCTTTGGTGGGTGTAAGCGGATAAGTTTGGGGAAGGATATTCACAAATTGTACACCCGATTGATAGGTGCTGTTATTGTTAATTTAATGGTCATTCCGTTATCAAATCAAACATTGCGTCCTCTGCTATCATTTCAGCAACATTTAATGTAGGAACGATAAATTTTGAAAATAGCGTTGATTCTGTTTTAGCAAATAAAATACCTCTTGCTGTTCCAGTTGTTATCATTGCCAAATGAGCCAAAAATCCTTTTGGAACAATTAGTTTTGATTCTCTCTTCTGAATAAAATTCTCCAAAGATTTTTCTTCGATTTTAAAATGACAACTCACCTGAATCTTTAAGAAAACTTTTTTTCCTTGAATATATTCTAATCCAAGAAAAACACCAATTTGCATATTCTTTTGGTCAATTTTGAATTGTAATTCTGTACCTAAACCAGTTTCTTTTTTAGAGATATAATTTTCTTCAAAAATTGCAAACTGCTCAGTTTTTATTCCTTGCAGTTCAAACCCTATTTGTGTATCCTCTTTTTTCATTATACAGCTTGAAGTTGAAAATACGCTATTGAATCCTTGTGACTTTCCATGCTCACGGTCTTAATTGTCTGATAATTATTGCTAATATGAATGACTTGTACAGCAATCTTTTCAACACGCTTTTCAATGGTTAATACCCATTCGTCCATTTCATGTATCCTATTTTCATAATAGCTTGCCAATACAGGAATATTCAAAATATTCTGCAACTTGATTTGTGTTTCAATAGTCAAGTTTTCTTTTCCGCTGACTATTTTGGTAATTTGTTGCGGAGAAACTTCCATTTCTCTTGCCATATCTTTTTGCGACCAACCTAATTGGTCTAATTTCATTAGAACCTTTATGGCAATCTGTTGTGATTCACGCAACATTTCACGATTTTTTATTCGCTGTTTTACCTCTGCTATTGTTTTGGTATCTTCTTCTGAAACAAGCTGAAGAAATTTCTTTTTGTTTGTCATTGTTGTTCTTTTAAAAATTCAAAGAATGAATCGGCATCAAATACTCCGTTGTCTTTTAAGTAATCTCGACATTGGCCTATTTTTTTCATTTCATTTTGTGTATGCGGTCTGTCTTTGTTTAAGTGGTGAAATTTTATCGCTCCACCTGTAATTACAAAACAATTCTTGTCAATTCTAATTGCATATAATCTTAAATAGCTTTTCCTTCCTTTTTGTTTTGACAGCACTACAATGTGGCACTCTTGGTTATCCAAAGGCTTGAAAAATCCCTCCATGCTCCTATTATAGTCAGTCGAAATTTCGTTGAGTGTGTCATCAATGTCGTTTGCATTATCAATTAGTTGATTAATTAGTGTTTGTACTGCTACATTTTTGGGTGCATCGCCTTTGTGCTGTGTAACAAACTGGTATAAATATGCTGTGTCGTTCCATAATGTTAATAATCTATGCAACTCATTATCGGCCTTTTTTTCATAATGAAAGGCAAATAATTGGTCTGCAAAGATACGAACTATTTTCATTAAATCAACTTATAGGTTTATTTTTTTATTTTATGACAACTAATATTTTATCTGGCAAAACCTTTGAGTGTTGCAGTGTATTCGTTTGGGTAGTATTGCAGTGTATATTCCTTAATGAGATGTTTTATGAATAGGATTTTGGCTATACGACTGAATGTTAAAAGCTGTTTTTCATTCTTAGTCTTTTTTAAGTTTCGTTCCGTTTTTATTTTTCACAAATTTCTTTCAACTTGTCAAGTGCTTTTGGGTATGTTTGGTTCATATAATCTAAAAAACCTTCTGTAACGTCGAGGTCAACAGTTATTAAAGTTGTCCCGTTGCTTTCTTCAAAGGTATAATTTTCAAATCCGTTTGCCCATTTTTCAACATCAGGACCTGTTGTGATTTCTTTTTCATCTTTTAAAATACCGAAATGCCGAATTGAAACAAAACGGTTTGGAATAACTTCAGCGATTTCTGATACCATTCCACCTTTTTCACCTTTTTCGTCTATCCCAACGAACAGCATCTTACTGCCCTTTATCCAACTCCCTTCATAAGTTGAAGTAGGATTGAACAGAGCTGTCCATTGTTCGTAGGTTTGTTTGTTGCTTATGCCGAGCATAAAGTCGTAAACTTTACTTGCAGGTGCATTCATGCTTATTTTGTATTGAGCTCTTTTCATGATTTCAATAGTTTATTTAATTTATACTGTTTTATTAAGCTTACTATAGCCATTCTTGAGCAAACCGCTGCCAGCATCCGTACATTTTTTAAACAGTAAGCTGGGATTCGCTTATTAAAAGTTCCGCAGAAAGATTCAGCCTGCTTGTCAATTTACAAATCATTTCAACAGTCAATTTGCGTTTTTGTTTAGTATACATAATTCGCAATTTGGAAACTTTGTTGTGACTGTTTTTTTCTGATATTTATACAATGGTTGGTAAAAAGTGGAGGTATTATGAAGCACTTACCTTTCCAGTAATCAAGCCGTTTACTAAATGAAGCTGCTATTCAATTCATCTCTCAAAAGACAAATACAATACCGTTACAAACGTAATAAAAATAATTAAGAAAGTGTTTACTTTCTTTTAAATATTCAAATATCCATTGGGCTTTATATCCGGGCAAAACCTTTGGTGGGTATAGTGTAAAAGAATGGGTTTTTGGCAATACATTCCGGATAGATTTCATTTGCTTTTTATTAATTTCTTTAAATACTTTATTCCATCTGAGGTTTGAAGCTCTATGATATAAATTCCACTTGACTCATTTTTAAGGTCTATTTTGATATCGGAATGTAATACATTTTCATTGTAAACGATAGTTCCATTGGGGCTTATTACTTTCACATCTGAAAAGTGGAGGTCTGATTTTATATAAAATACATCAGTTACTGGAATAGGATATACATTAATTGCATTTTGTCCACTTTGTTCTCCTATACCAAGCGTTAAGTCTGCTTCAACGCTGATCCCTAAACTCGGATGAAGGAATTGGCCGCATCCGGATTCAATTTTCTTTACTACTTTTACCATATACCAGTTCCCAAATTGGTAGTTGGGAATTGTAAATGTGTTTGCAAGTATTGGGTTTGAAATAATCCGATTAAAAATTCCAAATTCATCATTACTTTCATATACAGTATAACCAATAATATTAGTATCCAAAGAAGCATCCCAAGTTAAAACGGCATTACCACTTACTTCATTTAAGGCTAGATTTGTAATTGGCTTCACCTGGAAAAGATTTAAAGTTGGATCTCCCCATATTTCAAAATGCGTTCTATTCCACCAATCTTGCGTGTCGTACTGTTGAGGTGGTTTTTCTAAATATTGATTAGTGGAATTGTGATTGATAATGTCTTTCATTGCTATTCCGATTGTTTGACCGTTGCATGCCTGGTGAAAAATATTGATACCAGTTGTGGTCCATAAAGCAACTAAACATTTGGATTCAATGCCTAACAAAGTGCGTATACGGCTATAAACACCGCTTGGTTGTGGCACATCACCAAATCCCCAATAACTTTGATCACTGGTATAAACCGTAGCATTCATTCCATAATTTTGCCAGTCGGTTATATCAGGGAGCGTAACATTTTGCATATAAATTTTAAAAGGACCGTTGTTTTGTACCCATTGATTGTGATTTGAATTGTCTGTTTTTTGGAAAACATTTTCAGGTTTCGAAATATTTATTAACGAACGATACGATCCATCATTGGAGTTGTTGTATCCAAGATAAAAGGCAGATTTTTCTCCCATATCAAAACCTGTAGTAAGGTTTTTATAATTACTCAATCTATCCAGATAATTACCAGTTAATATAGTTTCAGAGCTATTGATTTCTGTTAAGTCAGCAAAATCGATTCGCCCAAATGCCATTTCAACATCTGAAGGAAAAAAATCCTGATCCAATTTAAAATCACCTGGCAAATTAATTGCTAAGGTGGTTGATAATCCACCTGGATTATAGGTTGCGGTATCTGTAAACATTCCATCAATATCCGCATAATAACCATCGCAACCCCTTGCACCTGTATTTTGACTATGGTCGTCAGGAGCAACCACATTTGTTGAACCACAACGAGGCATTGGTACATGCCCCAGAATAAACAGAGCTTTCGGCTTGTCATAAGCTGGGCTTTTGTTATAAGTATTCTGGATTTGATTTTTAATATTGACTACTTCATTTCCACTATCCCAATTTGTTGCCCTGGGAACAATAAGTTCATTCACAAACCAGCCATCGCTTGTGAGTTCTTTTTTTAAACGATTGTATTTTACATTTAATTGAGTGGGTATATTATCAGCAACCAGTAAAATCATTTGCCCTTTATAATCTGAATTATCGTTGAGCAAAGCACCCATTGTATAGCCTGTTGCATCATAAGTATTACCTGCAAACGTCCAGGTATTTTGCCTTTTGACTTGATACTCCCAAACTTCTCCAAGATTAACGTTATTGTCGATCCAATGACCGATTCCAGCGCTTAGATTTGCTGCTATATTCGTCCAGGTGTGTGTACCTGATAATCTTCTATAAACAAACATTGGCTCATTTGTATTCGATAATGAGTCATGAAAAATCAGCTTTACAGTTACATTATTCAAATCAACTTTAGAAGAAACCAAACAAACCCGTCTGCCTGATGTATTGAAGTTAAAAGTGAAATTTTGTGCTTTTATTTCACATTGAATGAATAAAATTGCAGTAAATAAGATAAACTTTTTCATCTATTAATTTTTCATTAAACAACTGAATTGGTTATGTTAGTTATGATATGTTAAACAACTGCTATCATAGGGTATTTTTTTAACTTTTAACTTTCACCCCCCTATTTTTAAGGTCATACTACTTAACAAAACATATATAAAAAGAGGAATTAAAAGAAGCGGAATTACTTGTAATAATTCCAAATATATCCTTTGTGTTGTTTTTTCTTTGACATTCTTCCTGACAATAATGGCTGAACTAATTATCCAATACATTGAAATAAATATGCCACCAGAAATTAAATAATGAACGCCATCCAAATAATCATTTTGTGTATAAATCGAAAAAGCAAAAACAAGAATTGAAGTCAAAAGGTATAGTAGAACAATCCCTATAAACGACTTTCTTTGGTTGATAATATATTGTTTCCAAAACCACCGGATAAATACTGAAAATACTAATATATTGAAAATTACATTCATTACTGTTTTATATTTTAAAAAAGCCTTCTAACTTGTTTGTTTTTTTTTATTTTATATCCTATTGTGTACAAAACTCCTAAATTAGGCAAGATTCTACATTTTTGATCCATTTTATGAGCAGACTATTTATTTGCAAATATATTATTAAAACTTCAGTCAAAGCAAATAATTAAAAAAATAAAAAAATTCCGACCAGGTATAGATTAAGCATTTCATATTTATATTGAATGTAAAATACTATTTTAGAGCTCATTGTATATACAACAGTTGCGCAAGAAACTGTCCATTTAATTTTCAATAATAAATAAAAAAAGTCCTGACCCATATTGCTATGAATCAGGACATATAATTATAAGACAGGCAATTTATACCAACGTATTGCGCATATATTTCACTTTATTGTGGTCAGCTTTTAATAAAGCATATTGTGCGGATATCATGTTTTTTTGTTCAAGGCGAAGAAATTCCAAATCATCCTTTAATACTTTATCATAAGTATCAAGGGCTTGATCTTCGCCAAATTCACATGAGTTTAGGATGGTTTTACGGTCTTTGCCGGTAAGGGCAGCTTTTACATCCATCCATACCCTGAAAAATTTGCCCGTAACCCTTGTTCCTTCGGTTGGTTGACCTCCAATCTTTGTTATTTCGTCGGTCAATTCCTTTTTGATTTGCTTACTGGTATTGGCTAACTCTGCAAAAAGATTCTTTAGGTCAATTTCGTCAGTTTCTTTTGAAGCTGTCATGTAACCTTCAATCCTGTCATTGTTTATTTCAACCAGCGTGTTGAGGACATCTATTGTTTTTTCAAGTTCCATTTTTTTAATTTTTTAATTGTGAATAAATTGAATTTTAAATTAAGAATTTCGATAATTATCATCAGCATTATAAGTTTGCCAAAGATTTTCAAAATACCTGGCATCCTCTTCGTTATGTGGGTGTACACCCAACACTATATAGCCCTTTTTTATTCCTGATTCATAGAGTTTTGCTCTCACTTCCGGAATACCGGAACCTATCAATGCGCCAATAATGCCACCCGTAATGCCACCGGCTCCTGCACCCGCAATACCAGCTACAATAGGTCCTGCGATAAGAATGCCGAGACCCGGGATTACTAAAGTTGTACCGATAGCTGTAATTACGCCGGCAATTGCTCCTATAGTTCCTCCAATTGCTGAGCCTTTACCTGCACCTTCTGCAGCTTTAGTCCCAATTTCAGTTTCCTTCACATCTCCGGAGAAATGCTTTTTGCGGGTTTCGTCAGACATTATTAAATTTATTTCGTCTTTAGTGTAACCTCTTTCATGCAAGGTGTTGTATGCATTTTCGGTGCTTTCACGGTCACGAAAGATTCCTGTTACCATTCTTTTATTCATTGTTGAATTTTCCATTTTATGAAATTATTAAATGATTAATGAAATGTTTGGTTTTTAATTAATTTTTACGCTGTTTATCTTTCATTTTGTTATTTTTCCAATACATTGTATCCTTCTTTGATGATTTATCCATTTTACTTTTATTATAGTTATTTGATGTATGCATCGGAATCATTTTTCCAGTCATGTCAATGTGTTCGCCTTCTTTCAACATGGTTTGGTTACCATTTTTTTTCATACAACTCCCGTTTTTCATAATCATGGTGCCATTTGATAGTGTTACATCCTCTTCCATCGGAGTTATTTTCCCGTTTACAATCTTCACCATACTGCCATTATGCATCATATAACCATCAGGTTTGTTGTGTACGTCCGAATTCTGACTGTAGCTTTTGCTCTGAGGACTTTTGTTTTTAACATTCTGGTTCTGACTATTATTCTGTTGATTCATCTGAGCATAAGTAACTGAACTGATTAAGAATATCATCATTGCTAAGAGCATATTTTTTATTTTCAGGCTCTTAGAATTTGGCTGATTGTGTTTCCGTTTAGACGATACTTCATATTGAAGCATGCTATTGTCTGTTTTATTTGTTTTCATATTTATTAAAATTTAAATTGCAGCTGAATTACTGCGGGGTAAAATTAGTATGATTCATTACCGATAATGTTACATAATTTTACAAAATATTTACATCATTTGGATGTTTGTTCATTAACACATAACTACTTAAAAAATAATGCAGTCTTTAAAATAGGGAAATGATATAACCTTTTTTCAAAATTATATAACACAATAATTTTATACGATTTTAATTTTACAAATCAATTAAAATAATTAAATCACAATATAAAAAAAAATAATATGAAAAACGAAATGTCAAAAAGTCGTTCACAAAACAACGACGGTAACCGAAGAAGTTCTACCAGAACTCAAAATGTAAATTCCAATAGTTTATTGCAATCGTCTCAACTCATGAAATTATTTGAAGATGAAATCAAAGATATTTATTGGGCTGAAACTGCATTAACAAAAGCTATTCCTAAAATGATTGATCATGCAACGTCAGAAGAACTGATTGAAGCATTAACGAGTCACCTTGAACAAACCAAAAAACAGGTTAACAGGGTTGAACAAGTTTTCGAAATCATTGGCAAAAAACCAACAGCCAAAAAGTGTGATGCAATGGAAGGTTTAATTAAAGAAGCCGAAGGAATCATGGAAGAATGTAAAGAAGGACCCATGTGTGATGCTGGAATTATTTCGGCAGCTCAAAAAGTAGAGCATTATGAAATTGCATCTTATGGGACACTCCGCCAGTTTGCCGAAACACTTGGTTTAGATGATGCTGCTGAATTACTACAGGAAACGCTTAACGAAGAGAAAGCAGCTAACGAAAAACTAACTGATGTAGCAGTTTCTGTGGTTAACATTCAGGCAGTAGATTAAGAAGAGATGTAAAAACTGAAAATGATTAGCACTTCATATCAAAAGCCTGCTCATCATTAAAAGGAGCAGGCTTTTTAACATATTTAAAAAATGCAAAATACAGAAACTTATTCATTTTATTCAGGTCTTAGCGGATTGCAATTGCATCTTCCAAAATACGCATATCCACCACCGTTTGAAAATGCAAGCAGGCTTACCTATTATTCAACATTCTTTAATAGTATTGAAATAAACAGTTCCTTTTATAAAATTCCACAATCAGCAACAGTGAATAAATGGGCTGCATCAGTACCTGCACATTTTAAGTTTACTTTTAAATTATGGAAAGAGATTACCCATACTAAAGCATTTAATTTTAAAGAAGAAGATGTTGCTATTTTTTTTAATGCTATAAATAATGTACAAAACAAAAAAGGATGTTTGCTTATTCAGCTTCCTCCAAGTATAGGAATTGAATACATTGTTCAATTGGATAATCTTTTAAGTAGTATTAAATATATAGATACCACTCAAGAGTGGAAAATTGCGGTTGAGTTTCGTAATAAATCATGGTATCAAACAAGAGTGTATGATTTAATCAATTTTTATAAAGCAACAATTGTAATCCATGATATGCCAATGTCGAAGACACCGTTGCTGGTTCATAAATCTGATTTTATATATATCAGGTTTCATGGCCCCACAGGTAACTACTGCGATAGCTATTCTGATGATTTTTTGAGGGAATATGCTACTTATATAAACGAATGGATTGAAGAAGATAGAATGGTATATGTTTATTTGAATAATACAATGGGTGCTGCTTTCCATAATTTGAACTCGCTGAACAACTTTCATTTTGATCATCAAATGCAAAGTTCCAATTTCCAATAACTAAAATTATGGCACTTACTAAATATAAGGAAAAAAGAAATTTTAACGAAAGCCCTGAACCTATTGGTGGCCAGCCCGACAGTGATAAATTGCGTTTTGTAATTCAAAAACATGCTGCTTCGCGTTTACATTACGACTTCCGCCTGGAGATGGAAGGGGTATTAAAAAGTTGGGCTGTACCCAAAGGTCCTTCAACCGATCCGGAAATTAAACGTCTTGCTATGATGGTGGAAGATCATCCCTATGACTACCGGAACTTTGAAGGTATTATTCCAAGTGGTTACGGTGCCGGAACTGTGATTGTATGGGATGAAGGATTTTATGAACCAGCAGAAGCAAATAGCAAAGACAAAAAAACACTGGATAATGAATTACTAAAGGGAATTAACTCAGGTAAACTGCATTTTGTATTGTATGGTAAAAAACTGAAAGGTGAATATGCACTTATAAAAACACATGGCAGAGATGAGAATGCATGGTTGCTTTTTAAGGTAAAAGATAAATATGTTTCCAAAGAAGATATAACACTAAAGGATAAATCGGTCATCTCGAACAAAACATTAGAAGCTATTGAGAAAACCTCAACCAATTTTTATACTGCAAATTCGGGAAAAGAAAGTATAGTTAAAAGCAAAAAGGTCACAAAAGCCAAGGATTTAAAAACAATTACTACAAAAATTGAAAATGAAACCGGAAGTCCGTTTGAAATAAGTAACATTTTAGCCAAAGGTAAAACTGCAAAGTTTCCCTCAGCGATTTCGCCCATGCTTGCTACCATGGTAGATAAGCCATTTGATAGAGATGGATGGCAATATGAAATAAAATGGGATGGCTATCGAACGATAGCATTGTGCAATAATAAGAAGGTTGAATTAATGTCGAGGAACAACAAATCCTTTAACGAAAAATTTTATCCGGTTTATAAAGCTGTGCAACAATGGAATATTAATGCAGTGGTAGATGGCGAAGTAGTAGTGTTGGACGAAAACGGGAAATCAAATTTTGGTACTTTACAAAATTGGCGATCCGAAGCAGATGGAGCGATATATTACTATGTATTTGATTTGCTATGGATGGATGGAAAGGATCTTACACTCCTTCCCTTATCCCAAAGAAGAATCCTTTTAAAACAAATCATACCCGATAACCCGATTATTCGACTGAGTGAAAATTTTGAAGTAAATGGAATTGATTTTTTTGAAACTGTTAAAAATATGGGACTGGAAGGAATAATGGCTAAAAAAGCAGACAGCACATATACAATTGGTAATCGTTCGAAAGCATGGTTAAAAATTAAAGCCAACAAAAAACAGGAAATGATTATCGGCGGTTATACTAAAAATGATGATTCTTCAAAATCATTCAGTTCTTTATTATTGGGAGTGTTTGAAAATGGAAAATTGATTTATACCGGGAAAGTAGGTACAGGATTTAACGATAAGCAACAACTAGAAATGCTTGAACAATTTAAACCATACATCACTCAATCACCTCCTTTCGACGAACTTCCCGATATTAATAAACCATCGCGCTTCCGCCCTAAACCACTTCATGCTTCAGCAGTGTGGATGAAACCTGAATTAGTGTGTGAAGTGAGTTTTACTGAAATGACAACGGCTGGCATTATGCGTCATCCATCTTTTGAAGCCATGAGAATTGATAAAAAAGCAAAAGATGTAAACCTCGAAAAAGCAGTTGACACAAAGGAAATTGTTATCCAACAAAAAACAAAACCGAAGTCTGTTTTAAAACCTGTAGGAAAAAAAGATCGGAAAACCTTTTTGAATCCAACGGATGAAACACAAGTCCGCAATATGAACGGGAACGAAATAAAGTTTACCCACCTTCATAAACCTTATTGGACTAAAGAAAATATCACCAAAGGGGATATGCTCAATTATTATTACCAGGTTGCTCCCTACATTTTACCTTACCTCATCAATAGGCCACAATCAATGAACCGTCACCCCAATGGCATCGATGGGGAAAGTTTCTACTTTAAAGATGTAACAGATACTGCTCCGAGTTGGATTGAAACTTTTGATTATAAAAATAACGAGGATGGTCGGTTACGAAAATACCTGGTTGCAAAGGATGAAGCAAGTTTACTGTACATGGCAAATTTGGGTTGCATCGAAATGAATCCCTGGCATAGTAAAGTAGAAACTGAAGATTATCCTGACTGGTGTGTGATTGATTTAGATCCGGCTGAAAATACATTCCAACAGGTAATAGAAGCTGCGAATGTTACCAAAGCTATTTTAGATAGCATGGATGTACCTTCATATCCAAAAACAAGCGGTTCTACCGGTATACATATATATATTCCGCTGAATGCAAAATACACTTATGAGCAGTCAAAAGAATTTGCGCGAGTAATCGCCACGCTGGTACAACAGGAGATCCCATCCTATACAAGCATCGATCGAATAGTAAAATCCCGTAAGGGTAAAATATATATCGATTTCTTACAGAACCGGCTACAGGCAACCATTGCAGCACCCTATTCTTTACGTCCCAAACCCGGCGCAACGGTATCAATGCCCTTGCATTGGGATGAAGTAAAGAAAGGGCTAAAAATGACTGATTTTACCATATATAATGCTGTGGAGAGAATAAAAAGTACGGGTGATATTTTCAAACCCTTACTTGGTAAAGGAATTAATTTAGAAAAAGTAGTTCAATCATTTAATACAAAATAAAATGCCATATAAAAGCGAAGCACAAAGGAAATACTTTCATGCCAATAAAAAGAAATTAGAGAAAGAAGGTGTGGATGTGGAAGAATGGGACAAAGAAAGCAAAGGCTTGAAATTGCCCAAAAAAGTCAAGAAAAAATAATTATTTGATGCAACTCGAACTATTCATAAAGGATACTAAAGAAATAGGATTAACAAATAATCTGCTTCCAAAGGATGGGATTGTAGAGATTTATCCTTCTTTTTTTACTGAAGAAGAATCTGAAAGTTTATTTAATCATTTATTGAATAAATAGAATGGCAACAGGATTCTATGAAATTCTATGGCAAGACAGTACATCTTCCACGGCTCACAGCTTGGTATGGAGAAAGCATACAGCATTACAGTTACAGCGGCATTGATATGAATGCAAAACCCTGGACTAAAGAACTTTTATTAATTAAAAACCGTTTAGAAGCAAATTCAGGATGTATATTTACATCAGTGTTGCTTAATTTATACAGAGATGGAAAAGACAGTGTAAGTTGGCATCGGGATAATGAAAAAGTTTTGAGCGTTAACCCTGTAATTGCATCGGTAAGTTTTGGCGCAACACGCCTTTTCAAGTTCAGGCATATTGACGATCACAATTTAGTGAAATCAGTAGAGTTAACGAATGGAATGTATGTATTGATGAAAGGAGAAACTCAACATAAATGGGAACATAGCATTCCAAAAACTAAAAGAAATATCTCACAAAGAATTAGCCTGACATTTAGAATACTTTTTTGATGTTTCCCAAAATTTAAATTTATTTATATGAAAAATAAATTCAAAAATATCGGAATACTGCTTAAAACTGCATTTAAAAAATGGTGGGACAGAGACCCATTTAGAGAAAGTGCGATCATAGCCTATTATGCAATCTTTTCACTTCCTGGATTGTTGGTTTTGATCATTACCATTGCAGGTTATTTTTTGGGTTCTGATTCAGTAAATAAGCAGTTAGAGACACAGATTACCTCAACGATGGGAACAGATACGGCTCAACAAATACAAAACATAATTGCGAAGGCAAGTGAATCAAGGAATTCAATATGGGCAGCCATTATTGGTATTTTAACTATATTAATTGGCGCAACAGGCGTTTTTGTCCAGTTTCAATATTCCTTAAATATTATCTGGGAAATAAAAGCCGATGATTCCAAATCAGGTATCTGGAGTTTAATACGAGCTCGCTTATTTTCTTTTGGGTTAATCATTGCTATCGCTTTTATCATGATGGTGTCCTTTGTAATAAACACAATGTTAATTGCAATTAGCGATTGGCTTTCAGGTCAGTTTTCTGATTCGTTTCTCATCGTAATAAAGGTTGTTAATTATATTGGTACAAATATCATTTTCGTCTTGCTATTTGCTGTGATGTTTAAATTTTTTCCGGATGCTAAAATTAAATGGAATCATGTTTGGTTAGGCTCAATTGTAACCACTTTGTTATTTATATTGGGAATGAATGGCATGTCATTATATTTCGACAAAGCTGATCCTGGTAGTGGATATGGTGCTGCAGGATCAATAATATTAATTCTTCTGTGGGTTTCCTATTCTTCCATGATTGTTTTTTATGGCGCAGAATTTACACATGCCTATGCCGAATTACATGATGGTTACATACCACCCGATAAAAATGCTGTTAAACAACCTGGACATAAAACGCACGTAAAGAATGGGCAAAAGCACCCAAAAAGAAACCTTAAATAAAAAGATCATGCAAAAATCGAATCCAAAACATAAAATAGTTAAGGAGCAGTCGCAGTTACAATTGGGAATGGAATACAAAATGGATCCATTTCCAGAGTTTGATGACATTATTCCAGAAAACGAAAAACTCCTGAACAAGAAATGCATTATTACAGGCGGAGACAGCGGAATAGGAAAGGCTGTTACTGTTACGAAGTCTTTCAGCAAGCCTTATGGATAAAGAAATCCGGGTAAACGGGGTAGCGCTGTGGCCTGTTTGGATGCCACTGATACCAGCAAGTTATCCACCCAAAATGGTTTCAAAATTTGGGACTGATTCGCCCATGAGACGTCTGGCACAGCCCAATGAGATTGCTCCTGCTTATGTCTTTTTGGCAAGTGAAGACGCCCGTTATATTTCCGGACAAATTCTACATGTAAATGGCGGTGAAGTTGTAAACGGATAAAATCATAATCCCGCAAACAATTTTATCAAATCAAACTTTTCGTCTAAAAATAAAAAGCTATGAATAAAAACAAAAATTCCTTTATATACAATAACGGTTTAAGCATTACATTTCTTTTACTCGCATTTATTACTATTGGTGCACAGTTATTTACAGGTTTAGATCAGTATAATGATTTTTTAAATGAATACCATCAAAACCCGGTAGGTGTTTTACAATATTTTAAAAGCGGTCATTTTATTGAGGCAACCTTTGAAAATTGGGAAAGTGAATTTTTCCAAATGGGATTGTTTGTATGGTTCACCGTTTTCCTAAGGCAAAAAGGTTCTTCTGAATCGAAAAAACTTTCAGGAAAAGCAGAAGAAGTCGACCGTCAACCAAAAAACCATCCAAAGGCTCCATGGCCGGTAAAAAAAGGTGGGATTATTCTTTCTATTTACAAGCACTCACTTTCAATAACTTTAATGCTTTTATTTATCATTTCGTTTTCACTTCATTTGTATGGTAGCAATAATTTTTATAATGAAGAACAAATTTTAAAAGGCAAATCACCCGAAACTATGATTACCTATTTAGGCAATTCTAAATTTTGGTTTGAATCATTTCAGAATTGGCAAAGCGAATTTTTATCGATATTTGTAATTATTTTTCTTTCTATTTATTTACGAGAAATAGGTTCACCTCAATCAAAGCCTGTGGATGCACCTTATACAGAAACAGAGAAATAATTTATTAAATAATTAAAATGACAAAACAAATACATTTATAAATCAAATATACCATGAAACCACTTTGGAAAGGCTCCATCAGCTTTGGGTTAATAAATATTCCCGTAAAATTATTTTCGGCAGTTCAGGAAAGTTCGCTTGACCTGGACATGCTCGATAGCAAAGACCACGCTAATATTAAATTCAAAAGAGTTAACGAAAACACAGGTAAGGAGATTGCTTATGCAGATATTGTAAAAGGATACAAACTAGATAGTGGTTATGTTATTTTAGATGCAGCAGATTTTGAAGCAGCAGATGCTATAAAAACCAAAATGATTGAAATTATAAATTTTGTGGAAGAACGGGAAATTGATAGTCTTTACTATGAACAACCCTACTATCTCGAACCTGAAAATTCCTCCATGAAAGCTTACGCATTGTTGCGAGATGCTTTAGCATCCGCAGGCAAAGTGGGAGTTACCACATTTGTATTGCGAAACAAAGAAGGATTGGCAATACTAAAACCCTATAAAAATGCAATTGTTTTGAATCGTATTCGCTTTGCACAGGAAATAAGAGAACCTTCTGATTTAAAGCTACCGCCGGTATCAAAAACCAAATCAAAAGAAATGGATATGGCAAATCAATTAGTAGCGCAACTTACAGAAAAATTTAGCATTGAAAATTATAAAGACACATACACTGACAAACTTTTAAAGATCATTAAAGCGAAATCAAAAGGTAAGAAAACCACCGTTCCAAAAATGAAAGTTGTTCATAATCAAAATGATAATTTGATGGATATGCTAAAAGCAAGTTTAGCAGGAAAGAAAACTAAATCTGCATAATACAAAGCCAATGAAAATTCAATAATGATTGAACTTATAGCGTTTCAAACAGAATTGCTTTATTAAAAAAACAATCCTAATTTCTTTATTTCCTCATCCATCAAAACAAAAAGAAATCCACTTTGTTACTTATTTTAGTTAAATTAATATCCGCTGTAGAAGTTTACTCTTTCTAATATCAAATTATAGGATGAAGACCTGGTAAAATGCCTCAAGACATCACATTCAAAAGCAACGGTAGTGAAACAAATAATAGTACAAATGCCTCAACATCAAAGAACAAATCCCCATCAAGACCAATATTTACAAACAGAAGATAAACCATTCAGGAAGTTACTGGACGATTTTAAAATGAGCATGCAACGTGCTTTTCACGAAGCATATAACATCGATAGTTTTTGCAGCACCAGAGGCATACCACCTGCTGTTTTAAAAGAATTAATGTCAACAAACCCACTTGCACTGTGTATTCCCAAAGAATACGGTGGTCACGGAGGTACTATCAAAGAAAACATCGCCTTTATATCAGCCGCATCTTACGAATCGCTGGCTCTTTCGTTAACTCTGGGAATCAA
This sequence comes from Bacteroidales bacterium, assembly GCA_038204725.1. Classification (GTDB taxonomy): domain Bacteria; phylum Bacteroidota; class Bacteroidia; order Bacteroidales; family JACABE01; genus JACABE01. The sequence goes on along the minus strand of JBBRCQ010000034.1, from coordinate 10,180 downwards.
CAACGGTTTGTTTATCCAACCGGTTGCCAAATACGGTCAGGCATCCGTAAAACCAAAGGTTTTCGATCAGTTCCTTACCCAAAGCCGAATGGGTGGCTTGATGATTACCGAACCCAATTTTGGCAGTGATGCATTGAGTATGCTCACTTCATTCTCAGAAAAAGATGGCTTTTATCATATCAAAGGAAAAAAGCACTGGGCTGGGCTTACCGGCATGGCCGATTTCTGGTTGCTTACAGCACGCAGAAAATCTGAATCAGGTCCATTACTGCGCGATATCGATATGTTTATCTGTGATGTAAACGCGCCACGCCAAAAGATTATCGTGGAAGAATATTTTGAAAACCTTGGACTATACCAAATTCCTTACGGCAGAAACAGTATTGATGTTTACGTTCCCGAAGAACAAAAACTGATACCACATACTTCCGGTATTCAGATGCTGCTCGACCTGCTTCACCGCAGCCGTTTTCAGTTTCCGGGGATGGGACTGGGTTTTATACATCGAATACTGGATGAAGCCATCCATCATGCCAATTCACGCGTTATCAGCAAAAAAAAACTGTTCGAATACGATCAGGTTCAAAACCGACTCTCACGACTGCAGGCCAATTTTACAATATGTTCTGCTTTCTGCTTGAAATCAGGAGAAGTTGCCGGCATCGAAAACGACTTATCCTCATTCGGTCTCGAAGCCAACGTCATCAAAACAGTTACTTCAGACCTGATGCATGAATCCGCTCAGTCACTACTGCAACTGGTAGGTGCTAAAGGTTATAAACTCAACCATTTTGCAGGACGATCACTGGTAGATAGCCGTCCATTTCAGATTTTTGAAGGTTCCAACGATATTTTGTACCATCAGATAGCTGATTCAGTGCTCAAACTGATGAAAACAGTCAAAGATAGAAATTTCTACCAGTTTTTAAAAGGATATACAACCCGAATAGCCGACCAAATTCACGAGATGGTTAATTTTGAAATATTCAGCCCTCTTCCTCAACGAAAATTGGTCGATTTCGGAAAACTAATCAGCCGTATCGTTTCTATGGAACATGTGATGTATCTGGGAGAAAAAGGATTCCGAATGGACCTGATAGAAAATGCATTGACAGTTTTAAAACAGGAAGTATCTGCCCTACTGGACACCTATCATTTTGCCAACAATACCAATGTAATTTTTGAATATGAACATAATAGCTATTGGCTGGATTTTTCGGATATTACCTGAAAATTATTAAAATTTAAACGTTGCCGACAACATAAACCCTCTGGGAATCTGTATATCGATGGCCTTTCGATGACCTTCATCTGTTATGGGTTCAAATGTTGCCTCTGCCAATTGAAAACCTAAATCCAACAGATTATAAACAGTTAGATTGATATCCAATGCCTTGTTTTTGATAAAAAATGTATATTTGGTACGGATTTCAGTATTGTAAAAGCAATCTTCTCTGCGGGAAGTTTGACCTGTAAAAGGATTATCGCCTTTTACATTGTCGTTCCATATTGCAATCTGTGAATTACCTGTATTATCGGTACTATTTTTTACGCCAAACGAATTAAACGATTGCCCGTCTTTGTATTTATATTGAAAAGCCATGGTTAAATGTCTGTTTATATTGTAAGATACCAATAATCGTCCGATATAAGAACGGTCGGCATCCAATCTGCCGGTATAATTGAAATATGAATTTGGATTTGCCATGGATTCGGATAGCACACTTACATTGTTGTGCAAAACACCATTTCCCATGGAGCCAAAGCCTACCAACATATAAGCTGTTATGGATGCCGATAAATACAGTTTTCTGCCCTGATACTCATATTTAAAATTCATTCCGGCATAAAAAGGATTGTTAAACAAATCAGATGCATTGTTCGTTCCGGCTTTCATCAATGCAGTATAATTGTTTACCGCAGTATAATTTACTTCTCCGTTGTTTAAGAAATAAATAGGCTTCACAATGGCAGGATCTGCTCTGTACATATTAATGGTATCGTTGATTGTATAGCCATAATTTGCAGCAGCTTTGTCATAGGTAATACCCCACAAATCACGAAACTGACGGTATTGTCCGGTAATGGTAAACAAACTCCGCTTTCCGGCTCTAATTTCAATAGGAACATCGAGGTAAATCTCATAAGGTTGGCGTATATCATTGCTGATTGCATGATATTTTCCACCGGTAGTTGTAAACATTTCACCTTTTTCGTCAGCTTGAAATTTTCGGTCACCATTTGCATCTTGCCAGTAATAAGTAATACCGTTCATGTAATCGGGAGAGAAAAAACGGATATAATCGGCATCAAATGGAATTTGTTTTTTGCCCGTAAGCACAGTAACCTTTACCCGTGGCAATACCCTGAATGCAACATCCAATGCAAATTGCCAGGATGGTTTTAGAAAAGTATTACCGGTAACACTAAATCCGTCAAGTGTAAGATCTAAATTGGCTTTTACAGCTATAAAACTTAAAAACTTTTTCTCAAATTCCACACCTATTGCATTGTCGAACAATGCGGAAGTAAAACTATTGTGCTGCCATTCGGTATAATACAGTGATTTGTAAATGGTGTCGGAGGGTTGATAATAAACTGTATTGGATGATGTGTTTTGCTTTGGATTAAACAACATCAAACCATTAGAAAGCTCAGCACGAATAGAAAAGAAAGTATTGATTTTTTTCTGATGTTTGTGATTGAAAGATAATTCCATTGCATTTCCATCAGCATACCATGGCTCCAGACCTTCGCCATCGATATCAATAAAATTACGTGAAAAATTAGGCGTATTATGTAAAATATTCTTGAAAGAGAGATTAATTCCGCTTGTATATTGTTCATTCCGGCTTCCGTACAACGACAGATTGATACTTTTGAGTTTTGCCGTTTCGTTTTCACCATAATAATATTCACTGAACAATTGGTCTCTTTCCAGATAAGTAAAAAGATAACCATTGTAGTCAAAAAGCTTTTTTGAAATTACAGGCATATTTCCATCTACGTGAAACTGCATATAATTTTCGGGGAAATAACTATTAATCCCTTTATAATCGAAACCTGTAAGCTTATGTTGTCCTTTGTTTACATAAATGCTTTGGTACAAATCGCCATATTTGGTGGGGATGATATTGTGCAACATCAACAAAACATTATCTTCCACACGTTTGCGGTATTCGATGGGAGTTCCATACAATCGTTGATAAGGCGAAACATGTCCTGTAACTTTATTAATTATTTTATCAGAATTTGACAATTTATCGCCCAATGTTCCATGATTCCATTGAATTAAAGCTTTTTGCTGATTAACAGATGAAGAAGAAAAATGAATGGCTGAATTGTAAATATCAATTTCTACATTATTATCAAACAGATAAGGTTTATGCAAAGCACTTCCCGGGAAATACATATCATTGATCTTAAAATCGTTGAAATAGTACTGATTCCATTTGTAACTACCGCCCATGATGGAAAAAGTGTAAGGTGTTGGTTGTGAGAAATCACCTGTAGTTTCAATCTGATGAATGGTAAAATCAAAATAATTATCAATAAAATGTTCAAAATCAGAGTGTAAATACCATTTTTCAAAAAATGCTTCGTTCGCATATTTTCTGGATGGAAACGAAAGGGAATCTGAAGTTTGCGACCACGAACAGTGAATATTCAAAACGCTAATAAACAATAAAATAAAAAATATTTTCTTCATTAATTTTATACATGATTTAGATGCAAAGGTAAGGAAAAAGCATGTGCATTTAATTTGATTATAATTATTTTTTTGAATGACTTAAATTCTTAATTTTGCAATCGAAATTAGCAAATAATAACAATAAAAATACAGGTTATGACAAAATCAGAAGAAATTATGGGAATGGAGCATCACTATGGTGCTCATAATTATCATCCACTACCGGTTGTATTGGCAAAAGGCGAAGGTGCTTTTGTATGGGATGTTGAAGGTAAAAAATATTTTGACTTTTTATCAGCATATTCAGCAGTAAACCAAGGTCATTGTCATCCAAAAATAGTAAATGCATTGATTGAACAAGCTCAAACGTTAACGCTGACTTCACGTGCTTTTTACAATGACTGTTTAGGTCCTTACGAAAAATTTGTTACAGAATATTTTGGATACGACAAAGTGTTACCCATGAATACAGGTGCTGAAGCAGATGAAACTGCTTTGAAACTGATCCGTAAATGGGGATATATGAAAAAAGGCATTGCTGAAAATCAGGCAAAAATTATCGTTTGTAACGACAACTTTCACGGACGCACCATTACGATTGTATCTATGTCGACAGATCCAGATGCCTGCAATGGTTTCGGACCTTTCACTCCTGGATTTATTAAGATTCCTTACAACGACATTCCTGCTTTGGAAAAAGCGCTGGAAGATCCAACCGTTGCAGGATTTCTTGTAGAACCTATTCAGGGAGAAGCCGGTGTGTATGTTCCTGATGCAGGTTATTTGAAAAAATCTTACGATTTATGTAAAGCAAAGAATGTATTGTTTGTTGCTGATGAAGTACAGACTGGTATTGCCCGTACGGGTAAATTACTGGCTTGTGACCATGAAGGTGTTCATCCTGATATTTTAATCCTTGGAAAAGCTTTGTCGGGTGGTGTTATTCCGGTTTCTGCCGTATTAGCCAACGACGACATCATGCTTTGTATTAAACCGGGTGAACATGGATCTACTTTTGGTGGCAATCCATTGGCTGCTAAAGTTGCTGTGGCAGCTTTGCAGGTAGTTACAGATGAAAAATTAGCTGAAAAAGCTGAATATTTAGGTAAAATATTCAGAGACGAAATTGGTAAAATTGATTCTGAAATGATAGAACTTGTAAGAGGCAAAGGTTTATTAAATGCAATTATCATTAAACCAAGAAACGGAAAAGAAGCATGGGATGTTTGTTTAAAAATGGCTGAAAACGGCTTATTGGCAAAACCAACACATGGTCATATCATTCGTTTTGCACCGGCATTAACAATCACCGAAGCTCAATTGAGAGAAGCCATTGAAATTATTAAAAAGTCTATTTTAGCTTTCTAGTTTTCAATCAGATGAAATAAAAAAGTCTCGCTAAAAGCGGGACTTTTTTATTTTTAGCAAGGATTTTTTTCGAATAATAATTTCTAACGCATCCTTCGTAAGAAATTGTATCTCGGGAGTGAACAAAAACTCAGTTTCCTTTTTAATTCATCACCGTCACACTCCCTTTATAAGCCTTCTCTTTCCCGTTTCGTAAGCTCTTTGCATTCAGCAAATAATAATACACCCCATCCGCGCAATCTTTACAGTTGAAATCATTTTGGTAACTGGCATGCTGGTATATAAGATTGCCCCAACGGTTGTATATTTGAAGGTTGAGTTCGAATTTATCGCCGTTACCAATCTTGAAATAATCGTTGTTACCATCACCATTAGGAGTTATAAAGTTAGGGATGACAAGCTGTGGATTACATACATTTTCTTCTTCTGCCGTGATGATAATAGTATCGTATGATGTAATATCATATTCTGCCACATAAGCTCTTACCCAGTAAGTACCGGGTTCTTTTACTTCGAATGTGGCAGCATGGCTGCTATCCTGCCAGGTATAGGCGGCATTGGGCAGGTTGGGATTTAGTATTATTTTATCTCCTTTGCAAAGCTTTGAATCGGGACCCAAGTTTATATCAAAACTGCATTCGCAAACGGAGACGTCGTCGATTAGGTAATAGGCAACACCAAAAATAGGTTTCAATCCAACCCAATTCGTATGATTATCATCATTAAAATTACCAATGGTAATATATTCTTCATTACCATCTGCTTCAAATAAACCAGATATTTTTGTCCAATTAACTGTATCTGTAATTATAGCATTATTATTTTTAATCTGAGAGATAGTATCTATTAACATAAACCCTGTCCAAACAGGATTATATGAGTTTGCATAGTTTTTAGAGATAAAGATTCCTATGTTTTCAATAGCCATATTACCTAAATAAATAGAAGGAACGGTATAAAGGTTGCAGCAATATTTTTTATTTTTTATTAATTTTTCATTTATCTTTATCTCAATATATTCTCTGTAATTATAAAAATAAGAAGGATCCATATAAACATAGATTCCTGCGCAACCATTTCCGGTACGTGGCATTTTATTTAAAAGAGTATTCTGTATATTAGTATCAGATGAACAAAAATGATGAAAATCAGACGATCTAGAAGTATAATTGTTTAAATAAAAAAATGCACCATTCCATGGACTAGCCATACATATTTGAGAACCATTAGTTGGGCATGTATCATATAATTCAAAGCTATGATTTGGAACCAGATTGGTCGATAATAAATGTTGAGCATTTACAGCTTGAAAAATATACAAGAAAAATATATTTATTAATATGAATTTCATAAATTTTATTATATAAAATATAAAAAGCAGAGGAGAACATCTCCTCTGCTTTTTGAAATACTATTTAATGATAACTAATTTATCTTTTGAAACTATTTCGTCATTGGCAAAGATTCTATAAAAGTAGATACCATTTTCAAGTAATTTTGTAGAAACGATAACATACTGAGCGTTTGCATCAAGTTGAGAACTCGATATCAGATTACCTGCAAAACCATATATTTCAAGAACTGTATTGCCTGTAAATGCATGATTAAACTCAATCCGCACCTGATTTTGTGCAGGATTGGGATATAATTTTACATTTAAAGTCTGTGTCTCCGAATTAGCGGGGTTTACGGGTCCAATTGAATACTCAACATTGAGAGCATTATCTTCCAAGTTAAGCATCAAACGGGCAATGTAAACGGCATCTCCGCCCTCCCAAGGAGTATAATTTACAGCTATAGGATAAAGTATTGCAATTTGTTCGGATGTTAAATCATAATTGGCTTTGGCAAAACTGGCCAGATAGATTTCGTTCACAGTTTTTCTGAATTCATCTATCATTTTCTGATCCTGTATCGTTGCATTTTTTAAAGTGGCTAAACTATCGTTTCCTTGTTTTATCAAGGCTTCTATTTCCTGCACTATGCCAATATTGCTGACTTTTTCGGCTGCATAATACTGCTGATACAATGCATCACAACTATCACTCAGATTTAGCAATGTGCTGTCTTGTTGTAAGGCACGGTACAAGGCGGTTTTATCATACACTTTGTATTGTTCTTCTAATTGTAGATAATTGTTAGAATCGCGGACAATTTTTCCATATAATGCTTCTCTTTCGTTAGCATTGATTGAAGTAACAAGGGGTGTCGGTAAATACATGCAGGAGGTTTGTGCATTGGTATTATTGATAAATTCTGCTATACTGTTATTAGTTGGATTAGGAAATGCAGTATTGTTTATTTGGTAGCTAGGCAGAGGATTATTATGAACATACCAACGGATTGTGGGCACTAACAAATTAGATGGCAAAGCCCAAAGTTTTCTATATGTTAATAATACAGCGTCGTAATAATTTCCAATCCATTTATTGTCTGAATTTGTGAGATCAAGAACACCCTGATTAGTAATGGTTGATTGGTGATTAAACAAGAAGCCGTAAAAACAATTATCAAGCGTATTGCAGTTAAACTGTGTAAAATTACAATCTCCAAACACATTGATACCGGCTCCATATTTATTGATATAAGGATTATTCATAATACTTGCATTACGAGTTTGAGCAATGTCAATACCATACAGTAAATTATTTGCAGCAGCAGTATAATTAGAAATTGATAAGTAATTGTCACTTACTGAGATTCCATAACAATTAGCAATTTTTATAGCAGAATTTTGAGAACCCTGATAATTTAATCCATCTAAATTTATAATATTACTATATACCACAACATATAAACCATTTGGAACATCACTATTAGCATCGGTAATTGTAATCCCTCTATAAATTGCATTAATGTTGTTGGAATTAATTAAATACCTGCAATAACGGGGTTGTATATTGTCGATAGAAATACCTATCTGTGTATGATCTGTTGCACTAAAAGAGCCTGCAATTGTATTGTTTTTAATACTGGAATTATCGTATAAATCCCTACCCTGAACAGCCATTCTTTCTGTATTTATTGTATTGTTATCAACATTCAGATAAAGTCCGAAAGCATAAATGCCATTGTAGCAATTTTTAATATTATTGCTCATCAACCCGGTTCCTCCAATATTAGCACCCCATGTATATGTTTCATTAGCTGGATTTGTGCAAAATATGGCTGTTGAGCTAAACATTAACATAGGATTGGTATTTCCAAGTGGATTTGTATCAAAATTTATATTAAGAAAATTATTATTGTAAACATTTATAAAAGACTGTTCAGCTTTTATACCACAATCCAGATTTTCAAAATTATTGGTGTAGCTGGCACTTGAAGGGTCACCTATTGTGAGATTATTTGTCCTGAATGCTTCAACACCAGTTAAAGTACTCTGTCCCTGATAAGGATGATTAGGCAAACTATTGTTACCATAAAAAGTGGTATTTCTGATCACACCGGGATAAGGTGTTTGCATAAGCGGACTACCATGATAAATATAAATATTTTTATAGTTATCTTCAAAAGTAGAATTTTCGACCAGAAAAGAACCACCCCAATAAATATTTAAAGCATTTTGTGCGTTTCTTATTACTGAGCCATTCAAAATTTTTACATCTTGTGAAATTTTATTGGTATAAATACCATCCCACATATCCTGGCAGCAATCAATATTATTACCTACAATGGTATTATCAATATTCAATTTAACATTTTCTGCTTCCAGCTTAATTTTAGAATTAGGAGATACAGATAGTATAACATCTTTGAAAGTAACATCGTGCATCATAATAAAATCGCCACTAATCCGAACTGAACAATTGCTTAAAGTTAATGGAACATGTGTTGTAAAATTATCAAATTGGTATTCTGTCCAATCATAACAACAAGGATAAATATCAAGACTTGAAATAGTTGAAACATTGTTTGCATCTGTAGCAATAACTTCAAGTATTGCTTTGTTACAATTGCTATTACTATGATCAAATTCTACAACTACTGTCGAAGTTCCTTGTCCAGATACAATATATCCTCCTTGAGAAAGTTGCCAAGAATAATTTGTACATTGCATTGGATTTTGAATACTATAGGTTGTATAAAGATCACAATCATTATTGTTAACAATTATTTTCAGATTAGTGGTTGGTTGGGGGAGATTTGTAATTGTAATATTATTTATAATTTGTTGTATTATTGGAATCCCATTTACAAAATTATAAGTAACAATTAATTTTGGATTATAATTGCCAATTGAATTATATGAATGAACAGACAAAGGACTTATACTTGGAGTAGTTAATGGTGTTCCATCATTATAATCCCACTGATAGGTACAATAGGAAGAATAAAAAGGGTCTGTTATACATGTACTAGCTGAAAAATCTACAATATTACAATTTATGAAACTTGTAAATTGAGGTAGTATAGTTAAAAATCCTTTATAAACAGTACTTGCTGTTCCTGAAGAATTATGTAGTCCAACATCAATCAAAAAGCCAAATAAAGTTGAAGGCAGATTGTAAGCTGAACATTCTAATATGATACCAATGGGGTCTCCGTTCGAATTATATAAATGATGACCTCCAATAATTCCAATACCCCATGGAGAAACTAATGAGGAAATTTGAAAATTGGAATTATAAAACAACATTGTACCTATGCAAAAAGTTTGATTTTGAGTTATATCCAAAATATATGGGTTGGGTAAATTTTTACCAAAATTATACTTTTTACTATATAAAAGGTTGCTTTTTGCAAGTTGGTTAGTGTTATTCATTATTTTTAAAAGATAAGTTTCCCCAATTTTAAGATTCTCATTACTTAAATATAAACTGGTAGTACTGTTTACTTCTTCATAAGAATTGCACTCATCTGGCGCATAATACAATATCATTTTATTATTAAAATTGGTATCATCTCTTAAAATTTGCATACCAAAATAAATTGATGTTTCTGTAGCAACAAATTTTATCCAATAAATGGAATCATTTATCTGATTAGAAATAACCCATTAACTTTACATTGTATTTATTAATAGTTAATTTTAATTTATTCCGCACCAAAAGTAAATTGTATTTTAACAAAAACCAAATAAAAAGCAATAAAAGTGACATTTAAATGACATCGCATTTT
>JBBRCQ010000033.1:0-41276 GCA_038204725.1 Bacteroidales bacterium | reverse complement strand
AAGGTAAAGCTCATTAGAGCTTTACCTTTTTATTAAATAAAAATGAAACGAATATCCTTCTTTATTATTCTATTAATACCTTTATTTGCTAGCGCACAAACCAACCTTGTTTCAAATGGTGATTTTGAAATTTATTCAAGTATGCCAACGGATTATTGTCAAACTAACCTTGCTATTGGTTGGAATAATGTAAATTTTGATTATTCATGTATTAAAGCTAGTCCTGATTATTATAATGTATTTTCATTTTCAGGTCTTGGTTCAATTATACCTTATTCAGGGAATAGTCAAATGGGTTTTGTTGCTTACCAAGATTTTGGATTTTTTAGAGAATATATATCTAGTCTATTTACTACATCAATGAGTTTAGGTCGTCAATATACAATTTCATTTTATTTAACAAATGGAATAGATACACTCTATACAAAAAGATGTAATAATATTGGTATTCATTTTTCAATAAATCCTTTAAATCAAGCAATGTTTGAGTCTATACCAGTAATGCCTCAAATAGAAATAGATACTGTTATTTACTTTTGGAATTACTGGCAGCATTTTAGTTTTAATTATATTGCCGATAGTTCCTATAACTATATAACCATAGGTAATTTCAGAGATGATGCACATACATCGGTTAGCTCTTTTGGGAGTAATGGGGCGTATTATTTTATAGATAAAATAGAAATAATTCCTATTTTAATTATAATTGGAGATACTGTTTTATGCAAAGGAGATTCTGCCACTTTATTTGCAACAGCAGATAGCACGGTACAATGGGTAACTGCGTTAAAACCAGATAGTATATTTTCAACAAATACAACGATAAAAGTAAAACCTGTTATAACCACTATCTACCTGGCTTATGGCACAACAGATACTGCATCGTTTACCGTAAATGTAGTAGAAAAACCCATTATAAACCTGGGACCGGATACTACAATGTGCAATGGCTATTCCATAAATCTGGATGCCACCCAAAACAATGCTACTTATTTATGGCAGGATCATTCAATAAATTCAGCCTACACTGTAACACAGCAAGGGATGTATTGGGTTACTGTAGAAACTTATAAAAATTGCAGTGCTTCGGATACTGTGATTATAAGCTATACTAATTGCGAAACACCTGAGATATTTATACCCAACAGCTTTACACCCAACGGCGATGGTTTAAATGATGTATTTTACATTAAAACCATCGCACAATTCAGCAAATTTAATCTGTTTATATACAACCGCTGGGGACAACTCATATTTGAAACCGATGATGCAGTCAAGGGATGGGATGGGACTTTTAAAGGAAAAATGCTATCGCTTGGTGTATATATTTTTTTTGTAGAAGCCACAATAAGAACAAATAATGAAACTGTAAAATACAGAGGAAAAGTGACTTTACTAAATTAAAAAATGAGAAAAGGAACAATAGTAATAATATTTGTTATCATTATACTGACATCTATTAAAATAAATGCTCAGGTTAACCTTGTACCTAATGGTGATTTTGAATTTTTTTCGAGTTTACCAAATGGAGTATGCCAATGCAATCGTGCAGTTGGTTGGAACAATGTGAATGGGGATTATTTTTGTTCAAAAGCGAGTCCTGATTACTTCAATGTTTTATCATTTTCAACTTTTGGTGCAATCACACCTTATTCAGGAAATGGACAAATGGGTCTTGGTACATACTTAAATAATATATTAGAACCATATAGGGAATATATATCTATACAATTTATTACACCAATGGTTTCCGGACATAAATATTCAGTTTCTTTTTATCTGACCAATGGAATAAAATTCTTAGTAGGTTCTAATAATTTTGGTATTCATTTTTCAAACAACCCTTTATATCAAGCTACATGGGAAACTATTCCAATAACACCACAATTAGAAATAGATACTATTATATATTTTGGAAATTATTGGCAACACTTTAGTTTCGATTATATTGCTGACAGTTCATATAAAATAATTACTATTGGTAATTTTAAAGATGACACCCATACTTTAATTAGTATTTATGGTACTTCAACTATTACAATAGATACAACAACTGCTTATTATTTTGTCGATAAAATAGAAATTATACCGATTTTAAATATAATTGGAGATACTGTTTTATGCAAAGGAGATTCTGCCACTTTATTTGCAACAGCAGATAGCACGGTACAATGGGTAACTGCGTTAAAACCAGATAGTATATTTTCAACAAATACAACTATAAAAGTAAAACCTGTTATAACCACTACCTACCTGGCTTATGGCACAACCGATACTGCATCGTTTACCGTAAATGTGGTGGAAAAACCCATTATAAACCTGGGACCGGATACTACAATGTGCAATGGCTATTCCATAAATCTGGATGCCGCTCAAAACAATGCTACCTATTTATGGCAGGATCATTCAATAAATTCAGCGTATACTGTAATGCATGCTGGTATGTATTGGGTTACTGTAGAAACTTATAAACATTGCAGTGCTTCGGATACTGTAATTATAAGCTATACCGGTTGCGAAACACCTGAGATATTTATACCCAACAGCTTTACACCTAATGGAGATGGTATCAACGATGTGTTCAACATCAAAACCATCGCACAATTCAGCAAATTTAACATGTTTATTTATAACCGCTGGGGGCAACTTGTATTTGAAACCGATGATGCAGCCGAGGGATGGGATGGGACTTTTAAAGGAAAAATGGTACAAATGGATGTATACAACTATAAAATTGAGGCCATAGTTAAGGCAAGTAATGAAAAGAAAGTGTATAGCGGGAGGGTGACGGTGGTAAGATAACCGGTCCATCCTACATTTCCGATAAATCAGAACAGGCGCTAACCAAAGGGAAGGACTTCAGACACCTCACCTAAATCCTCTCCAAAGGAGAGGACTTAGAAAAGTAAGTTAGGCTACAACAAATTTTGTATTTATGACTCTTTAATAAATGACACAACTCAAACATATAAGTACTGAAACATAAGCCTCCCTTTGGGGACTTGCCTACCGGCAGGCAGGGATTTAGAGGGAACTAATTAGCAATCTGGCTTTACTTCTAAAATCTAAAATCGTTAATCTTTGTTCGCAGATCAAAAAAATAACATTAGTCGATTACCGAATTTAATTAAAAACAACTCTGTACAACAACCACTAAGGCAAAAGCATTTTCTTCGGGGTCTTGCCTACCGGCAGGCAGGGATTTAGAGGGAACTAATTAGCAATCTGGCTTTACTTCTAAAATCTAAAATCGTTAATCTTTGTTCGCAGATCAAAAAAATATTTCTTATAAACGATTGAATTAAAAAAGTTTATAACCCTTCGGCAACTTCGTACCCGACGGGTTTTAATCGCTAATCCTGAAGGGATTCAATATGAATAGCCCTGTATGAAATGCAGGGTAATGTGATAAATAACGATTTTTCAACCACAAAGTGGTTGAATATTGATCGAACATCATCGAACGATTATTTTCTCTAAAATCCGGTTGTACTTCTAAAATCAAAAATCGTTATTCGTTGTTCGCAAATCAAATAACATTTTCGAGTAAAAAGTCGCAATACCGATTTTAAACTCTTGCCACAAAACAAAAACTTATCAATCTTCCACAACTCAATCACCTCCCATTTTAGGGGAGGTAAGGGAGGGGTGGATGATGAGCAGTACAAAAGTTACAAATTTGATTCCATCTATTTTAAACAATAATCCCATTTTATTTTAAGAATGTCACAAAAAGGCACCTTAAAATGAAGGGTTAAATCGCTAAATCTGAGAACGTTAATTTTTTCATAAAATGCGATGTCATTTAAATGTCATTTTTATTGCTTTTTATTTGCTTTTTGTTAAAGTACAATTTACTTTTGGGGGTGTAATTATTAAAAAAGTAAATAAAGATTGTTATTCCAAGAATCGTTATTGAACAAAGCCAAAGCACGATAATTGATTGAAGCCTAATATGAAAGAAATTTATATTTAAGGAAAGTAATAATTGAAATATTTTATTAATTGATTAACCAACACTTCGAAAAATAGTATCACAAGACACTACAATATTGTATTTATTTTTTTCTCTAAAAAAACAATCTCAATAACAACTCATTTCTATAATTAATTGAGTTGAATAGAGAATACTTCTGAATAAATTAAAATTTTTAATTATGATTATTTTTGAAATTGTACCACCAGTTTGCTATAGCTATTGCAATAGTTAGCGTTTTTTAAATTTGTAGTAGCTATAACAATTTTGATTTTGACGGTGATTTATAATTTAAGTTGAGATAACTTTATTTTATAAATTTAATTTTGATTTCTTTTTAATAACTAATTCTAAATTTTAATAAATATGAAAAAAATAATATTAATTATAACACTTTGCTTTTCACTAAGCAATATAAATGCACAATCATCTCAATACAGCGGAGTATATCAACAAAGTCCAAATCCTGGTGATGTTGTGACAAATACAGCTATTACAAACTATGTTAGTGGCAGTATGCTCAGAATTGACACGTATCATGACTTGGGATCAGGGGGAAGTTATTTTGTTCTTACATTTATTGATGATCAGTTTAATCCAACTGCAGCTTCTATTAAATATGATGGACCAAACTATGAAGATTTAACAATAAATAATGTTAAATTCGATGTGGTTAATAATTGTTATATAGCTTGTGGGTATGCATATTACAATGGCTATCAGAATGGAATTTTAATTAATTTTGATAATTATGGAAATATTGTTTGGAAAATAAGTGGTTGGGATAACAATAATTTATATGGTGCAAAAGAATACCGCAGGGTTGAAATAATTGAATCTCCGTTTGGAGGTACTATTTATGCGGCTTGTGGATGGGGAACAAACCAAACCTCTTATAATACTTATCATGGAGAAATCGGTTTTTATGATGTAAATGGTAATTTGCTGAGTATGTACATTCCTAGTAATTTATGGGGAAATAATTCAAAATACATGGATTTGGTTTATAATCCATTAAATCAACATTTGGTAGTTGTTGGACAATGTTATGATATGGATATACTTGTTGGTTATGTTTACCAGGAATATGATTTTACACAAAATCCTCCCTCAGCTATTAATCCATTATTTTTTAAAAATTATGATCAAACAGATGTTACTTCAATTGCTTTTGATCCTACTATTAGCCCAGATGGTGGTTATTATCTTACTGGGTCTTCTCTCTATGGATATGTTTATTGTTGGAAAGTCGATGCAAATCTAACTACTACTTTATTTGAAAATAGTTATACTTTTTCTAATATAACTTTTCCTGTTGTAAGTGATATTAGTTTTAATACTATTACCAATGGGATTGGAATAACAGGTTATTGTACTACATCAAACGGGATAGAAGGCTTCGTGTTTGATATAGATCAGAATGGTGATTTTGACAATTCAAATTACAAATTTTCAGTGTGGTCCGGTTATAATTACCCGGGACTACCTTCTAATGTATATAATACTTGCTTTAAAAATATTACTATGCGTGAGAATAATGCTTCACCATTACCTTATTCTTATATTTTGAACGGAAAACCTGTAAATCCTGACAGAGAATTTTCATATATTGCGGAATATTATCCGGATCCGTCAATGGTTTTATCAAATTGCACCAATATATTTGAATTTGGAATTAACTCTCCATATCCATATATAAATTTAGATAATAAAAACTCATTCTATGAACAAGCATTAGATCTATTGCCTCTGTTTATTCAAAGTCAGGTGCAGTTAGATATTAATATTAACTGTGAGAACCCACTATTTAACAATATATTTAATGAGAGAAAAATATCAACTTTAAATTCTACATTCAAAAATGAAAATGGCATCATCTATCTGGACGAAAATTATAAAAATTCTATTTGGAAAGTCTATTCATCAGATGGAAAATTAGTTATGTCCAAAGGTAAAAATATTTCTATCTTAAATACGAATGAATTGATTCCCGGATTGTATTTCATACAAGCTGATAGTCTGAAAACAATTAAGATCAGTGTGATTCATTAAGTAGTAATTTCTTTAAAACAAAGCAAAAGTAAATACCATACTTTTAATTTGTTTTAATTTTTGTTATTTTTTTAAAATATTTTGTATCTTTGATTTTTAATTTATTATGAAAAAATCTGCCATAGTAATTCTTTTTTGTATTGTTTCCTTTAATTTATTTGCCGGCAACATCAAAGCAGATAAAGACAGAGAGGCTAAAGTACAAGCATTGGCAAATGTTTCACAATTGGAGTTTATTGAAAACAAAGGGCAGTTTCTCACTACCGAAGGCAAACCGGCAGACAATGTATTGTTTAAGGCTAATTTTGGCAATTGCGATATTTATATTACAGACAAAGGGTTGAGCTATGTGTTTGTGAAATTTGAAGAGAAGGAAACCGGGAAAAGTGAAAAGGAAAAAGGAAAAGAAAATGAATTGCAATTTAGTAAAAGAGAAGAAATAGAAAACAAAATTGTTTCATATTACCGTCTGGATATGGATCTGGTGGGTGCAACGATTGATAAAGCCAATATTATCAGTGAAGACGAAAGTAAACAAGGCTATTCCAACTATTTTTTTTCCCATTGCCCCCAAGGAATTTATGATGTAAAAGCATACAGAAAAATTACCATCCGGAATATTTACAAAGGTATCGATTGGGTAATTTATACCAATTCAGATTCAAAAGAACAACCCTTAAAATATGATTTTGTGGTACATCCACAAGCTGATTACAAAGACATTAAAATAAAATATGTAAATGCAGATAGCTTAAGTTTAACGAATAACAACAGCAAACTTAAAATACAATGCATAGCAGGTAATATTGAAGAAGGGAATCTGTATTCTTTCATTAAAGAGAATGATGATGAAATTCAAAGCAATTATATCCTCGAAAATGACAGTATTATTTCTTTTAAAATATACAATTATGATAGCTCAAAAACGCTTATCATTGACCCTTTAGTTTGGGCTACTTATTATTTCAGTGGAAATTCGTCAAATTTCAATTCAATTACAACAGACAGCCAGAATAATGTATATATTACAGGAAGTACCGTATTATCAAACTTTCCAACCCAGCAATTAAGCGGAGCCTTTTGGCAATCAAATATAGCAGGCCAGCGTAATACTTTTATATTAAAATTTAGCAGCCAGAATGTAAGAGTTTGGGCAACTTATTATGGGGGAAGTGGAGGATCGGGAGGTAATGCAATTTGCACTGACAGTCAGGATAATATTTATATATGTGGTTATGCCCATTCTAATTTTCCAACTCAACAATTAAGCGGAGCCTATTGGCAACCCAATATTGCAGGGTATTCTGATGTGTTTATATTAAAATTTAACAGTTTGGGTATAAGGCAATGGGCCACTTATTATGGGGGTAATTCTGTAGATGAAGCTTTCGCTATATGTGCAGACAGCCAGGATAATATTTATATATGTGGTAAAGCAGGATTAAATTTCCCGGTCCAGCAACTGACCGGAGCCTATTGGCAACCAAATGGAGCAGGGTCGGATGCTTTTGTATTAAAGTTTAACAGCAATGGTGTCAGGATATGGGCTACTTATTACGGTGGTAATTTGGGAAGTAATGCTAATTCGATATGTGCAGACAGTCAGGATAATATTTATTTAACTGGAGAAACAGCATCAACAAATTTCCCTGTTCAGCAATTAACTGGCGCATATTGGCAATCCATGAATATAGCTATTGGTATATGGACAGTATTTATTTTAAAATTCAATAACCAGGGTGTAAGATTATGGGCTACCTATTATGGAGGAAGCACATCTGAAATAGGTAATTCAATCTGCACTGACAGTCAGGATAATATTTATATAACCGGATATACTTTTTCTTATGATTTCCCAACCCAACAGTTAGCAGGAGCGTACTGGCAACCTACAAACAATGTACCTGTCGGAAATGGAGGTACTTCAGCATATATACTGAAGTTCAACAGTCAGGGAGTAAGAACATGGGCTACTTACTATGGAGGTGCATGTTCACATACTCAGGAATTCTATTCAATAAAAGCAGATATGGACGATAATATATTTGTCACCGGATATACCGGCTGTTATAATATGCCTGTTCAACAGGCAGCCGGTGAATACTGGCAGGCAAATATGACAGGAGGGTGGGATGCATTTATTTTAAAATTTAACAGCCAGGGTGTAAGACAATGGGCTACCTTTTATGGTGGGACTAATTCATTTACTTCTGTGCAGGCATTTTGTATAGCAGTAGACAAACAGAATGCAGTATATATTATAGGGAGAACAATTAAAAGCGATACCTATACCTTAAATCCCGGTAACGGCGTTTTTTTTTACGGTGGCATAAACGGACAGTATGATAATTTTATATTAAAAATTGCACCTTGTAATGTACATCCTCCATTAATATTACAAAGCAATAAAAATAATTTTTGTGTTAATGATACCGGTATGATTACTTTATCTTCACATGGAGGCTCGGGTGATACCTTAAAATGGTACAGAGGAGTTTGTGGACAAAATTTTATTGGAAAGGATACAGTATTAACCATCCCGTCACCAACGCAAACTACAACGTATTATGCACGCTGGGAAAGTATATGCGATACTTCAACATGCGATAGCATAACAATTAATGTATTACCCATAGCTGTAACTGATCTCAACCTTGTAATATGTGAGGGTGACAGCATTACGGTCGGGCTGCATATTTATAATACTGCAGGAATGTATACAGATACTTTAATTGCTGTCAATGGCTGCGATAGCATCATTAATACAACACTCACCGTTCATCCCCAAAAGTATACTACATTAAATCCTGTTATATGCCAGGGTGAAATGTTTTGGGTGGGCAGTCATAATTATAATATATCAGGCAATTATATGGATACTTTATCCAACTATCAGGGTTGTGACAGTATAATTACTACTCATTTATTGGTAGTGCCCATACCCATTGTAAGTTTGGGCAACGACACTATTTTATGTTTAAGACAATCCTTAATTTTAGACGCTACCAATCAATACTCATCTTATCTGTGGCAGGACAATAGTACCAACCCAGTCTTTACAGCAGATCAACAAGGCATATACTGGGTAAGCGTAAGCGTTAATAGCAATTGTATAGTTAGCGATACCATAAATATCAGCGTTGAAGATTGTCAAAATCCCGGAATATTTATACCCAACAGCTTTACACCCAATGGCGATGGTTTAAATGATGTATTCTACATCAAAACCATCGCACAATTCAGCAAATTTAACCTGTTTATATACAACCGCTGGGGACAACTTATATTTGAAACCGATAATGCCGACATAGGCTGGGATGGAACTTTTAATGGTAAGCCCGTTCAAATGGATGTTTACAACTATAAAATAGAAGCCTTTGATAAAGAAAGTAAGGGGAAAAAAGTGTATAGTGGGAGGGTGACGGTGGTGAAGTAACCGGCCTATCCTACATTTCCGATAAATCGGAACAGGCGCTAACCAAAGGGAAGGACTTCAGAAAAGTAAGTTAGGATACTACAAATTTTGTATTTTTTACTATTTAATAAATGACACGACTCATTTGAATAAGTACTTAAGCAAAAGTCTCCCCTTTGGGGAGATTTAGAGGGGCTAATTAACAATCCGGCTCTACTTCTAAAATCTAAAATCGTTATTCGTTGTTCGTAGATCAAAATAATAACATAAGCCGATTACAGAATTTAATTAAAAAACAATTCTGTCCACAACCACTAAGGCAAAAGCCTTCCCTTTGGGGAGATTTAGAGGGGCTTATTATTTCCCTCTTCCTTGTACGATAATAATCAAGGTATATAAGAGTATTTTAAAATCGGTAGCTAATGACATGTTTTCGATGTAGAGCAAATCATATTTAAGGCGTTCTATCATTTCATCCACATTTTCGGCATAACCAAATTTTACCTGACCCCAGGAGGTAATGCCCGGTTTTACTTTGTGCAGCAATCGGTAATGAGGTGCTTTTTTCATGATTTCATTGATAAAATATTGCCTTTCGGGACGGGGACCTACCAATGACATATTACCCTTCAAAACATTGAGAAATTGTGGAATTTCATCTAGTCTTACTTTTCGCATAAATCTCCCAAAATTAGTGATACGGGCATCATCTTTACAGGATAATAATGGCGTTCCTCTTTCTGCATTAACATACATCGAACGAAATTTATACATCAAAAAAGGTTTTCCTTTCAGGCCAATTCGTTCATGCGAATAAAAGACCGGCCCTCTGGAAGAAGATTTAATGATGATTGCTGTTGCCAGATATACAGGCGATAGAAGAATCAACATCAGTATGGAAAAAACAATATCAAAAATACGTTTTAAGGATTGTTGCCAGGCTGGCATCAAGTCTGGGGAAATCAATATTAATGGAGCCTGGAATATTGCGCTCATTCTAACTGAACCCAGCAATATATCCTGTATGTCTGGTGTTATTTTTATAACTACTTCGCAGTCTTCCAATGCCGTAATAATGCTTTCGATCAGCTTGTGTTCTGATTCTTCTATGGCAATAACAACTTCTTCGATCTCTAATTCTTTGATGATGGTTTTGAGCGATTTGTAATTGCCCAGATTGGGTAAATAATTACTCATCAATGAATCCTGATTGCCATTTACACAGACAAACCCAATAAACTTATTCCCCGATGATTCACTCTGATTTTCAATGTCCTGATAAGTCTTAAACGCATTTTTATTACTTCCTACAATAACTGTATTAAAACCTAGTATCTTGTGATGGATCTTATAAGCTGTCTGAGAAGTGATAATCAATCTAAACAGATAAGTAAAAAAGAAATGCAATGAAAACAAAACCAGAAAAGATTGATAATAATTTTTATAAGTGATAATGGCATCATCTAAAATTAATGCAAAAAAGATGATTAAAACACCTATTAAACTGATAATAAAAGTTTGTTCCAGTTCTTTTAGCCTGGATTTCCTGTAAATCTTCCGGTAAGTACCCATCATTAAATACAACAACATCCAGAATAAAGGTAGTATTATTAATCCTTTGTAAAGATTGATATCATGGATGATGATGTCGAATTTCTGAAAAATATAAGGTTCTATTTTACTTTTTCGATAAATAAAAAACAATCCCCATGCCAGCATAGCAGAGAAAATGTCAGCAAGGACATATTTGGTTACATGTAGTTTTTTATTCATTGTAGTTTTTTATTTTGAAACAGGAAAATGAACCAGTTTTATATTGTCAAAAAGAATTTCAGCAGTTGACACCCCTTCATCTTTGTATGCGCCGATAAAAACCTTAAAACTGCTTGCACTATAGTAATCGTTGATATCAGGTGTGAAATTGATATAGATTTTTTTCCATTCGGTAGTTGGTTTGAGGGCAATGGTTGAAACCTGAGCAGAAGGAATGGTTTGAGAAGATTGATATACTAATAAGCCTATGTATATAGTGTTATTGGTTTTGTAGTTCATTTCTAAAAAAACCGGCGAAGCGCTTTTGGGCAATATGAAATTTTCGCCTTTGGTTTCAATTTCAAAAAAAGTATGCGCTGGATCGATGGTGACGATGCCGGTAGGAGTGCCTTCAAAAAAATTCGCAGGATTGAGTGTTTGTAGGATGGTTGTATCACTGTTGCCTCTTTTTTGGAATTTGAGTGTACTGCTTTCGAAATTTTCTTCCCAGATCGTTAAATTTTCTTTGTAATAGGTTTTGGTATCTTTTGAATTAATTTTAAGGACTTCTCCTTCAACGAGGATGGAATCCGTAATGTTGATTTTTTTATAAAATTCATAGATGACTCTTGTTCCGGTTATTCCATTCATTTTAATACCGGGATAAATGCTGATGTTGTGTTTTCCTTTTTTTAAAATAGGGATTTTTGCAGGCAATTCAAAAGCACCGATCAACTCTTCATCCAAATATACCCAAGCATCAGTGATTTTACTTGATAACGTGTCATCACTACCCGGAGTCACGAATAAAGTAATTTTATCAATTTGTATATAGGAGGGTATGGTTTGCTCTCCTTCGAATTTGTTACATGAAAACAGCAAAGGCGTAAAAATCAGGAGAAAGAAAAAAATCTTTACTACTGAAACTGATAAAAATTTCTGAAACATTATATCATTATAAGGTTAAATAAACATTGAGATGAAACGGTAAATCTGATGGTTTAGTATGTTTTAATGAATTTATGTTTTTTGTCACAATCCTGACTACTTATCGGTAGTGGGTACTTAAACACTTTGAAAAAGTTAAAAATGAGATGTATCATTATATGAAAATATATCTGATTAAGCCTTACTGTTTAAGTGTGAAAGTGACAAAAATCAAAAAAAAATTATTCATTTAATTTGTCAATGATTTGATAAGCAACATTTAGCGCATTGTATCCATCAACAATAGAAACTACCGGAGTGGTGTTGTTCATTATGGAATGATAAAATGTTTCCAATTCAAGTTTAATAGCATTAACAGCTAAAATTTCAGGTTTTTCAAAGAAAATTTGTTTGGACCCTTTGTTTTCTCCTAATTCGATAATCATGGCAAACGGATCGTTTTCGTCTGGAGTAACTTCTTTCATGCGAACGATTTCAGTGGTTTTCTCCAAAAAATCAACGGCAATATATGCATCGCGTTGGAAAAACCTTGATTTTCGCATGTTTTTCATTGAAATTCGGCTGGCTGTAAGATTTGCAACGCATCCATTTTCAAATTCAATGCGTGCATTGGCTATATCAGGTGTGTCGCTCACTACTTTTACACCACTTGCACTGATGTTGCGTACTTTTGATTGCACTACACTGAGCACAATGTCAATATCGTGAATCATCAGATCAAGTATAACAGGTACATCTGTTCCGCGTGGATTGAATTGGGCCAAGCGATGTGTTTCAATAAACATCGGATTATCAATGTATTTAAAGGCAGCTGTAAAAGCAGGATTGAATCTTTCAACATGTCCTACCTGAACTTTCACATTTGCTTTTATTGAAAGTTCTAATAATTGTTGAGCTTCAGCAGCTGAAGCAGCAATTGGTTTCTCGATAAAAACGTGTTTCCCGCGTATCAATGATTTTGATGCGCAATCAAAATGCGATAATGTAGGTGTGACAATATCAACTACATCTACTTCATCAATCAATTCTTCAATAGATGCAAATGAATGGGTATTGTATTCTTCAGCAACTTTTTTTGCATTTTCATGATCCGGGTCATAAAAACCAACAAATTCAAATTCAGGTATTTGCTGAATGCATTTTATATGTATTTTCCCAAGGTGACCAGCACCCATAATGCCAATTCTTAACATAAGTATATATTTTTTTTATGCAAAAGTAATTTTTTATCGTCATTGAAATGAGTATTTTCGCAAAAAAAAATAAATTTAGAGCAGAAAAAATATAAAAATGATAGATTCATTCAAACACAAGGGCTTGCGAAAACAACTGGTTGCCATCATTAAAGAAAAAGGGATTAAAGATGAAAATGTACTGGCTGCAATCGAGAAAATTCCACGTCATTTTTTTTTAGAGTCTTCTTTTATCGATTTTGCCTATCAGGACAAACCATTCCCCATCGGGAACGGACAAACGATTTCTCAGCCTTACACTGTTGCTTTCCAATCAGAATTGTTAAAGATAAATAAAGGCGAAAAAGTATTGGAAGTTGGTACAGGATCCGGATATCAATCCTGTGTTTTGCTCGAATTGGGAGCGAAAGTGTTTACCATTGAACGCCAAAAAGCTTTGTACCTGAAAACAAAAGCATTTCTTCCAACGATAGGTTACAATCCACGTATGTTTTATGGCGATGGTTATGCTGGTTTACCTGCTTATGCTCCATTTGATAAAATTATCGTTACGGCAGGCGCTCCTTTTATTCCTGAAGCTCTTATTCAACAACTTAAAGTAGGAGGTATTTTAATAGTTCCGGTTGGTGATAAAGTTCAAACCATGATCAGTTTAACTAAAATTTCTGAAACTCAATCCGAACAAAAAGAACATGGTACATTCAGATTCGTGCCTTTGTTGGAAGATAAAGCGGACGGGAAGAAATAAGTAAAAAGAGTGGATCATCGATTTGTGAACCATTTCCGGTTAGGATTCCATGATATAAAAATATATTTACTTTATTGTTTAAAATAAACGGAACAAATCTGAGGATTGTTCTGTTTTGTAATTTACAATAGATTGTTGATAAGTATACAATGCGTTTTGTATTAGAGGTAAAACATTGTATAAATTTGCGTATTAAAAGTAGCAATAAATTAGACATTTTTGCTAAATCTGACAAAACGCTAATGTTAAGAAAGTATTTTCTGCTTGTCAGTTTAGGTTAGGATGGACAGACTGTTAACAGATAAATAGTTTAAAACAATAACCATGAAAAAAATTATAACCTATAATGTCAATGGTATAAGGTCGGCTATGTCGAAAGGCTGGCTGGACTGGGTAAAGATTGTGGATCCTGATATTATTTGTTTACAGGAGCTTAAAGCACAACCCGAACAATTACCAATTTTGCAATTTCAGGAAGCAGGTTATACTTGCTATAGTGAAACTGCTATGAAAAAAGGGTACAGTGGTGTTGCTATTCTTACCAAAGAAATTCCTAATAAAGTTGTAAACGGAATGGGAAATCAAATGTACGATAGCGAAGGCAGGTTTATACGGGCTGATTTTGGGGATGTTTCGGTGATCAGTGTGTATCATCCGTCAGGAAGTTCAGGGAGTGTACGTCAGGAATTTAAGATGGTATGGTTGAATGAATTTCACAGCTACATCAATGAACTAAGAAAAGAAAGGCCTAATCTGATCATAGCCGGAGATTATAATATTTGTCACAAACCAATTGATATTCATGATCCTATACGCAATGCCAGAAGTTCAGGTTTTTTGCCTGAGGAACGTGAATGGATCGGTGGATTTATCGACAATGGATTTGTTGATTCGTTCAGAGCTTTTAACACTGAACCCCATCAATATACCTGGTGGGATTTCAGAACCAGAGCCAGAGAACGGAATTTAGGCTGGCGCATCGACTATTTAATGGTAAGCAAGAGTCTGGAAGATAAGATGAAAAGGGCTGTAATCCTTTCGGATGTAGTACATTCTGATCATTGTCCGGTCTTGTTGGAAATTGATTTTTAGTACTTATATTACTATAAATAAAAGAAATAATTTGAACACGGATAATACTTTTACCGAAGGTATCCGCGTAATCAGCGTTCTGTTAAATCAAATAATATTAATTCAAAACAACAAATTAAATGAAAAATTTAAAAAATTTAAAACTGATACTATTTGCAGTTATCATTATATTGGCTACTTCCTGTGTTACTCAAAAACGTTATGCCGATTTGGAAAGCAAGTATAAGAAATGCAATGATGATTTAACAACGATCGAAAAATCGAAAAACGACATTGCAGTACAAAATACAGAATTGAATGCGGAAGTTGGAAAAATCAAAAATCAAATATCAAATCTGATTGCTGAATCAGCAATGGTAAAAGAAAATTATGATAAACTAAAGGATGAGCAAGATGTTTTGTCAACAGATTACACTGCTTTGCAACAAAAGTATACCAAATTACTGGGAGGAAACCGTGCTGAAACTGCCGAAATTATGGAAGCTTTGCAAAAAACCCAATCTGATTTACTAAAAAAAGAAAACGATCTCAAAAAAACCGAAGCTGAAATGCAGATTATGCAAAACCAGCTCAACGAAAAAAAGAAAAATTTAGATGAATTATCTGCGTTGATGGATGTTAAAGAAAAAAAACTAAACGAACTGCAAGCCATACTGGATAATAAAGACAAACAGGTCAACGATCTGAAAAATAAAATCACGGATGCTTTGTTGGGCTTTAAAGATAAAGGATTGACCATCAATACCCGCAATGGGAAAGTGTATGTTTCTATGGACGAGAAATTGCTTTTTGCTTCCGGTAGTTGGAATGTTGCTGAAGATGGAAAACTGGCATTAAGGAATGTAGCCAAAGTGCTGGAGTTGAATCCTGAAATCAATGTAACGATTGAGGGTCATACCGATAATGTGCCTTACAATGGCGTAGGACAGGTGAAAGATAACTGGGACTTGAGTGTATTGAGAGCTACTTCAATCGTTAAGATATTACTTGAAAATAAAGGCATTGCAGCCAGTAGGATTATTGCTTCCGGAAGAAGTCAGTATGTGCCTGTAGAAGCCATGGATACTAAAGAAGCCCGTTCTAAAAACCGTCGTACCGAAATTATTCTTACCCCTAAGTTGGATGAGTTGTTGAAAGTGCTGGAATCAAATTAGGGATTGGTTATTAAGTTATTAAGTTATTAGGTTATGTATTAATTTGCTGAACTAAAACGTAGTACCTAATAACTATTTTACAAACGAACAAATGAACAAACTTCAACTCATTCTCAAATACATCAAATACCGTTTTATTGCTTTAACGAAACACGATATCCATTCACCTTTTGTGTTTCAATTACTTACTGAAGTAATTCAGGATAAAACAGTATATTCTGTTTACAAAGAAATTGAGATCTTGCGTTCAGAGCTTTTAAAAAACAATGAGGAAATTCTGATTGAAGATTTTGGAGCAGGTAGCCTGAAAACGAGCACAAAAACCAGATTGGTTGCAGAAATTACCCGGAATGCAGCAAAACCAGCCAAGTATGCACAACTTTTATACCGACTGGTAAAGCATTTTCAACCACAAAACTTATTGGAACTAGGAAGTTCATTGGGCATCAGCACTGCTTATATGGCCAAAGCCTGCCCAGTTACTAAAATAACTACTATTGAAGGCAGCGAAGCCATCGCTAAACTGGCAGTTGCTAATTTTAAATCATTGAATTTATATAATGTTAAGGTGATTACAGGCAATTTTGATGTTCAGCTTCCACTTTTATTAGTAAAAATACCTACTTTTGATTTTGTGTTTTTCGATGGAAATCACAGAAAAATACCTACACTTTCTTATTTTGAGAGTTGTCTCCAGCACAAGCACAACGATAGCGTTTTTGTATTCGACGATATTCATTGGTCAGCAGAAATGGAGGAAGCCTGGGAAATCATCCAGCGATCACCTGAAGTTACCGTTACCATTGATTTGTTTTTTATAGGTTTGGTCTTTTTTAGAAAAGAATCCACAAAAGAACATTTTGTTATACGATTTTAATAGATGTATCGTTAAATTGTTAGTATAACAACAACATCCACCCGAATAACAATTTTTATCTCGCGCTTCGGTTAAATCACTCAATCACTCAATCACTCAATCGCCAATTCACTAAATTACCAAATTACTAAATCACTAAATCAAAATATTTTTACTAGTTTTGTACTTTAAAACATACACAACAAATGGCTGAAGAAATCATTAGCTTGACCAATATTGCCAAGCATTATAAAGTTGGAACTGAAATTGTTAAAGCATTGCGAACCATATCTTTAACTATCTATAAAAATGAATATGTTGCATTGATGGGTCCCTCAGGTTCCGGCAAATCAACATTGATGAATATTTTGGGTTGTTTGGATACGCCCACCTCAGGTACCTATATTTTAAATAAACATGATGTAAGTAAGCTGGATGATAATGCACTGGCAGAAATCCGTAACAAGGAAATAGGATTTGTTTTCCAGACCTTTAACCTTTTGCCCCGCTCAACTGCATTGGAAAATGTAATGTTACCTTTAATCTATGCCGGAATGAATAAAGCCGACCGTATTGTTAAAGGCGAAAAAACATTGAACGATGTAAAACTAGCCGACAGAATGTCACATAAACCCAACGAATTGTCTGGTGGACAACGTCAAAGGGTAGCTGTAGCAAGAGCTCTGGTAAATGATCCTTCTATCATATTGGCTGATGAACCCACAGGAAATCTCGATTCAAAAACTTCTGTCGAAATCATGGGATTGTTTGAAGAAATTCATAAAAAAGGGAATACTATTATTGTAGTTACCCATGAAGAAGACATTGCAAGACATGCACATCGCATCATCCGATTGATTGACGGCGAAATTGCTTCAGACAAAGCCAATCCGAAAATACGTAAAATGGCAGATTATCTGGTGGAAGAAAAAGGTTAAAGTGAAAAGGTTAAAGTGAAAAGTGAAAAGTAAACGCCTAAACGTCTAAACGTCTAAATACATAAACGACCAAAACCTAACACCATCATGGCTGAAGAGTGGAAAATATACACAAAAACCGGCGATAAGGGAGAAACCTCTCTGATCGGTGGGAAAAGAGTTCCCAAGTATCACGAGCGCATCGAAGCGTATGGTACAGTGGATGAACTTAATTCATATATTGGACTGATTCGTGATCTGGACGTAAATGAAGCTACCAGATTACTTCTGCTTGAAATTCAGGACAGGCTTTTTACAGCTGAATCATTATTGGCCGAAGATCCTGAAACTTCTCAACGTCCATTACCGCAGATTTTTGAAGCAGATATTGAATTACTTGAAAGGGAAATTGATGCTATGAATGAAACTTTGCCACCTTTGCACTCATTTATACTTCCGGGCGGACATCCAATAGTTTCTCATTGTCATATTGCCCGTTGCATTTGCCGCAGAGCCGAAAGAATTACAATCAGATTATCGGAAACACATCCCGTTTCTAATTTGGTGATAAAATATTTAAACCGATTATCTGATTATTTATTTGTATTGGCACGCAAAATCGGATATGATTTGGATGCAAAAGAGGTAATATGGAAAGCGAGATTTTAACACATGCTATTTAATGACTTTATTTTCTGATAATTAACAAAATTATTTTTTTATTAAAAAAAGAATAGTTTAATCAAAAAATAAATTACTTTTGCAAAAAAAATATAACCTAAAATTTTCATAATATGTATTGGACATTAGAATTGGCATCAAAACTTGAAGATGCTCCCTGGCCCGCAACTAAAGAGGAGTTAACCGATTATGCTCTCAGATCCGGTGCGCCACAGGAAGTGATTGAAAATCTTAGAGAAATTGAAGATGAAGGGGAAATTTACGAAAGTATTGATGATTTATGGCCCGATTATCCTACAAAGGACGACTTCTTCTTTCATGAAGATGAATATTAATAAAATGAACCGTTTTGCTTTGTAAGACGGTTTTTTTGCTTTATAGTTCTTGCTTTTTAGGATATTCATCCTATAAACCAATATCCCATAAACCCAATAATTTCTGCTTAATTATTAAAAAAAACAGTGAAGATTGCAATAATTAAGTTAATTTTGCTTTTATAGGTAGAATAGTATTTTGTATTTCATATTATTGATTTTATATATGCTATCTATTACAAACAGTTTACTTTATAAACTTTATAACTTTACACTTACATGTTTAAATCGTTAAGTCAATTATTCGGAAATAAATCACAACGGGATATAAAAGAAATTTCGCCATTATTAGAAGCTACTAAATTAGCTTATCAATCCATAACTTTACTGAGTAATGATGAATTAAGAGCTAAAACACAAGAGTTCAGGGATCGCATTGCTGAATATGTGGCCGACGAAAGAAATCAGATGGCTGAGTTCAAAGAGCGTATCGACAATGAAGCCGATATGGATGTGGATGAAAAAGAATTGCTCTATCAGCAGATTGATAAGCTCGAGAAAGCAGAATACGATAAAATTCAGGAAGTATTATTGGAAATACTGCCAGAAGCTTTTTCTGTAGTAAAAGAAACAGCCAAACGATTCAAGGAAAATGAAAAGGTTGAAGTGAGTGTAATGCCATGGGACAGGGATTTGGCGGCCAGGCGCGACAGTGTGAATATTACAGGTGACAAAGCTTATTACGACAACAAATGGATGGCAGGCGGAACCATGATTACCTGGGATATGGTGCATTATGATGTTCAGTTGATTGGTGGTATTGTATTGCATTCCGGTAAAATTGCCGAAATGGGTACAGGTGAAGGTAAAACATTGGTCGCAACTTTGCCGGTTTATCTGAATGCATTGCCCGGAAGAGGCGTTCATCTGGTTACTGTTAACGATTACCTTGCAAAACGTGACTCGGAATGGATGGGGATGTTGTTTGAATTTCATGGAATGAAGGTTGATTGTATCGACAGACATGAACCTAATTCTGAAAATCGCAAGAATGCATACTTAGCTGATATTACTTACGGTACCAATAACGAATTTGGTTTTGATTATCTGCGTGATAACATGGCCCGCAACGTTGAAGAATTGGTACAACGTAAACACAACTATTCTATCGTAGATGAGGTCGACTCTGTGTTGATTGATGATGCCCGTACACCTTTAATTATTTCAGGACCTACACCCAAAGGTGATAATCAGGAATTTGAAGCATTGAAACCAAATATCCTCAAGATATACAATGCTCAACGTAATCTGGTGACACAATTGTTATCAGAAGCCAAAAAATTATTAAATGATAATCCCAACTCTGAAAATGAGAAAAAAGGGGGCGAATTGTTGTTTCGTTCACACAGAGGATTGCCAAAAAACAAACCTTTGATTAAGTTTTTGAGTGAACCCGGTATGAAAGCATTGTTGCAGAAAACCGAGAACTTTTATATGCAGGAACAATCTAAAAATATGCACATCATTGATGATGATTTGTATTTTGTGATTGACGAAAAAAACAATACCATCGACCTTACTGATAAAGGGATTGACTATGTTTCGAGCGATGCCGAAGAAGCAAAATTTTACATACTACCCGATGTTGGTGCTGATATTGCTGACCTCGAAAAAATGAAAATAACTCCAGCTGAAAAAACTGAAAAGAAAGCTGAAATTTTACGCACTTACGCCATTCAATCTGACCGGGTTCATACTGTCAACCAATTGTTGAAAGCCTATACGTTGTTCGAGTTGGATACTGAATATGTTATCATTGACAATAAAGTAAAAATCGTTGATGAACAAACGGGTCGTATCATGGAAGGACGACGCTATTCAGATGGTTTGCATCAGGCGATAGAAGCCAAGGAAAATGTAAAAGTGGAAGCTGCTACACAAACCTATGCTACTGTGACCTTGCAGAATTATTTCAGAATGTACAGCAAGCTGGCAGGTATGACTGGTACTGCCGAAACTGAAGCAGGTGAATTATGGGATATATACAAATTAGATGTTGTTGTAATTCCTACCAACCGGCCTATTATTCGTAAGGACAGAGAGGATTTGGTTTATAAAACCAAAAAAGAAAAATATTCAGCTGTTATAGATGAGATTCAAAATTTAGTAAATTTAGGAAGACCTGTATTGGTAGGTACCACTTCTGTTGAAATTTCAGAAGTCCTGAGTCGTTCGTTGAAAATGCGAAATATAAGGCACAATGTTTTAAATGCAAAATTGCATAAAAAGGAAGCAGAAATTGTGGCCGAAGCAGGTATTGCAGGAACTGTTACCATTGCTACCAATATGGCAGGTCGTGGAACTGATATAAAATTGGGCCCCGGCGTAAAAGAAGCAGGCGGTTTGGCTATTGTTGGTACCGAGCGTCATGAATCCCGTCGTGTCGATCGCCAGTTGCGTGGTCGTGCAGGACGTCAGGGAGATCCGGGTAGTACACAGTTTTTTGTTTCGCTCGAAGATGATTTAATGCGTTT
Source organism: Bacteroidales bacterium (assembly GCA_038204725.1). Lineage (GTDB taxonomy): Bacteria > Bacteroidota > Bacteroidia > Bacteroidales > JACABE01 > JACABE01. The sequence goes on along the minus strand of JBBRCQ010000033.1, from coordinate 19,644 downwards.
GTTTGGATCATCACGTATAGCTAGTGTGATGGACAGATTGGGTTTAAAAGAAGGGGAAGTCATTCAGCATTCGATGATTACCAAATCCATCGAAAGAGCCCAGAAAAAAGTAGAAGAAAATAACTTTGGCGTTCGTAAACGATTGCTCGAATACGATGATGTGATGAACTCACAGCGTGAAGTTATCTACAGAAAACGTCGCAATGCTTTATATGGTGATCGTTTGCCGATTGATATTTCAAATATGATGTACGATGTCTGCGAAAGCATCATTCAAGATCATATGGAAACCAGAAATTTCGAAGGTTTCAATATGGAACTTATCAGAACTTTCGGGGTGGAATCACCGGTGAATGAAAAAGAATTTTTTAATGCCAAAGTGGACGAAATCTCAGATAAAGTGTTTGATGAGGTGTATCTTTCTTATCATAATAAATCGCTTTGGATGGCTGAACAAGCATTTCCAATTATAAAAGATGTGTATGAAAACAATGGCAGTCGTTACGAAAATATAGCCATTCCTATCACAGATGGTAAAAAAACACTCAATATTGTAGCTCCCATTAAAAAATGTTACGATACCAAAGGGAAAGAATTAATAGTGTCGATCGAGAAAAATCTTACACTGGCTTTAATTGATGATGCCTGGAAGGAACAGCTCCGTGAAATGGATGAGTTGAAACAGTCTGTGCAGAACGCTACTTACGAACAGAAAGATCCATTGCTGATCTATAAATTCGAATCTTTTGAATTGTTCAAAACAATGATTCAGAATATCAATAAAGAAATCAGTTCGTTTTTATGCTTAGGCAAATTGCCGATTCAGGATTCATCCAATGTAAAGGAAGCCAAAGTGCCACATACCGACATGAGCAGGTTGAGAACCAGCCGCGACGAACAACCCACTGCAGCTAACCGTACACAAAGCGAAGAAAAAGTGCAACCCATCAGAGTCGAAAAAAGAGTAGGTCGCAACGATCCTTGTCCTTGTGGTAGCGGAAAAAAATTCAAACAATGCCATGGGAAAGACTTAGAAAATTAAGTGAATGGGTTTTTAACTTAATAACCAATAACCAATATCCAATATCCAATATCCAATGCTGATAGTATATTACCTGATCACGATAAATATACTCTCAGCATTGGTGTTTTATGTAGATAAGTGGAATGCTGTCAAAAAGCGGAGACGAGTGCCAGAAGCAACACTTCATCTTTTTGAAATGGCCGGCGGGATATTCAGTATATTGCTATTGATGTATGGAATGCGGCACAAAAACAGAAAAGCTTCTTATTTTATTGTCAGTTATCTGATTTTGATTGTATGGATTTTGGTATATTTTAATTTTGATTTACTTTCTAATGTTCTGATAACCAAATTTTAAGAATTTTTCTATTCACTATTCACTGATCACTATTAACTATTAACTGTTAACTGTTCACTATTCACTATTTAAAGCTTCTAACCAATTCTTTATACCACTTTAACCCATATTTCCTGATTAAAGGTTCTTTCAAAAATTCAAATACTTTTACATTTAATCTTTTGCCGTTGATTACTGCTTTTTCGCAGATGTTCCAGAATTGGTAATTTACAGCATCAAAATCATTGTAACATTTAATTCTGATGGGATACAAATGGCAAGAGATTGGTTTTCTGAATTTTAACTTTTTCAGTTCCCAGGCTTTTTCGATGGCACAAAAGGCAATATCGTTTTCAAAATACACATAAGCACATTCGCGATTATTTACAAGGGGCGTAACCATGTTGCCATCGGTATCGCATACGAAAACACCGGTTTGCTCAATAACGGCAATACCTTCTGCCCTCATAAAAGGTTTTATCACTTCAATTTCGTCTTCCAGTATGCTTATTTCTTCTGCATCCAGAGGAGCCCCGCCATCGCCTTCTACGCAACAGCCTCCTTTGCATTTCTTCAAATCACATGCAAAACAAACGTCATTCAGGTCATCGGAAATAATAGTATTTTCTATGGAAATCATGCTGCAAAGGTAACGATTTTATAGAAGTGATTAAATTACAAAATTGTTATAATACTGTGATATTTGATATACGTTTAACTTCAGGCAACAATATTTGAAAATAAAATATCTTATGTGAAATTATGAACAAAAAACCAAATTCTTTGTATAAACCATTCAAAATGAAATGGAAGTTGTAACGCAAAAATTTATCAAAGATTAGGAATATTTAAAATAATGCTTATTTAGAAGTCTCGTTTTACGTTTGTTGAACGGGACTTTTTTATTTTATCTAATAAATTCCAACCTTATGATAAATTTTGCATCTATAAGGTATAAAAAATTAAAATTTTAAAAATGAAAAAATTAGTCTTTATTGTAGTATTGAGTGTGATATCTCCTCACTTTATACAAGCACAGCCCAAAAGTTTTTCAACTTCTCATTTAAAGGAAGGAATCGAAATCCAAGCTTTCAAGAATAATTTTCCGGATTTTGGATACTCAAAAAAATTACCCTCAAAACTAACTTCTCAAAATCCAAAAGCAGTCATTTGGTTTTGTGATACGATTGTTAAGTTCGATACAAACGGATTATATCAAAGATTCATTTTTAACTTTAATGCGCAGGGTCTTAGGATTTTTATGGGATCTGAAAACAGGCAAAACAACAATTGGGTCAATTCAGATCGGTGTAATTATACTTATGATGCCAATGGAAATTATTTATCACAATTATTTGAAATCTGGCAAAATAATACCTGGATGAATCATTCAAGACTTACAACAAATTATGATAATTACGGTAATTTATTAACTTCATTATCAGAAGAATGGGAAAATAATATTTTGATAACTACCTATAGAACTACAAATACTTATGATGCCAATGGGCACGAAATATTGTCATTAGTTGAAGAATGGATGAATAACGCTTGGGCTGATGTAAACAAAAAGACCAATACATATGATGCCAATGGGAATTTATTAACGTCATTGACGGAATTGTGGCAAAATAATACCTGGATTAATTCTCAACTTTCAACTTATGTTTTTGATAATAATGGGAATATGTTATCTAAATCAGAAGAGCTATGGCAAAACAATGACTGGATTCAATCATTCAGTTACAATTATACTTATGATAGTAACGGGAATAAGTTAATGGATTTATACCAGGAATGGCAAAATAATGTGTTGGTAACTTCACACAGATTCACCAATACTTATGATGCCAATGCAAATGTTATATTGTCAATTGAAGAAGAATGGCAAAATAACATATGGAATAATTATTACAGAAATACATGCACATAAGATGTCAATGGGAAAAAATTAACTGAATTATATGAAAAATGGCAAAATAATGCATGGGTTCTTTGGTATAACATTACTTATGCCTATGATATCAATGGAAGTAAGTTGACTGAATTATTTGAAAAATTTGGAAACAATGTATGGAGTGTCTATTATAAAAAAACATATAATTATGATGCGTTTGGTAATTCTATTACCGGGAAGTTGGAAAATTGGCAAAATAATACTTGGGTAATAATTTCAAATTTTGATATCATGGTAACTGTATACGTGCAGAGTGCTGCTTTTTTCTCATCAAATTTTACTGCACATTATGAAGCCCATTTTTCATCCATCACCACCGGAGTAACTGAAAATAAAGATGATTCTCAATTTGCCTTTTATCCCAATCCTGCAAATGATGTTATTACAATTACACAAAACGGCAATAAAATCACAGCCATTAAAGTGTTCAATATTCAGGGTCAAGAGGTAATGATGTTACCGGTCAATACCTCTGAAAGTGTACTTACAATTGCTGTTGATAAATTATCCAAAGGAATATACTTTTTGCAAATGAATACCGGTAAAGAATTGGTAAATAAGAAGTTTGTGGTAAGCAGATAATAAGATACTTTTACAATGAAAAATCCTCAACGAATCTATTTTTTTGTTGAGGATTTTCTTTTAAAATTGCCAAATCACCAATTCCGTATAAGGATTTCTAACTCATGTTTCGTAAGAAATCTATTGTTCGGGAATAAGAAAAAGCTCAGAATCACCAAATCACCAAATCACTAAATCGCTAAATCAAGAATTTTTCGTATTTTTGCAGCATGGCAAACAACGAAGACATTTTTAAAAAGATAATAGCCCATTCCAAGGAGTATGGGTTTATATTTCCGTCGAGCGAGATCTACGACGGTATGGCAGCCGTTTACGATTACGGTCAGAATGGAGTGGAACTTAAAAACAATATCAAGGCATATTGGTGGAAATCAATGGTGCAATTCCACGAAAACATAGTGGGTATTGATACGGCTATTTTTATGCATCCTACTATCTGGAAGGCAAGCGGACATGTGGATGCTTTCAGCGATCCTTTGATCGATAACAAAGATTCCAAAAAACGTTATCGTGCTGATGTACTGATAGAAGACCATGTAGCTAAAATACAGGATAAAATTAATAAGGAAGTTGAAAAAGCAGCCAAACGCTTTGGTGAAACTTTCGACGAAACGCAATACTTAAGCACCAATCCTCGTGTTGTGGAATATCAACAAAAGATAGATGTGATCAACGCACGTTTTTACGCTGCCCTTGAAAAGGAAGATTTTGTAGATGTAAAAGCTCTGATAGAAGAACTGGGTATTGTATGTCCTGTTTCTGGTAGCCGCAATTGGACCGAAGTTCGTCAGTTCAACCTGATGTTTTCCACACAAATGGGTTCTGTGAGTGAAGATTCCGGACAGGTTTACCTTCGTCCTGAGACCGCTCAGGGTATTTTTGTGAACTTTTTAAATGTGCAGAAATCTGGCAGGATGAAAATTCCGTTTGGGATTGCTCAGATAGGGAAAGCCTTTCGTAACGAAATTGTAGCTCGTCAATTTATTTTTCGAATGCGTGAATTTGAGCAGATGGAAATGCAATTTTTCGTTCGTCCGGGCGAAGAGATTAAATGGTTTGAATACTGGAAACAGGAAAGGATCAACTGGCATCTTGCATTAGGAATTCCTGAAAAGAAATATCGTTTTCACAATCATGATAAACTGGCACATTATGCCAATGCCGCCGCCGATATAGAGTTTGAATTCCCATTTGGATTCAAGGAGCTGGAAGGCATTCATTCCCGCACAGACTTTGATTTAAAAGCACATCAGGAATTTTCAGGAAAAAAATTACAGTATTTCGATCCTGAATTGAATGAAAGTTATGTTCCCTATGTAGTAGAAACTTCTGTAGGTCTTGATCGCACTTTCCTTGCAGTTTTAAGTCACGCATATACCGAAGAAAAACTGGAAGATGGCAGCGAACGCGTTGTGCTGAATTTGCCACCTATGCTGGCTCCTTATAAAATAGCAGTGTTGCCATTGGTTGCCAAAGATAATCTACCTGAAAAAGCCCGTGAAATCATGGATGTGCTAAAATTGTCTTTCCAGTGTTCTTACGAAGAAAAGGATTCCATCGGTCGTCGTTACCGTCGTCAGGATGCTATCGGTACACCTTATTGTATTACTATTGATAATGAAACTATCGAAAACAATACAGTTACCATTCGCGACCGCGATACTATGAAACAGGAACGGATTTCGATTGAGAAGATTACGGAAGTAGTTGAAGCAAGGCTAAAAGGAATGTAAATTTACTTAAAGTGCCTTGAGTACATTCGTTTTAATTGAAAAAAGTTTGTAAAGTAGCTGAAATGTTGCTGTACAAACTTTTTTAATTTTTACTTAATTCCCGAGCTCGGGACTGAGCAAAACTCAGTTTCCATTAACTATTAACTATTAACGTTCTTCCACAAGGGCAAAATCCATCTGCTTTTTAGCAATATCAACCCTTACAATTTTGATCTGGATACGATCGCCTAGCTTATACTTATTTCCATAACGCTGACCAATCACCTGATAGTTTTCTTCGTCTAAAAAGTAATAATCATCCGCCATGTTTTTAAGCGATACCATGCCTTCACATTTATTGCCTTCGAGTTCAACGAAAATACCCCATTTACTTACGCCTGAAATCAATCCGAAGAATTGCTCTCCTATTTTATCCTGTAAATATTCAGCTTGTTTGTATTTGATGGAAGTTCTTTCGGCTTCAGCCGCTTTACGTTCCATCATCGAAGAATGTTCGCACATTTCTTCGTAATCTTTTTTATTGGCAGAAGGCTTGCCATCCATGTACATTTCAAGCAATCGATGCACCATCAAATCAGGATAACGACGGATAGGAGAGGTGAAGTGGGAATAATACGGGAATGACAGCCCGTAATGGCCGATATTATCGGTTGAATAATACGCTTTTGCCATCGTACGGATGGCAATAGTTTCAATCATGTTTTCTTCACCTTTTCCTTCAATGGCTTCAAACAAGTTGTTGAAAGAAGCTGCCAGGTTTTTGCGTGAACCTGTTTTCATGCTATAACCCAGTTTGGAAAGAAACTGTACAAATGTATTTAATTTCTCCGCATTGGGTTCGTCGTGTACACGGTAAACAAAAGTTTTGGGCGTTTCGTTGCCTTTTTTAATACCAATGTAAGATGCTACTTTTTTGTTGGCCAGCAGCATAAAATCCTCAATCAAACGGTTGGAATCTTTTATTTCTTTGATAAAAACCCCCAAAGGTTTACCATTTTCGTCCAGTTTAAATTTTACTTCTGTCGATTTAAAATTGATAGCACCGGTTTTAACTCTCTCTTCCCTGAGTTTTAGGGCCAATTTGTTCAGAGTCAACATTTCTTCGGTAAATTCACCGGTTTCGGTTTCTATAATATTTTGAGCTTCCTCGTAGGTAAACCTTTTATCAGAACGAATGATAGTTTTGCCAAACCATTCATTTTTGATATGTGCTTGCTCGTCCATTTCAAAAACGGCAGAATAGCAAAGTTTATCTTCGTCGGCACGCAATGAGCATACACCATTCGACAATCGTTCCGGTAGCATCGGAATTACCCTATCCACCAGGTATATAGAAGTTCCTCTTTCGTAAGCTTCTTTGTCGATAAGCGAATTAGGCTGAACGTAATATGAAACATCAGCAATATGAACGCCAACTTCCCAATTTCCGTTTTGTAATTTCTTAATGGATAATGCGTCATCAAAATCCTTGGCATCTTCGGGGTCGATGGTAAAAGTTACTGTGGATCTGAAGTCTCTGCGTTTGCTGATTTCCTTTTCCGGAATGGCTTCAGGGATGTTGTCGGCTTCTTTTTCTACATTAGAAGGAAAAGATAAAGGAAAATTGAGTTCAGCCAATATCGACTGCATTTCCACGTTGTTATCGCCGGGTACACCCAGAACCTGTATGATTTCTCCAAAGGGATTGCTGGCTCTTTCGGGCCAATCGGTAATGCGGGCGATTGCTTTTTCGCCGTTTTTAGCACCGTTCAATCCATCCAGAGGAATAAAGATATCAACTGTTACATTATTGCTGTCAGGAACCAGAAAAGCAAATTTTTTGGAAACCTGAACGATGCCTACAAATTGTTTGCGGGATCTTTCGATGATTTCAATCACTTGTCCTTCAGGTTTTCTGCCTTTGCGACGGGGAAAAAGAAAGACTTTTACCTTATCGCCATGCATCGCATGATTGGTATTGTTGGAAGCCACAAATACATCTTCACTTTCTTTATCGATGATAATATATGCTTTGCCGGTTTGTTTCATGTCAACAGTACCTGTAATATAGGAAGTGGGCATCAGGTTTTCATTCACATAAGAAGGGTTCAGCTTGTATTTCCCACGACTGTCTTCTTTGAGGGCATCCGTTTTTACGAGTTTGTGAATTACATTGATCACCAGTTCTTTGCTGGCTTTATCATTGATACCCAATCTTGCTGATACCTGTTTATAGTTGAATGCCGAAAAAGGGTCGTTAGAAAATATACGTAATACGCTGGTTACAAAAGTATTGTTTTCCAGTTCGATTTCTTTGATTTGTTTTTTCATTTGTAAGTTTTTTATGTCAGAAGACCGGAGACCGAAGTCGGAAGTTTTTCCAGTTTAGATTTTTGATGGATAAGAATAGCTAAAAAATCATTTTAATAGCTTATGAATCAATCTTTAAATTATGAATTCAAAATAATGAGTCATTTTCAATTTTTTATATTCCCTTTCAAAATTACATTTTATTTGTCAATATTAACAAAATAATTTGCAAAAGGATTTATGAGTTTCTTCTTATCATTTTGTAATACTATCATTTTAAATGGTTTGAAGATTATTTTATTTTTGTTGAATGTTTTATTAAGTTTGAGTAGTTATCTTTCATTAATTATTGTAATTTTACAAAACTAAAAAAGCAAGCATGGAAAAGAGGTGGGTAATAAAGAAACAAGGTGATCCTAAAATAATAGCACATTTACAGCAAGCATTGAATATCGATATTCATCTCGCCAATTTGCTGGCTCAAAGAGGTATCTGTACATTCGATGAAGCAAAGTGTTTTTTCCGTCCTCAACTTTCTGATCTCCATGATCCATTTCTGATGAAAGACATGGATATTGCCATCCAACGTATTGAAACAGCCATTGAAAACAAAGAGAAAATACTTGTTTATGGCGATTATGATGTGGATGGAACCAGTGCTGTAGCTTTGGTATATTCTTTTTTGAGAGAGGTTTACGAAAACGTAGATTTCTACATTCCCGACCGTTATGGTGAAGGTTATGGGATTTCTCTTAAAAGTATCGATTTTGCTAAAGAAAATAACTTTAAACTCATTATTGCCCTGGATTGTGGTATTAAAGCTACCGAACAGATAGCCTATGCCAATGCAAGACAGATTGATTTTATTATAGGTGACCATCACCGCCCTGGAGATATATTACCTGCTGCTATTGCTGTGCTGGATCCCAAAAGATTGGATTCTACCTATCCTTTCAATGAATTATCAGGTTGTGGAATTGGATTTAAAATTGTGCAGGCTTTCGCTCAAAAAAGCAACATTCCTTTCGGACAAATTGAAAAATATCTCGATTTAGTGGCTATCAGTATTGCTGCCGATATTGTGCCTATTACAGGTGAAAACAGGATTTTAGCTTTTTTTGGTTTAAAACTCATCAATTCCAATCCTCGTCCCGGTATTGAAGCTGTATTGAGGTATAGCAATGTATGTAAAAACGATCTGTATACTGTTGAAAATGAACTGTTCTTTAAACGTGGACTTACCATCAACGACCTCGTTTTTCTGATCAGCCCACGTATCAATGCTGCAGGACGAATAGAATCCGGTCGCAGTTCGGTTGAACTGCTTATATGTAAGGATCTGGAAGCTGCCATGGTTTTTGGCGAACTGATCAATAATAATAATACAGAACGTAAAAGCCTGGATACGCTCGCTACCCAACAAGCACTGGATTATATCAAAAATGATGAATTTTTATCTACAAGTAAAAGTACAGTTATTTTTAATGCCGAATGGCACAAAGGTGTGGTGGGTATTGTGGCTTCGCGTTTAACGGAAGAGTATTACCGTCCTACCATTGTTCTCACACAATCCAATGGTTTAATTACCGGTTCTGCCCGCAGTGTAAAGGATTTTGATATTTATGATGCCATTGAACTCTGCAGTGGTTTGCTGGAGCATTTTGGTGGACACAAATATGCAGCTGGTCTATCATTAAAACCCGAAAATCTGGAAGCTTTCCGTACTCAATTTGAAGCAGTGGTGCAAGCCTCTATTACTCTGGATATGCAAACTCCTGAAATCGAAATTGACGATACCATTCATCTGAAAGATATCAATACCAAATTTTATAATATACTTAAACAATTTGCACCTTTTGGTCCCGGTAATATGTCGCCGGTATTTCAGACCGATAATGTAAGAGATGCCGGATATTCGCGTATTGTTGGCAATAATCATATCAAATTATCGGTAATGAGCCCCGAAGTGGCAAGTTATCCGATATCAGGCATCGCTTTTCAGCAGGGCGAAAATTTTCCAGCCATTCAAAAAGGTTTTCCATTTTCCATCTCTTATCATATAGAAGAAAACGAATGGAACGGAAAAACATCTCTGCAGCTGAATGTGAAGGATATAAGGTTTGAGTAGGTGGGTAAATTGTAGGTTTTTAAACTATAGGCATTAGTTTAAGTATTTAAATGTTACCTTCGCTTTCTTCTGACTTCAGGCTTCGGTCATCAAGCTTTTTTTCTGCATCCTTTAAAAAATAATTTTTTACAATCTCTGCCTTGGCTTTACCAATCACACTTTGGATTTCCTCCAGCCCGGCTTTTTCTATGTTTTTTACGGATTTAAATTTACGTAGCAATGTCTGTGCAGTAGCAAAACCTATGCCTTCAATATCTGTTAATACAGATTTGATCGTAGCTTTTTGCCGTTGACTGCGATGGTGTGTAATTCCGAAACGATGGGCTTCGTCGCGTAATTGCTGAATGATTTTCAACGTTTCCGATTTCTTATCTAGGTACATGGGGATAGAATCACCGGGATAATAGATTTCTTCAAGCTTTTTGGCAATGCCAATAATGCTGATTTTTCCTCTCAATTCTAATTTTTCGAGACTTTTAACAGCCGAGCTTAATTGCCCTTTACCGCCATCTACGATGATGAGTTGAGGCAAAGGCTGCTTTTCGTCCAATAAACGCTTGTAGCGTCGGTAAACCACTTCCTCCATCGAAGCAAAATCGTTGGGCCCTTCTACCGTTTTGATGTTGTAATGGCGGTATTCTTTTTTGTCGGCTTTGGCATTTTTAAATACAACCATGGCCGCCACAGGAAAAGCTCCCTGTATGTTAGAATTATCAAAACATTCGATATGTGCAGGAATTTCGTTCAAACGCAGGTCTTTCTTCATCTGGTTCAATATACGGATGGAATGTCGTTCGGGATCTACAAGGTCTTTTTGCTTCTGTTTTTCAAGCTTGTAATACTTGGCATTTCTTTCCGATAATTCCAGCAATTGCTTTTTATCCCCGCGTTGTGGTATAGTTTGTATTGTTTTTTGTAAATCAACATCCAGTGTAAAAGGTAAAATAATCTCATGGGAGGCACTGTTGAACCGCTGACGTAATTCAATGATGGCAAAGGTGAGCAATTCCTCAGGCGTTTCGTCCAGCTTCTTTTTAAGTTCTATCGTATGCGTTTGGACAATAGCACCGTCGATTACTTTGAGGAAGTTGACATAGCCTGTGTTTTCATCGGTTACAATCGAAAATACATCCACATTATCTATGGACGGATTTACAATGGTAGATTTGCTTTTGTAGTTTTCCAGATGATCCATTTTAACTTTGATGAGCTGTGCTTTTTCAAATTCAAGGTTTTCAGCATATTTCATCATCAAATCTCTTAATTGTTTCAATACATTGGAAATATTCCCTTTGATAATTTCCTTGATCTCACTGATGGTCTGATTGTAATCTTCTTCTGACTGCAAGCCTTCGCAGGGTCCTTTGCAGTTTTTGATATGGTATTCCAGGCAAACCTTAAATTTACCGCTATTGATATTGGCTTGAGATAAGATGAGTTTGCAATTTCTGAACTGATACAATTGGCGGATCAATTCCAGCAATGTATGCATCATCCTCACAGATGCATAAGGTCCAAAATATTGAGAACCATCTTTTATTATATTGCGTGTAGGGAAAATTCGTGGAAAACGTTCGTTTTTAATACAAATCCAGGGATAGGTTTTGTCGTCTTTCAACAATATATTATAGCGGGGCTGGTATTTTTTGATGAGGTTGTTTTCGAGCAGCAGTGCATCGAGCTCTGTATCCACTATCATAAACTGAATATCAGCAATCTTGCGAACCAAAACAGCTAATTTCCCGTTCTCAAAAATTTCTTTGTTGAAATAAGAAGCAACACGTTTTTTGAGATTTTTGGCTTTGCCGATGTATATAATTGTTCCCTTATCATCAAAATACTGATAAATACCAGGCTTACCGGGTAAAGTCTTTAGGATGGACTTAATGTGGTCAAGGTATTTATGCTCAGGGTTCATTGGCTGATGTAGTAATTCGTAATTCGTAATTCGTAATTCGTAATTCGTAATTAATTCGTAATTCGTAATTCGTAATTAATTCGTAATTCGTATTTCGTAATTAATTCGTAATTCGTAATTCGTAATTCGTAATTCGTAATTTACTTCTTCGCTTTCTCCACTATCAAACCCATATCCACCAAACCAACGATGTCAAAATAATCCATCAGGTTGTCGATCTGGAATTTATAGGTACCTTCCTGATTGAAATAATAATTGGATTTCACCAGTAATTTTACATCCCATAAATCGCCGGCACCTGACCCAAGGAATTTACCCTCTTTATCTTTGATTAAAAAAGTATGCATGGTAGTACGTTCTTCACCTGAAGGAGCATACAGCGTGAGATTTATTTTTAAATTATCGTAAGGATATTGTGTAATATGCCGGAGTGTTAAATATACATTGTATTCCGATTTGGTATCCACCACAGCAACTTCAAAGAACAATGGCTTAAAACGGTTCCATGTGTAATTTTCGAAATGCTGGCGCTTTTCGTAAATTTTGCCTTTATTACAGGAAGATAAAGTAATAACTGCGAGGACTAAGATAATCAGATGTTTTTTCATAAATAATTAAGTTTAAAGTTTATAAAGCTTAACTTTGCTTAGTCCCGAGAGTCACGATTCGGAATTTATAAAGTATATAAAGTTTGTAAAGATAAAAAGAAATTTATGATAATACTTATTTATGGATATTTGTTTCAAAGAATTTAGATATTTAACTATTCAATGTATTTCAACTTTGCTCAATAACGGATTTATCTCTTCTCTGTCTTCTCTTCCGGCAGTCTTCCGATCCCGAATCGCTTCGCTTTTCAGAATTTCGCTTCGCTCAACTTCGGATCCCGAATCGCTTCGCTTTCGGGATTTCGCTTCGCTCAACTTCTGACTACCGAATATTTTTTAATTCTTCCTTCTCTGGTATGAGCAATGATGCCAAAATGCTGATTACCAAAATTGCGAGCACTACGTACAATGAATGGGCGGTTGTAAATCCTATTTCTTTCAGCCAATGGTTAAATATCATTTTAAGACCGATAAAAGTAAGCAACACCGACAATCCTGTTTTTAAAAAACGGAATTTATCCATAACATTACTCAGCAGAAAAAAGAGAGAACGCAATCCGATAATTGCAAATATATTGCTAAAGAATACGATGTAAGGATCTTTGGTAATCGAAAATATAGCCGGTACTGAATCCACTGCAAAAATTACATCGGTAAATTCTATCACTAATAAAACAATGAACAATGGTGTTATGTAATTTTTGCCTTTTTTTCTTACAACAAAATGTTGTTTCACAAATTGTGGATATACTGCGAAATACTTTGAGGCAAATTTCACAATGGGATGCTTGTCGGCATCCATTTTTTCTTCTTTGTTACGGGTTAAAAACATTTTAACACCGGTAAAAATAAGGAGCAATCCAAAAAGATAAAGTATCCATTCAAATTTTTGGATCAGTGCTGCACTTAGGAAGATAAAGATAAAACGCATGACAATAGCACCAATAATGCCCCAGAATAAAACCCGTTTGTAATACTTTTGTTGCACACCAAAGGCGATAAATATCAATATCATAACAAAAACATTGTCGATAGATAAAGCATATTCAATCAGGTAACCGGTTAAGTATTCGAGCGAAAGATTATTGCGGTAAACAGTTAAAGCCGATTCAAAGTCCAGTCCGTCAATATTTATTGCATGATCGTGGATATTGATAATATAGTTAAGTTTTTCCATGGAATCAATCCCATGAATCCAATCACCATGGGTTCTGATCAATACATAAAACAACAGTGAAATACTCACCCAGATGAGGGTCCAGGTGATAGATTCTTTGAAAGAAACCACATGACTTTTTTTCCCAACCACTACTAAATCGATAAATAACATCAGTAGTATAAACGACACAAAGGCTGAGAAAAAAATAATTTCATTCCAATTCATAATAACTGATTAATTAAGTTGCAAAAATAATTATTTAAAACGTTATTTTTATAGAAAAATTAGATATTACGATTTCTTACCTGATTTTTAAACAGAAAGTGGCAAATCTCAACTTTTAAAACCTCAAAATAGCTGCCTCAGTCGTTCAGGATTTTATGAATATTAATATACAAAAAAACCTGCAATCCCTCTTCAATATCCAACTATAGCATAAATAGGACTATAAATGGGGAGTATACAACTATAAATGGGGAATATAGGGCTATAAATTGTAGTGCTGCGACCATAAATTTGCGTACTACGACCATAAATTGGCGTACTGCAACTATAAATTGGCGTACTACGATCATAAATTGGAAGTATTCAACCATAAATTGGAAGTATACAACCAAAAATAAGAAATATACGATTTTCGATAGAGAGAATACAACTGTAGATAAAACAATTTATTTTCTTTTTATTCTTCATTAATATGAATATAAATTATGCCAATCAAAGTTTGAAAACCTTAATAAACTAAAGTATAGCCACTAAGACATGAAGACACAAAGAAAAAATAATAATTTAGAAACTACCAGTTTATTTATAGGGGAATTAAGCAATGCTACTAAAAAACTCTATGATAATTTAGAAGCAGCACGTCCTTTATTTTTAAAACTCGAAGGATTAATTATCAGAGCTTTAACCACTCACGCAGGTTTTACTGAACATTGCAGTAAAACCGCATAAATTCTATGGAATTTATGAAACCGAAAATCCTTATTCAATAAAGGTAAAAAATCTCCAAAATTTACGTAATTTTGCAACAACTCCTTAATCAACTCGTAGTTGGTAATTTTTTAGGTGTAGGTTTATCTTTCAAGTTGCAAATCTATGCTACTTCAATGGAATAAAAAAATATTCAGACAGTCATTATTTATTTATGTGATGCTTTGCGTTTTTTAAGGATATAAATAAAAGAAAACGAGCAATTTGCAAATGAAAGGTAAAAAAATATTTGTGATGGATGTGTGTGGAAGGTTCAAAAAAAGATAGTGAAGTGAAAGGGAAGAAAAAGGGAAAAGTCGTAAGACAGGAGGAATGCAGTGCTTAGTAAATCCCGATCTCGCTTTTAGTGAGAGAGGATTTAATATGGTGATATTTTACCAGGTACTCAATCTGGCACGAACCATTAGATTAAAATACATTTCTCCACCACCGGCATTCACTTTATACCATACATTTCCAGGATATTTAAAAAAAGTAATACATTTATCAAATTCAGAAGTATGGCCAAGAACAGGTCCATAACCTTCAATTCCGGAAATGCCTCCCTTATAGAAATATTCATCTGAGGTTTTCACCCATTCAACACCAATAAAAAAACCTTTACGGGGAATAGGAATATGATATTTGCTAATATCAATATCTACCCATTCACCTCCATCTGAACCAGTAATTAATAATGGTTCTTTAATTATATCTTCTCCGGGAACCAGAGAATCGTCATCCAAATGAAACAATCTGATTTGTAAAGGTCCTTTTGAATTACCATGCTTTGTGATATAAACACCAACAGTTTTAATAATACCACAAATATTGCTATCAACCTTAATATACATTGCGTAAAAACATCCAGGTGAACCATATAAGCCACTAAAAAACATAAATTTTTTTCGCGAACCTACTTTTATAATTTTAGGTTGAGTGTTTTTTATTACAACTGCCTGTAAATCAAATATTCTGGATTTTAATTTGATTTCTAATTTGTTTTGATTAATTATATTTTTAAGGACCACATAAATTTTGTCATAACCCAAAGCAGAAATAGTAACGGTATCATTTAAATATTTATCATCAATATTCCATTTAAAATAACCTTTGTCATTGGCAACTGTACCAACGCCTTTACCCATCAATTCTAAGGTAGCAAAAGGAATAATATTTCGAGTTGTATTATCAATAATAATTCCTGTTGTAGTTTGTTGAGAATACGAAATACTATTGGCTAATAATAATGATAGTATTAAATAAAACTTTTTCATTAATCTTTATTATTTATAAATATTTTTGAAATCTGCGGATTTTTATAATTAATTATCCATTTGCTTTATAAAAAATTCTCAACATAAATGCCCTCAGTATACTTATTTCCCGTTATAATGTAAAACCATATTAACTATTTTGTTATTATAAGCTCCCAAAATACCATAACCTCCTTCAATATTACTTTTTATTAAAACCGGTTCCGAATAAAAATCCTTTTCATTTATTTTTTGTCTATCTGCAGCTATCAGATAATTATAATAATCTTTATTTAATGATCTGTATTCTACTGTTAAAGTATCTGTTGGATTTGAGGTGGAAAGCATCGTATATTCTATATAATTTATTTTTATTGATTTTGTCATTCCATTAAATAATTTATCATTTAAATAATAAGTTCTATAAATAAGCTGGATAGATGGATCGCTATTTTCAGGTATTTCTCTTTCTCCAAAATCAAGGTTTGGATAGAATCGGCCTAAAAACAGCTAATGTATAATAATTTTCTTCAGAGGGGATATCTGAAATATATTGTTTTCATTACTTATACGATTCAAATTCCTTTTTTAATGAATAATTAAATTTATAAATTCTCAAACACAGCTTCATTGGTAAAACTTATGTCAAAATATCTGAATTGATTATTTTCAGGATCTCTTTCCAAAATTTGTGCAGGGATATTCATCCAAATATACCCGTTTTCAAATTCTGTGTTTTCGATATAAAATGAACGGGCAGGCATATTATAAGTATCGTTTTCAATGGGCTCATAATCATTCAATCCCATTCCAAAATAAGAAATATCCTCAGAAATCAGTGAGCTTATACTAACAGCAATGCAGAAGAAAGAGTAAAGCTTAAAAATTGCCCCTCATTGATAAGATAAATCACAAATTCTTACTATTGAAGTTTATATTTTTATAAATTTGCAGAAAATATGACAATTGTCTCACATATTTACCTTTAACGTGGTATTTTTTTGAAAACGTTTTCACTACATATATAAATCTTGACATTGCTTCTAAGAAAATCCAAAAGAAGTTATAAAAGAATTCTTTGTAGACTAAAGAAGTTCAAATGCCTGCAACGTTGAGAAAATAAAACAAAACCCATGAACAATACTATTCAAAAAGAAACATCATTGACGTTGCTGAAGATTGCAGCCATCATTATCATTTTTGCAGGGATCTATTTTGCAAAAGGGATTGTCGTTCCCTTTCTGTTGGCTCTTTTCATTAGTATCATTAGTGCACAGCCTATTTTATGGCTCGAAAAAAAGAAGGTACCCAAGGGACTGTCTATTTTCATCATATTGATTAGCATTTTGGGACTTTTTTTTGGATTAGGCTATCTGGCTGGTGATACAATTTCCTCCTTTACAACCAATGTGCCCAAGTATGAGGACAGTTTGAAAGAGCTCAGCATCAAATTTGTTCAGAAACTTAACAATCATGGTGTAAAGGTTTCGATGGATCAGTTTTCAAAACTCTTTGAACCTTCGCGTATACTTAATTTTACAGTTCAGGCTTTAAATGGACTGTTCAGTATGATGGGCAATTTCTTTCTTATCTTCCTCATCATCTTATTCATGCTGTTGGAACTGGGAAGCATCCCTGTAAAAATCAGGGCTATTTTTAAAGGGCCCAAACAGTCGTTCGATTACCTTACGAAAATTGTCAACAGTATTCGTCATTACCTTGGCATCAAAACAATTATGGCTATTGCTACCAGCTTGCTCTTATTCATTGCACTGTCAATCATCGGCCTTGATTATGCCATTATCTGGGCTTTGATTGCAGGTTTGATGAGTTACATCCCCCAAATTGGCTCAATCATTGCTATAGTACCTGCTTTGCTTTTTGCATTGGTGCAATTGAGTATGGGAGGCATTATATGGACCATTATATCGTTTCTGGCCGTGAACAATATTCTTGGAAATTTTATAGAGCCCAGGATCATGGGAAGAGGACTGGGTTTATCTCCATTGGTTGTATTCATGTCACTTATATTCTGGGGATTTGTTTTGGGTCCGATCGGGATGATTTTATCAGTTCCTTTGACCATTACTATCAAAATAGTGCTGGAGCAGAATGAAAACACCAAATGGATGGCAATCCTCCTTGGCACACCCAAAGATGCGAAGATCCATATTAAGAATCGTGACAAAGAAGCCCAAAAAAGCAAAGAAGTAAAGCCTAAGATATAAATTTCAGGAGGCATACCCTGACAATAATGGAAACAAGATGAGCTGGCATTTGATATATAAATTTAAAATGAATAACGAATGAAAAAATTTATCAGGGAAACCTTTACCATCCATAAAATGAAGCATCTCATCATAGGTGAAACCATAGGACGGTTTTTCGCTTTTCTGATTGGCGTATGGAGCACCAGACTCTTTACCTACAAGGTGCTGGAACGGAAAAGCATTCACAATTTATTCGGGATTCTACATCGAAAACAAATTGTTGTACACCGTGTCCCTCATTGGCTTGAGCTATTTTTTGCTGTAATCATCGGATTTATTGTCATGGAATTATTTTACTATTTGTTTCAGGCAATCAATACAAAATGGATATGGAGAAAAATGCTGCAAGGATATATCATATTGAAGTGGAAATTTCAAGAGATGAAGAAAAACTAAGAATGCATTGATGATTCCTTTTGGGAAAAACAGAAAAATACCCGGCCGTTTACTTAATCGTGAGCGGCTTTTTTATTAAATTTCACGAATTGTTTTTTTACATTGTATATTTGCAAGCAAAAATTTACAATAAAAGACTGGGGCTAAGACCGGAATCGACGAACAATATATTTTGCTTAAAAATTATTGACAATGATTATAAATAACGCAGATCTGCTGGATGGTATAAAATCTATACACCTGCGAATTGAAATAATATTACAGCAATTTGCTTCGAAAATTTCAATGACAGAATGTTCTAAATGCACTGATATATGTTGCAGGGAAATATTTTGCAGAGAAAGTGTTGAAAGCACTTTCTTACGCTTTATCATGGGAGAACAAATAAATTTATACAATGAAACAGATGGATGGCTTCATCGTCAATCCGGTTGTACTATAAGTTTTGGACGCCCTTTGATTTGCTATGAGTATTTCTGCTTC
Organism: Bacteroidales bacterium; assembly: GCA_038204725.1. GTDB lineage: Bacteria > Bacteroidota > Bacteroidia > Bacteroidales > JACABE01 > JACABE01. The sequence goes on along the minus strand of JBBRCQ010000033.1, from coordinate 532 downwards.
AGGTTTAAGGGCAATCCCTCTGTAAATAAATTAAAATCTTATGGAAGTAGATTAAAGAAAATCTATAGTAAAACCTATAGGAACCAGCATATATTGGTAATACAGGACCTGAATAGCATAAGCAGATACAGGCTGGAAAAAATATTAAATGATTTAAAAGACATGGAACAAAATACCATCAAAAGCTTTGAGATAACGCTTTCTTAGTCATGTTCAATATTAAAAAAAGCCTGTAATCTATTGAAGTTTACAGGCCGTAACTAAGTATAATTATTAATAAGTAATATGCAAACTTTAATGTCGTATTTTGAAATCTTTGTTTATTTGTTTTTTCTCATACTTTTTTCTTGAAAAAAAAGTATGCAATCCCGAAATTTCGGACAAGACTTCATAGAATCCCGAAGTTTCGGGACTACGCATTAAAAATCCCTGCGCAATACAAGTTATAGCGATATAAATATTTGTACATTTATTTACTTATGAACTTCGCTATACTGTATTGCTTGCCAGTCCCACCGCTATTTTAAATGCT
>JBBRCQ010000032.1:0-43199 GCA_038204725.1 Bacteroidales bacterium | reverse complement strand
TAATACCGGAATAACTTATACATTGGATGCCGCAAGTATTACAGGGGGAAACTCGATAGTATCAGGCACTGGAGTTGTAACTTATGTTGCAGGTTGGAGCGGAGCAACGACCATCACGGCCAGTGCCGCAGGATGCAACGGACCAAAGACCGCAACTCATGTCGTAACCATTACCCCGACTGTAGGAACACCGATATTTACACTGGGCGCAACATCTACTCGTTGCCAGGGTTCTGCACCTGTTACTTATGGGGCAACCGCAACAAACAACACTTCAATAACTTATTCCTTGTCCGCTGCAGGTACAAGTACAATTGTTGCAGCTACCGGAGCAGTGACATGGGATGCAACTTATAGCGGTTCTGCAACCATCACAGCCAGTGCCGCAGGTTGCAACGGACCAAAAACAGCAACTCATGTTGTAACCATTATTCCGACGGTAGGCACACCGGTATTTACACTGGGTGCAACATCTACCCGCTGCCAGGGAGCAGGATCTGTAACTTATACTGCCACCGCAACAAATAATACCGGAATAACTTATACATTGGATGCAGCAAGTATAACAGGCGGAAACTTCATCATGGCAGGCACAGGAGCGGTCACCTATGCCGCCGGTTGGAGCGGAACAACAACCATCACAGCCAGTGCTGCCGGATGTAACGGCCCTGCCACAACTACCCATGTGGTCACAGTTACCCCAACTGTAAGCATCAACGCATTTGCACCTGCAACTTCAACACGTTGCCAGGGTGCCGCGACGGTGACTACAATCACCACGGCAACAAACTCAACAGGTATCACATACTCTCTGGATGCAGCAAGCATTACCGGCGGCAACTCCATCGTTGCAGGCACAGGAGCGGTCACCTATGCCGCCGGTTGGAGCGGAACAACAACCATCACGGCCAGTGCTACGGGATGCAATGGACCAAAGACCGCAACTCATACTGTAACCATTAACCCGACAGTAGGAACACCGATATTTACACTGGGTGCAACATCTACTCGTTGCCAGGGAGCAGCATCGGTAACTTATACAGCAACTTCAACAAATAATACCGGAATAACTTATACATTGGATGCCGCAAGTATTACAGGGGGAAACTCGATAGTATCAGGCACTGGAGTTGTAACTTATGTTGCAGGTTGGAGCGGAGCAACGACCATCACGGCCAGTGCTACGGGATGCAACGGACCAAAGACCGCAACTCATGTCGTAACCATTACCCCGACAGTAGGAACACCGATATTTACACTGGGCGCAACATCTACTCGTTGCCAGGGTTCTGCACCTGTCACTTATGGGGCAACCGCAACAAACAATACTTCAATAACTTATTCTTTGTCCGTTGCAGGTACAAGTACAATTGTTGCAGCTACCGGAGCTGTGACATGGGATGCAGCTTATAGTGGTTCTGCAACCATCACGGCCAGTGCTACGGGATGCAACGGACCAAAGACCGCAACTCATGTCGTAACCATTACCCCGATAGTAGGAACACCGATATTTACACTGGGCGCAACATCTACGATATGCCAGGGTTCTGCTCCAGTTACTTATACTGCCACCGCAACAAACAACACTTCAATAACTTATTCCTTGTCTGCTGCAGGCACAAGTACAATTGTTGCAGCTACCGGAGTAGTGACTTGGGATGCAACTTATAGTGGTTCTGCAACCATCACGTCCAGTGCTACGGGATGCAACGGACCAAAAACGGCAACTCATGTCGTAACCATCACTCCGACAGTAGGAACACCGATATTTACACTGGGCGCAACATCTACCCGCTGCCAAGGAGCAGGATCTGTAACTTATACTGCAACCGCAACAAATAATACCGGAATAACTTATACATTGGATGCCGCAAGTATAACAGGCGGAAACTCCATCGCTGCAGGAACAGGAGCCGTAACTTATGCTGCAGGCTGGAGCGGGACTTCAACGATCACTTCAAGTGCCGCAGGTTGTAATGGACCAAAGACCGCGACAACTACAATTACTGTCAATCCAAAACCAACAGCAAATGCAGGAACAGTTCTTGCAGCCATCTGCCAAGGAGGAACGTCTGCAACTCTTGGCGGCTCGGTGGGCGGTTCAGCAACCGGAGGAACCTGGTCTACACCAGCAGGCGGAATCTTTACTCCCACTGAAACTACATTGGGCGCATTATGGACTCCCCCCGCAGCATACAGCGGAACAGCAACATTAACTTTGACAACCTCAGGTGGAGCATGCGGAATAACTACTGTCAACAAATTACAAGTTGTTAATCCTAAGCCTGTCACCTCACCAGCCTGGCACAATTAATAAATAATAATAATCAAAGCTTGCATTTGAATATTATTTTATATTTTATTTGAGATAAGTAATAGGTAAGATGTCTGTCGTTTTTTTATTACTCGTTTTTTATATTCTTACTTTTATCTTTGATAAAAAGTAACCATTCTGAAGTGCGAAACTTCACATTTAAAATCTTATTTTCCAAAATTCAATGCAACTTTTTAATAAAAAGACAAAAAAAGCAAATAAAATTACCTTCATATAGAGATATTATAAAGTTAATCAATTTTCAAAAAGAATAAGTATTTTTTTTGAAAATAACTGACTTGCAATTACTTGATTTGTACACACGCATAGTTAAATTTTCGATAAATTCAAAATTTTCTCAATTTATTGATGTTATATCCCCAAAATTTCAAGCTATATCATTGATATTGTTTGACTTATTTTTTAACTTCTTCACCTTCCCCAAAAATACAGATCATCGTTTTTCGACATTTGCCAAAAATGTCACAAAAAGGCAAGCTTTTTATTTCGCTTAAGCATCACTATGCTAACAGCTTAATAAAATCAAAATTAACGATATCACTAAAGCATCATTAAATTACCTCTTTCCTTGCATAAACCTCAACGGCAACTTATTTTTGTGATGTTACTTTAACATTCATAAACGAATGGGAAAAGTAATTCAAAACTTCTTAATCTAATTTTACTGTATAAAAACTAATACTTTGATTATTTTTCTTTATAAGGAAGCAAATTATGCAATTTAATTACCAAATTTAAGATTGAACCTATGTATAAAACTTTTATCCAATTTTTAAAAGTTATCGTACTTATTTTTATTTTCAATTTCACATCTGAGCGGGTTTTTTCTCAGTGTTATAATTGCACGTATCAAAATCCAGCTGCTACAATAAGCATAACAGCTAATTCAGGGTTTCAGACCATTAGTAATTGCATGAAAGGAGGCGATTATGCAATCTGCAATGTTGAAATCGGAAATCTATATACATGGACTACCTGTTTAAATTCAGGAAATTTCAATTCACAATTAACTCTATTTCAGGGGCAAACATGTTCTGCATTAAATTATATTGCTTACGATGACAATTTCTGTAATTCAGGTTCACAAATTACCTGGGAAGCAACCTTTACAGGATTGGTTACTATATTGTTAAACAAAAAAAATTGCAAAATAACTACTTCATCAAATTGTGTAAATCTATCATGGGAATCTAGAATGATCAATAACATAAATCCTATTCAATTATGTTCAAACTCATCTATCTATCCTGCAAAGACAGGTCAAACCGGGATTATGTATCCGTCTTTATCTCCCAATTGGGGTTGTCTATTGACTAATGAAATCGGTAATCAATCCTGGTATTATTTCAAGATTAAATCATCTGGATGGTTGAATATGGATATTCCTTCAACACAAATGATGGATCCTTACGTTGATGCAGTTATTTGGGGCCCATTTGACAACTTATCACAAGCAGGTCAGTCAACTTTAAATGCGCCGATAGCATGTGATCGTATACATCCTATTAATTTAAGTTTTTATATTCCTACAACCAGTGTTAATAAATATTATTTGCTAATGATGACGAACAATAATAACATAGCAGCAACCAATACTTATTCATTTCTGGCTTCTTCAACTGCAGAAATTGAATTATGTTCTCCTATAATATATTATGACAATGTATGTGAAGGGGGTACTTTACAATTACATGCATCATCAAGTGAAGCTACCGCAGTATATCACTGGACTGGACCCGGAAATTTCACATCTACACTTAAGAATCCTTTCAGATCTAATGTGACAAATCCATTGCATTCAGGTATATACAGCTGTTACATAACTTCATCAATTGGAATCAGCTCAGCAGTCAATTTAACTGTCGTTTTTTCAAACAAACCAATAACATCCTTAATATATCATAATTAATTTAAATTTTACACTAATTATTAAATAATCAATTAAAAACAATTAAAAACAAAAACTATGAAAAAAATTACAATTTTATGTTTATTGATACTGTTTGCATTTGTTGCACAGAGTCAAAATCAGAATCCAACACAAAATGTATGTGTGGGATCTACAGAAAACTATAAAGTAACTACTACATTAACAGGTTCGTCATTTGCATGGACCATTGCACCTGCTACTGCTGGTGCAATCACATTAACAGCAAATGCAAATGAAATAAATATAACATGGTCTACAACAGCAATACCTTGTATTGTTCAGGTGATTGAAACCTCAGCTAATGGCTGCGTCGGAGAACCAATAAAAGTAGACGTAACCATTCAACCTCAAACCATTGCATTTGCAGGAAACGATACTACAGTATGTGTATTAAACGGTACCAGCACAACACTTGTGGCAGCAACAGTAATTCATGCAGTTTCACAATCATGGGTAAGCAGCGGAACAGGTACATTTAATGACAATACATTGGTTAATCCGGTCTATACTTTTAGTGCATCAGACACAGCTGCTGGAACAATTACCTTTACATTAACCTCAGTTGGATTCACTCCTTGTAGTAATTCAACAGATGCTGTAATTTATACAATAACACCTGCTCCATTGTTAACACTAACCAGCAATACACCGGTCTGCGAAACATTTACGCTGAATTTAACATCAAGTATCCCCAATTCAACGTATAACTGGACAGGTCCTAACGGATTTATATCTGTAAATCAGGATCCGACAATTTCAAATACAGTACCGGTAATGTCAGGTGTTTATAATTTAACAGTATCCAATATTCCTGGTGGATGTCCAAATTTATCTACCAATACTAGCGTTGTAATTAATCCTAAACCAGCTACATCGCCTATCTGGCATAACTAAACTTAACTATACAAAATATGAACAAGGATGAACGATTGAAATGATTTCTCATTCTTCATCCTTGTTTATTTATCCATTTTGCTATAAATTTTCTTACATGCAAAAGTATATTCTCTTATTATGTTTTGCTATGTTATCAATCACAGTAAGTGCTCAGGTAGTCAGCACAGTGTGCATTGGTTCCATCCGTAATTACAAGGTTGTCGGATACGCTGGTTCAGTATACAACTGGCATATCAACGGAGGAAGTATCCTATCCGACCCTGTAAAAGACAGTATTATTGTAAAATGGGGATCCGTAGGTGGAATTTTTGATATTTTTGTAATTGAAACAAGTATACATGGTTGTATTGGAGATACCATTTTTTCAAAAGTTATCGTAAATCCTTTGTTTCATATTGGCATTAGCGGACCTGATGAAGTATGCTCTGGAGAAAGCATTACATTAACAGCTATCAATGCATTGTCTTCTAAATGGAGCAATGGATCTACCAATCAAAGCATTACGGTAAGTCCAACTTCAGATATACAATACCAATTAATCGGCAAAACCAGTTGTAGTATCGATACAGTCTATCAAAACATTACGGTACATCAGAAACCACAGGCAGAGTTTATCTACAGTCCTGATTTACCTGTAGTTGGAGAAATAATTAATCTCACTTATACAGGTACACCTGTAACTACTTACAGTTGGTACAATGATCTCAATATTTTATTTTCCGATCAATCCAATCCAATGTATACTATTGAAAACCACGACAACACAATCATCAGCTTATTCGTTGCCAATCAGTTCGGCTGTATCGACAGCATCAGCAAGACCATCATTACCAATGGAACTATAAACATTTGGATTCCCAATTCATTCACGCCCAATGGAGATGGATTGAATGATGTATTCAAAGCAGAATCCTTGTCAGAAGTAAGCGATTTTAATTTATACATATACAATCGCTGGGGACAACTTGTATTTGAAAGTAATAATGTCAATATTGGCTGGGATGGAAAATTCTCAGGCGAAGAAGCTCAACAAGGCGTTTATACCTGGGTGTTAACTTATCAATCGGACCATAATAGAAAGATTGTAAGCCGTAAAAACGGGCAAGTTACACTATTACGCTAAAATTTCACTTGTATACATTGCAATTGAAATGTTTAAAATTGGAAGTATTGACATTCATTAATAATTAATCAATAGCATATTTAGTTTTTAGTCTTTTTGAACTATTTTAGGTTTGAACCAACTATAGGTGGGAAGATTATTGACTTTTGTTCAACTTTTCATTATGCAAAAAAATGTTGCAAATAATTTTGTCAATTACTTGTTGAACATTATATTACGCTCCTCAGCTGCAACCTGTGTTACATATTTTGTTCGGTTTTTTTCCTAATTTTTCATCATTAAATTTCATTACCCATAAAATTTATCATCCATCCATTTTGAAGGATTATTTTTGATGTAATCCGAAATGCGGTGATACGAATGTTCATTTCGGATAATGCTATCATAATAATCAGATTGGAAAAAATGATTTTTCCGGTTGTATTTGGGAATATTTAAATTGTATTGGTCGATATAATCGTCAATTTTTGTATTTACCGCCGATTTATACCCCGCCAAAAATGATGATATGGATTTTGGTAAACGATAAAATGGTTGCGTTGGTGGTTGCGTTGGGGATTGCGTTGGGGATTGCGATGGGGATTGCGATGGGGATTGCGATGGTGATTGTGTTGGTGGTTGCGTTGGGGATTGTAGAGACGCACGGCCGTGCGTCTCTACGGTACCACCATCCATTATGGTTTTATCAATTACCGTATTATCCATTACGGTTCGATCCATTCCGGTATTATCCATACCGGTTTTATCCATTACCATATCATCCATTACCGCACCATCCATTACGGTTCCATCGGCATCGATATCCAAAACGGGTTCAAACACCGACATTTTTTCGTTTTTGTTTATTTCTACAATGGCGTGTAAATGGTTGGGCATAATAATATATTGAACCGAAAATAATTCATTGCGAATTTCAAACGATTTATTCCATTCTGCATCCACAATTTTGCCAAAATCGGATAATTTTTGAACCGCACGACCATTCGTATCAATAATTATTTCCCCCAAATTACAAACCCTTCCTTGTGTTACCAGTGTAATAAAATACATTCCATCCGACGAATAATCCCATCCAGGTTTGCGATGCGATTTAATGCGATATTTATTTCTAAATTTTTCAGGCATTTTTTAATGGTTATATTGTTGACAAATATATTTCATTGTATGATGGCGGTGACCGATGGTTGAAATGGCGGTGACCGATGTATGATGGCGGTGACCGATGGTTGGATTGGTGGTGATCGATGGTTGAAATGGCGTTGACCGATGATGTAGATACGCACGGCCGTGCGTATCTACGGTACCACCATCCATTACGGTACCACCATCCATTACGACACCATCCATTACGGTTTTATCCATTATGACATCATCCATCACGGTATTATCCAATACGGTTCCAACCATTACCATATCATCCATCACGGTACCATCCATTACGACATCATCCATTACGGTTTTATCCAATACCGCACAATCCAATACCGTATCATCCATTATGGTTCTATTCGCATTGATTCCCAAAACGTTTTCAATCGTCTTCATATTTTTTAAATTCTCTTGGTGAACTATAGTATGTTCAAAGAACTATTCGTCAAAGTATCCCCCGAAATCTGATGTGTCTATGTATATTTTTGTTTCACATCACAAATATATGAAATTTGAAAGCTATTTTAATTTAATATTGTACTTTTCTTGCGAAAAATTGGTGAAATTAAATTTGACAATTACAATGGTCCGTTTGCAAATGATACTGTTACGCCAAATTTATGATTATTTATTTTCTCTATTCTGTCAAGTGTCAAAAAGTGTCTGATTTCGTTACCGTCAAAATCAATTTCGTCTCCGAGTTTAAGATTTTTGAAACTGTTCTTCTGGGCCTTTACATAATAACTTTCAAGAAAAACAAGTCCTTTTTTAATGTCAATCGGTGCGTCCATACCTGCAAGCATAGATGTCATGAGTTGTATAGTCGCCTGATACCAATACTTTATGTCTGCAGTGTCATGTTGAAACATTGTCGTCTCAAAGCTAAAAGTCAAAATATAATATTCACAACCCCAATTTTTTATAATCAGTCTGTCGCCGTTGTCAAACTTCACAGTTTCTATTGCAGTTAAACTGTCTGATTGTAAAACAAAAGTGGTGTTTGGGAAATAATTTTTTTTATGATGGGTTCGGCTTTTCCACGAACACATTCAACAGTCGTTTCCTTTTCGTTTTCTTTCTGCTGAATACTTGTCAATGGAACACTGTCAAATTGCGTTGAATTTCCCGAACTGCTTTCTGGTCTGTCAGACGTTGTGTTGCAGGCAAAAAGTCCGATTGTCAGACAAAGTGTGATTATGTTTCTGTTTCGTCTCATAATGTTACACGTTATCTATTGAACAATCAATTATTCTATCTCATAATTTTGAGCGGAGGTAAAAAGTGGAATCAGCAATTCATGTAAACCATTGAAATAATTCATTGAATTGCCAGACTTAAACCTTCCGTCGTTGAGGGCAAATCCTTTTATAATGTATTCTTTTAATTGTTGAGTAGCCCAAATACGAAACTGTGTGCCTTGTGTTGATTTTACTCGGTTACCAACTGAAATAATTAAAAACCTCAACAAGCCATAATATAGCCTGCTATCATTTCATCTTGTGTATACATTTAAAAGTGGTCGTTTAATAAATTATATTTTAGTACTTGCTATGGTCAATACCCGATTATTTCAAATCAATTATTTCATTCTCTTCAAAAGCATTTGGAACTTCCCACCTGTTTCTTTTTCTTGTATACTTTTTCAACTTTAAAGCTTTTCCAGGTTGTACCGTCCTTATTTTTGTTTTCCCAAATCGTCACCTTTGCTGAACCGACTATATACGTCGCTTTAGGTTTTAGTTTGTTTTGTTTTATATTCGTTGTGTCTTGCGAAAAGACTATCAAAGTGAGGCAAATGAATAAAAGTGTAATTGTGAGTGTTTTCATTTTTTTTTATTGTTTATGTTATTTAGTTTGTTAATGTCAAATTATCAATTGCTTTATCGTTTAAACATAGACAATATAAACGTACTGTTGGCGATATGAGGTCGGGTCGGATTACGGTGCGAATACATATCAGTTTAAACCATATTTAAATGCGGGTGACAACCTTTCAACCCGAAAAAACCCGCCATGTCTTATACCGTTCAGCGATGAATTAATAACAATAATTTTACAAACATAAGAAAAATAATTAATAAATCGTTTACTTTTTTTTAAATATTAAATGTTTACTATAGCTTTTTTTCAGATCTTAAAATTTGATGGTCAGTTACTCTTCATAATATGGCAAACATTGCAAAATGCAAGCTCAGTTTATATAAAATACTGCATATAGGATCCAACAACAAAAGCTCCTCTGCAAATGACCAGAGGAGTAAAAAAAATTGTGGGTGGTTGGGTTGTTGGGTATTTAATTCGATAGAGGAATATCTTTTTCGTCGGGAGGGGGGTGGTTGTTCTTTTTGCTGCCGGTTTTTTCAATTTTGCAGCTGCTGAGGTAATGAACATACATTTCTGTATCGGTTTTTTGAAACTGCAACATCAGTTTGTTGAGTTTATGATCTATATTTTGTACGGCTTTTTTAGTAAGCAGCTCTATGGCTGAGGTCTGCGAATGTTTCTGACTGATACCGGCTTTGGGTTGTTGCTTTTTATCGCTGAAAAGATCGAGCATCGTTTTGTAATCTGTCAGTTTTACTTCATTTATACCATACGTTTTGAGCACTACAACATTTTCTTTGGCAAAATCATACACTTTACTAATAATAGGAACAATAATTTCGTCGTTCAATCGCAAAATCTGATAGGTTTCCATATCCATCTCTGTAGCTAAAGGAATGTTTTTGGTAATCAACGCATAATTATAAATTGCTCCGGCCATCACCACCGTTTCCTGCGCTAAATCCTTTTTGAGTTCCTTTTTTTCTTTGGTCATTCCTTTGATGTTGGCATTTTGATTGCCTGTTTTCTTTTCAATTTCTTCACCTACCTCAAAAAGTTCGACAAATGCATTTTTTAAAGCAGCAATGCTGTCTATTTTTGTCTGGTTTTGTTCTGCAAATGCTCTCAGGCGCGTAATGGTTGCGTGAACAGATGCTTCATGTTTGTTCATGATCTATACGTTTTAGTGAATACTAATTATAAGATGCATTACAGGAATCATTATTCCTTTTGTATGTTACAATATTACTACACATCGCCTCCAAAAACAAGTTTTATTTAACTTATTATTAAAATATTTTTCTTTTATCAGTCTCCTAAAGGTTTCAGCAGCTATCTTTTAACTTTATTTTCTGAGTTATACGCAATTCTATCGTCCACTACATAAGGTAATTCGATGTTTCAATTTGGATATCGATTTTTGATGTTTGGATTTCAATACTTAAAGTTTGGTTATCGATATTTTAAGTTTGTTTTTCAATGCTTGAAACTTTTTTATCGATGCTAAATTTTTTTTTATCGATGGTTAAAACTTTTTTATCGATGCTTAAAACTTTTTTATCGATGCTTGAAACTTTTCTATCGATGCTTGAAACTTTTCTATCGATGCTTGAAACTTTTTTATCAATGCTTGAAACTTTTTTATTGATGCTTAAAACTTTTTTATCAATGCTTGAAACTTTTTTATCGATGATTGAAACTTTTTTATCGATGCTTAAAACTTTTTTATCAATGCTTGAAACTTTTTTATCGATGATTGAAACTTTTTTATCGATGATTGAAACTTTTTTATTGATGCTTAAAACTTTTTTATCAATGCTTGAAACTTTTTTATTGATGCTTAAAACTTTTTTATCAATGCTTGAAACTTTTTTATCAATGCTTGAAACTTTTTTATCAATGCTTGAAACTTTTTTATCGATGCTTGAAACTTTTCTATCGATGTTTGAAACTTTTTTATCGATGCTTGAAACTTTTCTATCGATGTTTGAAACTTTTTTATCGATGCTTGAAGTTTGGTTATTGATGATTTGAGTTTGGTTTTCGATACTTTAAGTTTGGATTTTTATATTTGAAGTTTGGAAATCATTGCTTGAAGTTTGGATATTGATATTTGAAGTTTGGATATCCCTACTTAAGATTTGGTTTTCGATGCTTGAAGTTTAGCAAGGGAGGATCATCGATTAGAAATGGCAACTTCATTTATTGAAAGCAACCTCCGATGGTTGCGATTTAAAAGAATCTATCCATCTGATGGATATTATGTTCTATATTGCAATACAGTGAAAATGGTAATTGTTGAAGTTATTCCGGAAATCCGTTCACCGGAATACTATTGTGATGTTTTAAACCTCCATCCCTATAGATCAGCGATCTCTTTTACCTGGTCAGCATATGGAGAAGGAATAGTAAGTTTTGTACTTTCGTTTAATCTTTATGACTATATGCGTTATTGCTAATAGCAATATTTTGTCTTTATTACTTAATTATGATTAATTATTTATTTTCACTCCATCTTTATATATATCATTACTAATAATATTACCATTCTCATCATATTGTAAATTTTCTTTGGTGGTGTTTGAATGTCTAATGTATCGTCCATTGTTGTTTGTTTTATGCTTATTTGTAACGACGATAAACTTTTATCTGCTGATGTGCATAAAAAGCACCTAAATTAGGTAAGCTTTATCCACCTTATGATTTTATAAGGTACAACTAATTTATTTGCAAATATATTATTAAAACTTAAACAAAACCGAATAAATCCTGAAAAAATTTCAATTCATTTTCATATTCTCTGCTTATGGCTTATTGCGGAATATTTTGACCTCAACATCTTATGTGTTGCATTTTACTGAGATTATTATTTGTTCTCAAACCCATAGCGTATCGCCGCTTCAAGAATATGAAGGTCTATATCTTTCAGCGTTTTAAACTTAATGCAATAGCCGCTTACGCTCGCTTTGCCTAGTTTTTCACCATATGTTCGGGCTAAGAAGGTCTTATCTTCGATGCCAAAGATGTAAACAGAAATTCCGGTTGTATTTGCGCTGATACCAATTTGATACCACGCTCTGGAGGTTCCATCCGCATATATTAGGGTAAGAAATCCATATCCTATGTTAGGGTTAGAAACCGTTTTATGATCGCTGTTTTTACCATCGAAGAACCATAATCTACATTCTGGTTGAACTTTAAGCGTGATCTGGTGTAGCGCTTTCATTTCACTCCGCTTTGGTTCAGGTTGGCCGGCAATATACTTTTCGATTTGTTCTTGTAGGTTCATATAAAATATAATACTATAAGTTGTCTATTTGGGTCGGTTTCTTATGTAATTTCTCATTTTAATAATCTTAAACGGTTGCAGCTTGGCACATGTTGCAGTTAACAACCCTTTTTATCAAAAAAAAAGTAAAAATAAATAAAAAACTATTGATAAAAATACGACATTACATTATTCACATTACTTTTAGCACAAAAAACATTCTATTATTGATTATTTCCTCTTATTTCCATTTTTATTTAATTTACATTAATTATTCAACTTTCTCATTCTTCAAATAACTATTTGTCGCATCAATTGATAATATGAGTTTTTTTACTTTATTTATCAACTTTCCGTATAAAACCTATGTAGGATTTTTCCTACTTATGTATCAGCTTTTCCTCACAAGATTTTTAGTTTAATCCTACAATTTATCTTTAAATGCTAACTTACTTTTACAGCACTAAAAATATAGCAATTTGAATCGCAATTTCAATTTTTATATTTAAACATTCACATACAATTCTCAAAACAGAAATAACAAAAGCAACTATTTTTTAGCAAAGCATTTTAAAGGGTAAATTAAATCAAGAAAATGAAAAAAATATTACTACTTGCATTTTTATCAGGATTTATTTCAACATTAAACGCACAAGGTTCTTTGTGCAATACAGCAGATCCATTTTGTGCAGGTAACAGTGCTTATACATTTCCCGCCGGAGTAAATTCCGGTAGTGGTCAACCCGGCCCAAATTACGGCTGTTTAACAACCAGACCAAATCCGGCATGGTATTATATGCAAGTAAGTGTAAGCGGGAATATTGAATTTGAAATTACGACTACTCCACACAGAGATATTGATTTTATCTGTTGGGGGCCTTTTACCTCTGCAACCTTACCATGTGTAGCCCAACTAACAGGGGACGTTTCATCACATGGATCACATCATTCGCAAGGTCCCGGCGGTGGTTACCCGACTTTTAACACCATTGATTGCAGTTACGATCCAAGTTGGCAGGAATGGTGTTATTTACCCAACGCAGTGGTTGGACAATATTACATTTTACTGATCACCAATTATTCAAATGCAGCCTGCAATATTTCTTTTTCACAATCAGCAGGTACAGGGTCAACCAGTTGCGCAATCCTACCTCCGATCATTGGAAGCAATAGTCCGGTTTGTGAAGGCAGCACATTACAATTAACTGCCAATCTGATCCCTAATGCTCAATATGTCTGGACTGGACCCAATGGTTTTACTTCCAACAGCCAAAATCCTACCATCACCAATGTATCTCCTTTAAATGCGGGAATATACACTTGTAATTTTATTACAGTTAACGGATCAAGTCCTTCTTCGAGCATTACTGTAACAGTAGTACCCAAACCATTATCATCAGCCATTAATCACAATTAACCCAATATAAATATAAATTAAAAAATGAAAAAATGAAAAAAATAGCCATTTTAAGTTTGTTGACATTTGTTCTTTTTACAGCACAGAGTCAAAACCAAAACCCAACACAAAACGTATGCGCAGGAACAACTGAAAATTATAATATCACAACAGCATTATCAGGATCAACATTTGCATGGACCATCACTCCTGCATCAGGTGGAACGATCATTGGAACAGGAAACAATATCAATATCTCCTGGTGCATAACTCCTGGAATATATACTGTTCAGGTTATTGAAACTTCATCTTTTGGTTGTATCGGAGATCCTAAAACCGTAGCTGTAACCATCGTTCCTGTTCCCATTGCCAATGCAGGTTCTGATATTGTTTTATGTGCGTCGTCGGGAGCCAGCATCACACTTTCTGCTGCAACAGTAACCAATGCTACTTCTCAATCATGGACAAGTAGTGGAACCGGAAGTTTTAATAACAACACTTCATTGAATCCGGTATATACTTTTAGTGCTACAGATTTTACAGCTGGTACAGTTTCCTTTATCTTAACTGCTTTTGGCTCTTCACCCTGTGGCAATGATGCTGATACTGTAACATATACAATTTCAACTGCCCCTCAATTAACGCTTAGCAGCAATTCGTCTATTTGCGAAACCTTTACACTGAATTTAAATTCAAATATTCCCGGATCAACTTATAGCTGGACAGGCCCTAACAGTTTTACATCATCCATTCAGAATCCAACTGTAACAAATGCTATTCCTCTTATGTCGGGTACATATAATTTAACAGTATCCAATATCCCCGGAGGATGCCCGAATGTTACCGGCAATACGAATGTGGTTGTTAATCCTAAACCAACTACATCACCCATTTGGCATAATTAATCATTGCATTCTACAATTAAGGATAATGATTTATACATTGATTTTTATACATACTTGTAAACTAACACTATCATTAAAGATTATACATCTATGCTAAAATATATTATTTTCATTTGGATGGCAATGCTCACATCAGTTGGATTCGCACAAATAGTCAACACAGTATGCATTGGTTCGATTCATAATTATAAAGTTGATGGAGATGTCGGATCGGTTTATAAATGGCATATCAATGGAGGAACAATTATTTCAGATCCTATTCAAGACAGTATTATTGTTAAATGGGGAAATACAGGAGGTATTTGCCAAATTTATGTAATCGAAACCAGTATACATGGATGTATTGGAGATACTGTTTTTTCACAGGTAATTGTAAACCCGTTGAATCATGTAACCGTCAACGGGCCCAATGAAATCTGTATTGGTGAGAGCATTACATTAACAGCTATTAATGCAACAAGCACTATATGGAGCAACGGGTCTACCAATCAAAGCATTACAGTATATCCAACTTTAAGTTCTACCTACAATTTAATTGGAACCACCATCTGCAGCATTGATACAATCAGTCATTTCATAACGGTTCATCCCAATCCTCAGGCTGATTTTATTTCCAGTAACAATTCACCGGTTGTGGGAGAGAATATTAATCTTATTTATACCGGTACTCCTGTTGTTTCTTATAGTTGGTTTGATTTCAATAACTTATTCTCCTCTCAATTCAATCCTAACTATACCATTGAAAACAAAACGAGTACAAACTTCAGCTTATTCGTTAAAAATCAGTTTGGTTGTATGGATAGTATCAGCAAAACCATAATCACCCTTGGAAGTGTGAATGTCTGGATCCCAAATTCATTCACACCCAATGGTGATGGTTTAAATGACGTTTTCAAAGCAGAGGCAGAAACAGAAGTAAAAGATTTCAGTTTTTACATTTACAATAGATGGGGTCAGCTCGTATTTGAAAGTAAAAATATCAACATTGGCTGGGATGGACGATTCAATGGAGAAGCAGCTCAGCAGGGAGTTTATACATGGGTTTTAACTTATAATTCAGACAATAACAGGAATATTGCAAGTCGCAAGACCGGGCAAGTTACGCTTTTACTTTAATTTCTTGTTACTAAGGTTTGTAATTTGAAATAAGGTTTTAAAATCAGCTTTTTTACTTCTGTTAGGTAATTAATAACTTTGCCTAGATAGTCTCACTCCCAGTGAGGCTATCTACTAAGGTTTGTAATTTGAAATAAGATTTTAAACATTTCCTAAGGGAAAATAACATTTTCGGGTTTTATTTCTATTGATATTATTCTCCTACGGAGAAACTGGTTGTGAGGCTATTAATGCCGGTTAATTTAAAAGTGATAGTCACACCGAGAGTGAGGCTATCATTCTTTTTTTGTTAAAAGTGATAGTCTTTCAGGGAGTGAGGCTATCACTGTCGGTTGGATAAAATCTTATAAAAATAGAAAAATTATATAGTATCTTTACATTCTGTTTCTTTAAACAAAAAAACTGACATGAAAAGAATAGTAATTTTTTGTGATGGTACCTGGAATACTCCTGATAAGACTGAAAAAGGAAAAACCTGTCAAACCAATGTTGTTAAAATGGCAAATGCACTATGTAGTTTATCCAAAGATGGGAATGAACAATTGTTATATTACGATACAGGTATTGGCAGTGAAGGAAATTTGATCCAAAAGATTTTCGATGGCGCCACCGGAACCGGTATTTCAGAAAATATACTGGAAGCCTACCGCTTTATTATCAACAACTACGATGTGAATGACGAGTTGTTTCTATTTGGATTCAGCCGTGGTGCATTTACAGTTCGAAGCATTTGCGGTTTAATCAGGAATTCCGGGATTTTAAAACCGGGAAATTCAGATCAGATACAAAGAGCCTATAAAATCTATCGTTCGCGAAAACATGATCTGCAGCCCAGAGCAATAGAAGCTACTTTGTTTAGAAAAACATTTGCTGTTGAAGAAAATACTGCTATAAAATTTATAGGCGTTTGGGATACTGTGGGTGCCTTAGGGAATCCACTTTTCTTAAATGGATTTTTCAGTAGGCGAAATCAATTCCATGATACCGATTTATCTTCAAAAGTAACATTTGCCTATCATGCATTGGCTATTGATGAAAAAAGAAATAATTTTAATGCTACTTTATGGATACAGCAACCCAATTCAAAAGATCAGGTGTTAGAACAGGTGTGGTTTCCCGGTGTGCATTCTGATGTTGGTGGAGGTTATTTTGAAACAGGCTTATCAGACATTTCATTAAATTGGATGCTTGAAAAAGCAGCAAGTTGCGACCTGAATTTTAATCAAATCGAAACCCATCCCAACCCCATGGCAGTGATGCATGAATCCTACAATGGTTTCTACAAACTACAGTCAAAGCATCTGCGCCCGATGGGAATAAAACCTGCTAAAAATGGGAACACCCATGAAACCATTCATTCTTCGGTATTAACGAGGTATAAAAACGACCCCACCTACCGTCCGAAAAATCTGGAAAATTATTTCAAGCATATCCAAATAGAAACTGCTTATATTCATAAGAAAAACGGAATCATCAACGGCTAAAAAGCTGGTGCAATTCAAGTAACTGAGGGATTACCAATTGTGTGTCGTCATTCACTATTACAAAATCTGCCAGTTCCAAATGACGAGATTCCGGCCACTGATTGGCCGCACGTTGCAAAAATAATGTTTCCGAAATCTGATCTCTGTTGCAAACTCTTTGCATCCTCAATTTTATAGATGCAGTAATTAAGATGGTTTTATCAACATATTGATCGAAACCACTTTCAAACAATATGGCCGCTTCCTGTATTACATATTTGCAATCCACAGCAACCTCAGACAACCAGTTTTCGAAATCCGTTTTAAGAAGTGGATGAATCAGATTATTTAAAAATTGAAGGGAAGCTGCATCGGTAAATACCAATTCAGCTAATTTTTTTCTATCAATGATGTTATTTGAGCAAACTGATGAACCAAACCTTTCAATGATTTCAGCAATGATTTCAGGCTTAGCCAGAAACTTTTTAGCTTCCACATCCGCATTATAAACAGCAACACCCAACACTTTAAAAACTTCAGCTATTGTTGATTTTCCGCTTCCAATATTTCCAGTAAGTCCGATTTTCAACATCCTTTTTATTTTAAAATTATGTATTCAAGCTTTTCAGGATAGATTTTGCTTATTTTAATAAAAGACGGAGATTTTATAATATCAACTTTTGCATTATAATCCTTGTTTGTTTTATCTTTATTGATATTTGTAACAGCCAAAAACATTTCCTGGTTCACTTTCTTAAAATCTTTTAAAGCAACCTGGTAAGTAACTCTGACTTTTTCGGGGAATAGTTTAATATTATTCGTTTCATTATCAGAAACGATAACTGGAATGTCAATTTCAGCTTCTGTATATTTTTCAACCGGAATGGTAATTTTAATTTTTGAAGCATTTAATTTAATCTTTGGAAAATTAAGCGGCTTGAAAACGTCAACAACAATATCTTGTGATTGACTAATGTTCTGGAGGTTCACTTTATTTGTATACAAATAATTGATTTGAGCAAGTTCAGATTTTGTTCCGCTAATATTTATCGTATCCGGTTCAATACGGATGGTATCATACAATTGATACTGTTTCGTATAATTGATTGTAAGATTTAATTTAACCGGGACTTTCTTCATATAAGCCTTTTCCCAGTGGAGTGCATAGGTTTCAGGGAAAACGCTTACAATTTCATAATCGAAATTAAATTGATTGTTTGCCAATTTTGTGATCTGAGAGGTACTCAGGTTAGAGATGGTATCATTTTGAACAGAATTAAATTTCAATAGAGAAGCATCAATTCTGAGTCTGGTTTTCTTTTTAAAAAGTTGATAATATAATAAATTATATCCCTCCGATTTGATCGTAATTAAAAAAGTAGTATCCGCATTATCCATCAATACCTTATCTTTGGGAAGATTAACAAAGGTAACGGGACAAAGAACCGTTAAATGAAACACTTTGGTAAATTTTATCAACATCCAAAAAAACAAAGATATAAACAAGCAAAATGAAAAGACAATAATTTTCTTTTTGCTTGGTAATCCGTTCACATTGATTACTTTATTCGCTAATACTTTAAAATCTGTTTCCACGTTTCAAATTTAAATAATAAATCTCAATCTACAAAGATTGAGATTTATTATTTTGCATAAATAAAGTTATTTAATCGTAATTGTATTAAAAAACCAATTTAAAACTGGTCTTCCTAATTTTTACCATAAGGTTCAAATTAGTTTTACTACTTACATTATACAGTGTAAACTTATTTCTTTTCCTGTAATTGAGAAGAATTGTCTAACGCAATAGCTGATTTTTCGATTTTCAAACGATTTTGGCCTTCCACTTCAATAATAGCAGTAGTTTCTTGCAATTCAACAATTCTACCATGAATGCCACCGATAGTTACAATTTTCTGACCTTTTTCAAGAGTTTCTCTGAATTTTTTTTGTTCTTTGGTTTTTTTCATTTGAGGACGAATCATAAAGAAATAGAAAACTGCAAAGATTGCCACTAAAAAAAACAAAGATTCAAAACCGCTGCCACCTTTACCATCTTGTGGTTGTGACATTAAAATGATGTTTAAAAGATTATTCATACTTATGTTATTATTTGTTTATTAATTCTTTTCAGGAGATGTTACCATCGCTTTAATATGTAAAATATAATTGCTAGGTTGTGTATTGGCACCCAATGTGATTGTTTTGTGTTGGAATCCGTTGCGGCCTTCGGTGTTAAAGGTAACAGTTACAACACCTTCATCACCTTTTTTTACAGGATCTTTAGAAAAACCGGGGACAGTACAGCCACAGGATGCACCGGCAGTTGCAATGATAAGATCGGAATTTCCGATATTTTTAAATTTAAAACTATAACTGAGTTTCTCACCTTCAATTACTTTACCAAAATCGTGGATATCGCTATCAAACTGAAATTTAGGCAATCCTGTTGTATCCTTTATCCCGGATGCTGAATTTGGATTATTCACTAAATCTGCTGATAATTCTTTATTTGCGTTCCGATTACAGGCTGAAAGCGCCAACACAAATAAAACGATAGTTAACAATTTGAATTTCATAATTATATTGATATTACGTTTCTCTTAATTAATTACTTATGAACTTATTCCCGACAATTTCTGATTTCGACTTCGACTTCGCTCATTAACCTTCATCCATCCCTCCCTTTCCTCCCCTAAAATGCGAGGTGATTGAGTTTTGGAAAATTGATAGATTATAGTTTTCTTCTTTCTTTCGTTTCTTCTTTTCTTCTTTTTAATTCTTACTTCTTAAATCGTTAATCGTTAATCGCAATTATTTTTGATAGTAGAAGTTCAACAAATAAGGGATCCTTTCCAGATTCCACCCCTCCCTTACCTCACCTATAATTGGAGGTGATTGAGTTGTGGAAGATTAACCTATTACTAAACCCTAATTATTCTCAATCAACCCTCTGCCAATTTTTTTGATGGACTGATCTGCTTTTAAATCGTCAATAAGTTTATCCAGTACTCCATTGATAAAGACTTTACTTTTATCGGAACTATACCCTTTTGAGATTTCAATGTACTCATTCAGTGTAACTTTAATGGGTATTGAAGTAAATTCCAATAATTCAACTAACGCCATTTTAATAAGAATATTGTCGACAACGGCAATTCGTTCTACTTCCCAGTTGGTTGTTTTATCAGCTATCAGTTTTTCGAATTTATCAGAGTTGATGATGGTTTTTCTGAATAAATCTATAACAAAATTCTTATCATCATCTGCATTGTTTCTGTCTTCGTTTTTATAGAGTTTAGGCAATGCAAAAAACGCATCCTCTTCCTCTTTAAAATTATCGATGGTTTTAAGCACCATCATAGCAACAGTGAGGTAATCATCTGCCCAATAAATATTTTTATCCTCAAAATAATTTTGCAAAGCATCGTCAGAGATAATGAATTTTCTCATAATTGAAATCATCATCTTTTTATCAGCAGCATAAGAAGTTACCTCTGCATTCATGTAATCATTAAACATTTTGCTTTCAATGATTTTTTGATAAATAGAACGAAACATATCCTGATCTTCTGACCAATTGATTTTTAGCAAATTGAATTGAAGCTGGTAGTTTTTATTGATTTCGAGTTGTTTAATGAATTTATTCTCGATAAAACGCAAATTAGGATTTAAATCTTCGGCAGTAGGAATGTGTTTTAATTTATTTTCTTCCATGCGGCGCTTCGCAAAATCAACCAGTTCAACCAGTAATGATAATTGATAGATATAGAGCTCATACAGCTTGTCTATACTTTTTAACAGGTTTCTTTCTGCTATGTCCATACGATCGTCGTCGGATTGAAAAAAAGCATACAGAGCCTGCATCACTTTAGTACGTAAGTATCTTCTGTTCAGCATAAATAGATTGAGCTTTTAATGGGTTACTGCCTATAAATAAGTTTGCAAATTTACAATTTTTATTCAAAATATGCTTATCTATTTTGTAAAAACTTAAATATAAGTAAGGAATGCGAATCAATAGTTATTTTTTCTTATCAACAACGTTTATAATTCATTAAAATCAAATATTTTTTACTTTCAATAATTTCTTCTTATTAAATACTTAGAATTAATTTTTACAATTATACATTTTGTAGGTTTATTTTTGTAATTTTGTTGTTATCATAGTTTGAATAAGAATTCCAATTGTATTGTAATTTTATTTTCAATTTTAATACTTATATAAATGAGCTATCTTATTTTAGAAACACAAAACAAATCGGATATTGAATTACTTATTGCTTTTGCTAAAAGTATAAATGCAAAGGTTATTGAAATAGTACAACAAAAGAAACCCGAAAATACTACTCCGGTAGATTGGCTTGAAAAATTAGCAAAAAATGGTGGCATACAATCCATTGAAGATCCTGCGTTATGGCAAAAAGCAATACGCAAAGATAAACCATTATTAACCAGAGAATAAAATGATTTTAGATAGTAATATTATCATTTATGCAGCAATGCCTAAAAATAAGAAATTAAGAAAATATTTAAAATTAAATGAAAATAGTATAAGTGCTTCTATCATTTCAAAATTAGAAGTATTAGGTTATCATAAACTCTCAAAAACAGAACAAGAATTATTTTCACATTTCTTTGCATCTATTAATATCATTCCAATAAATGACGCTATCATTGAAAAAGCAATTCAAATTAAACAAACAAAAAAAACTTCTATAGGTGATTCTATATTTGCTGCCTCTGCAATATTATTTAATCAGTCTTTATTTACAAACAATATAGAAGACTTTGCATCTAATCAAGAGATTGAGTTAATCTCTTTGAAATCTATCCTATAATTCTATAAAATACTTATAAAATACATGTCAAAAACAAAAACGCTTTTCTATTGTCAAAACTGTGGTGCCCAATCGTTAAAATGGATTGGAAAATGCAATTCTTGTGGTGAATGGAATACCTATGTTGAAGAAGTGGTTGAACGCGATAAAGACCAAAAATGGAATCGACAGACGGAACGCAAGCAAAGTAAACCCATGCTGATCAACGAAATTAAATATGAACAGGAATCGAGAAAAGACACCAATAATGCTGAATTAAACAGAGTGTTGGGTGGCGGAATGGTTCCGGGTTCTTTGGTTTTGATTGGAGGCGAACCTGGCATTGGAAAATCTACTTTAATGTTACAAATTGCACTGCATATCAAAAACTGCAAAGTACTTTATGTAAGTGGCGAAGAAAGTGAACAACAGATTAAAATGCGTGCCGAAAGAGTTGGTTCGAGCAATAACGATTGTTACATCTTAACCGAGACATCCACCCAACAGATTTTTCAACAAATAGCTGACATTACACCTGATGTGCTCATCATTGATTCGATTCAAACTTTACAAACCAATATTATTGATGCTTCGGCTGGTAGTATCTCCCAAATAAAAGAATGTGCTGCCGAAATGCAACGCTATGCGAAACTTACCGGAACGCCGGTTTTTTTGATTGGACATATTACCAAAGATGGAAGCCTGGCAGGACCAAAACTGTTGGAACACATGGTAGACACAGTGCTACAGTTTGAAGGTGACAGAAACTATGGGTATAGAATCTTACGTTCAGTCAAAAACAGATTTGGATCAACCTCTGAATTAGGTATTTACGAGATGCAAGGAAGTGGATTACGAGAAGTTTCAAATCCTTCAGAAATTTTATTATCGCAAAGAGATGAAAACCTGAGCGGAACGGCTATTGCAGCTACAATCGAAGGTATGCGACCGATGCTGATCGAAACACAGGCATTGGTAAGCTCTGCAGCATACGGAACCCCACAACGTTCGTCTACAGGTTTTGAGACCAAACGATTGGGCATGCTACTGGCAGTACTTGAAAAACGACATGGTTTTCGTCTGGGCATTAAAGATGTATTTTTTAATATAGCCGGTGGTATAAGAGTTGATGATCCGGCCATTGACCTGGCTGTAATCTGTTCAATTTTATCTTCCAACGAAGATATTGCCATTAGTGCTAAAGATTGCTTTGCTGCCGAAGTAGGTCTTTCGGGAGAAATAAGACCTGTAAATCGTGTAGATCAACGAATAGCAGAAGCGGATAGACTTGGTTTTGAAAGAATTTTTATATCAAAATACAATCTGAAAGGACTGGAATTAACCAAATTCAACATTGAAATTATAGCTGTAAGCAATGTAGAGCAAGTATTTTCTAAGTTATTTGGCTAATGTTAATACATTCAAAATCATTTTATTATATTTATTTCGCAAAATTCAACTTATATTTGTTTGATGATACGAATAATATTTGTAATTTTGCCCCCTTGTTAAAAAAATAAATACATTGGGATATTTAAAGCAATATATATTGCCATTCAGCAGTTTGAGTTTAGAAAAACATCTTTATCATTTTGATATTGACGGAAAATTCTTTGCTGAATTTGAGTTTACTGAAATCGAGCAAGCTTCAATCAGTGTGGATCTTACATTAGATCGTCAGGAAAGAATGCTTGTACTTGACTTTGCAATTAAAGGAAGCATCAATGTGATGTGTGACCGTTGTTTGGATTATTTTGACTTTGCAGTTGAAAAACAGGAAAGATTGATCATCAAACTGGGTGATTCATGGAAAGAAGAAAGCGAAGAAATATTAATCATTCCGGAAACTGAACATCAATTAGATATTTCACCTTATTTATATGAATACATCGTTTTGATGCTTCCTATAAAGAAAATACATCCGGAAGATGAAAACGGGAATACACAGTGTAATCCAGAGATTATAAAAAGATTGAATGAACTTTCGAAACCGGAACCTGATTCACGTTGGGACAGTTTGAAAGGATTAATAACTGAAAATTAAATTAATAACATAAATAATTATTCTATATGCCTCATCCAAAACATAGATTCTCAAAACAGAGAACAGCAAAAAGAAGAACACACGATAAAGCTGAAGCACCAACCATTGCATTATGCTCAAACTGTAGTTCACCAACATTATACCACAGAGTATGCCCTGAATGTGGCTTTTACAAAGGGAAACTAGCGATAGGAAAACAAGCAACCGCATAGTTGTTTATAGCTTACTGTTTCTTTAACTAAAATTTAAAGTTAATGAAAATCGGACTAGATGTTATGGGAGGCGATTACGCTCCCGATGCTACACTAAAAGGTGCTATTTTAGCTCAAAAACAAATTCCTAAATCGGATAGAATTGTTTTAATTGGAGATGAAAATATTATCATTTCAAAATTAAAAGCATTCGATGCCCATTTAGATGATTTTGATATTGTGCATGCTCCTGATATTATCGGTATGGGCGAAAAACCCATCAAAGCATTTACACAAAAACCAAATTCGAGTATCAGCATTGGATTTAAAATGCTAAAAAACAAGAAAATAGATGCTTTTTCCAGTGCAGGCAATACAGGAGCAGCGCTGGTAGGTGCTATGTATAGTGTTAATACCATTCCTGGTGTTATCCGTCCATGTATTTCAGGATTTATTCCTAAAGAGAATGGAGGATTAAGCCTTATTCTTGATATTGGAGCCAATCCTGACAGCAAGCCTGATGTTTTGTATCAATTTGCCATTCTTGGAAATATTTATGCCAAACACATTATGGGTATAAAAAACCCAAGAGTAGGCTTATTAAATATAGGCGAAGAAGCTGAAAAGGGCAATCTTCAATCTCAGTCAACGTATCAATTAATGAAAGATACAAAAGATTTTAATTTTGTGGGCAATGTTGAAAGTCGTGAACTTTTTAAAAACGAAGTAGATGTATTTGTTTGCGACGGATTTATAGGGAACATTATTGTTAAACAAACAGAAGCACTGTATTCATTGCTGGTTAAACACAATTTGATGGACGATTATTTTAAAAGATTTAATTACGAAAATTACGGAGGCAGTCCAATTTTGGGAGTGAATTCTTCTGTTTTAATCGGACATGGTATATCCAATGATATTGCAATAAAAAACATGCTGTTATTATCCAGAGAAGTGCATTTAACAAAGCTTTCTCAAAAAATAAAAGCAGCCATGTCGAAATATGCTCAGTCTAATTAAAAGACCATAAAAAATACTGAAACAAATGACAAAAATTAGAGCAGCCATAACCGGCGTAGGTGCCTTCCTACCGGAATATATTCTGACTAACGAAGAATTAAGCAAAATGGTAGACACTACCGATGAATGGATAATGACCCGCATCGGTATCAAAGAAAGAAGAATATTAAAAGGCGAAGGCAAAGGATCTAGCGACCTTGGAGCCGGTGCTGTATTGGATTTGTTAAAAAAAACCAACACTTCTCCCGATGAAATTGATTTGGTAATTTGTGCCACCGTTACACCTGATATGCAATTTCCTGCTACTGCTAATATCATTTGCGACAAAGCGAATATAAAAAATGCAATGGGGTTTGATTTGAATGCTGGTTGTTCAGGTTTTCTTTTTGCGTTGGCCACTGCAACCAGTTATGTTGAATCAGGTCATTACAAAAAAGTTATTGTGGTAGGTGCCGAAAAGATGTCGTCAATTGTGGACTATACCGATAGAGCCACCTGCCCTATCTTTGGTGATGGTTCAGGTGCTATTTTATTAGAACCTGTAGAGGAAGAAATCGGTGTAATGGATATGATACTTCGCTCTGACGGAGCCGGAAGAGTCCATTTACATCAAAAAGCCGGTGGTTCGGTAAAACCATCCTCACATGCAACCATTGATGCCCGTGAACATTATATCTATCAGGAAGGACAGCCTGTTTTTAAAGCAGCTGTTTTAAATATGGCTGATACAGCTGTAGAATTAATGAATAGAAACAATCTGAAAGCTGAAGACATTGCCTATCTGGTGCCACACCAGGCCAATATGCGTATTATTGACGCAACAGGCAAACGTATGGAACTTCCCAACGAAAAAGTAATGGTGAATATTCAAAAATACGGAAATACCACAGCAGCAACATTGCCATTATTGCTTTGGGATTATGAAAAAAAATTAAAAAAAGGAGACAACCTTATTCTTGCCACTTTTGGTGCAGGGTTTACTTGGGGTGCTATCTGGCTCAAATGGGCGTATGATAGTGAATAAGTCGGAAGTCGGAAGACCGAAGAAAGACTCCTGTTGCTGAGCTTGTCGAAGTACGGTTACTGAGCTTGTCGAACTACTGTTACTGAGCTTGTCGAAGTACGGTTACTGAGCTTGTCGAAGTACCAATATTAGAAAATTATATATTTAAGAAGCTCACTTTGATAGTGGGCTTTTTTTTTATCCATTACCAAAAGAATTGTTTACTTTTACAAAAGTATCATCAGCCATACCTTATGCAGTTTATAAAAGATTTCATAAAAGACTTAAAAAGAAAAGATCACAAACCACAATTGGGTGGTTTGGATATTTTACGTTATATTGGTCCCGGTTTATTGGTTACTGTAGGCTTTATTGATCCTGGTAACTGGGCTTCCAACATTGCTGCCGGTTCGGAATTTGGTTATACACTTTTGTGGATGGTAACACTTTCGACCATTATGTTGATTGTGTTACAACACAATGTTGCCCACCTTGGTATCGCAACAGGACTCTGCTTGGCAGAAGCTGCAAATTTACACACTCCGAAATGGATATCAAAACCTGTGCTATCGACGGCTGTGTTGGCTTCTATTTCTACTTCCCTCGCAGAGATAATGGGAGGTGCCATTGCTCTTCATATGCTTTTTAAAATCCCGATACAAATAGGTGCGGTTTTGGTAGTAATTTTTGTTATTATTATGTTGCTTAGCAATACCTACCGTAAAATTGAAAAATGGATCATCGCATTTGTTTCTATCATCGGGATATCATTTATTTACGAACTTACACTGGTTGATATAAATTGGGTTGAAGCCGGAATTGGTTGGGTAAAACCAGTGATACCTGAGGGAAGTATGATTATTGTAATGAGTGTACTTGGGGCAGTGGTAATGCCTCATAATTTATTTTTGCATTCCGAAATAATACAAAGCCGGAAATGGAATCTTGAAGACGATAAAATTATAAAGAAACAACTGGATTACGAATTATTTGATACCTTGCTTTCAATGATTGTTGGATGGGCCATCAATAGTGCCATGATTTTACTGGCTGCTGCTGTTTTTTTTAAAAGCGGTATTCTGGTGAACGAATTGCAACAAGCTAAAAATATTTTAATCCCCTTGTTAGGAAACAATGCCTCTGATATTTTTGCCATTGCGCTTTTGTTTGCCGGTGTTGCATCCACTATTACATCAGGAATGGCAGGCGGATCTATTTTTGCAGGTATTTTTGGAGAACCCTACGATTTAAAAGACAATCATTCCAAATTAGGTGTTGCCATTTCATTATTAGTGGCACTCGGCATTGTATTCCTTATCGGAAATGCTTTTAAAGCTTTGATTGTTTCACAAATGATCTTAAGCATTCAACTCCCTTTTACTATATTTATGCAGGTTTATCTTACTTCCTCTTCTAAAGTTATGGGCAAATATGCCAATTCCAAATCAACCACCATTATTTTATTCATCATAGGATCCATCGTTACTTATTTAAATATTCGTTTGTTGCTTAGCTTTCTCTAAACTGTAATGTTATTTTCTGACATTTTGTCATGTTCTTAAATTTGCATTTCAATTTGACAAAAGGATATAAATTAAAAAAGTTTATTAAAATTAGTTCAATAAACTTTTAGAAAAAATATAGATTCAGTGATGAAAATAATTTAGTTCAACATGTATTACACACAGTACTGGCTTATAAAGGGATATTCCCGTGTTTTTTCGGAGGATTGGAAGCTCTTTTGTTTTGTGTCATTTCCAGTGCTTCAATCAATTTGTAACGGGTGTCTTTTGGATAAATTATTTCATCGATATAACCGTGTTCGGCAGCCTTGTAAGGACTGGCAAATTTTTCGCGGTAATCTTCCAGATACTGTAATTTTTCACCCGGATTGGCGTCACGATAGAGAATATTAACAGCACCTTCGGAGCCCATCACTGCTATTTCTGCGGTAGGATAAGCCATGTTTATATCGGCACCAATGTGTTTGCTCGACATTACATCGTAAGCACCACCATAGGCTTTACGGGTAATAAGGGTAATCTTTGGGACCGTAGCTTCGCAGAAGGCGTACAACAGCTTGGCTCCATGTTTGATAATTCCACCCAACTCCTGAGTAGTTCCGGGTAAAAATCCAGGAACGTCCACTAAAGTAATGATAGGGATACTGAAAGAATCGCAAAACCTTACAAATCTAGCTGCTTTGGCAGATGAAGTAATATCCAGGCATCCTGCCAGATGTGCCGGCTGGTTGGCAACAATACCGACCGATCGACCTCCCATGCGGGCAAACCCTATTACAATATTCATGGCATGCAAAGGTTGTATTTCAAAAAAGCGATGATCGTCAATAACAGTTGTAATGAGTTCTTTAATATCATAAGGTTTATTGGAATCGGCAGGAACCAGTGTTTGAAGTTTTTCTTCTGTACGATGAATATCATCCGTACATATTTTCATGGGAGGATCTTCCATGTTGTTTGAAGGCAGATAACTGATCAGTTCACGCAACATCATCATGGCATGTTCATCATCTTCGGCAATCATGTGAGCTACACCACTGGTAGCATTATGTGTGCGGGCACCACCCAGTTCGTCTTTGGTAACTTCTTCATGAGTTACACTTTTTATAACATCCGGACCGGTTACAAACATATAGCTGGTTTTGTTCACCATTAAAATGAAATCGGTTAAAGCAGGCGAATAAACAGCTCCTCCGGCACAGGGTCCTAAAATGGCCGATATTTGAGGAATTACGCCCGATGACATCACATTCAGATAAAACAAATCGGCATATCCTCCCAGACTTTCTACACCTTCCTGAATACGGGCACCACCGGAATCGTTCAGACCTATGATAGGTGCTCCCATTCGCATGGCCATTTCCATCACTTTTTTTACTTTATCAGCATTGGCACGGCCCAGGCTTCCTCCTAAAACCGTAAAATCCTGTGAAAAAACATACATCAACCTTCCGTCAATCTTCCCATGACCAGTTACAACACCATCACCCATAATCTTTTGATTTTCCATTCCAAAATCGGAATTGCGATGAACCACAAATTTGTCCATTTCCACAAAAGAACCTTTATCCAGAAGAATTTCCAATCTTTCTCTGGCGGTTAACTTGCCCCCATTATGCTGTTTCTCAATTCTATCGATTCCTCCACCCAATTCTGCGGATTTATTTTTCTCTTCAAAAACTTTAAACTTTTCTTCTAATGTTGACATATATTATATTTTAATTACCATTCCAACGCTTTCTCCCTTACGTTGTTTTTGGTATTGTTTTTACTATTTTTAATTGCTACCATACTGCGATGCAGCTATATAAATTTACTATTCCATGATTATCATTTTCTGACCACCTCTTACAGTATCGTCTTCTTTAACGGCAATTTCTTTTACAACACCTGGTTTAGTTGCCTTAAATTCACTTTCCATTTTCATAGCTGATACAATTACCAATGTTTGACCGGTTTCAACTGAATCTCCGACAGCTACCAGCACTTTCACAATTTTCCCTGGCATTGGACAGAAAATAATATTTCCTTCATCAAATCCTTTGGCTTTGTTCATGGCTTTTGTATAGCGGCTTTCAGCATCTACAATTTCAACTTTGTATTCACTCATATCTGAGTTAACAATAAAATGCTTGTTGCTTTGCCCTTGAACTACATCAATATCATAAGATTTTCCTTCGGAAATAATAGAATATACACCATTTCCGGTTGTAACACTGTCTAATTCATATATTTCACCATCAACTGCAATTCTAAGCAAATTGCCGGTTTTCTCCAACAAATTGATCTTTGCAGTACGTTCGCCTATAATTACTTCAAACTCCATATCTTTATTTTTATCATTAAATTCGCATTGCTGCTTTAATCCTGCCAATATCTTTCCATTTATTGGTATACACTTCAAACTGAGTGGTGGGCTGTATTTTTTTAAGTTTAGTAAGATATTCTACAAAAGCTGCAATCATGGCAATATCTTCGCAATGTTTATCGCAAGTTCTTTTGCTTAATAAGAATGAAAGATTTTGTTCAATAAAATGAGTATTGTATTTCCCATCCACAAAATCGGGAGTTTCCATAATACTTCTTAAAAATGAAAGCGAAGTTTTAACGCCTGAGATTTTATATTCATCCAATGTACGTTTCATGCGTGAAATTGCTTCTTGTCTGGTTTCGCCCCATACAATCAGCTTCGAAATCAAAGGATCATAATAAATAGGTATTTCATAACCTTCGTACATGTAACCGTCTGTTCGGACACCGAGACCTAATGGTTCTACTATTTCTTTAATGATACCCGGAGATGGCATAAAGTTATTATCGGGATCTTCAGCATAAATACGGCATTCGATACTATGCCCCCGCTGTTTGATTTGTTCCTGCTTATAAGTAAGTGGAAACCCATTTGCAATATTGATCTGTTCACGCACAATATCCACACCTACTACTCTTTCGGTAATCGGATGCTCAACCTGCAAACGAGTATTCATTTCGAGAAAATAATAATTGAGATCATCATCAACTAAAAACTCTATGGTGCCTGCACCATAATAGTTCACAGCTTTGGCAGCCTTCACAGCATCTTTGCCCATTTTTTCGCGCAATTCATCTGTCATTAATGGAGAAGGAGTTTCTTCCACTACCTTTTGATGTCTACGTTGAACCGAGCATTCCCTTTCACAAAGATGAATGGTATGTCCTAATTTATCGGCCAGAATCTGAAATTCGATATGATGCGGCGAAGAAATATACTTTTCGATGTAGACTGCATCATCCCCGAATGCAGATTTTGCTTCTGACCGGGCTGCTCTAATGGCACTTTTCAACTCGCTTTCCAGCTTTACCATACGCATCCCTTTTCCTCCACCACCGGCAGAAGCTTTAATCATAACAGGATAACCGATTTCTCGAATCATTTCCAAGGCACGTTTCTCGGAAGTTATTTTCTCTTTAGTTCCCGGAACTACTGGAATACCTGCTTCCATCATGGTTTGACGGGCTGTAATTTTATCGCCCATGGTATGTATCGCATAAGGCGAAGGTCCTACAAAAATAATTCTTTCATCTTCACACAATTGTGCAAAATCACCATTTTCAGATAAAAATCCATATCCCGGATGGATGGCATCCGCACCGGATTTTTTGGCAACAGCCATAATTTTATCCATTCTCAAATAACTTTCCGATGAAGGGGAAGCGCCAATATGATAAGCTTCATCTGCATACCTTACATGCTTGGCTTTGCGATCAGCATCCGAAAAAACAGCCACTGTTTTTATGCCCAATTCCTTGCACGAACGCATCACTCTTACTGCAATTTCACCACGATTGGCTATCAGCAATTTTTTTATCATAAATTTTATAATTATTTTATCAAAACTAAAACATCCAAACTGGGAAATAGTTCAGTAAGTTATTGCATTTTAATTGGTTGTTAATTGAATAACAATATATTTTACACATATCTTTTTCTGATAAGTATTATACTGTCATTTCTGCTTTTATTTATAAATATTTCTGACATTTTGTCACATTTTTTAATAAAAAAATCAACTTTTACATCTGGCATGAGGCTTGATATAATTTGAAAAAATCAATAAAATTTATAAATTAAAATAAAAGGAGGACATCATGATGTTACCTATGTTAAGAAAACACAGTTACTTACCAAATTTCACAAATGATTTTTTTGGTAATGATTTTTTAGCCAATCTTTTAGAAAACAGTGGAGAGTTCAGCATGCCTGCTGTAAATGTTTCGGAAACAAAAGACAGTTATAAAATTGAAGTTGCGGCTCCCGGACTGAGAAAGGAAAATTTTAAAATTGATTTGCTCAACAATACACTTACTATTTCTTCAGAAAAAGAAGAAAAAAATGAAGAAATGAACGAAAAAATTATGCGCCGTGAATTCAGTTACAAGTCATTCAAACGTTCATTCAGCATTCCCGAATTGGTGGAATATGACAAAATTGCTGCTACTTATAATAACGGAGTTTTGCAAATTGAAATTCCAAAAAAAGATGAAGCTAAAGCAAAACCTATACGACAGATTAATATTTCATAAATCAGATTTTAAAAACCGCTCAACTTTGGGCGGTTTTTTTTTAAGATTTTCACTGTTATGCATTATTCCCGAAGAAAATGATTCAAAATTTATTTAAAAATTTATTCAAATAATTATTTAAGCTTACCTTTGTCAATATATTAACTGCTTAAATATTTTCTCAAGCCAATGAAAACGATAGTCATATTAACCGGTGCTGGTATCAGTGCCGAGAGCGGCATTAAAACATTCAGAGACAGTGATGGGTTGTGGGAAGAATACCGCATTGAAGATGTTGCTACTTTTGAAGCCTGGCAGCGGAACGAGGATTTGGTAAGGGAATTTTACAATCAAAGACGTAAACAATTGCTGGATGTACAACCCAATGCAGCCCATATCGCTTTAAAAAGATTAGAAGAAAAATACAATGTGGAAATCATTACACAAAACGTGGATGATCTGCATGAACGTGCCGGTTCTTCAAACATTTTACACTTACACGGAGAACTAAAAAAGGTAAGAAGTACTGTTGACGAAAACTTAATTTACGATTTGGAGGGCTGGGAACTTAAAAAAGGTGATTTTTGTGAAAAAGGTTCTCAATTACGGCCGCATATTGTTTGGTTTGGAGAAGAAGTACCTCAAATAATTCCAGCAACCGAATTATCAGCAAAAGCAGCTATTTATATTGTAATTGGCAGTTCGCTGAATGTATATCCTGCCGCGGGTTTGCTGAATGCTGCCCCTCAGCATATCCCTAAATATTTAATTGATCCCAACGCCAGAGATAATTATTACATTCATCATCTCACCGTAATTAAAGAAAAAGCAGGAATTGGTGTACCAAAATTAGTAGAAGAATTACTCAAAGATTAGCGAAAAATAGAAATTTTACTTATTTTTGCAAACTATGGAAACAGTTGTAAGCGGAATCAGACCTACAGGCGATTTACATTTAGGGAATTACTTCGGAGCACTCCGTAACTTCCTTAAAATGCAATATCAAAATAATTGTTATTTTTTTATCGCCGATTATCATTCATTAACCACCCACCCTACTCCCGCAGATCTCCACGGGAATGTAAGACGTGTATTGGTTAATTATCTCGCAGCAGGATTAGATCCGGAAGCTGCCACCATTTATGTACAAAGCGACGTTCCTCAAGTGGCTGAATTGTATCTGTTGTTAAACATGAATGCATATATGGGTGAACTGGAAAGAGTTGCATCTTTCAAAGAGAAAATACGTACACAACCCAACAATGTAAATGCAGGATTACTCACCTATCCGACACTTATGGCTGCAGATGTAATCATCCATAAAGCACAGAAAGTACCTGTAGGTAAAGACCAAGAACAGCATCTTGAAATGATGCGTACATTTGCCAATCGTTTCAACAGGTTGTACAAAGTTGACTTTTTCCCTGAACCTCAGGCTTACAACTTTGGTGAAGACCTGATTAAAATACCGGGTTTGGATGGCAGTACGAAGATGTCGAAATCGGATAACGAAAATTCATGCATTTTCCTAGGTGATACACCTGAAAACATCCGTAAAAAGATGATGAAAGCTGTATCCGATCAAGGTCCTACAGCCCCCGGACAACCAAAATCACAAGCGGTTGAAAACCTTTTTAGCATTATGAAAATAATATCAGCAGAAGCTACTTACCAGCATTTCGACGACTTGTACAATAGCTGTCAGATTCGTTATGGGGATATGAAAAAACAATTGGCAGAAGATGTTGTTAACTTTACAGCACCATTTCGTGAAAAAATACTGGAATTAAATGCTGATAATGAATACCTTCGCAAAGTTGCCTTGAATGGCGCCGAAAAAGCACGTGAAAGTGCGTCCAAAACGATGAAAGAGATTCGCGAAATCATAGGATTTAAACCCTTTTAAACCTTTTTACAGTATGAGTTTAAATAAAAAATCATCCTTTTTTTACGCAATCTTATTAAAAGTTGGACTGGTATTTTTTATGTCTGGAATTGCATATACTTTATTTATTTCAGCCGATGAAGTTACAAATTTTGAAGTTTTTATAAAAATACTGATCGTCATTCTATTTATCGGCTTAAGTCTGTTTTCAATTGCTATGCCAAAGAAATACTTTAACATTTTTAATTTTTTCATCATCTTTATTGCAAGTGTTTTTAAAATTATCACATTACTATCAAAAGAAACAATAGATATAGAGATTGTTTCAGTGTACTTTTTATTAATTACTTTGTCGTTATTTTTACTAACAAAAGTATCGGGTCATACACACCGATCTAAAACCATTATTACCCATTGATTGAAAATTCGAAACAACAAGAAACAGCTGTATTAATAGGCTTGATCCACCAAAACCAACCTTTAGAACAGGTAAACGAATACCTCGACGAACTCGCTTTTTTAGTGGATACAGCTGGAGGCAGGTCTGTAAGACGGTTTATTCAACGGTTGGACAAACCTGATTCCAGAACATTTGTGGGTTCCGGAAAATTAGCTGAAATCAAAGAATACATCAATGCGGAAAGCATAAGTATTGCGGTTTTTGACGATGAACTGAGTCCCTCACAAATCAGAAACATCGAAAAAGAACTGGAATGCAAAATTCTGGACCGGACCAATCTGATCTTAGATATTTTTGCAAGCCGGGCGAGAACGTCTCATGCCAGAACTCAGGTAGAACTGGCTCAATATCAATACCTGCTTCCACGTTTAACCCGGATGTGGACACATTTAACCAAACAACGTGGCGGGATGGGTATGCGTGGTCCAGGTGAAAAAGAAATTGAAACCGATAGAAGAATTATCCGCGACAAAATTACATTGCTCAAAGAAAAGCTGAAGGATATTGATAAACAAATGTCGACGCAACGAAAAAACAGAGAAGATATGGTGAGAGTTGCATTGGTGGGTTATACCAATGTGGGCAAATCTACCATCATGAATCTTTTATGCAAGTCGGAAGTATTTGCCGAAAACAAACTCTTTGCAACCTTAGATACAACTGTCAGGAAAATGGTAATTGGCAATCTTCCTTTCTTATTAACGGATACGGTTGGATTTATCCGTAAACTCCCTCACGATCTGGTTGAATCATTTAAGTCGACACTGGACGAAGTTCGCGAAGCAGATATATTAATCCACGTGGTAGACATTTCTCATTCAGGATTTGAGGAACAAATAGAGGTAGTAAAACAAACATTGAGCGATATCAAAGCAAGCGATAAACCAGCCATCACTTTATTCAACAAAATTGATGCTTACCAATTTATAGAACAAGATGAAGACGATTTAATTCCTGCTACCAAAGAAAACCTAAGTCTTGAAGAAATGAAGAACAGCTGGATGGCTAAATCAAATCTTCCTGCTATATTTATTTCAGCCAAAGAAAAACAAAACATTGATCAATTGAAAGATTTCCTATATGAAGAAGTAAAACGAATTCACATCAAACGATACCCTTACAACAACTTTTTGTTTTAAAGCTACCTTGAATATAAAATATTATTGAAATATTGAATTAAAATCACTTACATTTGCTGACATTTTTTAACAAAAATGCACCCATCAAGCATAAATTACTTTGACCTTGAAATATTTAATATATCTCTACGTTTGAATATATTACAATATTTTAAAAAGCATTTTCTTTCAAAATGCAATCAAAGAAATAATATACTTTAAATATTATATACTAAGTTCATGAATATTATTATTGCCGGAGATGGTGAAGTTGGCTTTCATTTGGCCAAATCACTTTCACTCGAAAAACACAACATCACAATCATTGACGCCAATCAGGAATTACTTAAAATGATTGAGTCGCATACCGATTTAATGACCATAAAAGGTGATTCCACTTCTGTTGCGGTATTAGAAAGAGCTAATATTTCCAAAACAGACCTTTTGATATCAGTGGTACATCATGAACACGTCAACCTAATGACCTGTATTCTGGGCAAAAAACTAGGGGCTAAAAAAACAATAGCACGTATCAATAATGTAGAATATCTTACTGCTGAAAATCGTGAGCTATTCAATCATTTAGGCATTGATTCATTGGTTTGCCCCGAAAGAATAGCTGCAAAAGAAATTATTAATTTACTCAACCAATCCGTTGCTACAGAAGTGTTCGATTTTTCAGATGGAAAATTGATGCTCTTTTTAATCCGTTTGGACGAAAATGCCCTTGTATTAGATAAAACGCTCAATCAAATTGCAGTTGAACATACCAATCTTGATTTCAGAGCGGTTGCCATCCATAGGAATTCTAAAACGATCATCCCCAGAGGAACTGATGTTTTTCAGAAAAATGACCTCATTTATGTAATTACCAAGCCATCTGCTATGAACGAATTATTTAAATTAGGAGGCAAAGTTAAGATTGATATTAAAAATATTATGATTATTGGAGGAGGTCGAATTGCCAGAAAAGCAGCCAGAAGTCTTCAGGATAAATTTAATATTAAACTTTTTGAAATAGATAAAGAAAGATGTTTTAAACTAACTGAAGATTTAAACCATACGCTGATCATTAATGGAGACGCCACGGATATACAATTGCTTGAAGAAGAAGGCATCAGCAAAATGGATGCATTTATTGCCTTAACAGACCACACCGACACCAATATATTGACTTGTTTACATGCCCGTAAATTTGGCGTTAAAAGAACCATTGCATTGGTTGAAAATATTGATTATATCGACATTTCACAAAATATTGGTATTGATACCATCATCAACAAAAAGCTGATCACTGCCAGCTATATTGCACGATTTACAATGGATGCACTGGTAACATCCATAAAATGCCTTAGTGGAATTGATGCAGAAGCACTTGAATTTTTAGTAAAACCCAATTCATTGATTACAAAAAGCCCCATTCAAAAACTTGACTTCCCTGAAGGTGCTATTATCGGAGGAATTGTAAGAAACGATGTTAGTTATATTGCCATTGGAAGTTTCCAAATACAGGAAAATGATAAAGTTGTAGTATTTGCATTGCCTGATACCATTCACAAAGTTTCCAAATTCTTCCATTAAAAAATCTATAACTCTTAAAAAATGAATTTTTTACTCATCATCAGGTTTATTAGTATATTATTACTGATTGAAGGAGGTTTTATGCTGACCGCCCTACCGTTTTCATACTATTACGGAGGTTCTGATTTTAATGCCATCTTAATTTCCGCCTTTATTACCTTCTTTGTCGGTGCTATGATACGCCTGATTACAAAGGATGTAGATGCAAAAGGGATTGGAAAAAGAGAAGGATATGTCATGGTAACTTTCTCATGGATTATTATTTCATTGTTCGGAACATTGCCATTTATATTGAGTGGATCCATTACAAATTTTACCGATGCATTTTTTGAAACCATGTCAGGATTTTCAACAACTGGAGCATCCATATTCAAAGATATTGAAGCAGTCCCCAAGGGAATTTTATTCTGGAGAAGTATGACGCACTGGATAGGTGGTATGGGAATTGTTGTATTAACGGTTGCCATATTACCACTTTTAGGAATTGGAGGAATGCAATTATTTAATGCTGAATCCTCAGGACCGACCAAAGATAAATTTCATCCCAGGATTACAGAAACTGCTAAAACTTTATGGGGTATCTATGTGCTTCTTACTGCAGCCGAAATAATACTTTTACTGTTAGGTGGCATGAATTTGTTCGAATCGATGTGTCATTCATTTGGAACAATTGCCACAGGCGGATTTTCACCACTTAACAGCAGCATTACCAATTACTCACCTTATATTCATTATGTAATTACTCTATTTATGATGCTGGCAGGGATTAGTTTTACACTCCATTATTTCATACTAAAAGGACAATATAAAAAAGTATTAATCAATGAAGAAGTAAGATTTTATCTTTTGATAATCTTTGGTGCTTCACTAATTATTGGTTCATTTTTGTTTTTTGATGCCTATAATCAATACAATAACATTGAAAAAGCATTCAGGGACGCATTGTTTCAGGTAACGAGTATTGTTACCTGTACAGGTTTTGCTACTACCGACTATATGAAATGGGCTCCGGCTCTTTGGTTTTTTATATTTTTATTGATGTTCAGTGGTGGATGTGCCGGTTCTACAGCGGGTGGGATAAAAATTATCCGTCATTTATTACTTTTCAAAAATGCTTCTTTGGAATTCAAAAGATTGGTTCATCCTTCTGCAGTTATCCCAGTTAGATTAAACGGCAAACCGGTTTCACAGGATATTATTTTTAACATACTTGCCTTTTTCCTGATGTATATATCCATTTGGGCAATAGCTTCACTTTCACTCAGCTTTTTGGGATTAGACCCTTATTCTGCAATGGGCTCTGTTGCAACAACCATGGGAGGTATTGGTCCAGGCTTGGGAACTACAGGTCCTGCTTCTAATTTTGCCATGGTACCCGATTTAGGAAAATGGATTTTATCTTTTATGATGCTCATCGGTCGTTTGGAAATTTTTACAGTATTCATCCTTTTTGCTCCATCATTCTGGAAAAAATAATAATACAACCAACATGCAGATCAATCAATACGATGTTATAATAGTAGGAGGCGGTGCAGCCGGTTTGTTTGCAGCCGGAAGGGCAGCCGAAACCGGTGCAAAAGTGTTGTTGCTCGAAAAGATGAATCAACCAGGCCGCAAACTGCGTATTACAGGCAAAGGAAGATGCAACCTAACCAATATAGCTCCCATGCGTGAGTTTATGGAACATATCGGAGAAAATTCAAGGTTTCTTCGACATGCATTTTCCACTTTTTTCTCCAAAGAATTAATAGCATTTTTCGAAAATAAAGGCGTTCCCATCACGGTTGAACGTGGCGAAAGAGCCTTCCCAACCAGCGAACAAGCCCAGGATATTTTCAATGCTTTGGTAAGATGGGTTGAAAAACAAAAAGTGGAAGTCCGCAAAGATAGCAACGTTACAAAACTGATGGTAAAAGACAGCATCATCACAGGAGTTGAAGTAAACAGTTCAGTAACTTATCTGGCAGCCAAAATAATCATAGCCACCGGCGGAGCTTCATACCCTGCCACCGGATCAACAGGTGACGGATATCGATTAGCCAAAAGTGTAGGACATCACGTTACAGAAATACGACCGGCATTGGTTCCTCTCGAAACAAAAGGTAGCATCGCTCAGGATTTACAAGGCTTAAGTTTAAAAAACGTAAAAGCAAGCATCTGGATAGATGGCAGGAAAAAAGGCGATGAATTCGGCGAAATGATGTTCACCCATTTCGGAATTACAGGACCCATTGTGCTCACATTGAGCAGAAAATTTTCATCAGAAATAAAAGCTAAAAAAGCCATCATTTGTTCTATTGACCTCAAACCGGCGCTCGATGATCCAAAACTGGATGCCCGATTACTTAGGGATTTGAACGAACATGGCAAAATGAAGTTCCAATCTGTTTTAAAGCTTTGGCTACCAGGCAAACTGGCATATATTGCCGGTGATTTATTAAAAATATCAACCGATAAATTATGCCATCAAATTACGGCTGAAGAGCGAAAGAGAATCCGTTTATGGCTGAAAGACTTTCGTTTTGAAATCACCGGCAGCCGTTCTTTTACTGAAGCCATTATCACAGCAGGAGGCATCGACCTAAAAGAAGTCAATCCCAAGACCATGGAATCGAAAATCATCAAAGGCTTATACTTTGCCGGAGAAGTCCTGGATCTGGATGCCGATACAGGGGGATACAATTTGCAGATTGCCTTTTCTACGGCGTGGCTGGCAGGAATGAGTGTGTGAAGTCGGAAGACCGAAGTCAGATGTCAGAAGTTGAGCGAAGCGAAATCCCGAGAGCGAAGCGATTCGGGATTGAGCGAAGCAAAATCCCGAAAGCGAAGCGATTCGGGATTAAAATATTCTTTCTGAAACGAATGGATTACAAAAAAATACTATCTTTGTTTTATAAAACCTAAGCTTATGGACTCAAAATACGAAAACATCCGTTTAAATTATAAAATCTGGCTGGAAACCAAAGACGAGGAAGGAATATTAGGAGATGGAAAGTGGTTGTTACTCAAAGCCATCAGCGAAACAGGTTCGCTGAAGCTAGCCATGGAAAAGCTCAATCTGAGTTATCGCAAAACCTGGAACAACCTACAACAAATAGAAGAACGATTGGGCTTTCCGATTCTCGACACACAAAGAGGCGGAGCAGATGGCGGGAAAACATGTCTTACCCCTGAAGGTGAAAAGATTGTAAAAGCTTTTGACCATTTCCACACCGAATTCGATACGATTATACAGGCAGCTTTTCAGAAGTTTAAAGCGGAGTTGGAAGGAAATTATAATTAATTTAATAAAACTAAGGTTAGGATACCGAAACCTTGACAAGTTAATAACGGAAACCCTGACAGGGTTTCTAACCCTGTCAGGGTTGAACTAAACCACAGATACCGAAACCCTGTCAGGGTTGAACGTATTTCGGCAGAATTAAACCGCAGAAACCGAAACCCTGACAGGGTTGAACGTTAATCATTATTACAAATAAAAATCCTTAAATCACCAAATCACCATGGCAGGCAATACTTTCGGAAAAATATTTCAGCTGACATCTTTCGGCGAATCGCATGGAAAAGCCATAGGTGGCGTTATTGATGGTTGTCCTTCGAATTTTGAAATAGACTTCGCAGCTATTCAAAAGGAATTAAACAGCAGAAGCCGAAACCCTGACAGGGTTTCTAACCCTGTCAGGGTTGAACATTAATCACTTTTACGAAAAAAAATCACCAAATCCTCAAATCACCAAATCACTATGGCTGGCAATACAATTGGAAAAATATTTCAACTCACTTCTTTCGGCGAATCGCATGGAAAAGCCATAGGTGGCGTTATTGATGGTTGTCCTTCAAATTTTGAAATAGACTTCGTAGCTATTCAAATGGAATTAAACCGCCGTCGTCCCGGACAATCTGCCTTTACCACACAACGCGATGAATCAGACGAAGTGGAATTTCTTTCCGGTATTTTCGGGGGAAAGACTACAGGAACTCCCATTGCTTTTATGGTAAAAAATACAAATCACAGACCTGAGGATTACGCCCATTTGGCTGAAGCATTTCGCCCTTCACATGCTGCCTATACTTATTACAGCAAATATGGGAACTATGATTTCAGAGGCGGAGGCAGGGCTTCGGCAAGGGAAACCATCGCCAGGGTGGTGGCAGGAAGTATTGCCAGACAAATTTTATTGAAAGAAGGCATTAGCTTTCAGGCTTACGTGCAACAAATCGGCACTGTTAAAGCTGAAAATCTTACCCGTATTAACTTACAAAACATCGAAAACAGTCCTGTGCGTTGTCCTGATGAAGCGGCTTCGGCTAAGATGATGCAACTGATAGAGGAAACAGCCCAAAAAGGAGATACACTGGGAGGTATTATTTGTTGTACGATCAAAGGTTGTCCAGCAGGTTTAGGCGAACCGGTCTTTGACAAGCTACAGGCGGATCTTGCAAAAGCCATGCTCAGCATCCCCGCAGTAAAAGCATTTGAATACGGTTCCGGTTTTGCAGGCGTTGAAATGACCGGCACACAACACAACGATCTTTTCAACAGCGATTTCTCCACACTGACCAATTATTCAGGTGGTATACAAGGAGGTATTTCAAATGGTATGGATATTTATTTCCGCCTTGCTTTTAAACCCATTGCTACCATTATGCAACCTCAGCCAACTGTTGATAAAAAAGGAAATCCAATCACGATTGAAGGCAAAGGCCGACACGATGTATGTGTAGTGCCTCGCGCCGTTCCCATCGTGGAAGCCATGGCAGCGTTAGTGATAGTAGATCACTGGTTGAGAAATAAGCCCCTCTAAACTCCCCAAAGGGGAGGCTTTTGCCTTATTGTGACTTGGATAGAATTGTTTTTTAATTAAATTCGGTAATCAGCTAATGTCATTATTTTGATTTGAGAACAACGAATAACGATTTTAGATTTTAGAAGTACTGCCAGATTATTCGTTCTTAATTCTTTTTCCTTTTTACTTTAACCTTTTTCTTAACTAAAATACCAGGGTTCTTCCGTTACTGTTTTTTTTGAGGCACTATTTTCATTATCATCATTTGTTTCAATCGAATTAAATTGTGAAAAATTAATTTTTTTACTTGAACAAAGAAGTACACTCAACAAAATCAGGCAAACTTTTAATGAGATTTTATTCATTTTTTAAATTTTGAAATTTATTAATTAACCCATCAAATCTAATCAGTCAAACCCATTGATTTTGAAGGATTTACAAAGACAAATGTATTGTTTGATTCATCTGCTTTAACTTTTTTTTTGCAAAAAGCAGAACAAATGTTTCATATTATCCAGCAAATATACTGTTACAAAAATGCAAAAACAAGTAAATGGAAGGTTTGAAACTGTAATGATGGTAAATGCGCCAAACCCCTTGTAATAAGCTGAATATCAACATCAATTTCAGGGCGAATCGTTCGCCACTTTTTCGCCATCTTTTTAATGTATGGTGGGAGTATGGCACAATTAGCCCCTCTAAATCTCCCCAAAGGGGAGACTTTTACCTTATAGTGACTTGGATAGAATTGTTTTTTAATAAAATTCGATAATCGGCTAATGTTATAAGGTACAAAAATGCAAAAAGTAAATGGAAGGT
>JBBRCQ010000031.1:0-45793 GCA_038204725.1 Bacteroidales bacterium | reverse complement strand
A
Source organism: Bacteroidales bacterium (assembly GCA_038204725.1). Lineage (GTDB taxonomy): Bacteria > Bacteroidota > Bacteroidia > Bacteroidales > JACABE01 > JACABE01. The sequence continues at coordinate 45,792 of JBBRCQ010000031.1, read as the reverse complement.
GCAAAGTCTTTATTGAAAGATTAATAAATATGGATTCGTTGGATGGAGCCTTAGCTCAGTTGGTTAGAGTCCCGAAGCTTCGGGATTAATCAGAGGGTCTCATCCCGAATCACTACGTTCTCGGGACTGAAGGAGGAGCCACAGAAAATCAGCCACTTACATCGCAATTTGTAAGTGCTTTTTTTTGGACTGTGCATACAATTTGCATCACAGTTGCACCACGTACTTGACTATTCAGTTGCATTTTATGGATACTATCAATGGTTTGGAGAAAAGATGATTCATTCCGTTTCTTCTATCCGCTTTTGAGATAATCCATAATTTATTTCGATGTGATTTTAAAAGCAATCAATAAAAATATCATTAATTTTGATAATTTAGCAAGATATAAAAAGTCATTCCCGAAAAACTACATTACTTTTGCCGTAAATTAAATAAGGAATGAATCACAAAGCAGCTACTGCTAAAGATTATCAGGAACGTATTAACAAAGTGTTGATTTACATCAACCATCACATAGGTGAAGAACTGGATTTAAAACAATTGGCTGATATGTCCAATTTTTCTCCTTTTCATTTCCATCGCATAATGAGGGCACATTTGGGTGAGGCATTGGGTACTTACATTGTAAGAATCCGCCTTGAAATTGCAGCCCGATTACTTGAATTCAGTCAGGAGGCCGTCGGTGATATTGCCTGGAAAATAGGTTATGAAACACCTTCCTCATTTTCAACTGCTTTTAAAAACCGTTTTGGCAGTTCACCGATTGAATACAGAAACAGTACTGTAAAAAACAATATATTTAATCATTTTATTAATTCAGAGAATACTATGAAAATGGAACTTAAACCAAAAATCAAGGAAATTAGCACTAAAAAAGTGATTTTTATTCAAGTAACTGAAGCTTATGGTGGCGAAAAAACCGGCCTCGCCTGGGGAAAATTATGGGCTTTTGTAAAAGAAAAAAAACTCTACAGTTTCGGTATGGAAAGCATAGGCATTAGTCATGATGACCCAAGTATTACCGATGCAGAAAAATGCCGTTACGATGCCTGTGTTACGATTAAAAAAGAGGTGCAGCCTGAGGGTGAAATTGGAGTAAAAGTAGTGGAAGGGGGGAAATATGCTGTTTTCAAACACGTAGGTCCTTATGCGAATCTTGGAGAAGCCTACGATCTAATTTACCGCAACTGGTTGCCGGCTTCAGGCTATGAACTCCGCGATACACCTTGTTTTGACAAATACATGAACAATCCTGACAAGACCAAAGCAGAAAAGTTACAAACCTATATTTATATTCCGGTTAAAGAAATAGAGTAAAGTGAATAGTCAGCAGTCGGAAGACCGAAGACGGAAGTATAAAGTAAATTGAGCTTTTGCTCAATCCCGAGTTGCAATTTCTCGACGCTAAGCGAAAGTCCCGAGCTACAATTTCTTACGAATTATGGTTGCTGAGCGGAGTAGAAGTATGAGTTAGAAATTGTAATTCGGGAAAGTAAAAATATTTGCGAATAACGAATAACGATTTTAGAAGTAAGATTAAAAAAGAAAAAAAGAAAGAGGAAAGAAGAAGAAATAAAACAAAAATCTATCAATCTTCCACAACTCAATCACCTCCCATTTTATGGGAAGTAAGTGAGGGGTGGTTTCGGGAAAGGAATAATAATTTACTGAACGTCTATTTGCGATTAACGATTAACGATTTTAGAAGTAAGATTTAAAAAGTAAAATTAAGATTAAAGTTTTTGCTCAATCCCGAGTTGCAATTTCTTACGAAGGACGGTTTTTGAGCGTAGCCGAAGCATGGTTACTGAGCGACTTCGGTCTTCTGACTTCGGTCTTCCGAATTTTTTTCCAAAATTTCTTTGAGCTTAGTAAGACCTGTAGAAAAGTCGTTTCCTATAAATTCTTCCATCTTTAGGTATAAAAGCATCAGATTCATAGGGTATTTCATGGAGCTTTCAAAACCCCAGATTACTTTTGTATCTGTTTCGGTTATTGCTTCTGTAGTCATAAAAACGTCGGCAATACTCTTAAAAGGCTTGATAAAACGCAATTCATAGTCAATTCTTTCACCTTCTGTTATTGCTGTGATTTCCTGTTCGCCTTTTCCGACATCTTTTTGATTGCTTTCCCATGCAGAAATAAAACCTACATTTGCATCAGTTCCGGTAAATGTCTTTTTCATATTGGGATCCATTGTAGCCCATTTGCTGAAATTGTCCTGATTTTTCAAATATTTAAGGTAATCGAAAACTACATGTTTGGGCTTATTAATAATAATTTCACGTTCAACGGCATAATCATTCTTTATAAGAAGTGCGACAATTAATAATAATAAGATCAAACCTAAAAATACCAATAAGATGATTATAAATATGTTCATGGCTTTTTGATTTAATATGAATGGTTTTTATTTTTTTTCATTAACTCAAAGATAACAAATGATGTGTCAAATTGTTTGTTGAAAAAAAGTGAATAGTCGGAAGTCGGAAGCAGGAAGAAGAAAGACCGAAGATAAAGACTGAAGAAAAAAAAGGAGACTAAAAAAGATTACATCTCTGAAATCCGGATGGCTGCGCCACCTCCGGGTGCAAGTTTTAACAAAAATGTGTCAGCGTTTAAAACCTGTGTGGTTTTGATATCAATAACTTCAGGGTTTGTTTCGAAGTGAGCACCATAACTGTCAGTATAGCTTTTGGCCAGATATTTTTTTCCTGTTTTTAGCATTGAATATGAAATCTTGATTTCTTTGGCAGTTTCGTTGTTGATGGCTCCGATAAACCAGTTGCTCCCTTTTCTCCGTGCAGTTACAACATATTCGCCAATGGAAGCTTCTAATACTAGGGTTTCATCCCAGGTTGTTGGTAAATCCTGTATAAAATTAAAAGCTTCATTTCCCTCATAGTTTTCGGGCATATCAGCAGCCATTTGCAGTGGGCTGTATAAAACAATCATTAATGCCAATTGATTGGCAATGGTGCTGTGAACAGATGTATTCCCTTTATCCAGTCCGTTCCATTTTTGTCGTTTATCAGCATGTTTGGATAAATCAATGTCGAAAATTCCGGGTGTGTAATCCATGGAACCGGCCATGCCCCTAAGAAAAGGTAAAGTGCAGCTATGTGAAGGTGGATTGCCTTCGCTCCAAGCGTTCCATTCCATACCACGAACGCCTTCTGCCGTCATCAGGTTAGGATAGGTACGACTCAATCCTGAAAGCATGATCGGCTCATGAACATCCAGCATAATATGATACTTTGCAGCTATTCGCATTACTTTATTGTAATGATTGACCATACATTGACCATGATGGTTTTCGCCTTCAGGAACTACAGCTCCTGCATAACCAGTTTTTACGATATTGATTCTCATTTTTTTGTAAAACGCAAAGGCTGTATCCAGTTGTTTTTCATAGGTTTCTGTATCACCTCCGGTTTCGTGATGACCTATTATTTCAACATTTTTTGAATTTGCATAAGCTACTATTTTTTGAATGTCAAAATCGGCTGTTGGTGTTATAAAGTCGAATGTATTTTTTTTGCCCCAGTTTTCCCAACCGGTGTTCCAGCCTTCAATTACAAGTCCTTTAATGCTATGAGCTGACGCAAAGTCGATATAACGAATAGCGTTTTCGGTAGTAGCTCCATGCCGGTTGCCCATGCTCCAGGTACTCAATCCCAAATGCATTTCCCACCAGATTCCCATGTAAGTCATAGGTGTAATCCACGAAACATCTTCAATCTTACAAGGCTCGTTGAGGTTGAGTAATAGATTTGATGTTAGTAATGCTCCCGGAGTATCTGCAATAAAAAAAACTCTCCAAGGTGACAAAAGTGATTTTTTGCATTTCACCAATGTGCCATCAGCCCATGGAGCTAAGTTTGTTTTGAAAGTTTTAGTGTTTTCACGTTTCAACGTCATGGTTGAATAATTGTCAATTGCAGCTTCGTGAAGCGTGAGATAAGTGCCGGTTGATTTTTGTAATGTAAAAGGCAATGCAACAAAAGTTGCACTATCAAGAGGTGTTGCGTGATATAATTTTTCAAGTGTGTTGTAGTCGGCCCAACTCCACCAGCAGCGATAATTCCCTGCAAATGCTACCCTGCTTTCTTCAGAAATTACAATGATATCATCTACCCCATTTTGAGTGGGTATTTCGTATCGGAATGCAAATCCATCGTCATAAACTCTGAAAAACAAATTCACTTTCCTTGATTTTTTTAAATCAGTAAGCTCAATTTTTAGTTCATTGTAATGGTTTCGTACCGAGGAAAATTGACCCCAAACGGGTTTCCATGTTTCATCAAACTGTCGTATCGAATAATTCAGAATGCTAAAATTCATCAGACTATCCTTGTGTTGTAAAATAAAACCCAGAGAAGAAGGCCTGACTAGCGTATCGTTTTTGTAAATTAAACTATAAAACGCTTTCCCATCAATAAGTGTAAAATCAGCTATGATTGATTTTGAAGGGGAAGCAATCGTTTTATGGTAAATAACAGCATTGGCAGTATGTTTATTGGCAGCATTGCATAAAAATGGAAGCAATATGAGAAACAAAACAATGAAAGCAGTGCAGCGATGATACTTTTTTAGATACATATTTTTGAAGATAAAATGGTATGACGATTCATTTCTTAAATAAGCCATCGCAAAGATAAAAATTTTAAGGATGCAATATCCTGAGATTTTAATAGCCTATTAATAAAAGAGATGATATAATTTCTTTAGTTTCAAATAAGGGAATAAGGTTGTGAATGATCAATATATATTCATGACTACTAAAGTTAATGATTGAAAATAAGGTTTTTTATTAAATGATATTTTATTAAAAACACACCAAAAAGCAGTGAAAATAGCTATCAAAGGAAAATTCGAATTTTTAAAACCTTATTTCAAATTACAAACCTTAGTAGCAATAAAAATAACAAACAGGATTAAACCTTATTACCTTATTAATAATACCGAGCAAGAGTAGAAAACCATAAAAAATTAATTTAAAGTTACTTAAGAGTAAAAAGAAGGTATTCCTTTATCATTAATCAAAATTACATCTAATGATTTCAATGGTTTTTATTTATTATTCAATATTTGAATTACTGTTGAAATCAAAATGATTATTGTTTCAATATCTGAAGTATTACAGATAAAATGTATTCAACACCAATTGCAATTACTATAAACCCGATAATTCGCGACAATGCATTCAAACCGGATGCGCCCAAGTATTTCACAATCAGGTTGGAACTTCTGAGGATGAAGAATGTTAGTACAGAAATGGATAGAATTGCTGCTGTTAAAATCAGTATTTCAATGATTGAAGTATATGTTTGATTATATGTTATCAATAATGAAATTGTTCCGGGACCTGCAAGCATCGGAATGGCTAAGGGAGTCAATGTAATATCTGACCTTTTTTGAGCATCTTCTTCAATAGATTTTTTCATGCCTTTGTGCTTTGAAAAAGTCCCAGTAAGTAAGGCGAAACCGGATGTTGTGATAATCATCCCACCGGCTATTTTTAAGGATTGTATACTTATTCCAAAGAATACAAGCAGATATTTTCCCAGAAAGAATGAAATTAAAAGGATGATAAATACATTTAAAGAGGCATAAAATGCAATATTTATAATCTCCTTATTAGTTTTTTCTTTGGTTAAACCAACAAAAACAGGCACTGTGCCTAAAGGATTCATAATCGAGAAAAGTGCTGCAAATACTAAGAAAAATAGATTCATTTTATTTGCAAAAATAAGGAATTATTATTGAATTCACGTTATCTGACCTCAGACAATTCAGTACGATTTATTGTAAAGATGGTTTGTTGTAATTTGATTTATGAAATATACTGATATATTTTTTTACTCCATAGATAATCCCTATTATTATTAAAATGCTTAATCCACCGTTAATAGGAGCGCCATTACCACCCAGATTATAAATTAAACCGTAGTCTGAACCAGGTGCCATTCCATTTTGTTGAATAGGTTGAGCAAAAATACTGTTACTACTTATAAATAGTAATGCCATGTAAATTATTTTTTTCATTGATAAAAATTTTGTTTTGCTAACTTAGGTTTGAAATCACTGAGCATAGTTTGTTTCATACTTATGTGTCTCACCTAGAGCGAAATTCATTTGTTTTTTATTTCATAATTTGAAGTATAACGGATAAAATATACTCAACTCCGATTGCAATTACAATAAATCCTATGATTCTTGATAAAGCATTTAAGCCAGATGCACCTAAGTGTTTTACTATAATATTTGAACTCCTGAGGATAAGAAAAGTAATGAATGAAATTGAAAACATAGCACCCGTTAAAATTATAATTTCAATTAAGCTATTGTACTGCTGGTTGTAAGTAATCAGCAGTGAAATTGTTCCGGGACCGGCCAGCATTGGAATTGCCAATGGTGTTAGAGTTATATCCGATCGTGTAGAAGCATCATCCTTTACAGTTTTTTTCATCCCTTTGTGCTTTGAAAATGTACCGCTAAGCAATGCAAAACCTGAAGTAGTAATAATCATACCACCTGCAATTTTTAAGGATTGTATGCTTATTCCAAAGAAAACAAGCAAATATTTTCCTAAAAAAAATGAGATTAAAAGTATGATAAAGACATTCAGAGAAGCAAAAAATGCAATGTTTATAATCTCTTTTTTTGATTTTTCCTTTGTTAATCCTACAAAAACCGGCACAGTGCCTAAAGGATTCATGATCGAGAAAAGTGCTGCAATTACTGTAAAAAATAGTATCATTTTTATTTACAAAATAAGATATTAATTTTGAAAAGTATATTAAGCTAATTTTAAAAATACAATAATTAATTGTAACCAAAAAGGGAGGAAACGCTTGACCTCCCTTGAAAAACAATGAAGTACTTCATGAATCAAAAATGTCAGTAAATGATTGTATAAGTATTTTTTATTGTATTATTTCAATTACATTTTATTTGAATAATGGAAATATTTGCATAAAGGATAAAAAAAAGTGGTTTCCGGATTTGAAAACCACTTTTTTAAAAATACTGATAAAATTAGAAGATTAGTTTTTTGCTTGAACGCTCATTGGATGTTCTTACAGTTATAATGAAAACACCTTTTAATCCGTTTGTTCTGAATGTATTTATAGTGTTATTGTTTATAGATTGTTTAAATATTTGCTGACCCAGCAGGTTGAATAAAGTGACTTCAGCATTTTGAACTTCATTGTTTAAATTTACGTATATGTTGTTTTCGTAGTTGTATATAATAACATTGCTTAAATTGCTTTCGATTACTCCATTTGGGTCAAAGAATGGTAAAAAATCAGGATTGGTTAAATTGAAAGCATCAGCAATTTGTAAGGATGTATTATCAGCATAAACACTGTTATTACGGGAAGCCGTATTGAAATAAGTATCTTCAAATGTGGAAGCAAAATTAGAGGTCATTCCTGAGAAAACGCAATTTTCGATATTTAAATCTCCATTGGTAGCATTGATTTGAGCTAAAGTGCCATCTATAAATAAACCTGTTGGATAGCCTGCAAAAACTGAATTAAATACATTTAATCTTGTATTTCTGCGTAAATGCATTGCTCTTTTATAATTAGAATGTATTGTTGTAGTTGAGGTAACCTTAGGCCCGAAGAAGCTCATATTACTAAAGATAGGATGGGTAAAAGGTGTATTTGTAGAACCGGTTGCATCATTATCCGACTCAAACCCATTTGAACCGGAAACATCTGCAATATTTGGATCTCTTAATGATACGCCATATTGAATTTTACCTCTGAATCCGAAATCAGTATCAAATTCGTCGTCCCAGCCTCTGAAAGCAATTAAATATTTTGCATTCACTGTACCTCCAAACCATTCATAAGAATCATCTCCTGAATAGGATACCTGAATGTGATCAATTTGAGTGGCACTTCCAACGCCACCCATAGTTAAGCCATTGATTTCGCTGTTCGTAACAAAAGCAACTCCTGGGAATTCAATTCTAACAAAACGTAAGATACCTGAATTATCGGCATCATTTGTTCCTCCATAAGTTGAAGAAAGTCCACCTTCGATGGATGCACTTCCACCTGCTACATTAATAACGGCATTACCTAAAATTACAACACCACCCCAATCGCCATAATCACGGCTACCTGCAGCTTGATTAGAAGTAAATACAATAGGATTTGCAGCAGTGCCATTTGCATTGATAGTTGCATCTTTTTCGATAATTAAAGCCCCTTTGTTGGTTTTATCACCGCGAATAATTGTTCCCGGTTGGATTGTTAAGGTTGCACCTGCTTTTACATACACCCATCCGTTTAATAAATAAACATTTCCACCGGTAGAAGAAGGCAAAAAGTTTGGCGCATTTAAATTGAAAGCATCAGCAATTTGTAATAATGTATTATCAGCATAAACACTGTTGTTACGGGAAGCAGTATTGAAATAAGTATCTTCAAATGTGGAAGCAAAATTAGTGGTCATTCCTGAGAAAACACAATTCTCGATATTTAAATCTCCATTGGTAGCATTGGTTTGAGCTAAAGTGCCATCTATAAATAAACCTGTTGGATAGCCTGCAAAAACTGAATTAAACACATTTAATCTTGTATTTCTGCGTAAATGCATTGCTCTTTTATAATTAGAATGTATTGTTGTAGTTGAGGTAATCTTAGGTCCGAAGAAGCTCATATTGCTAAAGATAGGATGGGTAAAAGGTGTATTTGTAGAACCGGTTGCATCATTGTCCGACTCAAACCCATTTGAACCGGAAACATCCGCAATATTTGGATCTCTTAATGATACACCGAATTGAATTTTACCTCTGAACCCGAAATCAGTATCAAATTCGTCGTCCCAGCCCCTGAAGGCAATTAAATATTTTGCATTTACGGTTCCTCCAAACCATTCAAAAGAATCATCCCCTGAATAAGATACCTGAATGTGGTCAATTTGAGTTTCACTTCCAACGCCGCCCATGGTTAAGCCATTGATTTCACTGTTCGTAACAAAAGCTACTCCAGGGAATTCAATTCTAACAAAACGTAAAATTCCTGAATTATCGGCATCATTTGTTCCTCCATACGTTGAAGAAAGTCCTCCTTCAATGGATGCACTTCCACCTGCTACATTAATAACGGCATTACCCAAAATAACAATGCCTCCCCAATCACCGTAATCACGGCTACCGGCAGCTTGATTGGAAGTAAATACAATGGGAGCTGCAGCAGTGCCGTTTGCATTGATAGTTGCACCTTTTTCAATAATTAAAGCACCCTTATTGGTCTTGTCACCGCGAATAATTGTTCCCGGTTGGATAGTTAAGGTTGCACCTGCTTTTACATATACCCATCCGTTTAATAAATAAGTATTGCCCGAAGTCCAGGTAGTATTGGTCGTAATATCTCCTGCAGGTATTGTAACTGTAGTTGCAGGATATACTGTTGTTTGAGGTGTAAAATTGGCCCAACCTGCAGTCCAGTCTGTAGTTCCAAATGCGCCTTTGTAAGAAACAATATCAAAAAAAGTGTCATTCAATGCTACATGGGTAAATGCTGCACCATTTAATAAAGAAGATCCTGAGGACCAGGTCTGATTGGTTGTAATATCACCTGCATTGATTGTTACTGTTGTTGCAGGATACACTGTGTTTTGAGGATCAAAGTTTGCCCAGCCTGCTGTCCAGTCAGTTGTCCCAAATGCTCCAATATATGGAACCTGATCGAAAAATGGAATGTTTAATGCCGGATTTGTGAAAGCTGCTCCTGTTAATAAAGGAGAACTTGCATTCGGATTCTGTTGCCCGAATGAACTTAAAAATGTTGCAAAAAAAATTGCAACCAATGTAAAAATGTTTTTCATGATAATTTTAATTTTTGATTTATAAAAATAATAATTTGAATAATTTTCTCCCTACAAAAGTATTACTACTCTGAGGATTGTGTGTTAAATTAGCTTTAAGTAATTATGAAATAATCATGTCTTTTTAAGCATGTTAACGTTGAATAATGATGTGTGGAGTGATAGGTTCACTTTGAGTGAGACGATCACTCTGATATCATTTTCTGATGATTACCAATCAATAGTAAAAAACCATAAAAAATTAAGTTATAGTCACTAAAAGTGCAAAAGCACCAAAAGGGAATAAATAAAAATTAAACATATTGTTTCTTTTTGCCTTAGTGTCTTTGTGGCAAAATAAATTAATCCTTGGTTCGCTTTATTCCTTAAATGAAAATGAGCTAAAGATTATTCGTATTCTTTAGCTCATTTCTTCATTGCTTTTAAGAAGGATTGTTTAAAAACTATAAGCAAAACCAAAAGAAAAATATCTGCCAGGTCGATAACTTTTGGTGATTTGGTCTCGTTCAACTATTCCATCTCCAATACCATCATTACTTATATCTTTATTAAATTCCACAATTTGCTTGAATTCAATTTTGTCGTCCAATAGGTTTTTTATCCCAAATTTTGCAATAAAGTGTTTACCCATCGTTTTGCTGATTGTTAAGTCGACTAAGTTAAAAGGCATTTCATAAATATGAGGACTGCCGGGATTTCCAACAAACATAATACGTTTTCCGATTACATTGTACATCAAACTTACCATCAACCCCAAACTGTCACTCTGGTAATAAATTCCTGTATTTACAATAAACGGAGATTGTCCTTGCATTGGGCGTTCTTTATCTCTTACATATACTTCTTTTGTAATAATCTTGCTATAAATATAGGACGCATTAAAAGTTAAGGTAATATTTCTTAAATTTCTAATGAAATTATCTTTATTGCCAAGTGTTTTGAAAGATTTACGCATATCTATTTCGGCACCCATACTGCTTGAAGATTCTGTATTTACAAATAAGTAATCCCAGCCACCTGCCCCGGATGATGGATATAAGGATGCTTCAATAGGGTTTTTAAAGTATTTGTAAAATGCTCCAATAGTAATCATTTCATTTAAAGAAGGATACCATTCGTAGCGTAAATCAAAATTTTGTATATAGGCATTTTTTAAGGAATCGTTTCCATAAACAGTAGATTTTAATTCGAAATCATAATATGCATAAGGTGCTACTTCTCTGAATTCAGGACGATTGATAGTAAGTCCGTAAGCAAACCTTATCAACGATTTTTCAGTAAATGTATAGGTTGCATTTACTGACGGGAAAAAATTCAATGTGTCGTTTATAATTTCTACAGCTTTATTGGTTTTATTGCTAAACCCGGAAAGTAGCTGTTTATTCTTTTCAATTCTTACGCCAGTATAAACATTCAATAATGCAGTGATGGGTAATTTTACAGCTATATATGCTGCAAACAATTTGTTTTCAGCTTCATAAGAATCTGACATGTTTGTTTTTTCATCTACTCTTAAACCGTTAGTATAGTTGATATTGCTGTACTGGTAAATTAAATTGAGCGGTTGAAATAAATCAAGATTAAATGTACTCGATTTGGCCATTGTAAAACCAATATTACGTGCATTGAATACTCTTTTTTTGGATTCAACATAGAAGCCTATTTTTAATTCAGGTTGAAAGTCTTTGATAAAAATCTTTTGGACTAAATTTACACTTCCTGTCAATATATTTTCGTTCATATCTTTAAAAAGTCTTCCATTAAGGTCAGCATTCGCATCTTTGGAAATGGCCAAAGCAAATTTTCCGTAATTCGGATCCGTAATATCACTGCCTCCGTCGTAAAAAGTTGCATAGGTTCTTCTGCTATCAGGTTGGTTTTTGTTAGCGTAAGCATATCCTAACGTCCAATCTAATTGAGTGTGGCTATCATTTAGTTTATGTTGTCCACCCATTTGTCCTGAATAAGTCATTCTGCTGGTATAAGAAAGTTCTGTTGCTTTAATTGGAATACCGTCAGCACTAAAATAGTATTCCTTACCTGATCGTAAGATAGTTTTGGTGCTGCCATTTTGATTGAATAAGTTACGCAGTTCAATGATATTGTTTTTGTTTAATAAGAAGGACCAGTTGAACAAGCCTCCGATCTTTACTGAATTGACGTATTCTTCATCCATAAAATCGTATGAATATTGAGGTTTGTCTTTTATGGTATCATAAGAAATGTAACCTGATTTATTAATTTCATTGTTATCAAACGTATTGCTATATGATAAGGAGGTTATGTTACTTATTTCTATCTTTCCTAAATTAAACTTTTTGGTAATACCAATTGATAAACTATTGTCATTGGGTGCAGTTAATTGATCTGCAGTCCATGTTTTGTTAAAGGTTCTTCCGATACGTGTAATTTCATTTTTTTGCGTTTCTATCTGAGTCGGATTCCCTGTAAAATCACCCAATTTATTCAATTCATCGGTAGTAGGGAATTGTGAAGGTAAACTTCTGCTCCCGTCATCATAACCCAACCAATCAGTTTTCCCACCTTTGTATCTGTAGAAATCACTAAATGTCGTCCCTTGTTGCATTCCTGCAGTATAAGCTATAGTAAATGAATTTTTTTCAGGTATGTTTTTTGTAAAAATCTGAATGGCAGCACCGGCAAAATCAGCAGGCAATTCAGGTGCAGGTGTTTTGTAAATCATTATTCTGTCAATCATATTACTGGGGATTACATCAAAAGAAAAAGCCCTTACATCAGATTCTGAACTTGGTGTTGTTGCATTATTGAGCCAAACAGTATTGTATCTTTCAATTAAGCCTCTTACAACAACAAATCTGCCATCAACAATGGTGATGCCCGGAACTCTGCGGATTACTTCAGATGCATCTTTATCCTGTGATTTTGCAATCTGTTGACTGGAAATGCCACTTACCACAAGATTACTGTTTTTGATTGAACTCATTACGGATAATTCTGAATCGGTTTTTCTGCGTTCAGTTATTGTAACTCCCTGAAGAGATGTTATTTTCTCTTCAATTTCAATGTTTAAAGTAATAACTTTGTTTGCTTCAACTTTTACATTTTTTATTTCGAAATTTGTATATGAAATAAAAGATACTACCAAATGATAAATGCCTGGTTTTAATTTTTCAATAATAAATTTTCCACTCAGATCTGTAGATTTACCTGTGGTAGTGCCGGCAATAACTACATTGGCTCCAATAATGGTTTCTTTTGTTTTTTTATCTATAACAACTCCTTGAATGGAACCTGTTTGAGAATAGACTTTTATTCCAGATAAATGGAAAAATAGAATTATAAAAATAAATAGAGAATGATACTTCACTTGCTTTTATATTAAGGATTAAAACATTAGCAAAATAACATTATTTAATGTAATATGTTAGTATAAAGTAGGTTAAGTTTGTATTAAGTATTTTTGAAAAAAACAATAAGACATAACAATAATTTAATATTACCGATGATTGGATTTCTTTTTAAAAAAAAGCAGTTGATTTTGTTCAACTGCTTTTTGAATTATTTAAAATTATCTAAATTCAAGGTAAATATGATATGATTGCATTAAAATTTCTTTTCCTGAATAAGTTTTCCGTCAGCATCCCACATTTTCCATATACCTGTTTTTTCACCCTTCTCATATTCCATTTCCCTTATCAATGTACCTTTTTCATCCCAGATGTACCATATTCCATTTTTTTCCCCTTTCAAATAACGGGCTTCAGCTGACTTTGTGCCATTTTCATTCCATGTAATCCATACACCATCTTTTTCCCCTTTTCTATAAGATTGTTGTTCTTTTTTAGAACCGTTTTCGTAATAATAAGTTGAAATACTGTCATTTATTCCATTTACGATCATTAATTCCATTAATAGACTCCCATTTTCATAGTATTCTTTGTGGATGCCTGTATATAATTTTTTGTCTTTATAATACATTCCATCTTTTATTTCCAGTTGCTGAGAAAAAATAAAAGATAGATTGAAAAACAAAATACTAAAAAATAATAAAGACTTTTTCATGGTTTAAAAATTTTGGAAATTTTAATCATATGTGATGCAAAATTATATAAAAATACCGTATCGATATAATTTTCATAATACTGATACGGTAAATTATATTCTTAAATTAATTTGGATTATTTCTTTTCTTCAATCAATTGTATCTCAAATGATGAATTATGATTCGGTGCAATTATTACTTGCTCAATTAAGCTTGAATTATAAGAGATTAATGAAACAACAATATTGTAGCTGCCTTCTTTTACATTTTTTATTTCAAAATTACCGTCTAAATCAGTATAAGCTTTGTATTCACTGTTTCCAACATTTATCACGGCACCTACTAATGTTTCTCCTGTTTTTTTATCGATAACCTTGCCTTTTAATACAATTTGAGTTTCAGCATTTTTTTCTGTTTTTACAGGGTTTCCTGCATTTGTAAAATAAATGGCTGACATTAATAGTATGGATATTAAAATTGCTTTTTTCATTTTTTTATGTTTTAAATAGTACAATGCAAAAATATAGCAATAAATGGCAATGTCTGTTAAGTCAGAATTAAGTTAGTATTAAGTAATTATTAAGCAATTTATGGATGTAGCAATATTACGATGCGTATGAATTGTTTGATTAAACAAGTATAAAAATAAAAACACAGATTTTTACAGTTTGAATTGTAATAATCTGTGTTATCAGTTTTTTTAAAATTTTTGTAACTATATATTTTCCTCTGTTTTCTTACGGTGTTTTACAATTTTCCCTTCCACTACAAAAATGATAGATTCGGCTACATTGGTTGAATAAGCAGCAATGCGTTCAATCAGATTTACAATAATCATAATATTGGTAGCTACTACGATTATTTCTTTTTGTTGCATCATTTCTTCGATGATTTTTTCGGAAATTTGCTGGCAACTCTGTTTAATAACCTTTGCATTGAGGAAAATATCAGTGGCCAATATCAGATTGTGTGTTTTAATTAACTGATCAACATCTTTGTATAACATTACCGTTTGATTGGCAACTTCATCCAGACCCAATTCTTTTGAAAAATTGGTAAATTCACACAAAGTATCAATTCTTTTAGCAATATTTACTGCATGGTCACCGATACGTTCAAGGTCGTTGTTGATCTTTAACGATGAGATGATATATCTTAAATCAGTAGCTACTGGTTGTTGCAGCGCAAATATTTTCTGGCAAAGTTTGTCAATCTTAACATCTTGTTTATCAACTTTATGATCAGTATCAATTACCTGTTTTGCCAATTCTACATTGCAGGTATTTAATGCAAGTACAGCATTGCTTACCTGTTCTTCTACCAAATGACTCATTTTAACTACTCTGTAGTTTAATTTTTCGAGTTCATTGTCAAATATCCTGTGTTTCTCCATTTCAGTCATTCTATTAAAGTATTGCGACAAAATTAACCAAATCTTCCGGAAATATAGTCCTCGGTTTGTTTTTTGTCAGGGTTTGTATATATTTTTTTTGTTTTATTGTATTCAATCAATTCACCTAAATAGAAAAATGCAGTCTCATCGCTGATTCTGGCAGCCTGTTGCATATTGTGTGTAACAATAACAATTGTATATTTTTCTTTAAGTTGAACGATTAATTCTTCAATTTTAGAAGTTGAAATCGGGTCGAGAGCACTGGCCGGTTCGTCCATCAGAATGATTTCAGGATTTACTGCCAATGTACGGGCAATGCACAATCTTTGTTGTTGTCCACCTGATAATCCTAATGCTGAATCGTTCATCCTGTCTTTTACTTCATCCCAGATGGCAGCATTTTGCAAAGAGGTTTCAACAATTTCAGTTAATTCATTTTTATTGTTTATTCCATTGATGCGCGGACCATAAGCTACATTTTCAAAAATGGATTTGGCAAATGGATTTGATTTCTGGAAAACCATGCCTACTTTCTTGCGAAGGTTGACTACATCAATGTTTTTATCATAAATATTAATGGCGTCGATAAAAACGCCGCCTTCAATCTTTACAGAATCTATCAAATCGTTCATTCTGTTCAGGCTTCTTAGAAAAGTAGATTTGCCACAACCCGATGGGCCGATCAATGCGGTTACCTTGTTTTCGGGTATGCTGATGGAAACATTGTTCAAAGCCATTTTGCTTCCATAATGCAAATACATGTTTTCAGTATAAATTTTTAAGTTCTTCATTATTAATTATATATTGTTAATCAACGCGTCGTCTTCTGATTCTGTATCTTATAATAACCGCCACAAAGTTGAGCAAAAAAGTGAGTAATAACAAAACGAGTGTTGTCCCAAATTGTATGGGCAAAGTTGCATCTACGTTGGCCGATTGAGTGGACATAATATATATATGATAACCCAGTACCATAAACTGATCGCTCAATGAACCCGGTAAAGTAGCCAGATAATAAGCAGCTCCTGTAAAAAGAATAGGTGCCACTTCTCCGGCTCCACGACTTACCGCTAAAATAGTTCCTGTCATGATACCTGATATGGATCCGGGAAATACCACTTTGCGAATGGTTTGCCATTTGGTGGCTCCTAAGGCAAGGCTTGCTTCACGCAATTCGCGGGGAATGGTTTTTAAAGCTTCTTCAACAGATACAATTACAACCGGCAATGTAAGCAAGGCCATGGTTAAACTGGCCCATAAAATATTGGGTTGTCCCCATTTTAACTGTCCGCCTAAAAATAAACCATCCATTTCGGTTCCTACAAATTTGATAAAGAAACCTAAGCCAAACAACCCGAATATGATAGAAGGAATTACAGCTAAGGTTCTGACGGCAAATCGGATACTTTTGGCAATAATTGAGTTTTCGCTTGCATATTCTGTTAAATAGATGGCTGTTATGGTACCAAAAGGTACAGCAGCTATCGACATAATTATTACCAATACAGCAGTGCCAAATATAGCAGGAAATATTCCTCCTTTGGTCATTCCATCGGTAGGGAATGAGGTGAGAAATTCCCAGGTAAACATAGATTTTCCCCCATTAATGATGACGACTAACATCACAACAAGGATAGCAATAATTATTAATGCTGACACGAGCGTCATTCCTTCAAAGATGATCCCTTTAGCGTCTTTTTTTAGTTTTTTTAGCATTATTTCCCCTGAATTTTTTTCATTAATTTTCCTTTAACCCAGAATTCAGCAATAGCATTGATTGCAAAAGTGAAAATGAATAGCATAGAACCAATCAGAAACAATACATTGTAATGCGTATCGCCGAAAACCACTTCTGCCATCTCAGCACCAATGGTTGCCGCCAGTGTCCTGACGGATTCAAATGGATTGATTCCCATCATGGCTGCATTTCCTGTAGCCATCAAAGCGATCATGGTTTCACCAAAAACCCTTCCGATACCTAACAACACTGCAGCAAAAATTCCTGGTGTAGCAGCTGGTAATATTACGAAAAGTGCAGTTTGCCATTTTGAAGCACCCAAAGCCAGACTGGCTTCATAATAAGTTTTAGGTACAGCCGTCAATGCGTCTTCTGTAATCGTATAAATAATGGGTATGGCTGCCAGTCCCATGGCAATTCCTCCTACAAATGAGTTTAAACGGGTTGCATAACCAAATACATCTTGTAAAAAGGAAGCCATGACCATCAATGCAAAAAATCCAATTACAACCGAAGGAATTCCTGCTAACATTTCAATGGTTGGTTTGATGATTTCCTTGAGCCGTTTATTAGCAAATACTGACGTATACAAAGCTGCCAATATCGCCAATGGTGCCGCAAATAACAACGAAATAATGGTTATTTTAAAGGTTCCCAAAAGTAAAGGCAACAATCCATAACGAGGATTGTCAGAAACAGGTTGCCAGTCTTTAGTGATCAGTGTTTTTATCGCACTTTTGTTGTTATCTGTTGATGATCCACTTTCTGTGGCTTCTATCGGCGTAAAACTTTCGCCCATAACTGAATCTTCATCGGTTTGAACACCATATTGTTCCTGCTGTTCAGGTTCGGTAGTTTCAACACCGTATTGTTCCTGTTTTTCAGGTTCGGTAGTTTCAACACCATATTGTTCCTGTTTTTCAGGTTTAGTAGCATCAACACCATATTGTTCCTGGGTAACGATTCCGTTTTCAGTTTTAGGTTGTGCTTTACTAAAATTAAAAATAGGGAATGCTTCCCTGAAAACAAAGACAAAAATCAAAATAATAATTGCTATTGAAAGAAAGGCAACGCCTTTAATGATTTTTTCAGCCAAAAATTCCGACCATCTGAATTGTTTTTGAGTGATATCAATTTTGTTTGCAGGGTTTGTTTTTTTATGCTTAATTAGGGCAATTCCTTTGTTTAATATCTGTTTTATCTTATCCATAAGCTTTGTAAGCTTTTCATTTTTTTAAAGTAATAAATAGAACAAAGTAAATTTTCAATATCCACTTTGTCCTATTTTAGAATTGATTCATTACTGTTCATTAACGTACAGGGAAATAACCAACTTCAGTTACCATTTTTTGACCTTCCGGACTTAAGATCCAGTCGATATAGGTTTTCATGGCTCCTGTAGGTCTGTTCCTCAGATACATGTATAAGTAGCGGGTAATAGGATATTGATTTTTCTTTACTGTTTCTGCTGTAGGCTCGTAAGCAGGACTATTGGCATCTTTCTTTACTTTGCAAATCTCGATACCCACTGAATAAGCAGCACCACCATATCCAATGCCATTTACATCCTTTTTAACTGCATTTACAACAGCTGCCGTACCGGGAAGTGTCTGACAGTTGGCTGCATAATCTGCTTTTACTACATTGTCTTTGAAGAAAACATAAGTTCCTGAACTATTTTCTCTTCCGTACAATCTGATTTCGGCATTGGCTCCGCCTACTTCCTTCCAGTTTTTAATTCTTCCTGCAAAAATATCACTCAATTGTTTGAGCGATAATTCTTTTATTTTGTTGGTCGGGTGTAAGTAAATTGTGATACCATCTTTGGCACAAGGAATTTCAACACCCAGGGTATTGTAGCGTGCTTTCAATTTTTCAATTTCTGTTTGTTTCATTTTACGGCTGGCATTACAAATATCTGTAGCACCATTAATTAATGCAGAAATACCGGTTCCTGAACCACCACCCGTTACCTGCACAGAAACGGCGGGATTTTTTTTCATATATGCTTCTGCCCATTTTTGAGCGAGAATAACCATGGTATCAGAACCTTTTACTGTAATTCTTTCCTGATTGATAAATGCGAAGCTAATGATGCCGATGCCTATTATGGTAAGGAAAGCAGCAATTTTTTTGAATTTTAATGTTCTCATTTTATTTATTATTTGATGAATAATTTATTGCTTTTTTATAATTAAAATTTTGCTTGTAGTCTGAGGGTGAGTTGATTTTGTTTGAATATTGAACTGTAATCGTTAACACCCGGTGTCCCATCCGGATTTGTGTAAGATTCTGTCAAATTACCAACACCGGCTGCATTGGTTCCGACTTTTTCATTTTGAACAATTGCGTAAGCCATCGTAATTCTGATGTTGTTATCAAAGTAAAAATGCCATGCAAAAGTAAAAGTGGTATAAGCAAGATCGGCTTTACTACTGTTTAATTTTCCGATTTTCATTGAATTAGCTCCAGTATAGTTCAACACTTTAATATCCGCACCTTTAATATCTGTATTGGGATCATAATAATCGTATCGGAAAGCAAACTGGTTTTTCTTGCCTATATTTTTAATGAAATAAACATAGTAGCCGGCAAAATTATTCTGGAAATTGGGCAACAAATTGCCATTGGCAAATTTAGATCCGCCCAGTATAGCATTTTTACCGGTGATGTATTCTCCTTTAATGGATAAACCACCCAATACATCGGCAAAGAATTGGAATTCTGCACCTATCCAGTTTCTTTTTACTGCATCTCCTGTTTTAGAAGAATCTATCGTTGCATAATCGCTTCTTAAGGTGGCATTGGTGTTTGATTTTAAAGAACCATAATAAGCATGTGCGCCAATATCAAGTCCTCCAAAAGAACCTAATTTAAATGAATAGGTAGCTCTAGCCATAAGGTCTTTAAAATTGTCGTAGTCTTTATTTTCAATAATGGTTTTAGCTGATTTACCGGTTGTGTCCGAAAATTGATTAAATCCACCATCATTGCCATTTAATAATGCTAACTGGAGTTTTAATGGAAGGCTTTCCGGATTAATTTCGAGTTTTAATCCGATGGCACGTTCATCGGGATAGATGGCTCTGATAACGCCTGAACGTTCCGGAACTTCCCGTTGGCTGGAGGAGTATTCTACTTCATAATTCAACCGGTTAAATTTACCGGCTGTTAAGCTAAATGCTTTTGCAAAAAAGCCACTTTTAATCCAATGGTCATTTAATACAACATAGGCATCTTTTAAAGCAAATCCGGCTGGTCCCATTTCTGATTGCAACACAAATTTTATCCCGTCAGTTGCTTCATAAGCTGCTTTTAATCTTGTTCTTCTTAATGAAAAATAATTATTCGGCTGAATGGCTTTGTTTTCGAAATTATCAAACTGAGCCTGAATATAACCTGAAAATTTAATTTTTGTTAGCTTGGAAACATCACTTTCGGAAGTCATTAATCGTTCGTCCATTCCATTGATGCGATCTTTCATTTCACTGATTTGCTCTTTTAAGGAATCTTCAACACTTTGTGCTTTTGCATTCATTTGTATGCAGCCTAACATTGCGATTAAAAAAATAAATTTTTTCATGTTCTGTTTTAATTTTTGTTTTTAATTTTTAAGTTTTTGGTTAAAATTATTTACACAGCAAAAGTAAACAGCAATAGCTTTGTCGCTGTTAAGCCTGGATGAAGTTAACATTAAGAAATTGTTATGTAATATAAATTTAAATGGATTATATAGTCATTACCTGTGATTTTGATTAAATATTTTTTTTATGATACAGGAACTCTATTTACAGTTTGCTCATTTAATCTCAAGAATATGAGATATCTGCTTTTTGATGTTCTTCTATCCTATCTAAATGCTTATTCATCAAGATAATATTCAGGTTTTTTTTGCATAGCTCTGCTACTTTTATCTTATTCATTTGCCTTAAATTTGGGGAATACACTGTTTTTTTATTTTCTCCCAAACTATCGTCATTTAGTAGTTTCCGTCTTTTTACTATCCTCATTTTACTACAGGCTTGTTTCTAAATTAAAAATAAATTTAAAAAAAACTTGTTTATATTCAATCATTTCGTATTTTTGCGAAATATAAAATGTAAATTGAATCAGCATGGAAATTAAAATTTTAGGAACCGGATGCAGTAATTGCAAAACATTGGAAAAAACAGTCAATATCGCTGTTGATGAGTTAAAGATTCAGGCTAATGTTGAAAAGGTAGAAGATATTCAAAAAATCATGGGATATGGAATTATGAGGACTCCCGGCCTGGTAATCAATGATAAAGTGGTATTGAGTGGCAAGGTTCCTTCCGTAAAAGAAATGAAAGAAATCATCGAAAAACATCAATAACCATGGTATCAAAACCGAAATTTACAGAGAAACAGGCTCAAATTGCCCGTATTGCCAAAGCATTGAGTCATCCGGCCAGGGTTTATATTATTGAAAAACTAATAGGATTAAATAGTTGCTGCACCAGTGGCGAAATGATTGGCGATATTCCCATTGCCCGCTCTACCTTGTCGCAACATTTAAAGGAACTAAAAGCTGCAGGTTTGATTCAGGGTGAAATAGAACCACCTTTGATTAAATATTGTATCAATCACGATAACTGGGGAATTGCAAAGGTTTTGTTGGCGGATTTTATAAAATAATTTATAAAGAAGCAATGTAACTTCGTAAATAGTTGAAATAATTATAAAAATAAAAAAAATCTATGAAAACAATAAAAATTTTATTTTTTGCAGGCATTGTAGCATTGTTTGCAGCTTGTAATTCGAACAATAACAAAGTAGGTAATGATAATCAAACAGATACGTTAAGTGTGGCTGTTTCAGATACTACTATGGTTGCTGACTCCTCAGATCAAGCGAATGGAAATGTTATAGAAACAAATGCAAGACAACCAGTTGTAATGATTTATAATTTTCACGTAACGAATAGATGTGCAAGTTGCATTGCTATTGAAGAAGGTACAACAAAGACGATCAACACTTATTTTGCAAAAGAACTTAAAGAAGGACGCATTAAACGTCAGATTATTAATGTAGATGATGAAATAAACGGTAAAATATCAGAAAAATATCAAGCTTTCGGTTCCGGATTATTTGTAACTCGTGTTATTAAAGGTAAAGAAACAACTACTGATCTTACCGGTGATGGTTTTAAATTTGCCAGAAACAAAGAAGCCCGATTTATTGAAATCCTGAAAAAACAAATTGATGAATATTTGAAATAAAAAATATGAAAAAAATAATATTAATGATGGCAATTTCCATCCTCACTTCAATTTCTTACGGACAAATAAAAGAAACTGTAACTACCGATAAAAACATCAGTTCAACACTTAAACTGCAAATCTATTATTTCCATCTAACCAATCGTTGTCATACCTGTACCGGTATTGAAACTGAGCTGCGTAAGAATCTAGATTCGTTATTTACCAATGATTTGACTACTGATGTTTTGAGATTTGCTGCTTTGAATTGTGAAACAAAAGAAAATGAAGCATTGGCAAGGAAATATGATGCTTACGGTGCTACATTGGCTTTTACCATTTTTAAGGATGGCAAAGAAATCAAAAAAATTGATTTATCCAACTGGGCATTTTCTAAAGTAAATAAACCGGAAGTGTTTGCTGCTGAATTAAAACAAAAAATTGAAGAAATAATTAGATAAATAATGCCACAAAGGCACTAAGGAAAATTAAAGATAATTGTCATCTTAATGCCTTGGTTACTATGTAGTTAAATTAATTTTCAAATATTTAAATGATATGGAATTTCTTCAAAATTTACTGGATAACAATAATATACCTTTTTTATCGGCTTTTTTATTGGGAATCATGACGGCCATTAGTCCATGCCCGTTGGCTACCAATATTACAGCAATTGGCTTTATCAGCAAAGACATTGAAAACCGCAAAAAGATTTTTTACAACGGTTTATGGTATACAATGGGAAGAGCTATCACCTATACACTGATAGGTGTTATCCTCTATTTTGGCGCCAGTAAGTTTCATGTGGCTAAGTTTTTTCAATCAAATGGGGAGAAATTCTTAGGACCACTTTTAGTCATCGTAGGTATTTTGATGCTGGATGTTATCAAAATTAAATTTCCAGGTTTTAGTGGTTTGAGCGAAAGAATAGAGAAAAAAAATAAAAACAACTGGTGGTCTGCATTGCTATTGGGTATTGTTTTTGCCCTGGCTTTTTGTCCTTACAGCGGTATTTTGTATTTTGGCATGCTCATTCCTATGACTATCAGCAGCCCTGCCGGTTTGTTTTTGCCTTTTGTTTTTGCCATCGCTACCGGCTTACCTGTTATTATCATTGCTTATTTGCTGGCATTCAGCATTTCGAGTGTAGGTGGTTTTTACAATAAAGTAAAAATGTTTGAGAAATGGTTCCGGAGAGTGGTTGCAGTTGTATTTATTTTGGTTGGGTTTTATTATATTTTTATATTCTATATTCAGAAATTCATCGGATAGAAAACCTGTCTAAATGCAAGACATTAAACAACACAAATTTTAAATAAATAAATGTATACCAATAAAAAATTAAACCTGTTAATTGCTATATTCGTTATATTGACTGCATTAAGTCTGTTATATTTCTATCTTCAGCCTATTGTTGATTATTTTATTTATGGGGTAGTAGGGTTAAATGCAAAAACTCACCTGGGAGCAGCTGTCAATTTTTTTATATATGATACCATAAAAATTCTTATACTTTTATTTCTAATCAGTTCACTTATGGGATTGATAAACGCTTATTTCCCTATTGACAGGTTGCGGATTTATTTAACTACCAAGAAAATGTATGGTCTGCAATACTTTTTTGCATCTCTTTTTGGTGCAATTACACCTTTTTGTTCGTGTTCATCCATTCCTCTTTTTATCGGACTTGTCAAAGGTGGTATACCGCTCGGTGTTACTTTTTCCTTTTTAATCACCTCTCCATTGGTAAATGAGGTAGCTGTAGCAATGTTTTTAGGATTGTTTGGAGTAAAAGTTACACTTATTTATGCTGCAAGTGGTATATTATTGGGTATGGTAGGGGGTTTAATACTGGGGAAATTAAATTTAGACCGTCACCTTAGCGACTGGGTAAAAGAAATACAGACCAATTCTGTTGAGGTATCAGAACAATGGGAGATAGATAAGACTCCATTTATCGACAGGTTACCCGGTATCATTGGTGAAGGCTGGGATATCGTGAGAAAAGTATTGATTTATGTGATTATTGGTATAGCCATTGGAGCAGCCATGCATGGTTATGTGCCCGAAAATTTCTTTACAGAATTTCTTTCTGCTGATAAATGGTATTCTGTACCTCTTGCTGTGATACTTGCCGTTCCTATGTATGCAAATGCAGCTGGGATTGTACCGGTAATTCAGGTTTTTGTGGCTAAAGGTGTCCCGCTGGGTACTGCTATTGCTTTTATGATGGCTGTAGTAGGATTGTCGCTGCCTGAAGCAACATTGCTAAAAAAAGTGATGAAATGGAAACTCATTGGAATTTTCTTTGGAACCATTACATTGTTTATAATTGTATTGGGATATATTTTTAATATGATACTTTAAAACATATATTTGTAAATTGAATTTAGTTTATTAAAAAAAATGAAAACATCAGAAAAACCTTTATTACAAGACTTTCATATTGAAGGAATAAGACATATCAATCCTTTGGATGCATTTGAATCTCTTAAAAGTGGAGAAGCAGTGCTGATTGATGTTAGAGAAAATGATGAAACTGCGTTCGAAAACATACCGCTCGACCATGTGTTGTATCATCCGATGACACTAATTGTAGAAAGATTATCGAAAATTTCCAAAAATCAAAATATTATTTTAGTTTGTCATTCAGGTATAAGAAGTGTCAAAGTTGCTAATTTATTGAAACTGCAAGGTTATCCGGATGTAGCCAATCTGGATGGCGGTTTTTTTATGTGGAAATCAATGGGATTGCCTTTTGAAACGAATATTTCATCAGGTGGATGCGGCTGTGGTTGTAATCCGATTGATTCTCCAGTTTCCTCGTGTGGTGATACAATTGATAAAAATGCTGGCTCATGTTGTGAAACAAATGAAAATAAAAACTGTGGAAGTTGTAGCGAATGTATAATTTGAAAAATTGCATAACAACAATCCTATTTGAGAAAGCATTTTATTTAATTTTCAAATTACAAAAATGGAACATAATCATACTCCTCACGTTTCAAATCTGAACAGGGCATTTATCATCGGCATTGCCATCAATGCACTTTATGTGGTGATTGAGTTTAGCGCTGGATTGTACTACGATTCACTGGCTTTGATTTCAGATGCCGGTCACAATCTCACCGATGTGGCATCTTTGGCATTGGCAATGCTTGCTTTTCGGCTGTCAAAAGTAAAAGCAAACGATAAATTTACCTATGGTTACCGCAAATCAACCATTCTTGTATCGCTTATCAATTCTGTGGTGCTTTTTATCGTAATTGGTGGTTTATTATGGGAAAGTTTCAGTAGAATGAACCACCCGGTTGAAATTCAGGGTTTACCCATTTCAGTTGTTGCAGGAATTGGAATCTTAATCAATGCCATTTCAGCATTTATGTTTTTCAAGGATAAAGACAGCGACCTGAATGTAAAAGGTGCTTATCTGCATATGATGGCAGATGCCGCTGTTTCTTTGGGAGTAGTGGTTTCGGGTGTGCTGATTTTCTTTTTCCATCTTTACTGGCTCGATTTGATGATGAGTTTTGTAATTGTGGCAGTAATCTTTTATTCAACCTGGAATTTATTCAAAGACAGTCTTTCGTTAACCCTTGATGGCGTGCCAAAAGGAATTGATTTTAATGAAGTTTTAGCTGAAATAAAGGAACTAAATGGTGTTATGGATGTTCATCATTTGCACGTATGGGCCATCAGTACTTCACAAAATGCTTTAACCGCTCATATAATCATACATCCCGATACAGATATGGAAGCATTGAATGAGATAAAAAACAATATAAAAAATAAATTGGTTCAATTTAATATCCATCATTCAACCCTTGAGTTTGAGACTGAGGATGATGGTTGTGAGGATGTGAAAATAATTTAAAGATTATAGCGTGTGATATTAATCTAAAAAACAAAAACGATGAATGTATTAATTTTATGTACAGGAAACAGTTGCCGCAGCCAGATGGCGCATGGTTTTTTACAATCATTTGATAATAATCTCAAAGTGAGATCTGCGGGTACAGAAGCTTCGGGACAATTAAATCATAAAGCAGTTGCCGTAATGAAAGAAATCGGTATTGATATCAGCCATCACACTTCTGATTCAGTAGAATTGTACCTGAATCGGGAATGGGATTATGTAATTACTGTTTGTAATGATGCCAATGAAAAATGTCCTTATTTTATAGGCAAAGTCAAACATCGTCTGCATCTGGGATTTGATGATCCAAGCCATGCCATTGGAGACGATGAATTTGTAATGAGCGAATTCAGAAGAGTCCGTGACGAAATTAAGGAAACCTTTTTTAAGTTTTATAACGAAAAAATCAGAACATTAAATGCTTAAATAATTGAAGCTAATAAGTAGATAAACAAATAATGTAAAAACAGATGAAACACCAATAACACAGTTACCTTTGGTATAAAAGGATAAAACATAGTTTATTAATCTGTGATAATCCGTTCAATCTGTGTCATCAGTGTTCAAAATAAATACAATGGCTTATGCTAAAAAATAGAATTGATCTCAAAGAAATAGTAAAAACAAAATATGGTGAAATTGCCGAAAATAGCAATATTAAAGGTCAGACATCCTGCTGCTGTTCATCAGGCTGTTGTGGCGACACTGAAATTAGTATGATAGGCGATGAATATGATACTATCGAAGGACATCATCCCGATGCCGACTTAGGCTTGGGCTGTGGAATCCCTACTCAATTTGCCGGCATAAAAACAGGAGACCATGTGCTAGACTTGGGAAGCGGCGCAGGAAACGATTGTTTTGTAGCTCGTGCCATCGTGAGCGAGACAGGAAAGGTTACCGGACTCGACTTTACAGATGCGATGATTGCCAAAGCCATCGAAAACAAACAAAAACTTGGTTTTGCTAATGTTGAATTCGTAAAGGGAGATATCGAAGAAATACCTTTGCCTGACCATAGTTTTGATGTGATTGTATCCAATTGTGTTTTGAATCTGGTACCGGATAAAGAAAAAGCTTTTTCCGAAATGTACCGAGTACTTAAACCCGGTGGACATTTCTGTGTTTCGGATGTAGTGATCAAAGGTGTGTTGCCCGAAAAATTACAGAAAGATGCCGAAATGTATGCCGGTTGTATTTCTGGAGCCATAGCAATGGATGCATATCTGGATGTCATAAAACGTCATCAATTTAAAAATATCACGATTCACAAACAAAAAGAGATTGCTATTCAGGAAACCGTATTGCTGAAATATCTGAACAAAGAAGAAATAATGGAATTTCAGAGTGGAAGTATCGGGATATACAGTATAACCGTTAGTGCAGAAAAATAAATTATTTTGTGATATAGTGATTTAGTGATTTGAAAATTGGAAACAAAAACCATAAAACAAAAACCATAAAACAAAAACCAAACATGCCATCTAACAAACGATTAAGCTTCTTAGACAGATATCTTACTTTATGGATATTCCTTGCTATGGCGGTAGGGGTGATGTCGGGTTTCTTTTTCCCTGTTATTGCACAATTCTGGGAATCCTTGAAATCGTCACCGGAAAGTACTACCAATATCCCAATTGCCATTGGACTAATTGTAATGATGTATCCACCGCTTGCAAAAGTGAAATACGAGGAACTGGGTGATGTGTTCCGCAACTGGAAAATATTATCGTTATCGCTGGTGCAAAACTGGCTGATAGGACCTGTATTGATGTTTGCATTGGCCATTGCATTTTTCAAACTGTTTCCCGGTGAAAACAATGCCAACTTACCCTATATGTATGGAATCATCATGATAGGACTGGCAAGATGCATCGCCATGGTAATAGTCTGGAACGAGCTGGCAAAAGGAGATACGCAATATGCCGCCGGTTTAGTTGCTTTCAATTCCATATTTCAGGTATTGTTCTTCTCGTTGTATGCTTTTGTTTTTCTGGCAATTTTGCCGGGTTGGTTTGGTATACCTACTACCGATGCAGTAAACAACATTACCATCGGACAGATAGCTGAAAGTGTATTTATTTACTTGGGCATTCCTTTTATTGCAGGTTTCCTGACCCGTTTTATACTGATTCGTGTAAAAAGCAAACAGTGGTACCACACTAAATTTATACCCAAAATCAGTCCGTTAACACTGATTGCCTTGCTGTTTACCATAATTGTCATGTTTTCACTAAAAGGCGAATATATCGTGAAAATACCCATGGATGTGGTTTTAATAGCCATACCATTGCTGATTTATTTTGTGATTATGTTTTTTGGTTCTTTCTATATGAGTTGGAAATCGGGTGCTAACTATGGACAAACCGTAACATTATCCTTTACAGCAGCCAGCAATAATTTTGAACTGGCCATTGCAGTAGCCATCGCTGTTTTTGGGATGAACTCAGGAGAAGCTTTCGCTGCCGTGATTGGTCCATTGGTTGAAGTTCCTGTAATGATTGCATTGGTAAATGCTGCATTTTGGATGAAGAAAAAGTATTTTCAGAAAAGTTTGTAGGGCAAGTTTTGCAGTGCCACAGTCAGGTTGAGTCCTTCTAATAGTTTTTGTAAATGAATGAATATTAAATAGAATACCCTGATTGGATATCGAATATTGTTTATCTTTGTTATTGTATTTATATTCATGAGATTGTCGTAAAATTTTAAATCAAGATAATTTGCAACAGAAACAGATGCACTCACGAAAAAAGAATATTGAAGCAATCGCTATAGCACAATCGGGAAAATGAGAAAATTTTTAATATTGGTTTGGATTTCACTATTTTATTACGCTTCGGCTATTTATGGACAAAACATGGCGGCCGGCAATCCTTTTTTAAGTGATGCTGATTTAACAACGTTAGCTGCTAAAGAATTGGATGTATCATTGACTTTCCGTAACGCCTATTCATTTCAATATTATAATGGATTCAAGGCTTATAATGGCTCAGATTTTATAAAGAGTGCCTGTTCAAACTATGTAGAATTCAAAACAGCTTATGGATGTACGCCTAAAATTTCAGCTTCCGTTGAATTGGGCTATTTTTTTAATAAAACGATCCAATATAAGGACTCGTCACACAATGGAAATGGATTGGGAGATTTAGCAGTTCAATTTAAATACAGACTCTATTTCAACAAAGCTGCTGGATTTACTTTGCTCCCTTCGGTAGGGATTAAACTACCCATAGGTGTTTTCGACCAAACTAAAGAAAATGTAAAATTACCCATTTCAGTACAGCCTTCATCGGGTAGTTTAAAATATATCTTCAGCATTTATATGTCGAAAGTTATGAATGAGAAACTGAGTATTTCAAGTTTGTGTTCTTACGAATACGCTCAACTGATTGATTCCGATAATTTTTATTATAGATATGGTGATCAGTTTATTTTTTCATTTTATGCAAATTATAAATTTTCAGAAAAATTAGTTGCAACCCTTCAATGCAGGTTCGAAAGCAAAGACAAATCCCACATTGAATTCAGTAAAATTGTAGAAGCTTCAGGATATAAAATCATATTTGTTTCCCCTCAGATCAGTTATAACTTCAGCAATAACTGGCAATTTTCCGTCTATGCCGATCTGCCTGCTTATCGCTATTATAACAGAATACAGCTAGCTGCATCTTATGCTGTCTCCTTAAAGCTGCTTAAAAAATTAGATTTTTAATTTTGTGTTTTGATTGCAGTTAGTATTCATACAAATAAAATGGGTCTCGGATACTTATTTAATGAAAACATTATTATGTCGTATTTAGAAATTTTCATTTTTTCTTAACTTATACATTACTTCTGTCTATTGATATGCTGAGGAAATCCATTATTGTAAGTGCTACCGATCCAGTATGTCGCGATGCCTGTTGGGCATTCATAATGTTATTTTTGATGTAAAATTTTTAAAGGAAATCTAATTTCAAATTATTAAGTTCAAATTTTCTGAAATTACAATGCAAGCCCTACAGGCTTGATGTGTTTGATGTTTTCCTTATTACAATCATGCAAGCTCTACGAGCTTGATTTCATAACTTATTATCATTAAACAATATTGCTTCGTATAACATTCATTTATGAACACTTCATGATTTTTTATAATCCGATTGTAATATTATACTTATATTTGTCAACTTAATTGCTGTTTTATGATGGACATACTTTGGCGCAATTATAATCAGACGATAGTATACTGCTTAATTACAAATTCCGGTATTCTTGTTTTTTTAGCTCTATTCAGAAACAAAAATAATTAATTTTAAAATACATTTATTGAAAACAATAATATCCAGAAATCAAACCGCTGATGTGCTCAAAGGCTTGGCTGTTATTTTTATGATACAGGTTCATGTCATGGAACAGTTTGCTTCTGTTGCAGCTAATGAAACTATCATTGGACACATCTTCTATTTTCTGGGTGGCCCGTTTTGCGCACCTGTGTTCGTGGCAGTAATGGGTTATTTCTTAGCCGCTTCCGACAAATCGTTTATGTTTCTGTTAAAAAGAGGAGTTGCCTTGTTCTTGTTGGGAATTTTATTGAATATCGTCCGTTCTATTCATCTTTTGATTACTATATTTCAGGGAAAGTACGATTTAGATCCTTTACATTTTATTTTTGGTGCTGACATATTAACACTGGCTGGATTGAGCATTGTTTTAATTGCACTCTTACAATTGATTTCAAAAAAGAATTTGCTTTTATACCTGTCGCTCATGGTTTTGTTTGCTGTAGTTGGTAGTTTTGTGCATACCGGTGTAAATGATCATCGTTTTTATTTAGCATTTATAACCGGTAATTCAAGTTATTCGTATTTTCCTTTATTCCCATGGTTTTCATATGTGTTGAGTGGTTATATATTTAAGTTAATATACGATCAATACAAAAACTACATTCATAAATTTACCTATATTCACCGGATTTTTTTAGGATTACTGAGTTTGATACTGCTGGTTTTTACGCCTTATGCATTCAAAATATCAGCTGATCTACCGGCATATTACCATCACGGGTTTGCTTTTTTCTTATGGGTTATAGGTTTTATGATGTTGTATGTTGTTATCATACATTACATTACTAAATGGGTAAAAATTACATTGGTTATTGATTATTTGTCCTGGACCGGCCAAAATGTTACCGTTATTTATATAATCCAATGGATAATCATCGGCAACATTGCAACAGCTATCTATCGTACCCAAAACCTGATACAAAGCGTGTTATGGTTTGTGGGCATAACGTTAGTTTCGTGTTTGCTGGCTGTAGTATATATGAAAATAAAAGCGTATTATCAGAGCAGGAGTGAAGATCTGCTGTGATTTGAATGAAACTTTAGAAGGTTTTCAGTGGAAGTATGAAAATTAAAAAAAAGCCGGTCATCAAAATGTTGATAACCGGCTTTTTTTTAAAAATTTAATAGTTAGGCGATGGCAATGTCTGCCATGCCGCTGGCAGCATATTCGCCTGAATCTAATTTGCATTTAATCTTTTCAAAAGCATCCAGCGTATACTGAACATCTTCCATCGTATGAACGGCCGTAGGAATCAGACGGAGCATGATAAGTCCCTTTGGTATTACCGGATAGGCAACGATAGAACAGAAGATGTTATAGGTTTCGCGTAAATCATAAGCCAATTGGGTAGCTTCAGGAACATTGCCCGATAAAAATACAGGTGTAACAGGCGATTGAGTATCACCAATATTGAAACCCCTTTCTTTTAAACCACTTTGTAAGGCATGAACGATGGTCCATAGCTTTTCTTTCAACTCTGGATGGGTACGTATAATTTCAAGTCTTTTCAATGAACCGATTACGATGGGCATGGGTAATGATTTGGCATAGATCTGTGAACGCAGGTTGTACATGAAAAATTTTATAATTTCTTCTTCTGCAGCAACAAAGGCACCAATTCCGGCCATGGATTTGGCAAAAGTAGCAAAATACACATCAATACCGTCTTGTACACCTTGTTCTTCTCCGGTTCCGGCGCCTGTTTTGCCCATGGTTCCAAAACCATGTGCATCATCGACCAATAAACGGAAATTGTATTTCTTTTTCATTTCCACAATGGCTTTTACATTGCCCATATCGCCGCTCATTCCAAAAACACCTTCAGTGATAACCAAAATACCGCCACCGGTTTCTTTGGTTACTTTTGTAGCTCTTTGCAATTGCTTTTCGCAACTTTCCATATTGTTGTGAGGGAAAACAAATCGTTTGCCGATATGCAAACGCATACCATCCATAATACATGCATGTGCTTCGGAATCGTATACAATCACATCATTGCGGTCAACCAGTGAATCAATGATAGAAACCATACCCTGATATCCGAAATTCAATAAATAAGCCGATTCTTTACTGACGAAATCTGCCAGTTCACGTTCCAGTTGTTCGTGGTATTTGGTTTGACCCGACATCATGCGGGCACCCATAGGTGCTGCTAATCCCCAGTCTTTGGCTGCCTGAGCATCCGCTTCCCTTATTTCGGGCATGTTGGCTAAGCCCAGGTAATTGTTCAAACTCCAGATTAATCGCTCTCTTCCACGAAAGTTCATACGGGTTGAAATTTCACCTTCCAGTTTTGGAAACATATAATATCCGTGTGCCTGTTTGGCATATTGTCCCAAAGGACCAAAGTTCTTTTTGATTTTTTCGAAAATATCCACTCTTTATATTTTTATGTAAGTTTGATTTTTTTGCAAAGTTATCATTTATTGAAAAAACAATCAAATTTAATCCACTTTTGTTTCGCTGAAATGTATAAAAATTCAATTGTTGGAACTTGTAAATTGCTGTGAGGCTTAATTATCATAAGTTTCAAAGGCTTTACGCAATGTTCAACCCTATGGAAACTACGTAATAATATGAAATCGGTAAGGAACCTTCATATAAACTGATGTATTGGCTTAATTCTCATAAATCCACATTATCCAGTCATTTCAACACTTTCAGCACCATCATCAATAATATCAAATATATTCATTTGATTTTTTTCAATTACTTCAGGTCGTTTCAATTCGCCACCATGACGTTTTAAATATTCGCGTAAGGCATTTTTTATCAATTTGTTAGCTGTTGTTTTTTTTACTGCACAAAAAAAAGCTATTTTTTCTTTTTCGGGTTTCGACAACTTTACTTCAAATTTGAAATACTTTATTTTCTTACGTAAATTTTTTTTCTTTTTTGTTACAGCCATAATTACAATATCTTATGTTAAAAAGACAGTATGATAATAATTGTATCAAATGTAAGCCTATTTTAAAAACTAATTGTAATTTTACAGATAAATAATTCACAAATCCTATGTTGATAAGTATTGATCGTATTCCAAAAATAAAGCATTGCAAATCAGGTAATTTCTTTCTGATTGCCGGCCCTTGTGTGATTGAAAATGAGAAGATGCCTTACGAAATTGCTGAAACTATTCTAAAAATAACAGACAAATTACAAATTCCTTTTATTTTTAAAGCCTCTTATCGCAAGGCAAACCGTTCAAAAATGGATGCATTTACCGGAATTGGCGATTTAACCGGTCTTGAAATTTTAAAAGATATAGGCGAGAAATACAATATTCCAGTAATCACTGATATTCACACTGCTGAAGAAGCTGAGCTAGCTGCTAAATATGTTGATATATTGCAAATACCGGCTTTTTTATGTCGTCAGACCGATTTACTGATAGCTGCAGCCAAAACAGGGAAAATTGTCAATATTAAAAAAGGACAGTTTCTTTCGGCTGCTTCCATGCAATTTGCGGTTGATAAAGTAAGAGCTGCCGGAAACCACAATATTATGCTTACCGAACGCGGAACTATGTTCGGTTATCAGGATTTAATTGTCGATTTTAGAGGCATTGTTGAAATGCAGAAAAATGATGTACCCGTTATTGTTGATATTACCCATTCGTTGCAACAACCCAATCAATCCACCGGTGTGTCGGGCGGACAACCCGAAATGATTGCCACTATTGCCAAAGCTTCCATAGCTTGTGGTGCTGATGGTATCTTTGTTGAAACCCATCCCAACCCCGCGATTGCTAAGTCAGACGGTGCTAATATGCTTCCATTGCATCAGCTGGAGGAATTGTTGAAAGTGTTGGTGAAAATAAGGAAAGCGGTTAATGGTTAGGGGTTAATGGTTATTGGTTAATGGTTAATAGTTAATAGTTAATGGTTAATAGTTAATAGTTAATGGTTAATGGTTAATGGTTAATGGTTAATGGTTAATGGTTAATGGTTAATAGTTAATGGTTACTATGCTTTAGCTTAGTCCCGAGTTACAATTTCTTACGAAGTATGGTTACTGAGCATAGTCGAAGTATGAGTTAGAAATTGTTATTCGGGAATGGTTATAGGATATTGGATAGGCGAAAGGTGGTTAAGAAATTAGTAATTACTAATCAGCACTTCGACTCCGCTCGATAACCACATCACAGTTCCGCTCAGTGATTTGAGATTATTATTATTTTTTAGTATTTCAATCCCGAATCGCTTCGCTTTCGGGATTTCGCTCCGCTCAACTTCCGACTTCGGTCTTCTCAATCTCCTATTTGCAACTGCCGAACATTTCCTGTATTTTCGTCATATTGTAAAAAAGCATTGTTGATGGGTAGTGAAATAACAATACCCAGCTGAGGGATTAATTGTTTTGAAGTTTGCAATAGGTTGTTATTGTGTATGATATCAATATCAGCGTATGCAGGCATGCGGAAATAAAAACCATGTTTACCTTTTTGTTTTTTCTTTTTTTCGGAATTGTAATGAGCAACATTCAACGTTGAATGATTGTCAGTTACCTGAATGTATACATTATCGCCGGTGGGATCCGTTAAATCCAACATTCCTTTTGCAGATGAAAATTTGCAGAGTACTGCTTGCGTGGTATTACTATTGGTGTCTTTTTCAGGAAGATATATATAAGTATATGTTGAAGTATGATTTAGAGTAATACCTGTGAAAAGTTTCATGTATTCGTTTTCAAGGTTTTGTAATTCGGCATACATAAATTCTATGCTTTTTTTGTCGTTCACTTCCAGATCTCCTATCAAAAGACTGAAACGGTTGTCTTTTATTTTGGCAATCAGATCTGCAATTTCTTTTACCTTTTGTTCGGTGGGTTTTTCTACGATGGATGTTTTCAATGTTTTTTCTAAAGTAAACAGTGTGTCAATTTTAACATTTTTGTATACAGAGTCAATTTTTACACGGGTATAAACGGTATCCACTTTTTCGTACAGGCTCAAATCGGCAAACATCCTGAAAAGTTCAGGATATTCTTTTTTTTGTGATGCAGAAACAGAATCAATTTTCAATCGTTTTTCAATTTTTACAGCATGTTTCCCCGGAGGATTTACAGCTTCAATTAAACCCAATCGGTTCACTATTATGCCTAATTTACTGTCGTTGATTTCAACAAAATAATATTGAGCAGAATCCGGTTCCGAAAAAGTTTCAATTTTTAAATCAGTAATTTTATATTCCGTTGAATTATGGTCAATTACATTGTTCAACCCAAAATATTTTTTGGCATAATCCGAATAAGGTCCTTTTACCTTTTCCTGTTGATTCACTGTAAAGTTAACTTTAATGTAAGTTTGTGGAAGAGCATAATAAAAACCTGCTTTGTTATCCGGAACAACATTTTTGGTAACATGTATAACCTGATAATTACTTTTACAGGATATAAGTAACAATGAGGTTAACCCAAGTATGTAAAATGTTTTCTTTAATTGTAACATATAGCTTAATTATTTAATTTTTCAATAATAATCGTAACTTATTAATTGGTAACTTTTAGCTTTGACTACAAAAGTACAATATATTTATGAAACTAGTTCATTTATGGCATTATGAAGTAATTTGAAAAATTCTTGTTATGTTTCTTTTAAATTAAAAGTAACTATTTTATTTCAGCAATGTTTGTAACTAAAGGTATATTTTTATCTTTCTTCCTTGCCAGCCAAAGCCCGGTATAAGTAATTAAACCATTGATTATTAATAATTCGAATCCAAATTTATAGCCATTCAGTAAATATACACTGTTTTCGCTGATTATATAACATACTATCGGCGAAAGAATGGCAATAATGGGAACCCAATGGTCTCTCACCTTGAGTTTGGTAAACAATCCAAATGCAAATAAACCCAGCAAAGGACCATAGGTGTAACCGGCAACAGTATATAGCTTGTCGATAACAGCCCTGTCGTTAATAGCTCTGAAAATAACAATTACAATTAATAAAAGGATTGCAAATCCAATATGGACAATGTAACGGGTGTTAGTTTTTTGTTTCTCAGTTAAGGTTTTGTTTTTGCCTAACCCTAAAAAGTCAATACAAAACGAAGTAGTTAAGGAAGTCAATGCGCCATCTGCACTTGGATAAGCAGCTGAAATTAGTCCAAGAACAAATACCAAACCTGCAATGGGGCCTAAGTAGTTGATAGAAATAATTGAAAACAAGTCATCTGTGCGTTCGGGCATTGTAATTCCTTTGGTATTGACATAAACCAATAAAATAGCACCTAAAAATAAAAACAGCATATTTACCAAAACCAATATAAAGCTAAAGCTAATCATATTCTTTTTGGCATCTTTCAGGTTGCGGCAACTCAGGTTCTTCTGCATCATTTCCTGATCTAGTCCTGTCATAACAATACAAATAAACACACCACTCAAAAATTGTTTGATAAAATGTCTTTTATCCGTCCAGTCAGTAATAACAACTCTTGAATAATCTGCTGCCAGTACTTTGTGTACCATATCGCCAAAGCCAACATTCAGGTCTTTTAATATAAAAACAATGGTCAGTACCAATGCACTCAGCATAAAGGTGGTTTGCAGTGTGTCGGTCCATATAATGGTTTTTATGCCTCCTTTAAAAGTATAAAGGATGATCAATAAAATAAACATACTTACTGTAAACCCAAATGGTATACCCCAGGCATCAAAAATAAAGATCTGCAAAACATTCACCACCAGAAACATTCGGAAGGAAGCACCGATGACCCTTGATAAGATAAAAAAGAAAGCACCGGTTTTATAAGACCAGAAGCCAAAGCGTTGTTCCAGATAACTGTAAATTGAGGTAAGGTTTAAACGATAATACAAAGGCATCAGAACATTGGCAATAATGATATAGCCGACAAAAAATCCAAACACTACCATCATATACGTAAACTGTGTGTCTTTTACCCATCCCGGAACCGACATAAAAGTTACACCTGAGAGTGATGCGCCAATCATGCCATAAGCTACCACATACCAGGGAGAAGTTTTATTCCCTATGTAAAAAGATTGATTATCTGCTTTGCGGGCTGTGATCCAGGTAATCACAAACAACAATAAAGTATAAGCTAAAAAACTGAAAAGTATTAATTGTGGTGTCAATAGGTATAAAATTAGCGTGAAAAAATTGTACTTTTGTGCGGGCAAAGTTAAGATTTTTGTTGTTTTTAGCGTTAATAAAATGAGTTAATTAAAAGATGCTGATTGTTAGGATGTTGAGTTGCTGAGTTGTTGAGTTATTGGGTTATTAAGTTTATGGGTTAATGAGTTTATTGGCTAATAAGTTATTGAGTTAATAAGTTTCATGCCTCTATTAATTTAGGAATTGCTACCACGGAACTTTCCAAATACTCACCAACATAATAAATAATAATCATGATCATTAAACGGAATAGATAATAATCACTAACTAAATAACCCAATAACCAAACAAACAAATTTCAATTAACCAATAACCAATTACAAACAAAATGGATAATTTTCCTTCAAAACTGGTTGAAAATGCAGTGAATGAGCTTTCGCGACTGCCTGGTATCGGCAAGAAAACTGCAATGCGATTGGCATTGTATCTTTTAAAACAAGACGAAATATCGGTTGAGAATTTTGGGTTTTCCATTATCAAAATGCGGAAAGAAACGATGTTTTGTCGTCAATGCCATAATATTTCCGATCATGAAGTGTGCGAAATATGCAACAATTCTAAGCGAAACCATTCGTTTATATGCGTTGTGGAAGATGTAAGAGATGTTATGGCCATTGAGAATACCTCTCAGTTTAATGGAGTATATCACGTGTTGGGTGGCATCATCTCGCCGATGGAAGGGATTGGCCCTTCGGAATTAACCATTAGTAGCTTGATAGAAAAAGTTGCATTGGGTGGCATCACAGAAATCATCATGGCACTTCCTGCCACTATCGA
Organism: Bacteroidales bacterium; assembly: GCA_038204725.1. GTDB lineage: Bacteria > Bacteroidota > Bacteroidia > Bacteroidales > JACABE01 > JACABE01. The sequence continues at coordinate 7,409 of JBBRCQ010000031.1, read as the reverse complement.
AGGTGATACAACTATTTTTTACATATCTAAACAGCTAAAACCATACGATATTATTATATCAACCATTGCCAGAGGAATAGCCGTGGGCGATAACCTTGAATATACCGACGAAATTACGCTTGGAAGATCTATTGTTAACAGAACACCTTATTCCTATGGTTCTTGAAGGTTAAAGTAAACTGAGCTTTTGCTCAGTCCCGAGCTATAATTTTCGACGCTATGCGATAGCTTAGGTTAGAAATTGTTATTCGGGAAAGTATGAGCCTCCAAATTATAACATCAACAAAACTGCAAAGCATCAACCTTCTCTTTCTCCCATTTAATATAAAAAACACGTCATTGAACGTATTTTATTTGAAACGGAAGCTGTACTTTTTATAGTTTTGTAAAAAAATAAAAAAGTGCAATCAACTTCTAATACTTCTTCTAACCAACTCAATGCCGAAAGCCCTGTTCTGTTCGGCAGCTACGACACTGCTATGGTTTCTGCTTATGATGAACTGCCATTGTGGTCGGCTCCTTTTGGTTTAAAATTGCTGGATGTAATTAATTACACTGCAAATACCAAAATGCTGGATATCGGTTGCGCAACAGGTTTCCCGTTGATAGAAATTTCGCAACGGCTGGGCAGTACCGCTCAATGTTTTGGGATAGATCCATGGGAAAAAGCTATATCCCGCTTGAAAGAAAAAATAAATACTTTACAATTGAAAAACATAACTTTGTATGATTGTAAATCAGAAGAAATGCCTTTTGAAAATAATTATTTTAACTTAATCGTTTCTAACAATGGACTGAACAATACCCAAAATGAAGAAAAGGTGTTAAATGAATGTTTTCGTACTGCAGCCGTAAATGCACAATTGGTGATTTCGGCTAATTTACCGGGAACCTTTTCGTTGTTTTATGAAGTTTTAACTGAGTTATTACTCGAAAATGGATATTTTTCTGTCATCGAATCCTTGATTGAGCATATTCGGCATAAACGCAAAAGTATAAAGGAACAGTGCGCTTTAATTACCAAAGCGGGGTTTACAATCAAAAATGTATACGAAGAAAAATTCACAATCAAATGTATCAATGGAACTGCTTTTCTGAATCATTCATTCATCAGAAGGATCTTCGTCAACGAATGGATACAGCTTTTGCAACCTACACAATGTGTTGAAAAAATTGTATCGGAAGTTGAAAACAGATTAAATAAAATTTCACAATCGGGTAGTTTGCAGATGGAAGTTCCTTTTGTGGTAATCGATAGCTTTAAATCTTAAAAAAATGGAAGGAAATCAGCATTGGATCAGTAAACTGAACACACTCAATAAAAATACTGATTTTGTTAAATTCAGAGAAAGTCATCTGAAACTTGCTTTTATCGTTATAACCATTATCGGGCTTTTTATAGTTGTCAGCTGGCATTTTATGGATCATACCTTGAATGTAACAAACAAACAACCTGTATTTTTATTAAGATTAGCCTGTATACTATTTTACATTGGCAGTTTTGTTATTGCATCTTTCCACAAGAATAGAATGTATTTGAAAATTCAATTGATTCTTGGTTTCTTTATATCAGTGCTTTATTCGGCCATGTTGGCAAGCTTAACGGGAGGATTGTTAAGTCCTTATTGGTTTGGTCTGAATTTTATTCTGATTGCCTGGCTGTTGTTCGTTCCATTTGGTTTTTTTGAGTTGATCATAAATGCATTGCTGTTTATTTTAGTTTACTCAGGTATCATCCTATTTACGTCAAAAAGTTATGTGGATTGGGCATTGTTTACAAAATATAATTTTATTTATATTGAAACTTTTTTGATGGGAAGTGGTATTGCCTTTATCAATAACAAGCGGCTGGCATCCATATACGAAAATGAACTAAAAATCAAACAGAATGAAGATATTTTTCGTTTGGTAAACGAAAATATGCAGGATGTAGTATGGGTGTTGAATATGAAAACCAGACGGTTTACTTATGTGAGTCCTTCAGTTATTAAATTGAGAGGATACACTCCTGAAGAAGTAATGGCTCAAAGCGTGGAAGCATCTCTTACAACGGAATCTAACATCATAGCAAACGAATTGCTTGAAAAAAAGATGACTGATTTTTATGAAGGGAAAAATACGGATTTTTTGATTGGAGAGCTGGAACAATGGTGCAAAGATGGTTCTACAGTATGGATAGAATTGGTTGCATCTTTTATTACGGATGATAAGGGCGAAATCAAGGAAATACTCGGCGTTTCGCGCAATATCAACGAACGTAAAAAAACAGAAAAAGCATTACACGAAAGCGAAGAAAAATACCGCAACCTTCTCAATAAAGCTACCGATGGGATCATCATTATTCAAAAAGGAAAGTTTAGATTAATGAACCCTGCTTTTTGTACTATGACCGGCTATTCGGAAGATGAATTAAACGGCATGGATTTTCATACAATCGTGATGGAAGAAGATAGAAAAATGATGCTGGAAATCCATAACCGAAGGATGAATGGCGAAGATTTTCCATTGATATACAATGCAAAAGGTATCAGGAAAGACGGCAGTGTTTTTTATATGGAATTAAACAGCACTACCATAGATTTTAACGGTTTACCGGCTGCATTTGTTATTTTACGTGACCAGAGTCAGAAACGAATGGACGAACAAGCCCTCAGAGAAAGTCAGGAGAAATACAAAGCATTGGTTGAAAAAGCGAATGATGGCATTGTTATACTGCAGGATGGTTATGTGCGGTTTATCAATCAAATGATGGCCGAAATACTTGGATATAGTGTAGATGCGATGTTGGATACTCCTTTTTTGAACTATCTTTCGGAGGAAGAAAAACCTAAAATTATTGATTATTATCAATTGCGGCAACATGGCAAAGAAGTACCTCAGATTTACGAATCAGTATTGGTTGATAAGAGGGGGAATTTTAAACCGGTTGAGCTGAATAACAGTATCATTAATTTTAACGGAAAAATTGCAACACAAACCTATATCCGGGATATTTCGGAACGAAAGAAAGCAGAATTGTTGCTCAAAGAAAGTGAGGAAAAATTCAGAACCCTTACTTCCAGTGCGATGGATGCCATTTTAATGATCAATCATCTCGGTCAGATAACTTATTGGAACGATGCTTCAGAAAAAATATTCGGTTATAAAGCCGAAGATGTAATGTTTAAAGATTTGCATGAGACTATCACACCTGAATACTTGCGTGAGAATTACAGGAGAAAAATGATAAAATTTGTAAAAGGTGAAATTACTTTGCCCAAGCAAAAAGCATTGGAATTACTTGCGATTCGTAAAGATGGTACTGAATTCAACTATGAGTTGTCCATTTCATCCTTCTCCTTCAAAGGAAAATGGAATGGAGTAGGAATATTAAGAGACATAACCTCCAGATTAAAAACAAAAGAAGAATTAAAAAAATCAAAAGAAATCCTGCAAAACATTAATCAGGATCTGGAACAGAAAATAGAAGAGAGAACCATTCAACTCACCAATGCCAAGACCCAATTGTTACGTTTACAGAAGGAGAATCTGCAGTCGCAGTTTGAATTGCTCAAAAATCAGGTGAATCCGCACTTTTTGTTTAATAGTTTAAATGTGTTGATTTCATTAATCAAACCCGAACCTGATACAGCTGAAAGATTTACTGAACAGCTCTCGAAAGTATATCGTTATGTGCTCGAAAATAAAGAAAAAGATCTGGTAAGTCTTGAAACCGAAATGGATTTTTTAAAAGCGTATGTCTATTTACTTGAAATCCGGTTTAAAGATAAAATAAAAATCAATATACATTTAACGGAGGATAAACTCATCATGCTGTTACCTCCCATCGCATTACAATTGCTGATAGAAAATGCCATTAAACACAATACTTTTTCAAGGAAAAATCCATTGTTAATTGATATTTATACGGATGAAAATGATTATTTGCATGTTATCAATAATTTGCAAATCCGTGATAACAGAATAGAATCTACAGGCGTTGGATTGAATAATATTGAAACGCGATATGGATATCTAACGGATAAGAAAATAGCTTATGGCATTGTAAATGATAATTTTGAAGCAAAAATACCACTATTATAAAAATTAATAAGATGAACATTATTATATTAGAAGATGAAGAATTGGCCGCACGCCGATTGGAAACCATGATCAGACATTTTGATCCAAGTATTAACATTATGGCTAAAATTGAATCTGTTGAAGAAGCGATCCAATGGTTTAAAACACATCCACAACCGGATCTGATATTCCTGGATATTCACCTGGAGGACGATCTAAGTTTTGCCATTTTTGATAAAGTAGAAGTAAAATCTCCCATCATCTTTACTACCGCTTTTGACGAATATGCTATCAAAGCATTTAAACTCAAGAGTATTGATTATTTATTAAAACCGATCTCGCAGGATGATTTAAATAAAGCCATTCTAAAATATCAAGACTGGAATAAAACCAATTCAACCCATTTAGACTTGCAGTCACTTTTTAGTTTGATCAATAACAAAGTACCAACTTATAAAAGCCGGTTTTCAATTACCATTGGAACCAAAATTAAAACAATAGATATTTCCGAAATTGCATATTTCTATTCTCAATCTAGCATTACTTTTATGGTAACCAACGAAAATATGGAATATCCGATCGATTACAGCCTCGATCATCTGATTTCATTGATGGATCCTCAGCAGTTTTTTAGAATCAACCGGCAGTTTCTGGTTAAAATGAAAGCCATTGCCAATGTTCATGTTTTCCCCAAAAGCCATCTGAAATTAGATTTAATCCCGGCAAGGAAAGAAGAAGTTTTTGTGAGTATCGACAAAGTTGCTAAGTTTAAGGATTGGTTGAATAGTTAATAAATCTGTTGATTACTGATGTTGACAAATTGAAAGTAGTTCAAAATCAAAAACTCGTCATTCAATAAAGAATAGGATTCATTTTGTATTCTTTATTGAATATGTGCCTGTGGATGAGCAATCGGAACATCTCGTATTGCAGTCAGCCCAACGTGATATTTTGATACACAAAGTCAATTATTTCAAAAAGTGTTTTAATGCGGTATTCTTTGCATTTCCGGGCGATGAAGAAAAAACCGGCGGATGTCTGGCTGCAGGTAGAGGTTTTATCCATGTAAATGCGCAGGGAAAAGTTGAACCATGTCCGTTTGCTCCTTTTTCGGATATGCAAATCACCTCTGTAAGTTTAATAGATGCCTTGCAATCCAAAGTAATGACGATGATTAGGGAAAACCATCATTTATTAACCGAAACCAATGGAGGTTGTGCTTTGTGGGCAAACAAAGAAATAGTAAAGGACATGATTCAAAAGCTATAAGGATTTCATCGGATGATACTTCATTAAATTATTTCCCAATGCGCACTATCTCATCCGATTCAATAATTCTTTTGCCAACAGTATTGTCTTTAGCAAGTTTACACATGGCGCTGGCAACAGTAGATGCTGCTATGCCTCTGTATTTTTTAAGTTTTCCAAAGAAAAATATACCAATACCACGAATCATCAACTTGCCGATTAGTTCTCCCAACCTGAACTCATTGCGTTTACCCAAAAGTATGGAAGGACGTAAAAAGGTTACAGTAGGTATATTCAATTGACTGATTACAGATTCCATTTCACCTTTGGTCTTGAGATAGTTGTTGTTGGAGAATTGATTTGCACCTAACGAGGAAATTACAAAAAGCTTTTCAACCGCTGCTTTCTGACATAGTTTTGCAATATTTACAGGAATGTCAAAATCTACCTTGCGAAAAGCTTCTTTGGTTTTTGCTTTTTTAATGGTGGAACCTACACAGCAAAATACATGTTGTCCAGTAATAGTATCCGGAAGTTGATCGAAATCAATGATTTTTGTTTTTGTTTTTGAAGTTGCTGTAAAAAATGATTTTCTTACCCAAACTTCGATTTCATCGTAATAATTATCCTTTTCTAGAATTTTCAGGAGATTTGAGCCAATAAGTCCGGTGGCTCCAATGATGATTGCTTTCATAATCTTTTATTTAAGTTTGTAAAGTTCGTTAAGTTTTTAAAAGTAAAAATGTAAAATTAGAATTTTTCTTATGTTAAATCACAAATACCATCGGTTAAATACCTTTTATTCGTCTTTTAGCCCGAAGGACCTTAAAAAGTTAATTCCCTATGGGAAATTCCAATGTCATATTCTTCATTTTCTATTGATATTGATCTCCTACGGAGAAAAGCAATATTAGTGAAGTTGAAAAGTTATTATACGTCTTTTTAGCCCGTAGGGCTTTAATATCAATAGAAATAAGTAAAATGGTTTGTATTTCTTTTGTCCGTAGGACATTAACATTTTAGCAAGATTGTAATGTTTAACCAATTCCTATTTTTCAACATGTAGAAATGTAATATTTATTGAATGCTAACTATCACTATAAAAAAGTATTATATTTGTAAAAAACATTCACACCATGCCAAACACTTACACACAATTGTATGTCCATTATGTATTTGCCGTTCAAAACCGCCCTTCTTTAATCAACAAAAATTGGCAAACCGAACTTTACAAATACATGAATGGTATTATTGAACAACAAGGAAATAAAACATTTGTAATGAATGGAATGCCTGACCATGTTCATGTACTTGTCAGTATGCAACCAACACAAGCACCTTCAGATTTTATGTTTCATATAAAGAGAAGTTCTTCATTGTGGATTAATAGTAATAAACTGGTAAGTGGAAAATTTTCCTGGCAGGAAGGATTTGGTGCCTTCTCTTGTGGAAAATCGCAAACACCTGATATTGCAAATTATATCGAAAACCAACAACAGCATCATCATAAAAATACATTTTATGAGGAATATCTTGAACTTTTAAAAGAATTCGAAATAGAATATGATGAAAGATATGTTTTTAAACCAATAGTTTAAAAAATTAATTCCCTATTGGAAATTTCAATTTCCTATTCTTCATTTATTCTATTGATATTGATCTCCTACGGAGAAAAGCAATATTAGTGAAGTTGAAAAGTTATTATACGTCTTTTTAGCTCGGAGGGCTTTAATATCAATAGAAATAAGTAAAATGTTTTGTATTTTTTGTCCGTAGGACATTAACTTTTTTAGCAAGATTGTAATGTTTTTCAAATATTGAATAATTTGATTAAAAAGTTAATTCCCTACTGGAAATTCCAATGCCATTTCTTCATTTATTCTATTGATATTGATCTCCTACGGAGAAAAGCAATATTAGTGAAGTTGAAAAGCTTTTATACGTCTTTTTAGCCCGTAGGGTGGGGTGAATTAAATCTAATATTTTACAAAAATAAATTCGTTCCATTTATAGTTTTTATGTATTTATTATAGTATATTTGTACTAAATATTAAAGAACGAAATATTATGGAAAATACTGATTGGAAAACACGTGCCAA